>NZ_KB898939.1 GCF_000377945.1 Thioalkalivibrio sulfidiphilus
CAGGATGCGAAAGTGTTCGGTACAAGGAAATGTCCTGACGCGGTGATCTCCGCCATAGCGTGTGACGATGCGGGCGAAAGTCGTCCAAGGCAGAAAGTCCATCAACTGCGCGAACAAGGTCTTTCCGGTGTACATAGGGGGTCCTCGATGGAATACCCCTTGTACGATCCCTTGAACACGACCTCGCGCTCAAGTCGACACCACCAATTTTCAGAAAAATATGACTAAAAGTCATATTGTTATGCGAATATGCATCAGAGTTAACCGGACACTAGTGTTGAATTTTGAATTTTGAATTTTGAATTTGAATCACCCCCTCATCCCCTCCAGCTGCTTGCGGAAGGCCTCGCAGGGGTCATCGGGCGAGTTGCGCCGGGTGAACCAGAACAGGTGATGGGGCGAGCCCCCGGCGTTGAGATAGTCAACGGCTGCCTGCCGCTCGGGATCCACCTCCACGAACATCAGGCTCAGCACCTGGCGGTCCGGCGCCTGCTGTTCCAGGTACCAGGGCACGCCGTAATCGAGCCGGGCATGGGCCGCGCCGGTGATCAGCACCACGGGCCCCTCCTGGGCTGCGATCCGGTCGGCCATGTAGGCGTCCCGGGCACGCTGGGCATTGATCATGCCGCCCGCCCGCGCCGCCGGCAGGTGTCCGCAATGGGCATCGACGATGCGCCGCTCAAGCCGCTGCATCGCGTCCTCCGGCAACGGCCTGTCCAGACCCAGCCTGGCGCGATCCTCCCCGGGCAGGGATTCCAGCCCCTCCATGGCCACGGCCATGGCGCCGCGACGGGACAGGTTGGTGGCCACGATGGGCAGCGCCTGATCCAGGGCGAACTGCACCAGGGGCCGGTACTCCGCCCAGACCCAGCCGCGCCCCGTCAGGCCCACCGCCTCGGCCAGGTCATCGGCATCCGCGACACCGGCCAGGCGCTGCCGGTCGATGATCTCCTGATCCTCCAGATCGAAGATCTCGAAGGCCAGCGCAGGACGCCGCCCCAGCGCTAGCAGCGCCTGCAGGATCTCCAGCTGCCGGGCGTGGTGATCCGCGTTGCCGTGGGACTCGCCCAGCAGCACCACGTCGGCCCGGGCCATGCGTGCCAGGGCCTCGTGGCGGTCGGACTGTGCCCCGCCGGACCAGATCTGCCCCACCAGGGGATGGTCGCCGTGGCGCAGGTCTTCCTGCACGGCCTGGACCTGGGAAACAGAAATACACGGCACGATCAGGAGCGTCGCGAACCAGGTCCGCAGGCGTCGGCGGGGCATGGGGCATCCTCGGTGGCAGCCGGACAACGGCCGTTGAGTATAATGGCTGCGACCATGGCCCGGGCTTCCGGGTTCCTGACACTGTATTCCCGAGGAGATTTTGATGGACGACAAGACCCGCACCGAGATCGAGGCGGCCGCCTTCAGGCGCCTGCTGGAACACCTGGATAGCCGCAAGGACGTGCAGAACATCGACCTCATGAACCTGGCCGGTTTCTGCCGCAACTGCCTGTCCAAGTGGTACAGCGCCGCGGCCCAGGAGCGGGGCGAGAACGTGGACTACGAGGCCGCCCGGGAGATCGTCTACGGCATGCCCTACTCGGAATGGAAGGCGCGCTACCAGCAGGAGGCCAGCGCCGAGCAGCAGGCGGCCTTCGAGCAGGCCCGGCCCCGTGACCATTGAATCGGGATCACGCCGGGTGACCGACGAGATCCGCTTCATCGACACCGCCGAGGCCCTGGCGGCCTTCTGCGGCGAGATCGCCGGCGCCGGGTGGATCGCCCTCGACACCGAGTTCGTGCGCGAAAAGACCTACTACCCGCGCCTGTGCCTGGTACAGGTGGCCACCCCCGACGCCCTGGCCTGTATCGACCCCATCGCCCTGCCGGACCTGGGTCCGCTCGCGGCCCTGCTGCACGACCCGGCCGTGACCAAGGTGGTGCACGCCGCCCACCAGGACATGGAGATCCTGCTCCAGTCCACCGGGCGGGTGCCCACGCCGGTGTTCGATACCCAGGTGGCCGTGAGCCTGCTGGGCCACGGCGACCAGATCGGCTACGCCCGCATGGTGCAGATCTACCTGGACCTGGAACTGGACAAGGGCCACACCCGCACCGACTGGAGCCAGCGCCCGCTGGAGACCGCCCAGCTGCGCTACGCCGCCGACGACGTGCGCCACCTGGCCCGGGTCTATCCCATGATCCTGAAGGATCTCGAGGAGAAGGGCCGGCTGGACTGGCTCAGCGAGGACTTCGCGGCCATCTCCGAGGAAAGCCGCTACCTGCCGGACCCGGACAACGCCTGGCGCCGGATCAAGGGACAGAAATACCTCAAGGGGGCGCAATTGGCCGTCCTGCAGGCCCTGGCCGCCTGGCGGGAACGCCAGGCCATGGAGAAGAACCTGCCCAAGCGCTGGATCCTGTCCGATGACGTGCTCACGGAACTGTCCCAGCGCTCGCCCACGGACCTCGCCAGCCTGGCGAAGGTGCGCGGCCTGGAGGAAAAGACCCTGCAGCGCCACGGTGAGACCCTGCTGGCCCTGGTCCGGGAGGCCCGCAGCCTGCCCGCCTCCGCCTGGCCCACCCGGCCGGGCCCATCCCGGGGCATCGGCCCCGAGCACGAGGAACTCATCGACGTGGCCATGGGCCTGCTGCGCCACCAGGCCCGGATCAACAACATCAGCCCCGCCGCCATCGCCACCCGCAAGGACCTGGAGGCCCTGTTCCGGGAAGAGCCCGGCTGCGCCCTGCTGCAGGGCTGGCGCGCGCGCATCGCCGGACGGGTGATCCTTGACTGGTACCTGGGCCGACTGCGCCTTCAGGTCCGGGACGAGCGCATGGCCCTCGACCGGGACGGTTCGTGATCAGCGCCCCTTCGTGACCTGCCACGGGCCGGCGGGTTAAACTGTCCAGCTAACTCATTGCTCCCCGGGGTTTCTCCCAATGCAGATTTCCAAAGACAAGGTGGTCGTGCTGGACTACGTGCTCACCGACGAACAGGGCCAGGTGATTGACCGCTCCGACGACGCCAGCCAGTTCGCCTATCTCCACGGCGCCAACAACATCATCCCCGGCCTGGAAAAGGCGCTGGAAGGCCGTTCCACCGGCGACAGCCTGAAGGTCAGCATTCCGCCCGCCGAGGCCTACGGCGAGCGTGACGACAGCCTGACCCACACCCTGGACCGCAGCCAGTTCCAGGGCGTCGACGAGTTGCAGACCGGCATGCAGTTCCACGCCGGCAACCCCGACGGCACAGGCATGCACGTGGTCACCATCACCGCCATCGACGGCGACGCGGTCACCATCGACGCCAACCACCCCCTGGCCGGCATGACGCTCAACTTCGACGTCACCGTGCGCGAGGTGCGCGACGCCTCTGCCGAGGAGATCGAGCACGGCCACGTGCACGGACCCGGTGGTCACCACCACTGAGCCGCCCGGCGTAATGCCCCGCGCGGGTCAATTGATCGCGCAAACAAAGAACCCCGCCAGTGGCGGGGTTCTTTATTACGGGTCCGGTTCTGATTCAGTCCCTTATGCCGGCGTGACATTCACGGCCTGCAGACCCTTCGGGCCCTGCTGCACCTGGAAGCTCACGCGCTGGCCTTCGGCCAGGGTCTTGAAGCCCTCGGCCTGGATGGCAGAGTAGTGCACGAACACATCGGCGCCGCCCTCTTCCGGGGCAATAAAACCGAATCCTTTGGATTCGTTGAACCACTTAACAATACCGGTAGACATAAAAATAACCTCGGTCGATAGAGATAAACGTCATCGCACGGCCGGGTTCGCGAATCTCTGACTCAGGACACTAGGCTCACCCGACGCGCGCGGGGCTCAGTCTAGCGAGGAAGCGCCGAAGGCGCCAGAAGGACAAAATGCGCCACTCACGGAACCGTGAGTCGCCATAGGGCGGCCCGTGGCCGCCTGCTGACCACGAGCCTGCGGCTGACGGCGGGCACGGCCCGCCCTATGCGTTAGCGTGACGGCGCTTGCGCTGGAAAACAGCTCAAATGATGCATGCACTCGCCTGCAGGCTGCGCTTTTTAGCCGCTGTCTGCCTTGCTATGCATCTGCCGGAGGATGGTTCCGGCGCCAGCTAGCGATCCACCTGCCAGCGCAGCACCGGCAGGGGACGGCTGCGCCCCTTGAGGAACAGCGGATTGGGCAGGCACTCGCAGGCGCGCGCACGTTCCTTGTCCAGGGTCTCGTGCAGGCTGCCGGAGAGCAGCACCTCGCCCGCCCTGGCCTGGGCCTGCAGGCGCGCGGCCACGTTCACCGCATCGCCCACCACCGTGTAGCTCAGGTAGGACTCGGCACCCACGTTGCCGCAGACCACCTCGCCACGGTTGATGCCGATGCCGAGCCCCGCGTCCACACCCCAGTCTTCGCGCCAGCTGCGGCTCAGCCCCCGGAAGGCCCTCTGCATCTCCCGGGCACAGTCGAAGGCGCGCACACCGGCATCCTCCTGGGGCAGCGGCACACCGAAACCCACCAGCAGGCTGTCGCCCCCCATGCCGAACACGGTGCCCCGGTGGGCATGGGTCACCCGGGTCATCACGGAGAAGAAACTGTTGAGCAGGGTCACCACCTGCTCGGCGGAGAGGCGCTCGGAGAGCCTGGTGAAACCGCGCAGGTCGGCGAACATGACCGCCGCGTCGCGCCGCTCACTGCGCTTGAGCAGGCTGCGAGCCTCGTCTTCCGGGGCGGCCAGCAGGTCATCCACCAGTTCGGGACACAGGAAACGGCTGAACAGCCCGCGCATCTGCTCGCGGCGGGCCTGCTCCAGGGCCTCGCGCGCATCGCGCCAGCGCATCAGGGAACGGATGCGGGCACTGAGTTCTTCCGGGTAGACCGGCTTGGACAGGAATTCGTCGGCGCCTGCCTCCATGGCGCGCACCCGGTCCGACTGGTTGTTGAGCACCGTGACCATCACCACGGGAATGAACCAGGTCACCGGATCGGCCTTGATGCGCCGGCAGACCTCGTAGCCGTCCATGCCGCGCATCACCACGTCCAGCACCACCCCGTCCACCGCCTGCTCCCTAAGGATCTGCAGAGCCTGTGGGCCACTGTCCGCCTGCAGCACCCGATGTCCGAGCAACTCCAGGTGACGGGCCAGGATGAGACGGTTGACCTCCTGATCGTCCACCACCAGCAGGGTACGGCGTCCGCTCGCCTGCTCCAGCAGAGAGGCGTCGTCGGTGGTGGTATTTCCCTGAGGAAGGTGTCGTGCGTGCATCGGGGCGGCCCGGAAAATCACTGTCCTGAGCCTGAGCTTATGCACAAATGTGACGGAGTTCTGCCTCTATCCCGTGACAGACGACGGGAGCGGCCGGACGGCCGATGGACGGGGGATCAGCGAACCGGCAGGTTCACTCGGCGGGCAACCACTCCACCTGGATGCTCAGACGGCGGTCCGGGGTGCGGCGTCGGTCCTCCAGGACCAGGCGGCCCTCGAAGTCCACGCAGGGGAAACTGGGTTCCAGATCCAGACAGCGCCGGTCACGCCTGCGGCGCTCCCCCACCCCACTGGATTCGCCCCCATCCCCCAACATATATCTATTTTTATTCATTATAGTTATAAGAAAAAACTCACACGCCAGAGAGGAGTTTTTCGTAACGACATGAGAATAGGATAAAAACTCCGGATCCACAAGCAGGATAATCGAGCCGGGATCGACCAGCGGCCCCGCGACCCCGGACACGGATTACACTTGTCATGGCACCCCCACCGGAGCCCGCCCATGGCCGCCTATCAGCGCATCCTGGTCTGCCTGGACCTTGATCCCAACAGTGGACAGACCCTCTCCCGCGCCGCGATGCTGGCCCAGGCCTGCGGCGCCCGCCTGGAGGCGATACACGTGGTGGAACACCACGCGCCCATGGACCTGGACTACGGCCTGGGCGGATTGCCCGGGATCGAACTGGACCTGCCGGCCCTGCTCAAGGGAGCCCGGGAGCGGCTGGACGGCCTTATGAACGAGGCCGGCCTGGGAGAGACCCCCAGGGAGGTGCTCGCCGGGATGGCGCACCTGGAGATCCCGCGCCTGGCGGAGGAACGGGGAGTCGACCTGATCGTCATGGGTGCCCACGCCCGGCGCGGCTTGGAGCGGCTGCTGGGCTCGACCACCCGGGCCGTGCTCAACCACGCGCCCTGCGACGTGCTCGCCGTGCGTCTCGAGAAACAACCGCAGCCATGAGCGGCAGCGATCGCGACTGGATCACCTTCAGGGAACTGGATCAGGCCTGCGCCCGGGACAAGGGCAGCGCCTTTCGCGCCTTCAAGCGCCTGAGCGCCGGCTGGCAGGAGGAGAGGGATTTCAGGGTGCTGAAGGCCGGGGAGGATCAGGAACAGATCCTGACACTGAAGTCTGCGGGAAGACTCTACGCCGGGACGGTCAATGCGGTGCTGCTGTCGCCAGCGGCGGCCCGGCAGATCCGGGCCGCCCTGGATCAGTCCTGAACTCGAGACTCAGGCGACGGCGTAGACGCCGCGCCCCTTGGTCTTGAGACGACCGGTGCGCTTGAGGTAGGCCAGGGTCTGGCTGAGGTTCTTCACATTGGCGCCGGCGGCCTCCAGCTGGGCACGCAGATCGGAGGTGCTGATCTGCCCGGCCTCGGCCACGGCGTTCAGGACCACCTGGCTCAGGTTGCCACCGCTGCGCCCGCCCCGGCCGCCAGCGGCACGTCCACCCAGGGCACGGATCTGACGATCCAGGGCCGCGAGCTCGGAGCGATGACGGGCCACCAGGGCACGCCGCTCCTCGCGCAGGGCCTGCACCTGTGCGCGCCGGGACTCCTCCTCCTGCATCCGCTCCTGTTCCTCGCGTTCACGGGCAATCTGATAGAGTTCTTCGGAGGAGAGCTCCTCCAGGGGCTTGCGCTTCGCCATGTATAAAAACCTCAATGAAAAGTAGAATATAAAATAAAACGACGCCGGGAGTTTATAACAATATCGCGTGATACATCAATCGAGAATCCGAATTCCCAATCATGGATTACCACTACACGACCAAGATCACGCTTTATGAATAAACATAGAATCCTCATCATGAACAGCATGGCGGCAAACAATGAACAGATCTCCGCAGATGCAAATACGCCACCGCGCCTCTCGCCCGGGGATCGCGATGAGATCGTGCAACGGGTGACTGAGTTCTATGAAATTGCCGCACGTCGATTCGGCTGCAGCGCGCACGCCGTTCCCGTGAGTTTCAGATTGCGCGGCAGGGCGGCCGGGCAATGGCGTCTGCGCCAGGGACAGGAAAGCCTGCACTTCAACGAGCGCCTGTTCGCCGCAGACCCCGCTCAGCACATGCCCGACACCGTCGCCCATGAAGTGGCTCATTCGGTGGTCTATCGCTGCCATGGCCGCGGCAAGAGACCCCACGGTCCGGAATGGCGCGCCGTGATGAAGCACCTGGGTTTCGAGCCCCGCGTGACCCACGAGACCTCCCCGGAGCTGCTCGCGCGAATCCTCAATCACCACCTCTACCGGTGCGCCTGCCGAAGCCATGCGCTGGGCCCCAGGCAACACCAGCAGGTGCACAGGGGCAAACGGGACTATCGCTGCAAACTCTGCGGCGAGAGGCTCATCCGGGCGGATCAGACGACCGGACTCGCAGTGCGGGAAAAATAAATATCACGCCCGGTGAGAAATAAAAGCGGCGTGAAGAAACCGCGATCCATTTGATGCGGTGCTCGCGGGACTCGCGGGGCTCGAACACCCGGATTAATCGCCCGACCCGGACGAGGTTACCAGAACCGGGTCGGTGAATTCTGTCCAATGAGTTGATGATGGACTGGATACTCACCAACTTCTCCACGCTGACCCTGGCACTGGGACTCATCCTGGCCGGCATCGTGCTGCCCCTGGCGGTGGCAGGCATCATGGTGCTGCGCCTGCCGCCGGACTATTTCACCCACAGCCGCCGCGACCCCCTCTACCGCCACGGCACCCACCCGCTGATCGGCTGGTCCATGGTGCTGTTCAAGAACCTTTCGGGACTGGTGCTGGTAGCCCTGGGCGTGGTCATGCTGTTCACGCCGGGCCAGGGGCTGCTCACCCTGCTGGTGGGACTGATGCTGCTCAACTTCCCCGGCAAGTACCGGCTTGAGCGCCGCCTGGTTCGCCTGGGGCCGGTGATCCCGGCGCTCAACTGGCTGCGCATGCGCTGGGGCCGGCCAGCGCTGATCGATCCCGCCGATCCGGTGGAAGATCAAGCGGGGCGGCGTAAAAAGCCCGGGGTCCGCGAATGAACGCGAATCAACGCAAATGAAGGGCGGATTAAAGCGAACCGCGAAGGACGCGAAGGGATGCACGAAGGTCGCGAGGCTTTTTCAGGATGAATTTCCTCTGCGTCCCTTGCGAGACCTTTGCGTCCTTCGCGGTTCGGCTTTTGATTTCGCATTCGCGTTGATTCGCGTTCATTTGCGGACCCCATAACCCCTTACCCCTCCAGCGCCTCCCAGCGCGCGTAGCACTGGGCCAGTTCCGTCTCGATCGCCGCGAGCCGCGCCTGCACTTCGGCGATCTTCTCCGGGCCCTGCTGGTAGAAGGTCGGATCACCCAGGGTCTCGGTCAGCGTCGCCTGCTCCGTCTCCAGGGCCTCGATGCGACCCGGCAGGGCCTCCAGTTCGCGCTGGTCCTTGTAGCTCAATTTTTTCTGTTTCACCGCCGGTGCTGACTCCGGCTGGGGTTTCGGCCTCGCCGATGCGGCCGGGGCGGCCGGCGCCGCGTCCCGGGATGCGGCACGCTGTCGCAACCAGTCCTCGTAACCGCCCACGTATTCGTTCACCCGGCCGTCGCCCTCGAAGGCGATGATGCTGGTGGCCACGTTGTCCAGGAAGGCGCGGTCGTGGCTGACCACCAGCACCGTGCCGGCGAAATTCACCAGGCGGTCTTCCAGCAGTTCCAGGGTCTCGGCGTCCAGGTCGTTGGTGGGCTCGTCCATCACCAGCAGGTTGGCGGGCCGGGTGAAGAGTTTTGCCAGCAGCAGGCGGTTGCGCTCGCCGCCGGACAGGGCCTTGACCGGCTGGCGTGAGCGGGCCGGCTCGAACAGGAAGTCCTGCAGGTAGGAGAGTACGTGGCGCGGCTCGCCGTCGATGTCCAGGCGGTCCCGGCCCTCGCCCACGTTGTCGGCCACACTGGCCTCCTCGTCCAGGGCCGCCCGGTGCTGGTCGAAGTAGGCGATCTCCAGGTTCGTGCCCAGGCGCACGTGGCCGGACTGCGGCTCGAGCTTGCCGAGCAGCAGGCGCAGCAGGGTGGTCTTGCCGGCGCCGTTGGGGCCGACGATGCCCACCTTGTCGCCGCGCAGGATCAGGGTGGAGAAATCCCGGATCACGGGCCTGCCGTCGTAATCAAAAGAAATATTCTCGGCCTCGATGACCAGGCGCCCGGAGCGCTCGGCGGACTGGATCTCCAGCCGCGCCGCCCCCTGGCGAACGCGGCGCTCGGCCCGTTCCGCGCGCAGCGCCTTGAGCGCACGCACCCGGCCCTCGTTGCGGGTGCGACGTGCCTTGATGCCCTGGCGGATCCAGGCCTCCTCCTGGGCGAGCTTCTTGTCGAACAGGGCGTTGGCGCGCTCCTCCGCCTCCAGGGCCTCGGCCTTGCGGCGCAGGTAGGTGTCGTAGTCGCCGGGCCAGTCGGTGAGCTTGCCCCGGTCCAGTTCGATGATGCTGGTGGCGAGCCGGCGCAGGAAGGCCCGGTCGTGGGTGATGAACAGCAGGCTGCCGCCGAAGCCCAGCAGGAACTCCTCCAGCCAGGCGATGGATTCGATGTCCAGGTGGTTGGTGGGCTCATCCAGCAGCAGCAGGTCCGGATCGGTGACCAGGGCACGGCCCAGCAGCACCCGGCGCTTGAGGCCGCCGGACAGGGCCTTGAAATCCGCATTGGCGGGCAGGCCCAGGCGCGAGACCACCGTCTCCACCCGCTGCTCCAGGCTCCAGCCGTCGCCGGCCTCGAGCTTCTGCTGGGCCCGCTCCAGTTCCGCCATGGCGGCAGGGTCATCGGGACGCTCAGTGAGGGCGTGCACGGCGCGGTGGTAGCGGCGCACCTGCTCGCCCATCTCCCCCAGGCCATCAGCCACCACGTCAAACACGCTGCCGCTGGTTGCGGCGGGCACCGCCTGCTCCAGCATGGCCACGCGCAGTTCACCGTTGCGCACCACCTCGCCGCCATCGGGCAGCACCTGCCCCAGCACCACCTTCATGAGCGTGGACTTGCCGGCCCCGTTGCGGCCCACCAGGCACAGTCGTTCGCCGGGTTCGATGCTCAGATTCACGTGGTCCAGCAGGGGGGCGGCGCCGTAACTCAGGGTGACGTCGCGCAGGGTCAGCAGGGGCATAAGGGAAGCAAGGCCGGTAGGAATGGGCCCCGTATTCTACGCCACGGGGGCCTGCGCGGTCTGCGTCCCCTAGCCCGCATATCTCACCACCGTTCGTAGCGAGGGCGTCGAGATGCCGCTGTGACGGGGCGCGCGGAGCGGAAGACGGCGCAGGCGTAGCCGACACTACGTCAAGCCGGCTGCAGGGAGCACGCCCCGTCACAGCGCGCATATCGGCGGCCGCAGTAGAAGGGTGGTGAGATATGCGGGCTAGGGATGGAGCACCTCGCCCGGCCCCGTGGCTCGGTGGAAACAGTAGCCGTTGCGCCCGGAGCGCTTGACCTCGTACATGGCCCGGTCGGCATGGTCGATCACCTCCGGCGGCGAGGCGGTCATGTCCGGGAACTCGCAGATGCCGATGCTGGCCCCCACGGTGACGAGCGGACTCTGGGGGTCCTGCTCGTCGATGGGAAACGGTTGGGACAGGGCCTCGATGATGCGCAGCGCCACCTCGTGGATGCGCTCGCTGGTTTCCAGATCCTCCAGCAGCACGAAGAACTCGTCCCCGCCCATGCGCGCCACGGTATCGCTCTCGCGCACGCAGGCCTGCAGGCGCTGCGCCACCTGCCGCAACACCCGGTCGCCGGCCTCGTGGCCGTAGCTGTCGTTGACCGGCTTGAAGCGGTCCAGGTCGATGAACAGCCCGGCCCCCAGGCGGCCATGGCGGCGCGCCCGGGCCATGGCCTGTTCCAGGCGCTGTTCCATCTGGTAGCGGTTGGGCAGGTTGGTCAGGTGGTCGTGCAGGGCACGCTCGCGATGCCGGTTGCGCTCCGATTCCAGTTCCTGGCGGCGCAGGTAGAGCTGGCGCCGCTGACGCTCCAGGGCGTAGGCGGAAAATCCGCAGATCAGCAGGGTCGAGACCAGGTAGAAGTTGTAGCGCACCAGGATCTCGCCCAGGGGCTGGATGCCCACCAGGAACAGCCCGTTGAACAGGGCGAGCACCAGCAGGTTGATCAGCAGGGCGCGCGCAAAGGACAGGCCGATGAACAGGAAGATCCAGATCATCACCAGCATCAGGCCCGCCAGGTACTCCATGAAGGTGGTCCCGGACACGAAGGCCAGCATGAACAGGATGCCCAGGCTCGGCGCAAGGGACACCAGGGTCAGGACCCGCTGCGACAGGCGGGTGAAGGAGGGCAGGAAGGTGTAGACCAGGGCGGCGAGGCCCGCCACCATGACCAGGGCACGGACCACCCAGAAAAACGGCTGGTGATCGCCGTGAAACCAGACATCCACCCAGCCGTGCAGAAGATACAGCAGCACCCCCGTCACCAGGGCGATGCGTGCCTGCACGCGCTGCAGCCCCACGGTCTCCAGGTGATAGTCCCGCTCCACGGCCACGGGGCGAAACCACAGACCGAACCAGTGCATGCGCACCGGCAGGTTCCGTGACAGCTCGTCTGGCGACATGGGGCCTCTTGTCGGCTGGTGGGGGATGATGGAACGATTTTCCGACAATCTTACTCAATATTCTGGGGGCGAAGCATAGCTGCGCATCCATCAGGCCATCGGGCAGGGAGTCCCGAGCAAGTCAGGCTGACCAACAAGAACAACAAGATCCGGGGAAGACCCTTGACCAGACACAGCACAACCCTGCCGAGCGCATGCCTGGCCCTGGTCCTCGCCGTTGCGGGGCTCAGCGGCTGCGAGCGTGCGCCACACACCTCCCCGGAACTGGCCGCCATCGAACAGCGGGGCGAACTGGTGGTGCTCACCCGCAACGCCCCCACCACCTACTACTTCGACCGGGACGGCGAGCCGGCCGGTTTCGAGTACGACCTGATCAGCGGCTTCGCCGCCCAGCTGGGCGTCACGCTCCGCTTCGTGATCAAGGACAGCATCGATGAGATCGTGCGCGCCCTGGCCGCCGGCGAGGGCGACCTGGCTGCCGCCGGGCTGACCCGCACCAGCCGCCGCCAGGAACAGTTCCTGTTCGGCCCCGCCTACATGCAGGTGCAGCAGCAGCTGGTCTGCCGTCGCGGCGGCCCGGCGCCCGCGAACCTGGAAGGCCTGAGCGACGTCAGCCTGATGGTCACCGCCAGCAGCAGCTACGTGGAACGCCTGGAGGAACTGCGCGAGCAGTTCCCCGAACTCGCCTGGGAGGAGCGCGCCGACCTGGCCACCGAACAGATCCTGGAGAAGGTCTGGAACCGGGAAGTGGACTGCGCCGTGGCCGATTCCAACATCGTGGCCATCAACCGTCGCTACTACCCGGAACTGCTGGTGATCATGCCCCTGACCGAGGAGGAACCGCTGGCCTGGATGCTGCCGCCCGAGTCACGGGGGCTCGCCCGGGCCATCGAGCGCTGGTTCGTGGGCATGGAGGACGAAGGCCTGCTGACGGTGCTCAATGGCCGCTACTACGGTCACGTGGAGATCTTCGACTACGTGGACCTGGCCCGCTACCAGCGGCGCATCCGCAGCCTGCTGCCCCGCTACCGCCCCCATTTCGAGGCCGCCGCCGAGGCCCACGAACTGAGCTGGACCCTGCTGGCCGCCCAGGCCTACCAGGAATCCCACTGGAACCCCTCGGCGCGCAGCCCCACCGGGGTACGCGGCATGATGATGCTCACCCTGCGCACCGCCTCGGAACTGGGCGTCGACAACCGCCTGGACCCGGTACAGAGCATCCACGGCGGTGCCCGCTACCTGGCCGACCTGCGCCGCCGCCTGCCGGAGTCCATCCAGGAACCGGACCGCACCTGGATCGCCCTGGCCGCCTACAACATCGGCATGGGCCATATCTTCGACGCCCGGGGCCTGGCCCGGGACCTGGGCCGCGACCCGGACCGCTGGGTGGAATTCCGCGAGGTGCTGCCCCTGCTCGCCCAGCCCCAGTACCACCGCAACCTGCGCTTCGGCTACGCCCGGGGCAACGAGCCGGTGGAATACGTGCGACGCATCCGCAACTACGAGGACATCCTGGTCAGAAGCCTGGGGGAATGACGATTCAAAATTCAAAATTCAAAATTCAAAGGGGATCGTTCATGCGGCTGGACCCGACTACCTTTGAATGTTGAATTTTGAATTTTGAATCCCGCTACAATACCCCTCCTCGCCAACAGACTATTCCCCGGAGCCTTCCGTGAGACTCACCCGCCAGGAATTCCGCGACTGGCCGCACAAGAGCATCACCCTGCTGGGCATGTCCGGCGTGGGCAAGACACGCCTGGCGCACATCCTGCGCCAGCGCCACTGGTTCCATTACTCCGGTGACTACCGCATCGGCACCCGCTACCTGGACGAGCCGATCCTGGACAACATCAAGCACCAGGCCATGCAGGTGCCCTTCCTGCGCGAGCTGCTGCGCTCGGACTCCATCTACATCCTGAACAACATCACCGTGGACAACCTGCAGCCGGTGTCGAGCTTCCTGGGCAAGCTGGGCGACCCGGAGCGGGGCGGCCTGCCGCTCACCGAGTTCAAGCGCCGCCAGGCCCTGCACCACGCCGCGGAGATTGCGGCCATGCGCGACGTGCCCGAGTTCATCGGGAAGGCGCGCAGCATCTACGGCTACGAACATTTCGTGAACGACGCCGGCGGCAGCGTGTGCGAGCTGGACGATCCCGAGACCCTGGAACTGCTGGCCGAGCACACCCTGCTCATCTACATCCAGGCCACCCGCCAGGACGAGGAAGAGCTCATCCGCCGCGCCGAATCCGCGCCCAAGCCCCTCTACTACCGGGAGGCCTTCCTGGACGAGCAGCTACGCGAGTACAAGCAGGCCCACGCCATCGAGTACGTGGCCCAGATCGACCCGGACGACTTCGTGCGCTGGATGTTCCCGCGCCTGTTCCGCTCCCGCATCCCCCGCTACGAGGCCATCGCCCGGGACTACGGCTACACCATCACCACGGAAGAACTCGGGCGGGTGAAATCGGAACAGGACTTCCTGGCGCTGATCGAAACGGCCTTGGAGAGATAAGTACGAATTGGGAATTGGGAAGTGGGAAGTAACCCCATAGGGCGGCCCGCGGCCGCCATCACCAAGACCCAAATACGGGCAGGCGGACATTGCCCGCCCTTATATGTCCCGGAAGGATAGGGACGACGCGGGAATTGGGTAGTCGCAACGAAAGGATTAGAATCAACCCCATTCCCACTTCCCAATTCACACTTCCCACTTCAAAAGTGCCCCTCGTCGCCCACACCGACCTGCCTACCTTCACCCGCCTCGCCGAGGAAGGGGAGACCGTGCTGTCCGGCAACATCGCCCTGCAGCAGGAGATCCGCGAGCTGCACATCGGGCTGCTCAACATGATGCCCGACGCGGCCATCGCCGCCACCGAGCGCCAGTTCTTCCGCCTGGTGGGACAGAGCAACCAGATCGCCCAGTTCTACATGCACCCCTTCACCCTGGACGCCCTGCCCCGGGGCGCGGAGGGGCGCGCCCACGTGGAACGCTTCTACGAGAGCTTCGAGCAGATCAAGCGCGAGGGCCTGGATGCCCTGATCATCACCGGCGCCAACGTCACCCAGCCGGACCTGTCCATGGAGCCTTTCTGGGAACCGCTCATCGAGGTGATCGACTGGGCCGCGGAGAATGTCACCTCCACCCTGTGCTCCTGCCTGGCCACCCACGCGGTGATGCAGTTCCGCCACGGCCAGCGCCGCCAGCCCCTGGGCTTCAAGCGCTGGGGGGTGTACGACCATCGCGTGCTGGATCGCAGCCACCCGCTGGTGGCCGGCGTGAACACCCGTTTCGACGTGCCCCACTCCCGCTTCAACGAGATCAACCGCGCCCAGTTCGAGGCCGAGGGCCTCAAGGTGCTGGTGGAAAGCGACCAGGCCGGTCCGCACCTGGCGGTGAGCGAGGACGGCTTTCGCATCGTGTTCTTCCAGGGTCACCCGGAGTACGACATCATCTCCCTGCTCAAGGAGTACAAGCGCGAGGTGAAGCGCTTCGCCGCCGGCGCCATCGACACCTATCCGCCGTTGCCGGAGAACTACTTCTCGCCCCGCTCCCAGGCCATCCTGGAGGAACATCGGGAGCGCGTGGAGGCAGCGCTGGCCCGGCGCGCCCCGGTGCCGGATCTGCCCGAGGCCCTGATCACCTCACACCTGGACAACACCTGGCACGACAGCGCCGAAGCGGTGATCAACAACTGGGTGGGCATGGTCTACCAGCTGACCCACATCGACCGCCGCCGTCCCTTCAAGGACAACGTGGATCCCGCCGACCCGCTGCGCTCCCTGCGTGGCGGGCACTGAGGTGTCAGAACCCGCCTCCAGGCTGCCGCGCCCGGCAGCCGCCCTCTTCGACCTGATCGCCAGCGACGAGGACGCGCGGGTCTGCAAGGACATCCCCGAGGCCGCCTGCCGGGAGATGCCGCGCAACTTCTTCCTCACCATCCTTTCCAACACCGCCAGCAAGATCGGCGACGAACTGGCCAGCGCCAAGCTGGTGCTGGCCTGGCTCATGGCCGCCCTGGGCGCGCCCGGCTTCCTGGCCGGATTCCTGGTGCCGGTGCGCGAATCCGGATCCCTGCTGCCCCAGCTGTTCGTGGCCAGCCACATCCGGCGCGCGGCCATCCGCAAGTGGTTCTGGGTGGGCGGCAGCATCGGTCAGGGGCTCGCGGTGCTGGGCATGGCAGTGGTGGCCCTCACCCTGAGCGGCACCGCCGCGGGCTGGGCGCTGCTCGGCCTGCTGGCCCTGTTCGCCCTGTCCCGGGGGGTGAGTTCCGTGGCCTCCAAGGACGTGCTCGGCAAGACCATCGCCAAGACCCGGCGCGGCACGGTGATGGGCTACGCGGCGGCCCTGGCCGGTTTCGTCACCCTGGGCGTGGGCGGCTGGGTCAGCCTGCGCGCGGAAAGCACCGACAGCGTCGGCTTCTTCGCCGTGCTGCTGATCGCGGCGGGCCTGATGTGGTTTGCCGCCGGCGGCATCTTCGCCGCCGTCAAGGAGGCACCCGGCGCCACCGAGGGCGGCGGCAATGCGGTCAGCGAGGCGCTGCGCTCCCTGGGCCTGATGAAGACCGATCCGCTGTTCCGCCACTTCGTCATCACCCGCGCCCTGCTCATGAGCACCGCGCTGGCCATGCCCTTCTACGTGATCCTGGCCCAGCAGCAGACCGGCGGTAGCCTGGGGAGCCTCGGGCTCATGATCATCGCCACGGGGCTGGCCGGCGGCCTGAGCGCGCCGGTATGGGGACGGCTCTCGGACCGTTCCAGCCGCCTGGTGCTGGTGGCCTCGGGGGTAGTGGCCGGCGCCCTGGGGCTGCTGACCTTCGGCCTGTCCGGTGTTGAAGGCGCCTGGGCGAAGAGCGAAGTCCTGTTCGCCGCCCTGTTCCTGGTCATCGGCATTGCCCACTCGGGGGTGCGCCTGGGGCGCAAGACCTACCTGGTTGACATGGCCACCCAGGACAACCGCGCCGCCTACGTGGCGGTGAGCAACACCCTGGTGGGCGCCCTGCTGCTGGTGGGCGGGCTGTTCGGCGTGGTGGCGGACCTGGCGGGTGTGGCCGCCACTCTGGCCCTGCTGGGCCTGATGTCACTCCTGGGCGCGGTCAGCGCCTGGCGACTGGAGGAGGTGCAACGATGAACCTGTTTCGAACCCTGAGCCCACTGCTGATCATCCTCTGGGCCGCTGGGGCGGCTGCGCAGGCGTCCTTCGAGACCCGCCTGGTCTCCATTCATCCCATCGACTGGCAATTCGCCGACGGGCGAGTCACGGAGGCCTTTCTGGTGCTGGAGGATGGCCGGGAGGTCCGCTTCGCCCACGAACGGGTGACCGAGTTACAACCGGGCGAACGCCTGCGCCTGCACCCCTCCGGGCGCAGCATGCGGGAACGGCGCATTCCGGTGATCTGCACCCTGGAAAGGCTGGACGCCGGCGGTACGGTTTGGCAGTCCACCCGCGGCAATCTGTGTACAACCGGGGAGCTTTAATAAGGCGGCCCTTTAATTCACTCACCTTGTCACCTATGGTGAATCGTAGGCCGGACAAAGCGCAGCGGTGTCCGGCATAAGCTGCCCGATGCCGCTTGCGCTCTATCGGGCCTACGAATCTTGCGCGATGGTCTCGTTATTTAATGGCCGGGGTAATAGGAGTGAGGAGATAAGGGTGAGGCGTCATAGCCCCCCTCACACCTATCCCTCACCCCTGACAAAATATCGCTGGCGATTCCCCGAACGGCCGCGTATAGTGGCACTCGCAGTCTGTTCTTGCAGTCAGAGTCGGAAGTCCCCTGTCGTTTCGTTACCGCAGTCACTCCCGCCGGTTGTTCTCCAGGAATCCGCTGCATCACCGTTTGTTTCCTGATATTTGAGGTTTATCGAGTTATGTCTAAAGGCACTGTGAAGTGGTTTAACGAAAGCAAGGGCTTCGGCTTCATCACCCCCGAAGATGGCGGCAAGGATGTGTTCGTGCACTTCTCCGCGATCGAAGCCAGTGGTTTCCGCACCCTGGCCGAGGGCCAGCAGGTCTCCTTCGAGGTGACCAACGGTCCCAAGGGTCTGGCCGCTGCGAACGTCAAGCCGGTCTAAGATCAGTCTGCCGAAAGCAGATACCTGGAACCCCGCCTTGTGCGGGGTTCTTTTGTTTTGTCCGTGAAAAAGACCGGCATACCCAGCAGATCAAGACCGGGGACCGGGTAAATCGACAGGATTAACATGATTTACAGGATTGGGTCATGAAAGACGAGTCCTTGTCTCAAATCCTGTAAATCATGTTAATCCTGTCCAATGCTGTTTTGACTCATGCCCGATGCCAGTAACGCAGGGCGTAGTCCCGGGACTCATCGCGCACCGGCAGGCGCTCCAGGCCCCGCCGCTGGAAGAACGGCTCGGCGTCCGCCTGGGCCTTGATCAGGACACCGTCCAGCCCCAGTTCGCGGGATCGCTCCAGGCAGACCGCAAGCAGGTGCGCACCGATACCTTGACGCTGCCGCTCGGGATCCACATACAGGCCATGGAGCAGCAGGCCTGACATGCCCTCGGGCAGATCTGCCCGCTCCGCTGGCTCCCAGGCGGCCAGGCCCGTGACCACTGAATCTTCCTCCGCCACCCACACCTCCAGGTGCCCCAGATCCGTTTCGCTGTAGCGGTACAGGGGCAGGGACAGGCGCTTGACCCGCTCCGGGAGCCGCCAGGTCATGACGGCGCGCTCAATGACGCCATTGATGGCGGGCAGGTCGGCCTTGCCGGCGGCACGGTACGCGATGCTCATCGGGATGGATCCTGGCGTTTCAGTCATGGGCAATCCAGAGCCGGACTGCGACGGGCGCGAAGGCTTTTCATCGAGCATTGCTTCACGGCCTTCGCGGTCCAGCATTTTCAGGCGGCGATCGCAGGTCCCCGGGGGGTGGCAGACGCCCTGGCCGCGCGGCGGGCGCGGATGCGCTCCCAGACCTTCTCGTGGAAGTGGTAGGCCACGGTGTTCACCAGGGGTTCCACCAGGGCCACCAGACCGCCAATCACCACGCTGCCCGTGAGTGCGAAGACGACGGCGAAGGCGACGCTGAAGTGCACGATGGCAAAGCTTGCAGTCTTGATCATGGCGGCATCTCCTCATCAAACATGTTGCCTTGATGATGAGAGTAGGCAAATGAGAATCATTATTGAAATTGATTTTTCAAAAATACCGAATAGGCAGGGACTATCCGGCCATCGGGCAAGCCCCGCACGGCACCAGGAGGCCGACCGGGGGGCCGCTGAAGGAACAAGGGTTTGTCGTGCGAGCGGCTGCCTACTCGACCACCACCATGCCGAGACGTGCCACATGACGCGTCGGTGAAAACTTGAACGGGTGTTCTACATAGACGGGTTCGTATTCGTTGGGATCGACACCCAGATGACGGATCGCCCACTCAGTAACGCGCTCGGTCGGTTCGGCGGTTCCACGCCGGCCAGCATCCCACAGAATGATCAGCGGGCGACGTGCGGCGTCATCACTCTGCGGGGGGACGGCGGCCGCTGAACTGTAGGCTGGCTGGCGGAACTGGTAATGAAGGTTGCCGCTGATGAAGTAGTTGTGCCCGAGAATCAGTCCCTGCTCGAACCCCGTCTGCTGCCTGATCTGTGCAGCCAGTTCGGCGTAGGGCCAGTTAGCATTGGCCGGTCGCTTGATGTGCTCCGCCAGCGGGATACGCACCAGGGTGAAGGTGACGGTGATCGCCGCCAACGCGATACAGGTGCGCGCATACCACCGTACGCGACGGGCGGTGAGCACGCTGTCTGGCACTACAGCGAAAAAGACCAGAGGTGCGAGAAAAAACAGTGGCAACACCCAACGCACCTTCGGCTTCCCCAGGTTTAGCGCAACGACGATGACGGTCAGGATCACCAAGGCGATCAGCATGTAACGCACCAGCAGGCGTGCGTGGTCGCCGGCTGGCCTCAGGAGATGCGGCCAGCCGCGGTGGAAGAAAACCAGCAGGACCAGCCAGAGCGGGCTCAGGAATGCCAGCGTGGTGTTGAGATAAAGGTGGGGCAGCGCATCCAGGACACGGAAGCTGTCCCCTCGGTCATGAACCCGGAGAAACGCCGTCCCTGCGGACAGATTCTCCGCCAGCCACAGCAAATGGGGGATCATCAGCGCAAAGGCGAGGATCAATGCCGCCACAGTGCGCCAGTCGAGCACCAGTCGACGACCTGAGGGTATGGTAAGCAGCGCCAGCGTGATGGCGGTCAGGAAGAAGGCGAAGTTGTACTTGGACAGCAACCCGCCGGCGATGACGCCACCGGCGAGAACGTAGTGCAGATGAGTCGCGCGCCGCGACGGGCTTTCCTCCACCCACCTCAACGCATTGGCCGTCAGTGCCAGAAAGGCCGCCGCCATGACCAGCACCGCGAGGCTATGGGTCAGATCACGCTGGGCCTCCCAAAGGATCTCCGGAATCAGAAAGAGGCTGAGCGTAGCAAGTACGGCACGGCGCTCGTCTCTCAGAAGATCGCGGGCAGCGAAATAGACGAACAGGTAAGTCAGGAAAAGGAGCGAATTGCGGGCCAGCAGCATCGTCAGCGGATGCATGCCAAGGAACTCAGCCCACAGTTTCACGTACCAGACGAACATGGGAGGCTGATCGGTGTACCCCGACAGCCACCACTGGGTAAACAGCACGATCTCCGCCTCGTCCATTTCAAACGAGTCGGAGAAAAAGGGGCGGTAGAGGGCGTGTATGGTGAAGTAGGCGGCAAGGCCCAGCAGGAGCGTGCGAGCATTCAGTATCGTCGAAGTCATCGTCGCCACAGGTGCGTTATCGGGTTCAGGTCAGCCCCTGTTCCGGGATGCGGGGAGGCTGTGGTGGCGTGAGCGTACCGGACCGTGCCTTGGACCGTCCACATCCGTATATCGTGGCCGCAGGTTCGGGCCATGACCTGCATCAGCGCCGACGAACTCTTCAGGAATCGCGCCACAGCCGTGCCGTCCCTTCGTCCACATCCAGCCGCTTGCGCAGTTCCGGGTCCTGTGTGGCGATGCCCGAGGGACACCGGTTGGTGAGACACATGCGCGCAGCCACGCAGCCCACCGCCTGGATGGCGCTGTTGGCTATCGCGATACCGTCGGCGCCCAGGGCCAGGGCCTTGATGAAGTCCTCGGGCGTGACCAGATCCGTGAAGGCGGGCGGGGAGACGGCATCCTGCCCGGGCTCGATACCACGCACCTTCGCTATCTCCTCGGTCACCTTGCGGCCCGGCAGATATCCGCCGACGCCGGTCTTGGCCGAGCCCCGGGCCAGTGCCAGCTTGGCCTCCCGGGAGAGCGAGCCGAAGCTCATGTCGGAGACGAACAGCGGGATGTCGAGCTTGAGCGGGCGCTTCGCCCGCGGCCCGATGACGAGTTCAGTACCCACCTCGGCATCCTGGGGAAGCGGGCGGGTGGCGAGCTGGGCGGTGAGGATCTGGATGTCATCCCAGCAGGGCAGCTCCGCCCGGGGCACGCCTATGGCCACGATCTCTCCGTGGGGACCGGTACGCTCCAGCCCGTGAACGAGTTTGAATCCCACGAACCCCGCCTTGCCTCTTGCTTCTGGCGGCCTCCGGCCGCCTTACACCTCCCGGTAGATCTGCGCCCCCTTCTCCACGAATTCCACCGCCTTCTCACGCATACCCTGCTCCAAGGCCTCCTGTTCGGTGAGACCCTGCTTGGCGGCATAATCACGCACATCCTGGGTGATCTTCATGGAGCAGAAGTTGGGGCCGCACATGGAGCAGAAGTGCGCCACCTTGTGGGCCTCCTTGGGCAAGGTCTCGTCGTGGAATTCCCGGGCCCGCTCGGGGTCCAGGGCCAGGTTGAACTGGTCCTCCCAGCGGAACTCGAAGCGGGCCTTGGACAGCGCGTTGTCCTGCACCTGGGCACCGGGGAAGCCCTTGGCGAGATCGGCGGCGTGGGCGGCGATCTTGTACGTGATGATGCCGTCGCGCACGTCCTGCTTGTTGGGCAACCCCAGGTGCTCCTTGGGGGTCACGTAGCAGAGCATCGCGGTGCCGTACCAGCCGATGTTGGCGGCACCGATGCCGGAGGTGATGTGGTCGTAGGCCGGCGCGATGTCGGTGACCAGGGGGCCGAGGGTGTAAAAGGGCGCCTCGAAGCAGTCGCTGAGCTCCTTGTCCACGTTCTCCTTGACCCTATGCAGGGGCACGTGGCCGGGACCCTCGATCATCACCTGCACGTCATGCTCCCAGGCGATCTTGGTCAGCTCACCCAGGGTCTCCAGTTCGCCGAACTGGGCGGCGTCGTTGGCATCCGCCAGACAGCCGGGGCGCAGGCCGTCGCCCAGGCTGAAGGCCACGTCGTAGGCCTTCATGATCTCGCAGATCTCCTCGAAGTGGGTGTAGAGGAAGTTCTCGCGGTGGTGGGCCAGGCACCACTTGGCCATGATGGAGCCGCCCCGGGAGACGATGCCCGTGACCCGGTCGGCGGTGAGCGGCACGTAGCGCAGCAGCACGCCGGCGTGGATGGTGAAGTAGTCCACCCCCTGCTCCGCCTGCTCGATCAGGGTGTCCCGGAACAGCTCCCAGGTCAGATCTTCGGGCTTGCCGTTGACCTTCTCCAGGGCCTGGTAGATGGGCACGGTACCGATGGGCACGGGGCTGTTGCGCAGGATCCATTCCCGGGTCTCGTGGATGTTCTTGCCCGTGGACAGGTCCATGAGGGTGTCGCCGCCCCAGCGGCAGGACCACACCAGCTTCTCCACCTCCTCCTCGATGCTGGAGGTGACCGCGGAGTTGCCGATGTTGGTGTTGATCTTCACCCGGAAATTGCGCCCGATGATCATGGGCTCCAGTTCCGGGTGGTTGATGTTGCTGGGGATGATGGCCCGGCCCGCGGCCACCTCGTCACGCACGAACTCGGGCGTGATCAGCTCCGGGATCTTCGCGCCGAAGGGCTGGCCGGCATGCTGGCGCAGCAGCTTGGCGTAGCGGGGGTCGGCGCGCATCTCCTCCAGACGGCAGTTCTCGCGAATGGCCACGAACTCCATCTCGGGCGTGATGATGCCCCGGCGGGCGTAGTGCATCTGGGTGACGTTCAGGCCGGGGCGCGCCCGGCGCGGCGCGCGGATGTGCTCGAAGCGCAGGGCGGCCAGCTGCGGGTCGGCGGCCCGGGCGCGGCCGTACTCGGAGCTGGGCCCGTCCAGGCGCTCGGTATCCTGGCGCGACTCGATCCAGGCCTCGCGCAGCGCCGGCAGGCCCTGCATCAGGTCGATGGACGCAGCCGGGTCCGTGTAGGGGCCGGAGGTGTCGTAGACGGTGATCGGCGGGTTCTCCTCCGCCCCCATGGAGGCCTGGGTGGGCGCCTGGCTCACCTCCCGCATGGGCACGCGGATGTCCGGGGTCGAGCCCTGGACGAAGATCTTGCGGGAACGGGGGAACGGCCGGGTGATCTCCTCGGAGAGCCGGGCGGTCTTGGCGATGAAGTCCTGTGGGATGGCGCTCATGGTGTACCTCGCGTGGGGAGCGGGGGAGGTACGGAGCGGCTGTGGAGGCGTGGCTCCGAAGCTTCCCTCCGCCGGTATGATCCGGTTCAGGTTCCAAGGGTATTTCTCAGCCCAATCGGTCGCTCCGGTGGGCACCCCTAGCCTCGTCTGTGATTTGAAACTATAGCAGCCCGGTCGGGTTTGCTGGAATAGTGGCAAGTAGCAAGTGGCTAGTGGCATGAAAAATCAAAGGCTTGCCGCAGAGGCGCGGAGAAGAACTGACTCGACAGGATTTACATGATTAACAAGATTTAAAACATGGATTTTGTGGTTTCTGATTCAATCCTGTTAATCATGTAAATCCTGTCCGATCCTTTGACTTTTCTGCGCCTCCGCGCCTCTGCGGCAGCCTTACTAATCCAGCACCGCTTCCAGGCGCTCGCAGACGGTCTCGATGACAGCGACCCGGGCGAAGCGCTTGTCCTCGGATGGCACCAGGGTCCAGGGGGCTTGCTCGGTGCTGGTACGGAACACCATCTCGTTGATGGCAGCCTCGTACTCGGGGCGCTTCTCCCGGTTGCGCCAGTCCTCGTCGGTGAGCTTGTGCTGCTTGTAGGCGGTCTCCTCCCGGGCGCGGAAGCGGGCCAGCTGCTCGGCCTCGCTGATGTGCAGCCAGAACTTGTGCACCAGGATGCCGTGCTCGCAGAGCTGCTGCTCGAAGTCGTTGATCTCGTGGAAGGCCCGGCGCCACTGCTCCGCCCGGGCCAGATCCTCCACCCGCTCCACCAGCACCCGCCCGTACCAGGAACGATCAAACACGGTGATGCGCCCGCTCCCCGGCACATGGCGCCAGAAGCGCCAAAGGTAATGATGGGCCAACTCCTCGTCGCTGGGGGCGCCCACGGGGATCACCCGGTGCAGCCGGGCATCGATGCCCGCGGTGAGCCGCCGGATGGTGCCGCCCTTGCCCGCCGCATCCCAGCCCTCGAACACCAGCACACTGGCCCGGCCGGCATCGTGGGCCTTCCAGGTCAGTGCGCGCAGGCGCCGCTGAGCCTCCTCCAGACGCTTCTTGTACCGAGCCTTGTCCAGGGACTGGCCCAGGTCCACCTGGTCCAGCACCGTGAGTCGCGCTTCCTCCGCCTCGGGCAGGCTGGGGGCGTGGGACAGTATCTCCTCCCGGTGCACGGGGCCCTCGGCATCCAGCCGTTCCGTGATGGCCTTGAGCAGGGTGCGGGCCACGGTCAGGTCCCGGTAGCGGGGGTCGGTGGCCTCGATCAGATACCAAGGGGCGAGCGCCGTGTCCGTGGCCTGGATGACCGTCTCGCCGACGCCGACAAAGGCCTTGTAATCCAGCAGCTTGTCGCCGTTGCGCCGGCGGGACCAGCGGCTGTCCGGGTCCTGCTTGCGTGCCTTGAGCCGCTGTTTCTGGGTGTCCTTGTCCAGATGGAACCAGAACTTGAGGATCAGGGTGTCCTCCAGGGCCAGCATGCGTTCCAGGTCCCGAATGCGGGTGGCGGCAGCCTCCACCCGCGCCCTATCCCACTCGCCGGTGGTGCCGCGCATCAGCGGCTCGGCATACCAGGCGCCGAAGAACAGGCCGATCTTTCCCCGGGCGGGCAGGCTACGCCAGTAGCGCCAGTAGCGCGGGTGCGACTGCTCCTCGCTGGAGACGTCCCAGAAGGCGTGGGTCTCGGTGCCGCGGGTGTCCAGCCAGCCGTTGAGACGATTGACCACCTCGCCCCGGCCCACGCCCTCGACCCCTTCCACGATCACCAGCACCGAGACCCCGCTGTCGCGCAGGCGCTGCTGGGCCTCCGTGAGCCCGGCACGCAGCGCCGGCAGGGCTTCCTTGTAGTCGGATTTTGAGACCTTGCGGCCCAGTTCGGCGGCTTCGAACATGCGGATAGATCCCGGCTGTGTGCGCTGCCCCTATAGCACACCGATTTCCCCATCGGGGCAAGCGGGACTTGCCCGGCCGGGGCCTTGTACGTACCCTTTGGCCGCTTAGCAACCCGAATAGATGCGGGTCACCCCCCTCAACCCAAGCAGGATGTCATGGTCATGAACTTCGAACAGGCCCGCTTTAACATGGTCGAGCAGCAGATCCGCCCCTGGGATGTGCTGGATCAGAGGGTGCTCGACGTGATCGAGCAGACCCCCCGGGAACTGTTCGTACCCGAGCAGCACCAGGGTCTGGCCTATGCGGACATCGAGATCCCCCTCGGCCACGGCGAGTCCATGATGGCCCCTAAGGTGGAGGCCCGCATGCTGCAGGCCCTGAACGTGCAGCCCACGGACGTGTGTCTGGAGATCGGCACCGGCTCAGGCTACGTCACCTGCTGCCTGGCCAAACTGGGCGCCCAGGTGGACAGCGTGGACATCCACGACGACTTCAAGTACGCCGCCATGAAGCGCCTGGAACAGCAGGGCATCACCAATGCCGCCCTGCGCCAGGGAGACGCCGCCCATGGCTGGACCGTGCAGCGGGAGCGTTACGACGTGATCGCCGTGACCGCCTCCCTGCCCGAGTACCGGGACTGCTTCGAGCGCCAGCTCAACGTGGGCGGGCGTCTGTTTGTGGTGGTGGGTCAGGCCCCGGTAATGGAGGCCATGCTCATCACCCGCCTGGGCGAGAATGAGTTCTCCCGGGAGATGCTGTTCGAGACCTGCCTCAAGCCCCTGGTAGGCACCGAGCCCAAACCCCGTTTCGTCTTCTGAGGACGGCCTGCGGCGACCATGCAGCAGCTCACGCCCCGGGGTCTGCAGGCCTGGCTCGAAGACAGCGGGCGGCCCGCGCCCCTGCTGCTGGACGTGCGCGAGCCCTGGGAATACGACATCGCCCACATCCAGGGCTCCACCCTGGTGCCCCTGTCCCGCATCCCCGCCTGGCTGACCGGGGCGGACCCGCAGCAGGAGATCGTGGTGATCTGCCACCACGGGGTGCGCAGCCACCACGCGGGGCTGTTCCTGGAACACCACGGCTTTTCCCGGGTCACTAACCTGGTGGGCGGGATCGACGCCTGGTCCCGGGAAGTGGATCCGCATCTTCCCCTATACTGATCCATCGACACCGCGTCCTTCTCAAGGAAGACCATCGCGGCTAGAATATTAGAAATATCTAATAATCAATTCCCTGCGGGGCATGCATCCGCACCATGGAGAGACCCATGACCACCCGACTGCATCGCATCCTCCTGTCCCTGACCCTGGGCACTGCGATCCTGCTGCCCACCAGCCAGGCGGCGGACCTCTGGACCATCTACCAGACGGCCCTGCAGCACGATGCCGAGCTGCGCGCCGCGGAGGCCGACTACCGGGCCGCACTGGAGGCCCGCCCCCAGGCCCGCTCCGTCCTGTTGCCCCAGATCGATGCCGGTGCCTCCCAGGCCCACACCCGCACCGAACCCTCGGGTTTCCCCAATACCAGCTACGACACCACCCGCTTCGACATCACCCTGAACCAGAGCGTCTACGACCACCGCAACTACGTGGCCCTGCGCCAGGCGGACCTGAGCATCGCCCAGGCCACCGCGTTCCGCGACGCCGCCCGCCAGGCACTGATCCTGCGCGTCGCCGAGGCATACTTCGACGTGCTCGCCGCCCAGGACAACCTGTCCTTCGCCGAGGCCGAAAAAGAGGCCATCGGCCGGCAGCTGGAACAGGCGGAGCGGCGTTTCGAGGTGGGGCTGATCGCCATCACCGACGTGAAGGAATCCCAGGCCCAGTTCGACATCGCCGTGGCCCAGGAGATCGCCGCCCGCAACCAGCTGGACATCGCCCGGGAACAGCTGGCGGTGGTCACCGGCCAGTACTACGAGGCCCTGGCCAGCCTGAGCGACCGCCTGCCCCTGACCACGCCGGAACCCGCCGACATGAACCGCTGGGTGGAGAGCGCCATCGACCGCAACCTGGGTCTGACCGCCCGGCGCTTCGCCACCGAGGCCGCCGCCGAGGAGATCAAGCGCCAGCGCGCCGGCCACTACCCCACCGTGGGTCTGCAGGCCAGCTATGCGGACATCGACAACAGCGGCGCCCCGACGGCCAACTCCCAGCTCCTGGACCGCACCGACGCCCAGATCGCCCTGCAGCTGCGCGTGCCCATCTACAGCGGCGGGCGCACCTCCTCGCTCACCCGCGAATCCCGGGAACGCTTCGACAGTGCCCGGGAACAGCTGGAACTGACCCAGCGCCTGACCGTGCAGCAGACCCGCAGCGCCTACCTGTCCGTGGTGGCCGGCATCTCCCGGGTGCAGGCCCTGAACCAGGCTCTGGCCTCCACCCAGGCCGCCGCGGAGGCCGCCGAGGCGGGCTTCGAGGTGGGCACCCGCACCGCCGTGGACGTGCTGCTGGCCCTGCGCGAGGTGTTCCGCGCCCAGCGGGACTACGCCCAGGCCCGCTATGAATTCGTGGTCAACACCCTGCGCCTGAAGCAGGCCGCGGGCACCCTGGACGAGCAGGACATTCAGGCCATCAACGCCTGGCTGGAGTGACCCCGTGCAGGCCCTCGGACTCTGCCACGCCGCCCATGCCCAGCTGCTGATCGTCGACGTCCAGGAGCGCCTGGCCGGCGCCATGGACGCAACGGCCCGGGAGGGCGTGGTGCGCGCCGCCGGGCGCCTCGCCCAGGCCGCCGGCCAGCTGGAGATCCCGGTGCTGGTCTCCGAGCAGTACCCAAAGGGACTCGGCCCCACTGTGGCGCCCCTGGCCGCGCAGCTGCCGGCCAGCGCCCGGGTGCTGGATAAGACTTCCTTCTCCTGCTGCGGCGATTCCGGCCTGCTGGATGCGTTGAAATCGGCCCGCCGCCCCCAGGTGGTGGTCTGCGGCATGGAGACCCACGTGTGCGTGCTGCAGACCGCCCTGGACCTGCTCGGCGCCGGCTTCACCCCCTTCGTAGCTGAAGATGCCGTCTGCTCCCGTGACCCGGCCCACAAGGCCAACGCCCTGCACCGCCTGCGCCAGGCCGGCGCCGTGGTGACCAATCACGAGTCGGTGATCTTCGAATGGCTGCGGGATGCAAGGCATTCCCAGTTCAAGGCCCTGTCGGGTTTGATCAAGTAGCAAGTGGCAAGTCTCAAGTGGCAAGGAAATTCAAAGAGTTGCCGCAGAGACGCGAAGGCGCAGAAAAATGCAATGAACAGGATTTTTCTGGATTGACAGGATAAGTACTTGAGTTTGAAACCCATTATTCATCCGATCCTGTGAATCCTGAAAAATCCTGTCGTTCTTTTCATTCGTACTCTGCGACTCCACATCTCTGCAGCAAGTCACTTCAATCCCAGCACAGCACCTGACCCTGCAGCCAGTGTCCAGACAACAAGCGGTTTTCCTTGCCACTTGAGACTAGCCACTTGCCACTTGCTCCACCCAGTCCACCACCCGCGCTACCGCGCCCCGGTTTTCTTGCACCACCCGCGCCGCCGACTCTCCCCGGCGTGAACGCTCGGCCTCATCGCTCAGCAGCGCGATGAGCCGCCCGGCCAGGGTGGCCTCGTCGGCCACCACCTCCGCCCCACCCGCCTGCACCAGGGCGTCAAACACCTCGCGGAAGTTGAACACGTGGGGGCCGGTCAGGACCGGAAGTCCATGGGCCGCCGCCTCCAGGGGATTGTGCCCGCCGGTCGGCACCAGGCTGCCGCCCATGAAGGCCACCCGGGCGAGGGGAAACAGTTCGGGCAATTCGCCCATGGTGTCGCCCAGCCACACCCGGGTGTCGGGTCCCGGCTGCTCACCCCGTGAACGCCGGGCAGCCGGCATCCCCGCCGCCCGACACAGCTCGGCCACCGCCTCGAAACGCTCCGGATGCCGGGGCACCAGGATCAGCAGGGCGTCCGGCACACGTTCGAGTACCCGCCCGTGGACCGCGAGCAGACGCTCGTCCTCGCCCTCGTGGGTACTGGCCGCGATCCATGCCGGTCGCATCAGGGGCTTGATCCCCGCCCCACCTGCCGGCAGTTCCAGGTCGTATTTCAGATTGCCGGTCACCCGCACCCGCTCGGGCCTGGCGCCCAGCCCGATGAACCGCTCGGCATCCTCGTCCGACCGGGCCGCCAGCGCGGTCACCGCCCCCAAGGCCTCGGCCACCAGGGGCCGGATGCGCCGGTAGCCCCGGAATGAACGCGCCGAGAGCCGCCCGTTGACCAGCATCACCGGCACCCCCTGCCGGCGGCAGGCGGCGAACAGATTGGGCCAGAGTTCCGTCTCCATGACCACGAGCAGGCGCGGCCGAACGGCGCGCAACAGGCCGCGCATCAGATGGGGCAGATCCAGGGGCAGGTAACGGTGCTCCACCGTCTCACCCAGACGCCGGCGCAACTCGGCAGAACCGGTGGGCGTGGTGGTGGTGACGAGGATGCGGTGATCCGGGAAACGGGCCATTAGCGCGCGCACCAGCGGCACCGCGGCCACCACCTCCCCCACGGAGACCGCATGAACCCAGAGGCGGGGCGCAGCATCCAGGCGCGGCCCCACGGCAAAGCGCTCCCCCCAACGCCGCCGGTATTCCGGATTGCGCCGGGCGCGCCACAGCAGCCGCAGGGCCACGAGGGGCCACAGCAGGTACAGCAGCAGGGAATAGAGGCTACGCCACATGGCTATCGCGGTATCCGGACAGGCTCGTTCGACACGGCCCGGATGTTAGCACGGCGCTGCGCGGTCAACCGCGCGGGGGAATCAGCCTGTACCCGTGATGATCTGAGCGATGTGCTGCCAATCCGCACAGACGTGATCGGCAGCCGCATCACGCAAGGCATCGTCTCGTTCGGATGGGAGGGCGAGTAAGATGGTACGGCAACCCGCCTCGCGACCCGCCTCGATGTCCGATGCCTTGTCGCCGATCATGAAGCTGTGCGCGGGGTCCACACCCAGGACTTCGGCCGAACGCCGGATCATCAGGGCAGAGGGCTTGCGGCACTCGCAATGCGCTTCGGGCGCATGTAGACAGTACTGGGCATCGTCGATGAAGACGCCGCGCTCCGACAAGAGCTCCAGCAGCCGCCCGTGCACTGCCTGGACGGCATCAGCACCGAAGTACCCTCTTCCGACACCCGACTGGTTACTGATAATGGACAGCCGATACCCCGCATGACGGCAAGCGGCCAGTGCTTCCGCCACGCCCGGGAGCAGCTCCACCTGATCCGGGTCGCTGGGGTAACCCACATCCACCATCAGCGTGCCGTCGCGGTCCAGAAACAGGGCCTTACCACTCATGCGCGGGAATCGCCGTCATACTGGTTCGGAATGCGCCCCTCGGCGACGGCCTCGTCCACAGCCATGCAGATCAGATGACCGATGGTGATGTGACTCTCCTGTATGCGGGCGGTGTCCGTGGAGGGAACCTGAATACAGTGATGGGCAACGCCGGCCAGCTTCCCACCACCACTCCCGGTGAGCGCCACGGTGACGAGGCCACGCGCCCGTGCCGACTCGATGGCCTTGAGTACATTGGGGGAGTTGCCGCTGGTGCTTAGCCCAACAGCCACGTCACCGGAGCGACCCAGGGCCTGGATCTGGCGCAGGAAGATCTGCTCAAATCCGTAGTCATTCCCGATGCTGGTGAGGATCGAGGTGTCGGTTGTCAGCGCTACGGCAGCCAGCGGACGGCGTTCGAACATGAAGCGTCCCACCAGCTCCGCCGCCAGGTGCTGGGCATCTGCAGCACTGCCGCCGTTACCAAAGAAGAACACCGTCCTGCCAACGGCCAGGGCAGAGACCACCACCTCGATCACTTCGAGGATCCGGCTCGCCTGCTCGTCAGCAAGCTGCGTCTTGATCCGCGCGCTCTCGCGCAGCACGTTTCCAAGGGATTCCGGGGTCATGGGCGGTGTCCTGGCCGACGATTCAAGAGTGTTGCAAGGCAGATGGATATCACCTCTTCCGCATGATCAGGGCGTGCTCGACACACCCTATCCACGAATGAGGTCGATGATACTGCTGGTCGATGCGCCCTCCACGTAGGGCAGAACTTCCACACGCCCCCCGGAAGCACGCACGCACTCCGCTCCCGCGATCTGTTCAGGGCGATAGTCGCCGCCCTTGACCAGCACATCCGGGCGGACAGCGCAGATCAGGCGCTCTGGGGTATCTTCGCTGAAGGGCACCACCCAGTCCACGGAGGCAAGGCCGGCCAGTACGGCCATGCGCCGGGCCAGCGTATTGACCGGACGCTCATTGCCCTTGAGACGCCGCACCGAGGCATCGTCATTGACCGCCACGATGAGCCGGTCACCGAGGCGGCGGGCCTGCTCCAGATAGGCCACGTGCCCCTCGTGCAACAGATCGAAGCAGCCATTGGTCATCACCAGGCGCTCACCCAGGGACCTGGCCTCCTCCACTGCCAGCAGCAGATCTTCCTCCGAGAGGACGCTGCTCCAACCGCCCCGCTGGCGGCGCAGGGCACCGCGAAGTTCGGCCGGGGAAACGAATGCCGTGCCCAGCTTGCCGACCACGATGCCGGCCGCCAGGTTGGCCAAGCCGGCCGCCTCGGCCAGATCGCGGCCGGCTGCCAGTGCCGCGGCCACCACGGCAATGACGGTGTCGCCGGCACCGGTCACATCAAACACTTCCCGAGCCCGGGTGGGCAGGTGCAGGGGATCGTGACCCTGGCGAAGCAGCAACATGCCACGGTCACCCAGGGTGATGAGCAGGACTTCGAGTTCCAGGCCGGCGCGCATCTGCTCGCCTCGCTCCACCAATTGATCATCATGGGCGCAGGGCCCTGCCACCGCCTCAAATTCGGACAGGTTGGGCGTGATCAGGGTGGCGCCGCGATAGCGCTCAAAATCCAGCCCCTTGGGGTCTACCAGTACCGGCACACCAGCGGCGCGGGCCGCGGCGATCAGCTCAGGTGTCTGCTGCAGGGTCCCCTTGCCGTAGTCCGAGAGTACCAGCGCGGCAATGCCGGCAGTCAGCCTCCCGCATACGTCTTTCACCAGCTCGCTACCGTCTACCCCTTGCAGGGGTGACTCGAAATCCAGACGCAGGAGTTGCTGGTGCTGGCTGATCACACGCAGCTTGGTGATGGTGGGTACATCAGGGCAGGTCATGAAGCGGCAGTGAATCCCTGCACTGGCCAGAATCGAGCGCAGAGAGCTACCCGCCTCGTCATTGCCGACCAGTCCGGCCAGCTCCACCTGGACACCCAGCCGGGCCATGTTGAGGGCGACATTCGCCGCCCCTCCGGCCCGTTCCTCCGCATCCGTGACCCGAACCACCGGCACGGGGGCCTCCGGGGAAATGCGCGACACGGGTCCGGTCCAGTAGCGGTCCAGCATGAGATCGCCGACCACCAGAACCCGGGCCTGATCGAAAGGCGGCAACATCTGGCTCAAGGGGGGCTCCAGGAAAAGCGGATTTACACAAGGGAAGTCAGTGGTTGATTGTATCACGCAAGCCAATGAAGTCCTTTGGGTTCACCCCCCAGCCCCTGCTAGAATGCCGATTTTGACCGGCCCGCCCATGAGCAAGACAAGCCCCCCCCAATCCCTCTGGCACCCGCGCCACTGGCCCATGTGGCTGGGCGTGGGGCTGCTCTGGGCCGCCAGTCACATGCCCTGGCGTTGGCAGATCCGGCTGGGCGAAGCCCTGGGCAGCCTCGCCTGGCATCTGGCCAGAAGCCGGCGGCACGTGGCGCAGGTGAACGTGGATCTGTGTTTCCCCAGCCTGGAACCCGCAGCTCGCCGCGAATTGGTCCGGGAGCATTTCCGCGCCATGGGTGCGGCGCTGTTCGAGACACCCTTCGGCTGGTGGGCCGACGACCGACGGCTGCAACCGCTGGCGCATATCGAGGGACTGGAACACCTGAAGACGGCGCTGGAGGGCGGCAAGGGCGTCCTGCTGCTATCGGCGCACTTCACCACCCTGGAGATTGCCGGCCGTCTGCTCGTCCCGCACCAGCCCTTCGCCGCCATGTACCGTCCCCACGAGAACCCGGTCATCGAGTACTGCTTTCGACGCAACCGTGAGCACCACTGCCAGCGCGCCATCAGACGCGACAAGGCCAAGGATGTGATTCGTGCGCTGAGAGACAACCTGGTCGTCTGGTACGCGCCCGACCAGGCCTACAAGGCCAAGAACAGCACCATCGTGCCCTTCTTTGGCGTACCTGCCGCCACCAATAACGCCACGGCGCGCCTGGCGAAGATCAGTGGCGCACCCGTGGTGCCATTCTTCGGCTATCGCCTTCCCGGTAGCCAGGGTTATCGACTGGTGATTGGCGCCCCGCTGGAGCACTTCCCCATTGACGACGCCGAGTCCGATGCGCAGCGCATCAACGAAGTGGTCGAGAAGGCGGTCATGGAGGCCCCGGCTCAATACTTCTGGACCCATCGCCGCTTCAAGTACAAACGCAACTGGGGTATACCGGATCCATACCGAAAGTGAGCATGTTCATCACCATGGGGCATGCAGCCTTTGAGCTGGTGATGGATATCGACAAGTACAGGGCGCATCCATACCTGAACGCGTGATCGGAATCAGTACTTGGACCTGAGCAGGGATCATCCCATGACCGACTCCCAGTCTTTGACCCATCTCGAGCGCCTTGAGGCCGAGAGTATTCACATCATGCGGGAGGTGGTCGCAGAGACCGAGAATCCCGTCATGCTGTACTCCATCGGCAAGGACAGTGCGGTGATGCTGCACCTGGCCATGAAGGCCTTTTATCCCGCCAAGCCCCCATTCCCCCTGCTGCATGTGGATACCCGCTGGAAATTCCGGGAAATGTATGCGTTCCGCGACAGAATCGCCCAGGAATTGGGCATGGACCTGATCGTCTACACCAATCCGGAAGGGGTGGCCCAAGGCGTCAATCCCTTTACCCATGGTTCCGAGCTGCACACCCACATCATGAAGACTGAGGCACTGAAACAGGCGCTTAACAAGTATGGCTTCGATGCGGCCATCGCCGGTGCACGTCGTGATGAGGAAAAATCCCGTGCCAAGGAACGCATCTTCTCATTCCGCACTGCCCAGCATCGCTGGGACCCCAAGAACCAGCGCCCAGAGCTGTGGAAGCTCTACAACGCCCGCAAGCAGAAGGGGGAGTCCATCCGAGTATTCCCCTTGTCCAACTGGACCGAGCTGGATATCTGGCAATACATCTATTTGAAGAACATCCCCATTGTGCCCCTGTACTTTGCTGCCGAACGGCCCGTCGTTGAGCGGGACGGAGTTCTGATCATGGTGGATGACCACAGGATGCCGCTCCATGAGGGGGAGGCGCCCATGATGCGCAGGGTGCGTTTCCGCACGCTGGGTTGTTACCCGCTCACCGGCGCCATTGAATCCACCGCCGACACACTGCCGGCGATCATCCAGGAGATGCTGCTGGCTCGCACTTCCGAACGGAAGGGTCGGATCATTGATCAGGATGCAGCCGCCTCCATGGAGAAGAAGAAGCAGGAGGGGTATTTCTGATGAGCCACAGTCAGGAGCAGATGATCAGCACGGATATCGAGCAGACTCTCAAGCATCACGAGCACAAGAACCTGCTGCGCTTTATTACCTGCGGCAGTCTGAACGATGGCAAAAGCACGCTGATCGGTCGCCTGCTCTACGACTCCCAGATGCTCTTTATGGATCAGTTGGTCGCCCTCCAGAACGATTCCAGGAAATGGAGCACCCAGGAAGGCGACATCGACCTGGCCCTGCTGGTGGATAGCCTCGCTGCCGAGCGAGAGCAAGGGAACACCATCGATGTTGCCTACCGCTACTTCAGCACCGACAAGCGAAAGTTTATCTTGGCGGATACGCCCGGGCATGAGCAGTACACCCGAAACATGATCACCGGCGCATCCAGTGCAGATCTCGCCGTGATACTGATCGACGCGAGCCAGGGTGTCCTGACGCAGACCCGCCGTCACACCCACTTGGTGTCCCTGATCGGTATACGTCACGTGGTACTCGCCATTAACAAGATGGATCTGGTGGGCTATTCACATGAGGTCTTCGAGCGCATCGTTGAGGATTACCGGGAATTCGCAGACAAGTTGGCTATAGAGAATTGCGTCGCCATCCCGATCTCCGCCCTCAAGGGGGATAACATCGTTCGCCCGAGCAAGGCCATGGACTGGTACCACGGCAGCACGCTTATGGGGTATCTGGAGACCGTCGAGATAGACGATACACGGATGCAAAGGGCGCCCTTCCGTCTGCCGGTACAATGGGTCAACCATCCGAATCCTGATTTTCGCGGTTTCTCCGGTTACGTGGCCAGCGGCACGATTCGACCTGGAGACCGAATCCGTGTGCAGCCCTTAGGGAAGGAGAGCCGGGTTACGCGTATCGTCACTGACGAAGGCGATCTGAGCCACGCAGTCGCCGGTCAATCCATCACTCTGACCCTGGAAGATGAGATCGATATCTCGCGGGGATCGGTGATCTCGACCGTCGATGCACCTGCCGAGGTGGCAGACCAGTTCGAGGCCAGGATCGTCTGGATGCATGAGCAGCCACTGTATCCGGGACGCACCTATCTGATGAAGATCGGCACAAATACCATCAATGCGGTGATCACCGACATCAAGTATCAGATCAACGTCAACACACTTGAACATCTGGCGGCCGACAAGCTTGATCTGAACGGCATCGCCGTGTGCAACATCGGCCTGGATCGCTCAATCCCCTTCGATCCCTACGAACTGAATCGGGACGTGGGCGGATTCATCCTGATTGATCGTCTGAGCAATAACACCGTCGGCGCCGGCATGATCAATTACGCCTTGCGGCGCGCCCATAACATCCACCTGCAGCATCTGGACATTGACAAGGAGGCGCGGTCCGCCCAGAAGGGGCACAAGCCATGTGTTCTGTGGTTTACGGGCCTCTCCGGGTCTGGCAAATCCACCGTCGCCAACCTGGTGGAAAAGAAGCTCTTCAACCTGGGCGCCCACACCTACCTGCTTGACGGTGACAATGTACGCCATGGCCTGAACCGGGACCTGGGATTTACCACTGCCGATCGAGTCGAAAACATTCGTCGCGTGGCGGAGTTGAGTAAGCTGATGGTGGATGCAGGACTGATCGTACTGACCGCCTTTATCTCCCCCTTCCGCTCTGAGCGGCGCATGGCCCGTGAGCTGCTCCCTGAGGGGGAATTCATTGAGGTATTCATGGATACCCCGCTCGAAATCGCAGAGCAGCGTGATCCGAAAGGTCTGTATAAAAAAGCCCGCAGGGGTGATCTCAAGAACTTCACCGGCATCGATTCACCTTACGAGTCCCCGGAGGCTGCAGAAATCCGCATCGACACCAGCACCTTGAGCGCGGAAGAGGGTGCAGACCGGATCATCGGGTTGCTCAGGGAACGGGGTGTTTTGAATTCCTGATGGCCTGATGGGTGCGCTGCGCTTCACCCATCCTACGATTTCGAGGTGTTTCCGGATTGCAGGATGGGCAAAGCAAAGCGTGCCCATGGAGTATGTAAAATCAGTACATCCGGCGTTCCGTCATATTCCCCGCTCAGATTGATCTAACAGTGATCTTCCAGACGCGACACATTGGAGGATATGAGCATCACGCCCAGGGCTGCACCGCTTGCCTCATCATGCAGAACCTGGAAATCAACCCCTGAGATGTCAATCTGCAGTTCCCCCGCGAGCCAGTCGCGCAGGGACGCGGAAGGTTCGGCACTACGTTGCGCATCCCAGGCGACCAGCAGATCCTCGCCAGGACCGCAGCTTAACCCGGATCGGCTCACGCCTGGATATGCAGCACTGCTCTCTTGCATGCGGAAACGCAGATTGCCCGCGATGAAGGCACGATCGGCCACGATCAGGCCTTGATGAAACCCGGCACGTCGAATCTCCTCCGCCATTGTTTCAAAGGGATAACTGTAGCGGTGCTGCCCTTCCAGGGCGGGCCACTCGTGGACACGCCCGGTCATGATCAAAAGGACCAGCCCAGGGACGGCCAGGCAGATGGCCACGAAGGCGCGAACACGCGCGGGCGACAGGGCAGCCGCTGGCAATCCGGAAAAGATGTACAGCGGAAAGAGCAGGAACAGGGGCAGCATCCAGCGGTCCTTGAAGTGAGCAACCCCCAGAAACAGGACCATGCCAACCAGAAACACGGTCACGGCGATCAGGTAGCGGCGCAGCGGAAACTCACCCGAAACACTTGGGTTGCCACGGCCCGCCAGCGCAGACATGAAATCTCGGCGAAACACAGCCAGCAACACGACCCACAAGGGTGTCAGGAAGGCGATCACTGCGATGGTCAGGCTGGTCAGCCCTGACAAAGGCCAAAGGCCACCACCGAAATCCATCTTCTCCATGGAGCGTGTTCCAAGCTCTCCCGTGCCAAAAAACCAGAACACATGGGGCGCCAGCACCAGCGCGGCGACACCTGCGCTGAGCAGAATCCGTGGCGTTAAAAGCAGGGCACGCCCCCGGGGCAGACTCAGCAGGACGGACAGGACCGCACTGGCAAACAGGGCATAGTTGTACTTTGACAAAATGCCCAGGCCGAGCAGCAGACCCAGCAGCAGGTAGTGCGCCAAGGTCGGACGTTCAAGCCAGCGCAACAGCACATAGACACTCGCTGAAGTGACGGTAGTTACCATGACGGAGTGCGTCAGGTCGCGCTGGGATTCCCAGGCCACCTGCGGAATGAGCAGCAGGGAGAGTGTCGCCAGCACCGCAAGCCGGGGATCCGGCATGAGCCTGCGCGCCGAAAGATACACAAACACATAGGTCAGCAACAGCAGCGCGTTCTTGACGACACTCAACGCCAGAAGGTTCACGCCCAGCACCTGGAAGGCGAGCTTCTGAACCCAGGCGTACAGAGGTGGCTGCCCCGAGTACCCGGCCAACCACCACTGGGTCACCACCAGCATCTCCGCCTCATCCAGGTCCAATACTGGCGAGCCGGTGACACGTATGATCACCTGCAGCGTGAAGTAGAAAAGCAGGCCGGGGATCAGCCAGCGCTCCCAGGCCGACCCTTGTGCACTCACAGCAAGCCCGTCCCGGATGCGATCAGCTCCCTGTAGACGCTCAGGTTGCCCTCCACCATGGCGTCGATGGAGAAGCGCTCACGCACCAGAGCGCGGCCCGCCTCCCCCATTTGCCGCGCACGTTCCGGATCCTTGAGCAGGCCGATCACCGCCTGCGCAAGCGCCGCCGGATCGGCGGGCGGCACCAGCACGCCATTCGCCTCCCGAATAATCTCCGGCAGCCCGCCGGCACGGGTACCCACCAGGGGAACGCCGGCGGCGGCGGCCTGCAGCAACGAGACCCCGAGCCCCTCCATATCCGCCGGGTGCACGACCAGGTCCAGGCAGGGCAGGATGCGCGACAGGTCGTCGCGAAAACCGGCCAGTTGCACACGCCCCTCCAGGCCCATGTCGCGAATCTGGTTGTGCAGTTCATCTTTCAGAGGACCCTGGCCGAACATCAGGATGCGGGTGTCCGGGCAGGCGGTGAGGATCGCCGGTGCGGCGGTGAGCAGATGCCGATGACCCTTGCGCACGATCAGCTGGGCGATGACGCCTATGGTGCGTTCACCGGGCGCCAAGGCAAATGCGCTGCGGAACCAGTCCCGATCGCAGGCCTGATCGTACGCGGCCACGTCCACCGCACTCGGCACGCAGACGAGCTTCTCGGGGGACACTCCCTCGGACAGCAGCACCTGACGGATGGCCTCGGAGATGGTGATGACCCGTGCGAACAACCGGTACTTGAGGCGCGCCCAGAGGGCGGGCTCGGGATTATCCACGCGTCTGGACAGCACTGCCGGCACCCCGGCGCGCATCGCCGCTATCCCACCCAGGATGTCTGCACCGCGCCGGCTGTGGAGGTGCACCAGGTCCGGGGATTCTGCACGGATGACCCGGCTCAAGCGGCCCGAGAAGCCCATGTCGAGGTCCCCCGACATGGGCAACTCGTGTACTGCTTCACAGTAGGGGCGGGCGGCCTCGGCAATGGCTGCGCCCACGGGGCAAACCAGGACATTGGCCACGCCCCGCGCCGCCAGCCCCTCCAGCAGGTAACGCACCTGCAGAGCGCCTCCGTACAGGTGGCGACCGGTCTCCACGTGCAGGACACGCAGTCTCACGCCATCGACTCCGCTCGTGACAGCAACCTCTCAACCTGTCCCATGACCTCGTCCACCGAGATCCCCGTCAGACAATCGAAACGCCCCCCGCAGGTGGGATTCCGCCGGCAGGGACTGCAGGGCAGTTCGTGGTAGATCACCACCGTATTGTCTCGACCAGTCTCCAGGTAGGGGCAGGTGGAACCGAACAGGGCGATGGTGGGCACATTGAACGCGGGGCCCATGTGGGTCAACCCTGTATCCACCCCGATCAGGAGCCGGGCGTGGGAGATAATTGCCGCCGCTCCGGTCAGGGACGTCTCCCCTACCCGGTTGTCCACAGCCTCACCTGCGGCTGCGGCGATGCGCGCCGCCGCCTCCCTGTCACCGGGGCCGCCGAGCAGCACCAGCCTTGCACCCAGCCGCTCGTACAGTTGCCGCGCCAAGTCTGCCCAGTAGGCCTCAACCCAGTGCTTCTGGGGGCGGGTTGTGAAAGGGCAGCCGACCACATAACCTGCGGGACCATGGGACTGCGCAATCTCGGCTGCTGCGGCCTCATCTGCGGTCGAAACCCCCACGTGCATGAAGAAGTCATCAGCCTGGAGCCCGAGTTCCTGTGCCAGATGCAGGTACTCGGAACCGATGCGTCGTGGATCCCCGCCCTTGCGATCTACCACCCGGGTCATGAGCAACCCACTGCCCTCACGGGAGCCCAGCCCCACCCGCTCCCGGGCGCCCGAGAGCCAGGCCCAGATGCCGCTCTTGAACAGGCCCTGTAGGTCGAGCGCCAGATCGTAACGCTCGGCGCGAAGCTCTACCAAAAAGTCGCGAATTTCGCGAATCAGTCGCCACCAGCGCAGCGTTCGGAACAGCTTCTTCCAATTGCCCTTGGGCCAGACAACAATGCGATCAATCTCATCGTTGTCGATCAGCAGTGGCATCGCCTGTGGCTCTACCAACCAGGTGATGTGCACGTTCGGCCATGTACATCGGATCGCTTTTAGCAAAGGCGAGGCCATCACGACGTCACCGATGGCCGAAAGGCGGATAATTAAAACAGTAGAACCTTTGACACTCCCATTAAAATCAAACATTTTACGTTTAAAACAAATAAATAATGCACGTCAAAAGGACAATCACGCATAGCTTACACGCCATCGACATGTAGCCATCCCTTCATACGAAGTGCATCAAACACAACGCTGGGCGTAATTGGCTCCATACATTCCATTGATTCGCACGGCGGCAACATCCTATTCGAATCAAAGCATGGTGAGCATGGAGACCGATGATAAAAAGTCAATTGATCCTTATATGCAGAGATTTCCGGCAGGATAAAACCCCCATATATTATTGCAGCACGTACACCAACAGCCTCTGACAAGTGCATTAATCCGCCCTCAAGCCCTATGAACAGTCGAGCATGCTTCAACACTGCCGCAGTCTCGCGTATATCAAGCCCGCGTCTATCTATAACGCCACTCAAGAGTGGATCGGCTTGATTGCCTACCTGGACAATAGCAAAGGCCTTGAGTAATTCACACAATTGCTGAAATCGCTCCACACCCCATTCTTTTCGATTCGCCGTCAAACCCATTTTCCCAATCGGGCATACGACAATATAGCTACTTGGCAATCCAAGACGGACAGAATCGAGTTCATCATTCGACAAAAATACCTCTGGTCTTCGCGTCTCAATGCCCCCTATAGACTGCCCCAGCTGTTTGTAGATTGACTCCTTAGTAGATGGAGTAACGCGGTAGCGCGGCTTCAAATGCTTGCCAGTTGTCACAATATGCAGATCTGTAACCCAGTCTATATTCGGGTTGCCGATAAACAATGCCGGCCATGGAGTCTCAACGATGATTTTGTGCAGCGGATATTTGGCTCGGATACCCGGCAGGAGCATCGACAACATGATATTGTCACCCAAGCCGCGTGAAAAACGACGCAGTATGATCGTTTTTGGCCGTATTATATAATAAGCCAATCTAACATAATTAAGCGCCTTTATGAGCATCAAGACAGCATTCCTAGCTGCGCCCTAATATCATTAGAAACTGAAAGCATAAATGAATCGAATATTCGCGCATACCTTGCCTTTACTTCATAAAACTCTTCAAATACTTCTATGCTCCCAGATGCGACCCTCCTAATCCGCTCATCAAGCTTATATCTTAGGTTGCTATCGGTAGAACTTACATTCCAGTCGCTCATTCCAAACATCTGCGAAAAGCCTAATCCCCTAGCATCAAGATTGATGTTGATAAATGGCTTACCAAGACCTGCCGCGAGTATTGATGCATGTAGCCTAGACCCAACAACCATAGTTACTTCCCGATAGAAATCCACAACCTCATCTACATAGTTAGAAAAAAACACCCTATCTTCCGGGAATTCACACTGAGCTGTAAATACATCTCTGTCATCATGGCACACAATCACCGGACACAATCCCAATGATTTAACTGTTTCACGCATATTCTTAACCAGCCCGATCAACCACCTGTACAGAGCAGGGTCCCCTTGATTTGCCAAAGGAAATGGAAATGTTAGCGCTACCACACCTCCACCATGGACATGGAATTTCTCATCGCACAAGTAGAGCGCAGGACACCCTGTTACAACCGCATCATGATATCCGATGTCAATGAGAAACTTCTCAGTCAAATGATCTCGAACAGCACACATCCTCGCATGATTATGCGTTGCGAGTATGTCGCTGTAATACGAGGGCTTCTGTATGTTCGGCTTGTCCTCCTGCAACTTCGAGGAAATCCCCATTCCAATTAAATACAGTGGCGACTGAAGCGCCTTAATCTCATTTCGATCAATGCGCAAAGCCCAGTTATTATAAAGATCCGACCCCCCCACAACGACCGCATCTGCATACTCATTGCTGAGATCAATGTTTTCACCCTTTAGTCTTATGGGCTTACCCCACCCACGATTTGCCGCAGCAGCTTTAGGCAAAAACAAAACATCCGAAAGATGCTGCCTCAAGTGTTTGCGTATTGAGCGAATAACAAAATGATCACCCGCATTGTAAGTATGCGGGCAGTAGTGATGGATCACTGTCGTGCCCCGAACCCGGGCGCTTTTGCTCCGCACAACTGGATTTATCTTCTTACGCCTGAAATATGAAAACATATAAGCCAGACCGTTATAATATTTGTCTTTTCTATAGCCTATAAATGCGCAGCAAACTCAATATGTAGTTCTTAGTTATTATTATCACAAACCATATTTATCATTTTGCAATAGGATTTTGCCGCATTCTCTTGTGTATACTCATTCACTGAGCTTATGAGCTCCTCAACAGATGCGTGATTATCCAAAGTAGCCGCAATGGCGCGCGCCATTTCATATGGCGATCTTACGGGGACGATTCTACCCCACCGACCATTCTTTAGAATCTCGCGCACGCCACCTGGACAATCAGTCGCCACCACAGGCGTCCCAAGCGCCAGCGCCTCTGTCAACGCGTTTGGGGAGCCTTCCCTTACAGATGAAAGCACATATAAATCTGCCGATTTTATGTAAGGGTATGGATTATCAACAAATCCTGCAAAATCCACATCCTCTCCCACTCCCATGGTCATCGAAAGGGATTTCAGTTCATCCTTCAGATGCCCCTCACCAAGAATGATCAACTTCAGTGCTCTCTGCTGACGAACTATAGAGAACGCTTCCAATAGAGTGGGGAAATCTTTGACTCGATGCAAATTGCCGATCCCGATGATGACTGGAACCGACTTATCCTTTATCCACTCATGCTCAATCACACCATCGGCCTGACTAAGCATGCGTTTATTGATAACCGGATTTCTTATTAAGTATATCTCATCGGCAGAAATACCAGTTACTGCCGAGACATCCTTCCTGACCGCCTCTGCATTTACCACAAGCGCATCCGCATCCCTGTAAACGCGTGCTATTGCCCGCCGCCTATACCACCGAATTAAAGGTAGTTCACTATCCAGTTTTGATAAAATAGTCGTCCCAGGACGCATTATTATTTTAGCATTACTTGCCACACGTTTCCGCGCTGAAAGGACCAGCTTTAAATCCTTGTCCTTAGCAACGATGATGCAGTCTGGCGCTTCTCGTCTCAAATAGGCACAAACGTAATCAAATCTTTCACGCCTACCCAAGGGCAGACCACAAAAAACCACGCGCGCATCCAAATGATCTAGATAGGGACCGTCTTCTGGTGCAATATAATCTACCGATAATCCCAACCCAGCCAACCCAGACGCCGTGTTGACCATCATCCTCTCCACACCACCACGGCCATATTTTGCTATTAGAAATGCAATATGCATATTTAATTCGCATCACATTAAGTAGCCATTACGCCAATATAATTAAATTCACACATGACGAAACCACATAATTCATCTCCGACCCTCGCCGTTTTCCTCGCAACATCCGGTCACAGCGGTGTCGATCGGATCATGAATAACCTCTTACCAGCTGTCGTTAGGCTAGGTATACATGTCGACCTACTTAAAATCGGAGGTCATGGGCCATATATCCAAGACACGCCCAACGGGTTCCGCATCGTACCGTTAAATTGTCGCCATGTTAGTACTGCATTGCCTTCCCTTGTTCGCTACTTGAGAAACGAGCAACCTGTAGCACTTCTATCAGATAAGGATCGCGTCAATAGAACAGCGATTCTAGCTCGCTGGCTTGCAAGAAGTAACTCACGCCATTATGTTCGCATCGGCACTACAGTCTCTGCGAACCTAGCGAATCGCACAAAACTAGAACGCTGGAAACAGACCCAATCTATACGTTACCTCTATAGTCATTCAGACGGCATCCTTGTCCCTTCTAAAGGCGTAGCTGATGATCTACACCGTCTCATGCGAAGCAATCATCCACCCATCAAAGTAGTTCCCAGCCCTGTAGTCAGAGGAGACTTGATTGCGCTTTCAACAGCCTCGCCGATTGATCCATGGTTGGATAAAATTTCTCCCCCCCTAATTCTCGCAGCAGGAGAACTGTCTGCACGAAAAGACCACGCCACATTGATCCGTGCTTTTTCTGTAGCCAGAGCAGAGCGCCCGATGAAACTCGCAATCATCGGTGAAGGACGTGAACGAACTCGACTACAAGCTCTAGCACATGAACTTGGTATCTCTTCGGATGTTTATCTACCCGGATTTGTGACTAACCCCTACCCATGGATAGCGCGAGCCGACGTTTTTGCACACAGCTCCCGCTGGGAGGGTCTGGCTGTGGTATTGGTGGAAGCATTGGCCCTCGGTACGCCTGTTGTCGCGACTGATTGCCCGAGCGGAACCCGAGAGCTTCTTGATGATGGCAGACTCGGAAGACTCGTGCCCGTTGGAGATGCCAATGCGATGGCGCGCGCTATATTAGACACGCTGATAACCCCCATTGACCGGCAAAGTCTACAGTATGCCACTCAGCCATACCATGTGATGCGTAGCGCCCGAGCATATTTACATGCCATGGGGCTGACCCCCAATGTCTAAACGTTCAGTTCACATTGAACAACCACCTGATCTAGCGGTACTGATCTCACTCTCCGGCGAGGGCGGTGTCGAGCGCATGGTGCTCAACCTGGTTCGGGAACTGGCGCGGCTCGGGCTCGTCATCGACCTGGTACTGATCCGCGAGGAAAGCGGCCACCTGGCGGATCTGCCACCCGGCGTCAATATTGTGCGCCTGGGCACCCGTCACAGCGCCCTCAGCGTGAAACCACTCGCTCGCTACCTCGCATCACGCCGCCCGCCGGTCCTGCTGGCCGCCAAGGACCGGGCCGGAAGGGCCGCGCTGACTGCACGTAAGAAGTCGGGCGTTGAAACACGCATCTTCATCCGCCTGGGCACCACCCTCTCCGAGGCGCTGGAGGGCCGCTCCCTGCTGCGCAAGTGGCTGCGCTATCGACCCATGCGCCGTCTCTACCCCCTCGCCGACGGCATCATTGCCGTGTCCCAGGGCGTAGCCGACGATGTGAAGGCCATCACGGGTGTAGATGACAAGCGGATGCATGTGATCCGCAACCCGGTGATCACCCCCGGCCTGGAGGCACGTGCCGCAGAGCCGGCACCCCACCCCTGGCTGACGGACGGTGGCGATCCGATCGTCATGGGCATGGGCCGGCTTACCCGGCAGAAGGACTTTCCCACTCTCATGCGTGCCTTCGCCCGATTGCGCGAGCGCACGCCTGCGCGGCTTGTGATCCTGGGGGAGGGCAGCGACCGTGACAGCCTGTCCGCATTGGCGCGTGAACTTGGCATCCACGATGCATTGCTCATGCCAGGCTTTCAGCCCAACCCCTATGCCTGGCTATCCCGGTCACGGCTGTACGTGCTTTCCTCACTCTGGGAGGGATCGCCCAACGCCCTCACGGAAGCCATGGCGCTCGGTATACCGGTGGTCTCCACCGACTGCCGCAGCGGTCCCAGGGAAGTGCTCGATGGTGGACGCTTTGGGGCCCTGGTGCCCACCGGTGACCCAGCCGCACTGGCGGAAGCCATGGCTTGCACCCTGTCCACTCCCCTGCCCAGGGAGACCCTGATGGCTGCGGTGCAGGAATACCGGGCTGACACAAGCGCACTGCGATACCTGCAGGTGATGGGGCTGGCACCGACTGAGGTACGCGGGGCGCCTTAGGCCGCGACCTAATCGTTTAGAATGTACCCGCACGGCCAATCGGAACCCCCATGCTCCTGTCTCCCAAACACAACTTCCTGTTCGTCCACATTGCCAAGACCGGCGGAACCAGCGTGCGCGCGGCGCTTTCACGCTATCGCTATCGCGGCATTTACGGCTTGCCGATGTTCATCGCCAACAAGCTGGATCAGATGACCGGGCATCGCATCGGCACCAAGTTTCCACGCCATGCCAAAGCGATTGCGGCAAAGGAAATGCTGCCGGCGGAGTTCTACGAGGGACTGTTCAAGTTCGTATTTGTACGCAACCCCTGGGATCTGCAGGTCAGTTCCTTCTTCCATATCCGCCGGGAACGTCCCGAAGTGCTGGAGGGTGTGGAAAATTTCGAGCAGTTCGTGCGGCTCAAGTTCGACCCAGAGCGCCCGTGGAACTACATGCTGGATACGTCGAGGGAACTGCAGAGCGACTACGTGGTGGATCTGCACGGCAATCTGATCGTGGACTTCATCGGCCACTACGAGAGCCTGCAGGAAGACTTCGACACCGTATGCGAACGCATCGGCGTGCCCCGCGTCGCGCTGCCCCACAAGCGCAAGGCCGAAGGTCGGGACGATTTCCGCCGCTACTACACCGACGAAACCGCGGAGATCGTGGCTGTCCACTACCGACCGGATATAGAGACCTTCGGCTACCGGTTCGGCTGAATGGGTGGGCAGGGGCGGCGACCCCGCCGCGAATTGGCCAGGGGCAGGTTGCCACACCTTGTCGGCCCGGAGTCGGGCCTCCTACTGCGAACTTCGACAGCGCAGAATTGACGCCTTTTTCAGGCCTTCAGCACGTATTCTGTACCGCAGTAAGGACAGATCATGCGCCCGTCCTTGGCATCCTCGATGGGGATGAATACGCGGGGGTGCGAGGCCCACAGGGCCGTGCCGGGCTGGGGGCAGTGCAGGGGCAGATCGGCCCGGGTCACCTCAACGCGGGTCTGGGCGTTGGCGGGCTGGTACTGGTTCTGGTGTTCGGCGGTGTGGGGGTTGGGCATTATTATTAACTCCAGAAGAACATCTGACAGGATTTACATGATTAACAGGATTATTGCTTTGGCAGCCTGTACTTTCTACGCACCTCAACACTTCGCCCGAAATTGATCAGCAGTCCCAAGTCCATGCGTGTTGTAGCAAGATAGTTCACCAGCTGAACTTGATGCTGGCGGCTCAGGCTTTCGACAGCCTTGAGTTCACAAACGACTTTCTTTTCCACGAGCAAGTCTATGCAATACGTCCCGACCACGTGATCCCTATACCAAACATCGGTGATCACCTGCGTTTCGGCCGATATCCCACGAGCACTCAGCTCGACAAGCAACGCCCTCTCATAGACCTTTTCCAGAAATCCGAATCCCAGTTCATTGTGAACCTGGTAGGCCGACGCAATGATCGACCTCGTCAGTGGATCGTCTATGGCTTCCATGCCTATTCATCCTGTTGATCATGTAAATCCTGTCAAATTTCTCTTTGCATCAGACAAACGTCAGCCACTGGTCGTGGCGGCCGGTGCGGCCGTGGACCACGTCGAAGTAGAGGGTCTGCAGCTTTTCGGTGATGGGGCCGCGGCCGCCGTTGCCGATGGGGCGGCGGTCCAGTTCGCGGATGGGGGTCACCTCGGCGGCGGTGCCGGTGAAGAAGGCCTCGTCGGCAACGTAGACCTCGTCACGGGTGATGCGCTTCTCGCGAATCTCCAGGCCCTCTTCGGCGGCCAGGGCGAAGATGGTCTTGCGGGTGATGCCGTCCAGGGCGGAGGTGAGTTCGGGGGTGTAGATCACGCCGTCCTGGATCATGAAGAAGTTCTCGCCGCTTCCCTCGGAGACGTAACCCTCGGTATCCAGCAGCAGGGCCTCGTCGTAGCCGCAGGAGAGCGCCTCCTGCAGGGCCAGCATGGAGTTCATGTAGTTGCCGTTGGCCTTGGCCTTGCACATGGTGATGTTCACGTGGTGCCGGTTGAACGAGGAGGTCTTCACCCGGATGCCCCGCTCCATGTTCTCGGCGCCCAGGTAGGCGCCCCATTCCCAGGCGGCGACGATGGCGTGCACTTCCAGGTTGTCGGCGCGCAGGCCCATGCCCTCGGAGCCATAGAAGCACATGGGCCGCATGTAGGCGCTCTTGAGGTGGTTCTCGCGAACGGCGGCCTTCTGGGCCTCGTTGAGCTGGTCCTGGCTGTAGGGGATCTTCATGCCCAGGATGCGCGCGGAGCGGAACAGGCGCCGGGTGTGGTCTTCCAGGCGGAAGATGGCGGTGCCCCGGTCGGTCTGGTAGGCGCGTACGCCCTCGAACACGCCCATGCCATAGTGCAGGGTGTGGGTCAGCACGTGGGTGGTGGCATCGCGCCAGGGCACCATCTTGCCGTCGTACCAGATCAGACCGTCGCGGTCGGCCATGGACATGGGGGTTACCTCGGTTGTCTCGTGTCTTTAAAGTCGAATGGACAGGATGAACAGGATTTTTCAGGACTGTAAGAAAACAAAGGAATCGACAGGATTTACATGATTAACATGATTTTTTGAAATGCCTTAATCGTGTTAATCATGTAAATCCTGTCAAAAATTGTTCTTTCTTTTTCCTGCCAATCCAGAACAATCCTGTAAATCCTGTCCATTGCATTCAAGCCTTGCCTTCCTCCATCACCCGGCGCCAGAGGGCGCGCACGGTCTCGCGCTGCTCGGCGAACTCGGCCGCGTCCACCACCGCGTCCGACTCCTGCAAGGTCAGCCGGTGGATGCGGTTGCGGAATTCACGGTAGGTGTCGGTCAGGAAGCGGGCATCCTCTTCCGGCAGCACGCCGGTGACCACGAGGCGCTCCAGGATGCGGATGTTGTCCGGGTAATCCAGCAGCGGCGGGTGGTCGCAGGCGTACGCCAAAACCCAGTATTGGACCATAAATTCGATGTCGGCGATACCACCCGGATCCCGCTTGAGGTTGAACCGGGACGGGTCCCGGGAGGCGTGTTCGGACCACATCTTCTCGCGCATCTCGCGCACTTCCTGGCGCAATTTCTCCCGGTCGCGGCAGATGCCGAGCACACGGCGGCGGATCTCGGCGAAGCCCTCGGCGATGCGCGCATCCCCGGCCACCGGCCGGGCGCGCACCAGGGCCTGGTGCTCCCAGGTCCAGGCCTTGGTCTCCTGGTAGAGCTCGAAGGCCTTGAGGCTGCTAACCAGCAGGCCCGAGGCGCCGCTCGGACGCAGCCGGGTGTCCACCTCGTAGAGCCGGCCGGCGCCGGTATAGGTGCCGAGCACGTGCACGATGCGCTGGCCCAGGCGGGCGAAGAACTCGCTGTTGTCCAGGGCCTTGTCGCCGTCGGTCATCTGCTGCTCGCCGGCGCTGTCGTGCAGGAACACGATGTCCAGGTCCGAGCCATAACCCAGCTCCAGGCCGCCCAGCTTGCCGTAGCCGATGATGGCAAAACCCGGCTCGTAGGGCTGCCCGTCGATCAGGCAGCGGGGGCGGCCATAGCGGGCATGCAGCTGGGCCATGACCAGGGCCAGCACCCGTTCCAGCACCACCTCGGCGATCCAGGTGAGGTGGTCACTCACCTTCATGAGCGGCAGCACGCCCATGATGTCGGCGGCGGCCACCTTGAGCATCTGCACCTGCTGGAACTGGCGCAGGCGGTCCATCATCTGCTCCATGTCGTCTTCCGGCACCTGGGACAGCTCCTCGTCCAGCTCCGCCGAGAGACCCTCCCGATCCATGGGGGCGTAGAGGCTGCGCGGGTCCAGCAGCTCGTCCAGCAGCAGGGGGTGGCGGGTGAGCAGCTGGGCGATCCAGGGGCTTGCGTCGCAGAGCTTCACCAGCTGGGAGAGGGCCATGGGGCTTTCCACCAGCAGGGACAGGTACACCGAACGACGGGCGATGCTGCGCACCAGGGTCACCAGCCGGGACAGGACGGTGTCCGGGTCCTCGGCACCGGCGGCGGCACCCAGCAGCAGGGGCATGAGCTGGTCCAGACGCTCGCGGCCCGTGGCGGTCAGGGAGCGGCAGGCGGCGCCCTCGCGCAGGTCCTCGATCAACTCCAGGGCCTTGGGCGCGTCCCGGAAACCCGCCTCCGCCAGTACCGCCTGGGCCCGCTCGCCGGAGCGGTCGCCGGCCCAGATGGAGGCCAGCACGGCCTGCCCCGGACCTTCGGCCCCGGCCGCCTCCTCCGCCTCGCCCTGGGGTGCGGCGAATACCTGCTGGAAGTGCTCCTGGACCCGGCGCCGGTGACGGGCCAGGTCCCGCGAGAAACCCTCCCAGTCGTCATGGCCCATGGAAAAGGCCAGGCGCAGGCGCGCCTCGTCGCTTTCGGGCAGGCGATGGGTCTGCTGGTCCTGGGCCATCTGCAGGTGGTTTTCCGTGCGACGCAGGAATTCGTAGGCGGTGATGAGCTGTTCCACCACGTAGCCGGGCATCAGCTCCATCTCCGCCAGGCGACGCAGCACCGGGCGGATGCCGCGCAGCTGCAGGCGGGGGTCACGGCCGGCGCGGATCAGCTGGAAGGCCTGGCCGATGAACTCCACCTCCCGGATGCCCCCCTCGCCCAGCTTCACGTCATCGCCGCGGCTGCGGCGCGCCGCCTCCCGGTTGATCATGGCCTTCATGTCGCGCAGGGCGGCAAAGGCGCCGTAGTCCAGGTAGCGGCGGAACACGAATGGCCGCAGGGCGCGCATCAGCTCCCGGCCCGCCTCCCGGTCGCCGGCCACCACCCGGGCCTTGATCAGGGCGTAGCGCTCCCATTCCCGGCCATGGCTTTCGTAGTAGCCCTCCAGGGCGTCGAAATCCATGACCAGGGGGCCGGAGTCGCCGAAGGGCCGCAGCCGCATGTCCACCCGGAACACGAAGCCCTCGGCGGTGTTCTCGTCCAGCAGGCGGATCAGGCGCTGGCCCAGACGGATGAAAAACTGCTGGTTGTCCAGGGGCTTCTCGCCGTCGGTCTCGCCCCGGGCCGCATAGGTGAAGATGAGATCCACGTCGGAGGAGAAGTTGAGTTCCCGGCCGCCCAGCTTGCCCATGCCGAGCACCACCAGGCGCTGGGGCCGGCCCTCGGCGTCCCGGGGCTCCCCGTGGCGCTGCACCAGCTGGTCATGGACCCAGGCGGCGGCCTGGTCGATGCAGTGCTCGGCGAGATCCGTGAGATCACCCAGGGTCTCGTCCAGGCTCGCCTCACCGCTCAGGTCGCGCCAGGCGATGCGCATCATCTCCCGCTGGCGCAACAGGCGCAGGTCGCGCATGAGGGCGGCCTCGTCCTGCGCCGCCTGGACCACCGCGCTCACCCGGGCCGCCATCTCCCCGGACTCCAGGGGGCGGGCCAGGGTCCCGTCCTGGATCAGTTCCAGGAGCAGATTCGGCCGGCGTATGGCGATCCGCGCCGCGAACTCGCTGCCCGCCCAGACCCGTACCAGCGCCTCGGGCCAGTGGTCCAGGGCGATGCCGTCGCGGGCACAGGCAGACTCGAAATCATCCAGCAGACGGATCAGATCCGGGCGCAGGGCTTCGGGGAGGACGTCCAGGGAGGGGCGGGGCGGAAGGCTGTTCATGGGGGCAGATTACGGGCCACCCCGCAACCCCGCAAGTGAGCAAAAAAACCCCGGCCCGAAGGCCGGGGCAATCTCAGAGGGGATACACCCGCAAAACACCATTCGGACAGGTACGGATCTGCTATGGAACCGCACCTGGCCTGGAGCCCCGGCGCATTGCGCCGTGCCCCGCTTGCAGCGACCGGCGATTCCCTGACCGGGCGCATGCCCGGGATACGGCCACCACGATTTGCCGCATCCCGACACCGGCGTGTCACCGCCGATGTTCTTGCCGGATTGGGCGATCACCCGAAGGCACCTGCCATGGAATCCGGCGTAAACTGTGTTCTTCTCTGGGGGTACAACACCCCCGGAAGAAAGGTTCGGGCTTCCCTGCCTCGCTTGTTAGCGACCTGTAAGATGGGTCCCGGAGAGGATTTATTCCGGATTCACGAGAAATTGATGTAAAAAAACTCTTTCAGGGCGAAACCGGGTGACTCACCCGTCACGATGGAATAAATTTTTGACTCGAACCATCTTTGGGAACATGCAGCCGTGCGCCCGCCATTCGGGGATTCACCCGGGCAGGTGTCCAATTATTCCAACCACAACACGGCTGCCCATCAGGAGGGATACATGAGCTGGATCCATTTATTCGGGGGAGGATCCCGTGCCTGGCAGCAGCGGCTCAAGGAGAGTCGCGTCCGGTTGTACCGGCTGGCGCTGTCCTGGTGCGGTGATGAGATGCTGGCCGACGACCTTGCCCAGGAGACCCTGGCCAGGGCGTTGCGCAAACACCAACAACTGCGGGACCCGGAGCGGGTCGACGCCTGGCTGTTCGCCATCCTGCACAACTGCTGGCGCGAACACCTGCGACGCCTCAAGCCCCAGGTCCCCCTGGACGATATTCAGTTCGTCTGTGATCGCTGCCCGGAGTACGAGCACACACAGGACGAGATCGTGTTCCAGGTGCGTCAGGCGGTGGCCGCCCTGCCCATGGGGCAGCGGGAAGTGGTCACCCTGGTGGATCTGGAGGGACTGAGCTACGCGGAAGTGGCCCAGGTCCTGGAAATACCCCTGGGCACGGTGATGAGCCGTCTGAGCCGCGCAAGGCGGGCCCTGAGAGAGACCCTGGAGTCCGTGCAATCGCCCGCCGGGAACCAGGAAGCGCCGAAACTCTGGAGAGTCAAGTGATGGACAAATCACACATCGGTGGCGACGAACACACCCTGAACGCTCTGGTGGACGGGGAACTGGACAGCGCCGCACGCCGGGAGATCCTGCGCCGTCTGCGCGAGGACGAGGAACTGCGCGGCGTCGCCTGCAGCCTGCGCCACGTGAAGACCCTGGTGCACCACGGCTATGCCAGCGCGGAGCCGCCGCGCCGACGCCGGGAACACCCCATACGCCGGGCGATGCGTTTCCCCTCCATGGCCGCCGCGGCCGTGCTGCTGGGCATCGGCTTCGCTGCCGGTCTGCTGATTTCCGACGGCATCGAGCGCCACAAGCCCGAGGCCTACGTGGCCCACATCCAGGGTCCCGAGCCCGCCGCCGTGGTCAACGGCGTGCGCATCGAGCCGCGCCAGATCCAGGCCAACAAGTTCGTGCTGCACATCAGCCAGGGCGGCGAGCACCGCTTCGCCGATGTCATGGATCGCGCCGAGCAACTGCTGGCCGTCTACCCGGGCCCGGGCCTGGAGATCGAGGTGGTGGCCAACTCCGAGGGACTTGGCCTGTTCCGCGAGGAGACCTCCACCCAGGTGGAGCGCATCCGTCTGCTCACTGAGCGCCACGAGAACGTCCACTTCATCGCCTGCCAGAACACCATGGAAGTCCTGCAGCGCCAGGGCGTGCGCACCCGCCTGATCACCGGCACCAAGACCACCCAGTCCGCCGTTGATCACATCATCGACCGGCTCCAGGACGGCTGGGTCTACGTGCGCACGTAGCCGTTCAAGCTCTCGAAAGGCGATACACACGAAAAGACCGGCCTTGGCCGGTCTTTTCGTTGACTGACTCCACGGGCATCGCCCCGTCTCTCAGTGCCGCTTCGTCCCCTCGTGGCGCACGGCCTCGAACTCTGCCTTGCTGATGGCCTTCTCGTAGGCCTCCCGCCCGGTGATGGTGCCCGCATCCAGCAGCCGGCGCAGGGCAGAGTCCATGGTCTGCATGCCCACCAGGGCACCGCTCTGCATGGTGCTCTCCAGCTGCTCGGTACGCCCCTCGCGGATGAGATTCGAGACCGCCGGAGTGTTCACCAGGATCTCGATGGCTGCCACGCGGCCCTTGCCGTCGGCACGCCGCGCCAGCTGCTGGGAGATCACGCCGCGCAGGGAGGTGGAGAGCATGGTGCGGATCTGACCCTGCTTCTGGGCCGGGAAGGTATTGATGATGCGATCCACGGTGGAAGCGGCGCCGCTGGTGTGCAGGGTACCCAGCACCAGGATACCGGTCTCCGCGGCGGTCACCGCCAGGCTGATGGTCTCCAGATCACGCATCTCACCCACCAGAATGACATCCGGATCTTCGCGCAGGGCGGAACGCAGGGCAGTCGAGAAACTGGGGGTGTGCAGGCCCACTTGGCGCTGGCTGATCAGCGAACGTTTGCGTTCATGAATGAACTCGATCGGATCCTCGATGGTGATGATGTGGCCCTTGCGACGAGCATTGATGTCGTCAACGATGGCCGCAAGCGTGGTGGTTTTACCTGAGCCGGTCTTGCCGGTCACAAGGACCAGACCGTGTCGCTGCATGCTCAGACTGGAGACAACTGGCGGCAGCCCCAGCTCATCCAGGCTCAGAGAACGCGAAGGGATACCGCGAAATACCGCGCCGATGCCATTGATCTGGCGCAGCATGTTGACCCGGAATCGCGACAACCCCTGGATTTCGTAAGCAAAATCGGCGCCATCGTCCCGCTCGAATGCCAGCCGAGAATGGTCCGGAAGGATTTCTGCCAGGGCATCCGAGACCGCCTCGGCGCTCATGGGCGCCTCCTCGATGGGCTTGAGCTCCCCATAGACACGCACCCTGGGAGGGTCTCCAGACATCATGTGCAGATCGGAGCCATCCATTTCGACCATGCGGGTCAGCAGAGAGTCGATGCGTTTCATGTCGACTTATCCGCCCGCCAGATTAATCTTGGGGAGCAGCGAGGCATCGGTGACAAAGCGCTGGAAGGCCTTCTTGTCATTAGCGTGCAGATAGGCATCATCGGGATCGATGAGCTTCTTCTCCAGAGCCTCCATCAGCGCCTGATCCAGCAGTTGCATACCCCGCTCACGCCCGGTCTGCATCTGGGAAGGGATCTGGTGCACCTTGTCGGTCATGATCATCTTGGCGATGGCCCGGGTGACCACCAGGCATTCCACCACGGCATGGCGTCCACGTCCGTCTGCTTTCTTGACCAGGTTCTGGGTAAGTACGCCATGAAGGTTCTGGGACAGAAAGGTCTTACCCTGCTCGCGCAACTCGATGGGAATGGCATCCAGGATACGGTCGATGGTCTTGACCGCAGAGGTGGTATGCAGGGTACCAAGCACCAGATGACCGGTCTCGGCGGCGATCATTGCCATGGTGATGGACTCCGCGTCACGCAACTCACCCACCAGGATTACGTCCGGGTCCTCGCGCAGTGCCGCGCGCAGACCATCCGCATAGCTCTGCACGTGGGTACCCACCTCCCGCTGTATCACCTGGGCTTTCTTGCTGTGGTGCACGAACTCGATCGGATCTTCCAGGCTCAGGATGTTGACCGCCCGGCGGCTGTTGATGTGATCGATGATCGCCGCCAGCGTAGTGGACTTGCCGGTACCCGTTGAGCCGGTGACCAGTACCATGCCCTGGTGATGCTCAATGAGCTCGTGAACCACCGGCGGCAGACCCAGTTCGTCCAGCTGGGGGACACTGGCGGGCACGTGACGGAAGGTCGCACCCACACCTGTTGCCTTGCGAAACAGGTTGACACGGAACCGGCCCACCTCGTCCGCTACGTAGGAGAAGTCCAGATCCTCGCCCTCTCGAAAACGCTTACGCTGGGTCGGCGTGAGGATCTCCAGCACGTAGGCCTCCAGTTCACGCTCACCCAGGTCGCGGAACTTGATGGGCATCAGATCCCCATTCATGCGCAGCATCGGCGGCACACCCACCGCGAGATGCAAGTCCGAACAACCCTGCTCGCGGCCCAGCTTGAGAAATGCGTTGATGCGTGCCATCAGTCGATGAATCCCGCCAGGGCGCGGCGGACCTCCTCCATGTTCTGGTACCGGTCTTCCGGGGACAAGGCCATCATCTTTGTCACCACGGCGCCCAGCGTCCTGGGCACGCCCGGGTTGACCTCGCTCACCGGACGGGCCTTGCCCTGTACATGCTGGTACATCACGGCCATCTGGTCCTCGCCGGTGTAGGGGAGGGTACCGGTAAGCATCTCATACATCATGATGCCCAAAGCGTAGATATCGGACCGGGCATCAACTGGCTTGCCCAGCACCTGCTCCGGTGACATGTACTTGGGCGTACCGATGAGGATGCCAGTGCGGGTCAGCTGCTGATCGCCAGCGGCGCGGGCGGCTGCCACGCCAAAGTCCACGATCTTCAGCACACCACGGTTGTTGATCAGCACGTTACCCGGCTTGAGATCGCGATGCACCACACCGGTTTCATGGGCCGCGGCCATGCCCTTGGCGATGTCGTGTGTGTAGCGCAGGGCGGTCTCGATCGGTAGCGGTTCGCGGGCCTCCAGGGACACAGCCAGAGTACTGGAGGGGAAGTACTCCATGGAGATAGCCAACAGTCCCTGAATGTTGAGGAAGTCATATATGCGAATGACGTTCTCGTGGGTGATCTTGCGCGACAGGCGCATCTCCTGCACGAAGCGCTTGATCATGTCCTCATCGGAGGCCATCTGGGGATGCAGCACCTTGAGGATCAATGACTCGGAGATCACTTCGTCCTCGACCAGCAGGACTGTACCGAATGCACCGCGCCCAACACGGCGCACGTAGCGGTAGCGATCTCCGATCATCTCCCCCGGCTGAAGGCGATTGATGTCGAGGTTTGCCAGTGACTGAGGCGCCGAGGCTGGCGGGCGGGCCGGCTCGTCCGGGTTCTGAAGCATGGACATCGCCAGGGTGTCATCGGCATGAGCCGGCGTTGGCTTGGATACCATGCGAGTCAGGGAAGCTGCAGCGGAGAATTTGTCCTGCAAGCGGTCGCGCACCTCCAGTGCCGACTCGCGCACCTCGGAGGTGGCCTTTTCAGTGTACTTGATGATCACCTCGCAGATCCCGGCAGCATTATCGGAACCGGCCAGCTCGCCCAGGGTATGCAGGGCCTCCAGCTGGATCTCGGGCACGGGGCGTTTGAGCTGCTCCAGCACAGCATGGATCACCCTCTCGTCGCCCAGCTTGGCGAGCGCCCGCAGCACGACCGGCGCCGCTTTCTCGTCGCGCTTGAGCATGCGCACCAGTGCCGGCGTGGCGGCCTTGTTGCCGATATTGGCCAGGGCATCCACGGCACGTTCACGCACCCACCAGTCGGAATCCTCCAGGGCATCTATAAGATGACTGATAGCCTGTTCGTCCCGTGTGGAATTGAGGATCTCGATGGCGGAGCGGCGGATGAATTCATCATCGTCCTTGATCAGTTCCACCACAGCCTTGACCACCCTGGGCCCACCAATCTTGGCCAAAGCGTCAGCGGAGCGTGCGCGCACCCACCAGTCCGCGTCCTTGACCGACTCCAGCAGTTCCTTGATGGCGGCTGCGCTGCCGATCTTGTTGAGCACCTCCACGGCTGCCCGGCGGGCATGCTCCGCCTCGTCATGGAGCACCGCAGACAGGTACTTCATGGTGTCCGGATCGTTGCGCTTGATAATAGTTTCTATGGCCTGCTCCTGGACCTTGATGTCCCGGTCACGCAGCAGGTTGCAGAGCTTTTCCAGATCGAGCCGGGCGTCATGGGTCGAGAGGACTTCTAAGGCCGCCTGGCGCACCCCTTTGTCCGGATCCTCAAGCAGGTGCTGCAGGGTCTCCACCACTTCCGGGGTCTGGAACCGCCCCAGAATACGCACGATCTGCATGCGCACCACCGGATCCTTGCCCGAGACCCGGTTGAGCAACTCTGGTACCAACGACGGGTCAGCCACTTCGGTGACCAGCTTCATCAGGGCGTTGCGGTCGGTGGGCTCCAAGGTATAGGCGTAGCGCAACAGCGCACCGGCATCCAGACGCTTGCGATGGGCAGAGAGCACCTGGATCAACGCACTCTTGGGGATACGGGGGTCGCCGAAGGCCGACATGAGACGGTTGGGATCAAAGCCGGTACCGCGACACAGGACGTCCGTGACCCGCGATACGGACTGGGAGTTGCCGTCCGCCAGGGCCTCGGAGAACACCGGCAGGCTGGCGTTATCCAGCAGCCTGACCAGAAGCTCGGAGATGCGCGGCACCTCATCGCGAGCCGCGTGGCCAAGCGCATGGATGAGCTTATTCACACCCGTGTCGCCCAGGCCCCGCAGCTTGGAAACCAGTTGCTTGCGATCCTCGGCAGTACCCACCCGCTCGCGGGGGTCCAGCAGGCGCGCGATGATGCGCTCGGCCTTGAAGTCCCGCAGCAGGCTCATGCCGCCCCCTGCACGCACGGGGCGCGGGGTTCGCAAGCACAGGTTGTGAAGGGGTTGCCGGCTGGGCGCATCAGACTCAACTGTCCAGTGGGGTGACCCTGACGATATAGGCCTTGTTCACCAGTGTAATGGTGGCGTCATCGTCCATGAACAGGCGCACGAAGCGATCCTCGAAGATGTTCACATAATCGAACAGGCGCGCGTGCTCCGGCACCAGCATCTCCCGGATCACCCCCTCCAGGGTGGAACCGTCCATCAGGTGCAGGCGGGTGCGCAGGGCCACGGCGCCCTCGGGGGCCTGCTCCGGCTCGTGGGTGTACTCCAGGCGTACCACCGCGTGTTTGTTGTAGAAGCGCAGGTCATCGTCACTGCCGCCCCGGAAGACGAAAAACGGCTCGGGTCCGTTCATGGCCTCCTCGGGCCGCTCCTCCCCCTCGTGGTGATCGCTCTGACAATGCAGGAAGATCGCGCCCACCACCGGTCCCTCCGGATGCACCCAAAGCCTTACATGCTTGAGTTTCTTGGGGATCTTCAAGGCTTCACTGTCCATAGGGGCTCCCAGTCGGGCCGGCATGCCGGGCCGGCGGCATAGGTCTTTGAGCATTCATTGTATTCAGTATCGCCCATTTGGCGTCCCATGTGGCAAACACCGGGCACGAGAGATGCTTGACAGGCGATATTTCATTTAATGATAATCGTTCGCATTAGCATTAACACAAGGTCTGCCGGCAGCCCGGCTACCCCATTCAACCCCCGGAGATTCACCCATGCACCCCCGTCTCGCCCGTCTGCTGATCCTGCTCCTGCTGGCCCTGCTCGGCCCCATCCCCGCCACCGCCCTGGCCCAGGGCGAGGTCAACGTCTATTCCGCGCGCCAGGAGGCACTGATCAAGCCCCTGCTGGACGAGTTCACGGAGCAGACCGGCATCCGGGTCAACCTGGTCACCGCCCAGGCAGGCGCCCTGTTGCAGCGCCTGCGCAGCGAGGGCCGCAACTCCCCCGCCGACCTGATCATCACCGTGGATGCCGGCAACCTGCACAACGCCCAGACGGCCGGCGTACTGCAGCCGGTGCGCTCCGAGGCCCTGGAGGCCGCGATCCCGGCCCAGTACCGGGACCCGGAGCACCACTGGTTCGGCCTGTCCATGCGCGCCCGACCCATCATGGTGGTGGAGGGTCGCGTGGCCGAGGGCGAGATCAGCCGCTACGAGGACCTGACCGACCGCCGCTACCGGGGCCGCATCTGCATCCGCTCCTCGGATAACGTCTACAACCAGTCCATGATCGCCGCCATGATCGTGGCCAAGGGCGAGGCGGAGACCGAGGCCTGGGCCCGGGGCCTGGTGGCCAACCTGGCCCGCCCGCCCCGGGGCGGTGACCGGGACCAGATCCGCGCCGCCGCCGCGGGTCAGTGCGACATCGCCATCGCCAACACCTACTACCTGGCCCAGATGCTCGCCGGTGACGACGCCAACGACCGCGAGGCCGCCCGGCGCATCCGGGTGATCTGGCCCAACCAGGGCGAGGGCGACCGGGGCACCCACGTGAACATCAGCGGCGCCGGCGTCACCGCCCACGCCCCCAACCGGGACAACGCCATCCGCCTGCTGGAGTTCCTGATGAGCGACGCCTCCCAGCAGTGGTACGCCGAGGCCAACCAGGAGTACCCGGTGAAGGAGGGCGTTGCCTGGAGCGAAACCCTGGAAAGGCTCGGCCGTTTCCGCGCCGATGAGATCAACATGGCCCTGCTCGGCGAGTACAACGCCCGGGCCGTGCGCCTGATGGACCGCGCGCGCTGGCGGTAAGGCAGTGGCAAGTGGCGAGTCTCAAGTGGCAAGGAAAACAGTTTCCTTGCCACTTGCCACTTGAGACTAGCCACTGGATCCCAGCGCCAGCTGGTATCATCCGAGCCTTTGACCGGAAGCCCCCGACTTGAACCAGGACGCCGTCCAAGCCGCCGCCCCACCCGCCCGCACCTGGCACCGCCCGGATGCCTGGCGTACCGGCGTGGTGCTCACGGCCTTGGTGCTGGCCCTGCCGGTGCTGGTGGTGTTCGCCCACCTGTTCCTGCCCTCCACCGATGTCTGGCAGCACCTGCGCGAGACGGTGCTGCGGGACTACGTGGTCAACTCCCTGCTGCTCATGCTCGGCGTGGGCGCCGGCGTACTGCTCATCGGCATCCCCACCGCCTGGCTGGTGAGTCTGTGCGAATTCCCCGGCCGGCGCATCTTCCAGTGGGCCCTGCTGCTGCCGCTGGCCATGCCCGCCTACATCATCGCCTACACCTACACCGGCATGCTGGACTTCCCCGGCCCGGTGCAGACCCAGCTACGGGAGTGGTTCGGCTGGGGCTATGGCGACTACTGGTTCCCGGAGATCCGCTCCCTGGGCGGCGCCATGGCGATGCTGTCCCTGGTGCTCTATCCCTACGTCTACCTGCTGGCCCGGGCCGCCTTCCTGGAACAGTCCGTGTGCGTGCTGGAGGTCTCCCGCACGCTGGGCAACGGTCCCTGGGCGGGCTTTACCCGGGTGGCCCTGCCGCTGGCACGCCCCGCCATCATTACCGGACTCTCGCTGGCGCTCATGGAGACGCTCGCCGACTACGGCACCGTGGCCTACTTCGGCATCCCCACTTTCACCACCGGCATCTTCCGCACCTGGTTCGGCATGGCGGACCCGGCGGCGGCGGCGCAGCTCTCCGCCCTGCTCATGAGCTTCGTGTTCGTGCTCATCGTGCTGGAACGCTGGTCCCGGCGCCGGGCGCGCTTTCACCACACCAGCAGCCGCTACACCCAGCTGCCCCGCTACCAGCTGCGGGGCTGGCGCCGCGTCGCCGCCGTGGCGGTCTGCGCCCTGCCCGTGCTGCTGGGTTTCGTGCTGCCCGCCCTGCAGCTGGCCAACTGGGCGGCGGGCACCACCGAGACCTGGATGAGCGCCGAGTTCCTGCGCCTAGTCTGGAACAGCCTGGGCCTGGCGGCCATCGCCGCCCTGCTCGCCCTGGCACTCGCCCTGTTCATGGCCTATGGACAGCGCCTACGCCCCTCCTGGAGCAACGCCGTGGCGGTGCGCGTGGCCGGCATGGGCTATGCCGTGCCGGGCACCGTGATCGCCGTGGGCGTGATGCTGCCGTTCGCCTGGCTCGACAACACCGTGGACGCCTGGATGCGCGAGAGCTTCGGCATCTCCACAGGACTGATCCTCTCCGGCACCCTGGTTGCGCTGATCTTTGCCTACTGCGTGCGTTTCCTGGCGGTGTCCCTGCAGACCGTCGAGGCGGCGCTCGGCAAGATCAAGCCCTCCATGGATGACGCCGCCCGGTCCCTGGGCATGCCCCCCAACCGGGTGCTGCGGGTGGTGCACATGCCCATCATGCGCGGCTCCCTGCTCACCGCCCTGCTGCTGGTGTTCGTGGACGTGCTCAAGGAACTGCCCGCCACCCTCATCCTGCGACCCTTCAACTTCAACACGCTCGCGGTGCGCACCTTCGAGCTGGCCTCCGACGAGCGTCTCGCGGACGCGGCCAGCGCGGCACTGGCCATCGTGATCGCCGGCATCATTCCGGTTATCCTGCTCAGCCGCACCATCAGCCGATCCCGACCCGGACATGACACCGCTGCTTGAAGTCGACAACGTGGACGTGGCCTATGGCAGCACCGCCGTGGTGCACAAGGTCAACCTGGAACTGCGCAAGGGCCTGATCGGCTGCCTGCTGGGCCCGAGCGGTTGCGGCAAGACCACCCTGCTGCGCGCCATCGCCGGCTTCGAGCCCGTGGCCGCCGGCGAGATCCGCCTCAACGGCGATCCGGTCAGCCGACCAGGCTGGACCCTGCCCCCGGAACGCCGCCAGGTGGGCATGGTGTTCCAGGACTTCGCCCTGTTTCCACACCTGAACGTCGCCGAGAACATCGCCTTCGGCATCCGCCACCTGCCCGCCCGCGACCGGGACACCCGGGTGCGCGAGCTGCTGGAACTGGTGGGCCTGCCCAGCTACGGGAAGCACTACCCCCATGCCCTCTCCGGCGGCCAGCAGCAACGCATCGCGCTCGCCCGTGCCATGGCCCCGCGCCCGCGCCTGCTGCTGCTGGACGAACCCTTCTCCAGCATGGACGTGGAGCTGCGCGAGGAGCTGGCCCGGGAGGTGCGCCGCATCCTCAAGCAGGAGCAGATCACCGCCATCCTGGTGACCCACGACCAGATGGAGGCCTTCGCCATGGCGGATCGCATCGGCGTGGTCAACGCTGGGCGCATCCTGCAGTGGGACACCGCCTACAACCTCTACCACCGCCCCGCCGAGCGCTTCGTGGCCGACTTCATCGGCCAGGGCAAGCTGCTGCCCGGCACGGTGCTCAACGATCACCAGGTGGAGACCGAACTGGGCATCATCACCGGCCTGGTGCCCGAGGGCTGCGGCGTGGGCGCCCCGGTGGACGTGCTGGTGCGCCCCGACGACATCCGCCCCGACGACCAGAGCCACATCAGCGGCGAGGTGCTGGACAAGGCCTTCCGCGGCGCCAGCTTCCTGTACACCCTACGGCTGGCGAGCGGCGGCAAGGTGCTGTGCTTCGCCCCCAGCCACGACAACTTCGCCGTGGGCGAACGCATCGGGCTGAAGCTCGCGTTCAACCATCTGGTGATATTTCCCCGCTGAGACAGCGGGGATTCAAGATTCAAAATTCAAGATTCAAAGGAAAATCGGTGGCATCATTCGACGACCCCTTTGAATTTTGAATTTTGAATTTTGAATAGAGACTCACAACCCCGCCTCGGCTGGCGCGAATGGATCGCGCTGCCGGAACTGGGCATCCCGCGCCTGGAATGCAAGGTGGACACCGGCGCGCGCACCTCGGCCCTGCACGCCTTCTACGTGGAACCCTTCCAGCGGGACGGGCAGAAATGGGTGCGCTTCGGTCTGCACCCGGCGGCCGGCAGCGAGGCCCCCGAGATCCACTGCGAGGCGCCGGTCACGGACCGGCGTACGGTCACCGATTCGGGCGGCCACCGCACCCGCCGCTACGTGATCACCACCACGGTGGTCATCGGCAGCCGCCGCCACCGCATCGAGATCACCCTGACCAACCGGGACACCATGCGCTTTCGCATGTTGCTCGGCCGCACCGCGCTCACCCATGGCTACCTGGTCGACCCCAGCGCGGCCCATCTGGCGGGGGAACCGGGTCTGGTAAGCATGAAGGAGGAGGGCAAAGCGTAAACCGGTTTCCATGACTTCACCTTACAGGCAGCGTTTGGGTTGGCTGGTTTATTTCATCCTTCCACCTTCACCCTCACACTTCACCCTCAACACTTGCCCTTTGCCCCCCACTCCATTAGCATGCCCCCGCACTCAGGGGAGTAGCCGACCCGGCGCAACGCCGGGGGCATGCGTCAACATGATTGACCCGAAGGGTCATGGCGCATGCGGCCGATGCGGTCTGGCGAGACCTGTGGTATCGACCTCCGTTCCGGGCTGGACGGGAGGGCGTGCCACCGGTTTCCGTCGTCCAGCCCCGAGGAATGATCCGTGGAAGTCTTCTTCATCGCCCTGGCCACCGTGGCCATCGCCGAGATCGGCGACAAGACCCAGTTCGTCACCCTTACCCTCAGCGCACGCTACCGCAGGCCCTGGCCCATCCTGGCCGGCGTGCTCGCCGCGTCATTGGCCAATCACGGACTCGCCGCCGTGGGCGGCCTGTGGCTGTCGCGCCTGCTGCCGGACACGCTCATCACCTGGATCGTCGGACTCGGCTTCATCGCCATGGCGCTGTGGACCCTGCGCGGTGATCACCACGAGGAGCACGCGCCCGAGATCAGCGTGCGCGGTGCCTTCCTCACCACCTTCGTGCTGTTCTTCCTCATGGAGATGGGCGACAAGACGCAGATCGCCACCGCGGCACTGGCCGCCAACTTCGACACGGTGGTCTGGGTGGTGGCCGGCAGCACCCTGGGCATGCTCGTCGCCAACGCCCCTGCCGTGTGGCTCGGACACCGTTATGCGGACAGGATCCCGGCGCGCCTCATGAACCGCATCGCGGCGGGTCTGTTTCTCGCCATCGGACTCTGGGTGCTGGGCAGTGCGCTGCTCCAGGCGATGTCATAAACAGGAACGCTTTGCGACGCTCCAGAACATTCACGATCCATTTGCTCATCCCACTTTAAACCGATCCTCTCACGGAGCCACGGAGACACGGGGTTTTGGAATCAAATGTTTTTCTCCGTGCCCCTGTGTCCCCGTGAGAGGATTGCTTTTTCCTCCACGTCTTGGCGCCCAGGCGAGAGAGAACGCTGTGCGCGCCCGTGTACTTGCAAAAGGAAACTTGATTTGTATTGAGGCGATCCGTGCGGTTTACATCCAGTTTGGAGTAGGACTATAATTCGTCGCGTTTTCGGCCGTGTCCGGAAGCACATGTTAGGTCACAGAGGTTTAATCATTCCATGGACAGTTGCAGTTCAAGTTGTACACGCGCGAGGGCCGTCAGCGGCCTGAAACGGGTGTGCCGCAGCGTCCGTCAGGACCTCCGCCCCTCCCCGGTCATCTGACCACCCGAGGGTCTCGTCCCGACGCGCCGCGACACGCATGGCACGTACGGGAGGACCCGGTTCTTCCGAAACCCATGGCAGTAGGCCTCTGAGGTCTGCGATTTGCCATTGATGTTTCGGCCCCAGATCCCCCTCACAACACCTCCGTACCGGGTGTGTTGCCCCAAGCCCGTTTCCCCTGACCGCTCCTCGCCAGACAGGCACCGTTTGCGGTGCATGCGTTCGACACCGGATGACGCAACACGCGTCAAGGAGCAGTCCCATGACCACACTGATGAGCAAGGCCCTGAGCACCCTCAAGCACACCCGTCCCGCCGCCTTCTGGCAGGAGGTTGACGCCGCCGTGGATCACGATCTGAGCGAGGTCAGCCACGCCATGAACAACGGCGATTTTGGCACTGCGCGCCTGCGCTTCCTGCGTCTTGCCGAGCAGTCCCAGATCCGCGTACTGGAACGTATCGCCGAGAAAGACGCGACTCGCCTGGCCGGCGGTCTGCCCACCTACACCGTGGCGCGGCTCTACGACCACCTGTCCCGCGAGCGTGCCCGTGCCATCGCCCAGGCCCTGCCGGATGGCAAGCGCCAGGGCCTGGTGGTCATCCTCAACCACCGCCGCCGCGGCTGACCAAGACCGCGCCGGCCCCCATCACCCCGAGCACAGGAGGCAGAACCCATGCCCGACGACCCCGGACCTGAACAACCGCGATCGTTGCCGGCCTCCCGCGTGAGGCCGTCAAACCTCGCCCGCCGTACCGACCCAGTCCGACGGTGGCCGACCGCTCCCTGAGCATCTTCTCCGGGGGCGCGAGCCCCCTTGCGTCTGTTTCATGACGGTGGGCGAACACCCACTGACATTCACCATGAGGACAACGTCATGGAACAGATCATCTTCACGCTTCTCCGCCAGGGCGAGCTGGACAAGGCCCTGGCCATCATCAAGCACACGGTCCCCGCCGAGACCGCCCGCCGCCTGGCTGAGCTGGAACCCGAGGACCGCTGGACGCTATTCCGGCGGCTCGGCGCCGCGGACGCACGCGCCGTATTTCTCCACCTGGACGACGAGGAGCAGGCAGGCCTGATGGAATCCATGGGCCTCGATGAGGCCGCGCGCTTTGCCGCCCACCTGCCGCTCTACACTCTGGCCCGCACTCACGCACTGCTGCCCCGCCCGTTCGCCCGGGATCTGCTCGAAAGGCTGCCTGCGGAAAAATACCAAGGCGTTCGGGCCATGCTCGGCCACCACGAGGACACGGTGGCCCGTGTCATGCGTGGCGAATTCCTCGCGGTGCAAGGCGATATCCGTGTAGAAGAGGCGCTGCAGGCCTTGCGGGACAACCCGCTGCTCACCGACGACACCGGCTCCGTGTTGTTCGTCATCGACAGCGGCGGCCGGTACCAGGGTTACGTGCGCCTCTCCACCCTGCTGCGTGCGCCAGCCGATGAGAGGGTGCATCGGATCATGCAACCGGCCAATGGTCGGGTCACCACCGACGACGACAAGGTGGAGGCCGCCCGGCTGTTGCAACGGACCAACCTGCCGGTACTGCCGGTGGTCGACGCCCAGGGCGTGATGGTGGGTATCCTGCGTTTCGACGACGCCATGGACGTTCTGGAAGAGGATACCTCCGAAGACGTCTACAAGAAGGCCGGCGTGGGGGACCTGATCCATGCCACAGAGGTGGTGCGCAGCGAGAAGCTCACCGCCGGCGGCATCGGCTATCCGGTGAAGGTGCGCCTGCTGTTTCTCATGGTGACGCTGGCCGGCGGCCTGATGGTGGGCGGTCTCATCGACCACTTCGAGGAAACGCTGGCGGCGGTGATCGCGCTCGCCGTGTTCATCCCCCTGGTGATGGACATGGGCGGCAACGTGGGCACCCAGTCGACCACCATCTTTGCCCGAGGTCTCGCCCTGGGGCATATCCACCTGGGCCAGTTCTTCCGCAAGCATCTGCTGCGTGAGCTGAAGGTGGGTCTCAGCATGGGCATCCTGATCGGCCTGCTGGCAGGCACCGTGGCCTGGCTCTGGCAGGGGGCGCCCAACGGCATCCCGGAGCTGGGCGTCGTGGTGGGCGTGGCCCTGTTCTTCGCGGTCACTACCGCGTCGGTGCTGGGCTTCCTGCTGCCCTGGGTCATGCTCAAGCTGGGCGTGGACCATGCCCCCGGAGCCGACCCCTTCATCACCACCATCAAGGACTTCACCGGACTCGCGGTGTACTTCCTGATGGCCGGCTGGCTGATCGGCGTCGCCTGATGAAATCGCTACCCCGGGTCCTCCATGGTGGACCCGGCGGTTCTACCCGAATCGACATCCCCAACCAACGGAGACAGCACCATGATTGCATTCAACAAGATCAACAAGACCCTGCCCGCCATGATCAGCGGCGGCCTGTTCGCGCTCACCGCCGGCACCACGGCAGCCAGCGGACACTACGTGGTGGACGACGCCGAACTCATCGACGCCCGCAGCTGCGAGGCGGAGATCTGGTACACCGACGTGGACGGTGGCGGCCACGGCAGCTTCCTCTCCCCCACCTGCCGCCTGGACGGCAACTGGCAGGTGACGGCCACCGCCGGATTCCTGCGCGAAGGCGGCGAAAACGCCGAGGTGTACGGGCTTGAAGCCAAGATCCTGTTCCTGGACAGGGATACCCACGGCTACGGCCTGGGCCTGGTGGCAGGCACCGAGTACCTGAGCGAGACCAGCCGCTGGGAGGTGGCCTTTGCCTACGTGCCGGTGAGCGTCGAGCTGATCCCGGACCGGGCCCTGGCCCATGTGAACCTGGGCGTGGAGCGCGACCGGGGCGAGGCGGACAAGACCGCCTTCACCTGGGGCCTGGGTACCGAGGCACGGTTCACCGACCGTCTCGGCCTGGTGGTCGAGGTCTTCGGTGACGACCGCAGCGGCTCCCGTCCCGTGGCACAGCTCGGACCGCGCATCGGCCTGCTGGACGAGCACCTGTTCCTGGATCTCACCTGGACCCGGGAACTGGGCGGCGACAAGCAGGAGGCCTGGACCGTCGGTGTGAACTTCGTGGCCCTGAACTTCTGACACATCCCGACTGGGCGGGCCGACAGCCGACAGGTCACTTGGGAATACCCAATCATTGCATAAATTTGACGCAACCAGGTTTCAGGCTGCTTGCTTCAAGGTATTCAGGTAATGCAACAGCTCGGATTTCACGGCGGGGTTAGCGCTCATGGTCAGCGTCAAGGCGCCCTGGGGTCTTGTCAGGCGCCCGGCGCGCTGGATCAGTTTGCGCCGCAGGGTGCCGAGTTGTTCGAAACACCACAGCGGCGCGCGCTTCTCAGTCGTGTTGCGGACCTGTTCATGACACAGCATCTGCATTTCCCGGTTGAGATTGTGCGCCAGCACGGCTGAAAGCAGGAAGGTCTG
>NZ_KB898940.1 GCF_000377945.1 Thioalkalivibrio sulfidiphilus
AGCGGGTGCGGCATCGGGGTGTCCTTCTTTTGGTTACTTTTCTTGGACAAGCAAGAAAAGTAACCCGAGCCCCGTGCAACGGGGATCGGAAGCCTTTGACTTTATTAATCAACCCTAAGCCACAACCCCAAAATCACCCCAATAACCCGACTTTATAGTGGAACTCTCCCTCTCCCCCACAGTCACACTGCCAAAGAAGCCGTGAACCCACCCCCAAAGTGGACATTCACAGCACACAGAAGTCGGGCTTAGAATCCCGCCATCCGCCAAAGGCGGAACACAAAAACACCGGAGGAGAGAGATGAACCGCCCCCATCTGATGCCTGTCGCGCGTCGACCAGCCGCCTGGTTGTGGTCCGGCATGATCCTGGCGACCCTGCTGGTCTGGGGCACCCTGGCCCGGGCCGCCGGCGGTCTCGACCCCTACGAACACTTCTTCCAGACCACCTTCGGCGACTTCCAGGAAGAACTGGAACTGACCCGCGAGGAGGACAAGAAGGCCCTGCTGATATTCTTCGAGATGGACGAGTGCCCCTTCTGCCACCGCATGAAGCAGAACGTGCTCAACCAGCCCGAGGTGCAGGCCTTCTACCGCGAGCACTTCCGCATATTGAGCGTGGACGTCAACGGCGACGTGGAGGTCACCAACTTCCAGGGCGAGACCGTGCGCCAGGCCGACTTCGCCTTCCGCGAGAACCGCGTGCGCGCCACGCCGGTGTTCCAGTTCTACGACCCCGAGGGCAATCCCATCGCCCGCTTCACCGGCGCCACCTCGGGCGTGGAGGAATTCCTGTGGCTGGGCGAGTTCGTCGCCGAGGGCCACTACAAGGACAACAACTTCAACCGCTTCAAACGCGAGCGACAGGCCCAGTCACGGCAATGATGCGATCAGGGAGGAATGCCGGGCGGGCGTGGGGGCGCGCGCTCGTGGCAACGGCGCTGTGCCTGGCCACCGGGGCCATGGCCGAGACCCGCCTGCCATCACCCCTCACCCTCAGTGACGCACTCGCCTTCGCCGACGACGCGCATCCCGCCGTGGCCCAGGGCCGCGCCGGCGTGCTGCGCGGCGAGGCCGAGCGCATGGCCGCCGAGAGCGCCAATGATCTCGCCGTGGGCATCCGCCTCAATGCCCGCTGGGTGGACCCCAATGAACGGGCCCCGGACCAGGGCAACAACGACTCCCAGGCCATCCTGCGCCTCACCAAGCCCCTCTATGATTTCGGCCGCAGCAGCAACGCCCAGGCGGCCGCCGAGACCGCCCTGCGCGGCCAGCAGGAACAGCACCTGAACCTCATGGCCCGCCAGCGCATGGAGATCATGCGCCGCTACTTCGACGTGCTGATGGCGGACCTGGCCTACGCCCGGGACAACGAGGCCATGGCCATCGCCTTCATCGCCTTCGACCGGGCCCAGAACCGCAACGAGCTGGGCCAGGTCTCCGACATCGACCTCTACGCCCTGCAGGAGCGCTTCCAGGAGAGCCGCCTGCGACGCCTGGCCACCCTGCAGGAGACCCGCAGCGCCCGCAATCGCCTGGCCCTGGCCCTGAACCGCCCGGATCAGGTGCCCTCGGACCTGATCAACCCCGCCCTGCCCGGCAATGACCGGGCGCTGCCCGAGGTCGAGGAGCTCTACGCCCTGGCCGAGGCCGGCAACCGGCGCCTGGCCAGCCTGCGCCTGGAGGCCGAGGCCGCCAGCCAGCGCATCGCCGCCCGGCGCGCCGACCGTCGCCCCGTGCTCAGCCTGGAGGCGGAGGCCGCCCACTACGAGCGTGTACTGGGCAGCCGCGACCCCCTGGCCGCCGGGCTGGTGCTGGACATCCCGCTCTACAGCGGCGGGCGCGTGGACGCGGGCGTGGCCCGGGAGCAGGCCAACCTCTACGATGTCCAGGCGCGCCTGCGCCAGCACGAATTGGACCTGCGCCAGGCGGTGCTGGAGACCTGGCTGGAGATCCAGCGCCTGCGCACCCAGCGTGACCATGCCCGCGCCACCGCCGACTACCGCGACCTGTACCTGGACCGCAGCCGCGCCCTCTACGAACTGGAGGTGGCCACGGACCTGGGGGATGCCATGACCCAGCAGTCCGCCGCCATGCTGTTCACGGCCCAGACGGAATTCGAACTGGCGCTGGCCTGGGAGCGGCTCGCCCTGCTCACCGGCCAGCCGGACTTCAGCGCCGTGCACGCCAGCCACGCCCAGGGCACGCCCTGATGAACCCGAACCGGGAGTTGCCACCCATGCACAGCCCTTCCAAAGCCCGGCGCCTCGCCACCCTGCTGCCCGCCCTGGCCCTGTCGCTGACCCTGGCCGCGCCGTCGTCGGCCCTGGCCCAGGACATCCCCGCGCAGCTCGACTGGGCGGAACGCCTGGAACTCGGCACCCCGGTCTCCGGCATGGTCACCCGGGTCAATGCCGAGCCGGGGCAGCAGGTCAAGCGCGGCGAGGTGCTGGTGCAGCTGGACGATCGCGGCCTGCGCGCCTCCGTGGAGGAGGCCGAGGCCCAGGTCAAGCGCCTGGAGCTGGCCCGCGATGAGGCGAAGCTGGAATACGAGCGCCAGCAGGAGATGTTCGACCGCACGCTGATTTCCCAGCGGGACCTGAGCCTGGCGGAGATCGGCTTCGCCATGGCGGAGGCGGAGTTCGTGGCCGCCCAGGCGCGGCTCACCCGCGCACGCCTGGACCTGGAATACAGCCGCGTGCGCGCCCCCTTCGACGGCCTGGTGCTCGCCCGCCACGTGCGCGTGGGACAGGCAGTGAACAACGAGCTGCAGGTGACGCCGCTGGTCACCCTGGTGTCCGCCGAGCCCATGCTGGCCCGGGGCAGTGTCGCCGAGGATCGACTGGCGCGCCTGCGTGAAGGCCAGAACATGGTGGTGCGCGTGGGCGAGGCCCGCTACGAGGGCACCGTGCGTGCCATCGGCCTGGAAGCGGTGGACAGTGGCTTCCCGGTGACGGTGCAGTTCAGCGCCCCGGCCGAACACCGCCTGCGCGCCGGCCTCGCGGCCACCCTGCAGACCGGCAATGACTGACGCCACCGGCACCCTGCTGGCCTTCACCACCCTGCCCGATGAAGCCAGCGCCACCCGGCTCGCCTCGTCGCTGGTAGAGCGCCGTCTGGCGGCCTGTGTGAATATTCTGCCCGCCGGGACGTCCATCTACGAATGGGATGGCGAGATTCACCAGGACCCGGAGCACGTGCTGATCATCAAGAGCACCGAGGCCCGCTTCGAACGGCTGCAGAACGCCATCCTGGAACTGCATCCCTATGAACTTCCTGAGATCGTGGCGGTTCCAATCAGTCACGGGCTCCTCCCTTACCTCCAATGGATCAAAGAAAGCACCACGCCATGAAACGACTGCTCGCCCTCATCCTCCTGCTGTTCACCCTCCCCGCCCACGCCTTCCTGGGCGATGAACTGCTGGAGCCCGAAAAGGCCTTCGCCTTCGAGGCCAGCGTGCAGAACGGCGACACCCTGGTGGCCGAATGGCGCATCGCCGACGGCTACTACATGTACCGGGAGCAGTTCGCGTTTGAATCCCAGACCGACGGCATCCGCCTGGGTACTCCGCGCATCCCGGCGGGCACGGTCAAGGAGGACGAGTTCTTCGGCCGGGTGGAGACCTACCGCAACCACATCCGCATCGAGGTGCCCATCGAACGCGCCAGCGGCGCCCCCAACCGGCTCGAGGTGAAGGCCCGTTCCCAGGGTTGCGCCGACATCGGCGTGTGCTACCCGCCGCTGTTCCAGACCGCATCCCTGGACCTGCCGGCCGCGCCCCGCGCCGGTAACGGTGCCGTCAGCGCCCTGAGCCAGCTGGCCGGCAGCATCGGCGGCGGCAGCGCCGACGAACTGCTGGAGCCCGAAAAGGCCTTCATGCTGTCCGTGGAGCCCATCAGCCAGAACGCCGTGCTGGCCACCTGGACCATCGCCGAGGGCTACTACCTGTACCGGGACAAGCTCGCCTTCCGGGTGACCGAAGGCGCGGGCAACCGGGTCGGCCCGGTCAATCCCCCCGAGGGCATCAAGGTGGAGGACGAGTTCTTCGGCCTCACCGAGACCTACCGCCACGAGGTGCAGATCCTGGTGCCCATCCTGCGCGAGGAGGGTGCCAGCAACCGCGTGACCCTGGAGGCGGACTACCAGGGCTGCGCCGACCTGGGGGTCTGCTACCCGCCGCTGACCCAGACCGTGAGTTTCGAATTCACCGGCGACCTGGCCGCCAGCGTGGACATCCCCGCCGCACCCGAACGGGCCGCGCCGCCGGTCTCCGAGCAGGACCGCATCGCCGCCCAGCTGGCCGACGGCCGCCTGTGGCTGGTGGTGCTGGCCTTCTTCGGCTTCGGCCTGCTGCTCACCTTCACGCCCTGCGTGTTCCCGATGATCCCGATCCTGTCCAACATCATCATCGGGCAGAAGAACCTCACCACCCGCAAGGCCTTCTTCATCTCCCTGGTGTTCGTGCTGGCCATGGCGCTCACCTACACCGTGGCGGGCGTATTCGCGGGCCTGGCCGGCGCCAACCTGCAGGCCGCCTTCCAGAACCCCTGGATCATCGGCGCCTTCGTGGCGGTGTTCATCGCGCTGGCCATGTCCATGTTCGGCTTCTATGACCTGCAGATGCCCTCCGCCATCCAGACCCGGCTGTCCAACATCAGCAACAAGCAGGAAGGCGGCACCTTCATCGGCGCCGGCATCATGGGCTTCCTCTCGGCCCTGATCGTCGGTCCCTGCGTGACCGCACCCCTGGTGGGCGCCCTGCTGTACATCAGTCAGACCGGTGACGCGGTGCTGGGCGGGCTGGCGCTGTTCTCCCTGTCCATGGGCATGGGCGCGCCGCTGCTGGTCATCGGCACCGCCGGCGGCAAGATCCTGCCCCGGGCCGGCGCCTGGATGGACCCGGTCAAGGCGGTGTTCGGCGTGGCCCTGCTGGGCATGGGCATCTGGCTGCTGGAGCGGGTCATCCCCATGCCGGTGGCCCTGTTCCTGTGGGGTGCGCTGCTGATCGTCTCCGGCATCTACATGGGCGCCCTGCAGTCCCTGGCCCCCGGGGCCAGCGGCTGGCGCAACCTGTGGAAAGGCCTCGGCCTGGTGCTGCTGGTCTGGGGCGTGCTGCTGATGATCGGCGCCGCCTCCGGTGGCCGCGACGTGTTCAAGCCCCTGAGCGGCCTGACCGCCACCACCGTGGTCAGCGGCACCCCCGGCGCCGCGACCCAGGCCCAGGGCCTGCAGTTCAGAAAGATCGACAGCCTCGCCGACCTGGAGCGGGAAGTGGCCAGCGCCAGCGCGGCGGGTCGGCCGGTGATGCTCGACTTCTACGCCGACTGGTGCGTGGACTGCGTGCGCATGGAACGCACCACCTTCCAGGATACCGGCGTGATCCAGGCCCTGTCCGGCGCCGTGCTGCTCAAGGCCGACGTGACCGCCAACAACTCGGACCACCGGGAGCTGATGCGACACTTCAACCTGTTCGGACCGCCGGCCATCGTGTTCTATGATGCCAGCGGCCGTGAACTGCGCGATTATCGCCTCGTGGGCTTCATGCCCGCCGCACGCTTCACGCAACACGTCAATAATGCCTTCGGTGGATAACAAGCCATGGTCGCCTCACGCCTCCTCCCTCACGCCTCACGGCCCCGGCAAAGCCGGGGCATGAGCCAGCCCGCCTTTCTGGGCCTGCTGGTGGTCATCGCCCTGCTGGCGGGTTTCGGCGGTTACGGCTTCTATCACCTGGGCCAGCCCAGTGAGCCTGCCCCTGCCCAGGCCGCCGTCACGCCCGCCGCCAGCAACGGCGTGGTCGGCATGGCCCGCCCCGAGTTCAGCCTGCCGGACCTGGAAGGCACCGCGCGGCACATCTCCGAGTGGGATGGCGACGTGGTGCTGGTGAATTTCTGGGCCACCTGGTGTCCGCCCTGCCTCAAGGAGATGCCTGCCTTCGTGGAGGTGCAGGAGGAATACGGCGCGCGCGGCGTGACCATCGTGGCCGTGGCCATCGACGAGGAGAATGCCGTGCGCGACTTCGTCAACACCTACGGCATCAACTTCCCGGTGCTGATCGGCGAGACCGAGGCCATGACCGTGACCCGGGACTACGGCAACCGCTTCGGCGCCCTGCCTTACAGCGTGCTCTACGACCGGGAAGGCAAGATCCGCTTCGTCAAGGCCGGCGAACTGCACAAGGACACCTTCGTGCGGGAACTCAAGCCGCTGCTTTAAACATCGATTCAAAATTCAAGATTCAACATTCAAAATTATTCCGCTGGGTCCCGTCTTGAATTTTGAACCTTGAATTTTGAATTGCCTTTGCGACCCAGGTCTCAAATTTTCAGCTAAGATCCCCGAACTGGCGCCGATCTTCGGCCAGACGCATCCCCGGCCCCGTGCCTCGCTGGACACCCCTACATTCATCAGGCAAAATGCCTTCGCCTGCCGGATAAACACCAGAACAAGCCAAGATTCCGGCCCATTTCCAGCCGTTTCAAGAAAGATCATGGCAAAGTTCCTGCTCCTCAACGGCCCCAACCTGAACCTGCTCGGCACCCGCGAGCCGCAGATCTATGGCAGCCAGACCCTGGCCCAGATCTGCGAGACGCTGCGCGAACAGGCCAAGGCCCACGGCCATGTACTGGAGGACTTGCAGTCCAATGCCGAGCATGAACTGGTGGAGCGCGTGCACCGCGCCGGCCGGGAAGGCATCGACTTCATCCTCATCAATCCGGGCGCCTTCACCCACACCAGTATCGCCCTGCGCGACGCCCTGCTGGGGGTGGCCATTCCCTTCATCGAGGTCCACCTGTCCAACGTGCATGCCCGCGAGCCATTCCGCCACACATCCTACCTGTCGGACGTGGCCCGGGGCGTGATCATGGGACTGGGACCCAAGGGCTATGCGCTGGCGCTGGAAGCCGCCATTCACCTGACACAGAAGAACTGACACCCCCATGGATATCCGCAAGATCAAGAAGCTGATCGAACTGCTGGAGGAATCCGGCATCAACGAGATCGAGATCAAGGAAGGCGAGGAATCGGTGCGCATCACCCGCAGCGCACCCGGCAGCCAGCATGCCTTCGTCATGCCCCAGCACTTCTCCGCCCCGACGGCCTCGGCACCCGCCCCGGCCGCCGAGGCCGTCACCGAGAACACCGGCGCGCCCGCCCTGCCCGCGGGCCACGCGGTCACCGCCCCCATGGTGGGCACCTTCTACCGCGCCCCCTCCCCGGGCGCCAAGCCCTTCGTGGACGTGGGTCAGTCGGTGTCCGTGGGCGACACCCTGTGCATCATCGAGGCCATGAAGATGCTCAACCAGATCGAGGCCGACAGGGCCGGCGTGGTCAAGGCCATCCTGATCGAGAACGGCCAGCCGGTGGAATACGGCCAGCCCATGTTCATCATCGAGTGATCAGAGAGTCAGAATCTGCCGCAGAGACGCGGAGGCGCAGAGAAAACAGAAGAACAATGACAGGATGGACAGGATTAAACGGATTAACAGGATTTATCTGTATTAAAAATGAACCCTCGGTTGACGGCTCTGACTTGATCTACCTGTTAATCCTGAAAAATCCTGTCCATCCTGTCCATTGCCTTTCTCCACGACTCGCGTCTCTGCGGCAATGATTAGGTTTTTTACAGGAACCCCATGTTCGACAAGATACTGATCGCCAACCGGGGCGAGATCGCCCTTCGCATCCTCCGGGCCTGCCGCGAGATGGGCATACAGACCGTGGCCGTGCACTCCGAGGCGGACCGGGATCTCAAGCACGTGCGCCTGGCCGACGAATCCGTGTGCATCGGCCCGGCCAGCTCCACCGACAGCTACCTCAACGTCCCCGCCATCATCAGCGCCGCCGAGGTCACCGACGCGGGCGCCATTCACCCCGGCTACGGTTTTCTCGCGGAGAACGCCGACTTTGCCGAGCGGGTCGAATCCAGCGGCTTCGTGTTCATCGGCCCGCGCGCGGCCACCATCCGCCTGATGGGCGACAAGGTCTGCGCCAAGGACGCCATGCTCAAGGCGGGCGTGCCCTGCGTGCCCGGCTCCGGCGGCGCCCTGAGCGATGATCCGGACGAGAACCTGCGCACCGCCCGGGAGATCGGCTACCCGGTGATCATCAAGGCCGCCGGCGGCGGCGGTGGTCGCGGCATGCGCGTGGTGCACACCGAGGGCGCACTGCTCAGCTCCATCAGCCTCACCCGAAACGAGGCCCGCAACGCCTTCAACAACGACACGGTGTACATGGAGAAATTCCTGGAGCACCCGAGGCACATCGAGTTCCAGGTGCTGGCCGACGAGCACGGCAATGCCGTGCACCTGGGCGAGCGGGACTGCTCCATGCAGCGCCGCCATCAGAAGGTGCTGGAAGAGGCACCTGCCCCGGGCATCACCGAGGAACAGCGCCGTCGCATCGGCGAACGCTGCGCCCAGGCCTGCCGGGACATCGGCTACCGGGGCGCGGGCACCTTCGAGTTCCTCTACGAGAAGGGCGAGTTCTACTTCATCGAGATGAACACCCGCATCCAGGTGGAGCATCCGGTCACCGAGATGGTCACCGGCATCGACCTGATCCGGGAACAGATCCGCGTGGCTGCCGGCGAACAGCTGAGCTTCACCCAGGACGAGGTGGTCATCCGCGGCCACGCCATCGAGTGCCGCATCAACGCCGAGGACCCGCGCAGCTTCGTGCCCTCCCCCGGCACCATCACCCAGTACCACAGCCCCGGCGGCCCCGGCATCCGCGTGGACACCCACATCTACAACGGCTACAAGGTCCCGCCCTACTACGACTCCATGATCGGCAAGCTGATCGGCTACGGCTCCACCCGGGAGATCGCCATCGCCCGCACCCGGGGCGCCCTGTCGGAGATCGTCGTGGAAGGCATCAAGACCAATATCCCCCTGCAACGCGACCTGCTCAACGATGCCGCCTTCCAGGCCGGTGGCACCGACATCCACTATCTCGAGAAGAAGCTGAAGGCTGAGGGGTAGGACGGCACAGAGGCAAGACACAAGATAAAACCAAAGGGTCTTTTCTTGTATCTTGCCTCTTTCAACTTGTCTCTGGCGCTCTCATGTTCAAACTGAAGCTCACCGTCCCCGGCCCGCAGGTAGAGTCCGTCGAAGATCACTTGCTCCAACTGGGCGCCTTATCCACCTCCCTGGAAGATGCCGGCGATCATCCCCTGCTGGAGCCCAGGCCCGGCGAGACGCCGGTCTGGCCCGAGGCGGTGGTGGCCGGCCTGTTCGATGACGACGCCGATGCCGCCAGCCTCACCCTGGCCCTGAGCGCCCGGACAGGGCTCGCGGCCGAGGCCATCGTGCGCGAGGACGTGGTCGAGCGGGACTGGGTGCGGGCCTGGATGGATGACTTCAGACCCATGCGCTTCGGCGAGCGCCTGTGGATCGTGCCCACCGGCTATGAGCCCCCCGACCCGCAGGGCGTGAACCTGCTGCTGGACCCGGGGCTGGCCTTCGGCACCGGCACCCATCCCACCACCGCCCTGTGCCTGGAATGGCTGGATAAGCACCCGCCCTCGGATGCCACCGCCATCGACTATGGCTGCGGCTCCGGGGTGCTCGCCATCGCGGCCTTGAGGCTCGGCGCCCGCCACTGCATCGGCGTGGACCTGGACCCCCAGGCCCTGGTCGCGACCCGGGACAATGCGCGGCGCAACGGCATCGCCGACGCACAACTGCCCGTCTGCCTGCCGGAAGATCTCCAGGCCGCGCCCGTGGATCTGGTCATGGCCAATATCCTCAGCGGCCCGCTGGTCGAGCTCGCACCGGTGCTGAGTGGCCTGGTCCGCCCGGGCGGCCGTTTGATCCTCTCCGGCCTGCTGGCCGAGCAGGCCGCATCCGTCAGCGAGGCCTATCGAAGCGCCTTCCTGATGGAGGCACCCGTGCTGAAGGAAGGCTGGGTCCTGCTCGCCGGAACCAGGCGTTGAACATGACCCGCGCATCGAGGATAAGCCTGCCCGTAAGACATCCTGGGGCGGCTACGCCGGCTACTTTGCCGATCCGGACGGATACCTCTGGGAGGTTGCGCACAACCCGCTCTTCTGGGTCGGGCCGAAGGACGAGCCCGCAGGCTGAGCCCGGCGCATCTCGCCTGATACAGGGCGACATGGGCTGCGCGAAATCAGGCGGTTCCGCTCGACGACGGGTCGTGAGTGCATCGTCTGCAGCGCTCATTCCTGATAAGATCGCTCAGAAATACAACATCTCATCATCAAAGGAGCGTCGTAATGGAAGCAGTGGTGGACGGCAAGACGATTCAGCTGAGCGAGGCCGGCTGGCTGGAGAACCTGGACGAATGGAGCGAGGCCCTGGCGGTGGAGATCGCCAAAAACGAGAACATCCCCGAGCTGACCCAGGAACACTGGGACATCATTCACACGGCCCGGGAATACTTCCAGGACACCGGCGTGGTGGCCGAGCCGCGCGCCTTCTCCAAGCTCATGAAGGAGAAGTTCGGTCCCGAGCGCAGCGACCAGAAGTACATCTACTCCCTGTTCCCCACCGGCCTGATCAAGTGCGCCAACAAGGTGGCCGGCCTGCCCCGCCCCAAGGGCTGCAGCTGATCGACCGGCAACTGCACTCGATGATCTTCAAGGGCCTGCACGTATGGCGCGTTCAGGCCTTTTTTGCTTGCCGCACAAGCACTACCCCCACCGGCAGAGTGAAACCTCCCGCCCAAGCGGCTACCATCCTTGCCACTAGCCACTAGCCACTAGCCACTTGCATGTACACCCAGTGCCCCCACTGCCAGGCCGTGTTCCGGGTCACCACCGCTGACCTGACCCTTCAGGACGGGCAGGTGCGTTGTGGTGAATGCATGGAGGTGTTCAACGGCATGAACAGCCTGAGCGTCCTGCCGCCGGAGGAACTGGTAGACATGGCGCCGAAGCCCTCCGGCCGGGAGCCCGCGCCGCATGGGGCACCGGCAAAGGTCGCTGATCGAAGGGCCGATGCGGAAACAGCAGCACTGCCTGACGTGGAGGCAGCGGTTGAACCCCCGCAGCCGCCACCGGAAGAACCCGAGGCCACTACGCAAGCCGAGGTTGATGAAACCAGGCACGCCTCTGCGCCAAGCGCCGCCGGCCGCAAGGGTGCCGCCACGGTCCCGCTGGCCCTCAAGGATGAGCTGGAGGCGGCCAATACCGGCACCAGCCGCCGCCATGTGGCGAGCACCCTGGGCCTGGGATTACTGTGCCTGGCCTTGATCGGCCTGCTGGGTGCACAGGTGCTCTACCATGAGCGGGAACGCCTGGCCGTCTATCCCGAACTCTCACCGGTCATCGACCGGATCTGCGCCACCACCGGCTGCACCACGGCCGAGCGCCGCGAACCCCAGGCCTTCCAGGTCACCCAGCGCAACATCTACAGCCACCCCAACGCCGTGAACGCCCTGATGGTGCAGGCGAGTTTCGTCAACGGGGCCGGCTTCACCCAGTCCCTGCCCCAGGTGGAGCTGAGCTTCCGTGACCTACAGGGTTCCCTGGTGGCCGTGCGCCGCTTTAGCCCCCAGGAATACCTGCCCCAGGGCCAGGCGCCGGAACCCGTCGCGCCCAGGGCCAGCGTGGACCTGCGCCTGGAGATCGAAGATCCAGGCCCGCGCGCCGTGGCCTACGAATTCCGTTTTCTCTGATTCCCCGACCAGCGGCAGTCCCCTCGGCTTTAACCCCGGGGGCAGTGTCGTTATCATGCTCGTTCGCCTCGACCACCCCCGTCCATGATGCGCATTGGTAACCACACATTGCCGAGCGGTCTGATCCTCGCCCCCATGGCGGGAGTGACCGACCGCCCCTTCCGGCTGTTGTGCCGGCGCCTGGGCGCGGACATGGCGGTCTCGGAGATGGTGATCGCCGACACCCGTCTCTGGCACACCCCGAAATCCCGACAGCGCCTGGACCACGAGGGCGAGCCGGACCCGATCAGCGTGCAGATCGCCGGCGCCGAGCCGGACATGCTGGCGGAGGCGGCGCGGCGCAACGTGGACAACGGCGCGCAGATCATCGACATCAACATGGGCTGTCCCGCCAAGAAGGTGTGCAACCGGGCCGCCGGTTCCGCCCTGCTGGGGGACGAGCGCCTGGTGAGCGAGATCCTGGAGACGGTGGTCAAGGCCGTGGACGTGCCCGTGACTCTGAAGATCCGCCTGGGCCTGGACCGGGACCATTTGAACGCCCTCAGCATCGCCCGCATCGCCGAGCACAGCGGCATCCAGGCGCTTGCCGTGCACGGCCGCACCCGGGCCTGCGCCTACAAGGGCGCCGTGGACTACGACGCCATCGCCGCCGTGAAACGATCGGTCGGCATCCCGGTGATCGCCAACGGCGACATCAACACCCCGGAACAGGCCAGGGCGGTGCTGGCGCGCACCGGCGCCGACGCCCTCATGATCGGGCGTGCCGCCCAGGGCCGGCCCTGGGTGTTCCGCGAGATGGCCCATTTCCTCGCCACTGGCGAACACCTGCCCGCCCCCACGGCAGACGAGATCTCCGCCCTGTTGCGCGAGCACCTGGAGGCCCTGTACGGCTTCTACGGCGAGCAGTCCGGGGTGCGCATCGCCCGCAAACACATCGGCTGGTACCTGCGTGCCCACCCGGCCGCCGCCCGCTTCCACGGCGCCATCATGGCCGCAGAGGATCCCGCCACCCAGATGGCGCGGGTCCAGGCCTGCCTGGACGCCAGCGCCGGGGAGGCCCTCGCGGCATGAGCGGCAAGCCCATCAACGGCGAGGCCAAGACCCTGTCCCTGGCGGTGCACCAGTCCCTGGAGGACTACTTCGCCCGCCTGGAAGGCCACGAGCCCGACGGCCTGTTCCGCATGGTCATGGAAGAGGTGGAGCGCCCCCTGCTGGAATGCGTCCTGCGTCACTGCGAGGGCAACCAGAGCAAGGCCGCCCAGTACCTGGGCCTCAACCGCGGCACCCTGCGCAAGAAGCTCAAACAACACGGCATCAGTGAGAAGTGAGAAGTGTGAATTGAGAAGTGCGAATTAGCCGTACTTCCAACTTCCCAATTCACCCTTCCCACTTCCTTTATAATTCCCCGCCTTACTCAACCAAGACTGCAGATATCACCCATGTCCCAGACCCCCGCCCTCACCCCCGTCCGCCGTGCCCTGATCAGCGTCTCCGATAAGGAGGGGGTGCTGGAATTCGCCCAGGCCCTGCAGAGTCTCGGGGTGGAGATCCTCTCCACCGGCGGCACCGCGAAGCTGCTGGCGGACAACGGCGTGAAGGTCAAGGAGGTCTCCGAGCACACCGGCTTTCCGGAGATGATGGACGGGCGGGTGAAGACCCTGCACCCGCGTATCCACGGCGGCATCCTGGGTCGGCGCGGCATCGACGACGCGGCCATGGCCGAGCAGGGCATCGTGCCCATCGACCTGGTGGTGGTGAATCTCTATCCCTTCGAGGCCACCGTGGCGCGCCCCGGGTGTTCCCTGGAGGACGCCATCGAGAACATCGACATCGGCGGCCCGGCCATGGTGCGCGCCGCCGCCAAGAACCACGCCCACGTGGGCATCGTGGTGGAGCCGGCCGACTACGAACGGGTGCTACAGGCCCTGAACGCCCACGACGGGCACCTGCCGGCGCGCCTGCGCTTCGAGCTGGCCGCTCGGGCCTTCGCCCACACCGCCCGCTACGACGGCGCCATCGCCAACTACCTGACCCGCTTCAACGAGGACGACAGCCAGGCGGACTTCCCGGAGACCCTGAGCCTGCAGTTCTTGCGCGTGCTGGACATGCGCTACGGGGAGAACCCGCACCAGAAGGCCGCCTTCTACCGGGACACCGTGCCCACCGAGGCGGGCGTGGCCACCGCCCAGCAGATCCAGGGCAAGGCCCTGTCCTTCAACAACATCGCCGACACCGACGCGGCCCTGGAATGCGTCAAGCAGTTCGAGGCGCCCGCCTGCGTGATCGTCAAGCACGCCAACCCCTGCGGCGTGGCCGTGGCCCAGAACACCCTGATGGCCTACGAGCGGGCCTTCCAGACCGATCCCACCTCCGCCTTCGGCGGCATCATCGCCTTCAACCGTCCCCTGGACGGCGACACCGCGCATGCCATCGTCAGCCGCCAGTTCGTGGAGGTGATCATCGCGCCGGAGGTCACCCCCGAGGCGGTGCGCGCCGTGGCCACCAAGCCCAACGTGCGCCTGCTGGCCTGCGGCCAGTGGGGCGCGCCCCAGCCGGCCTGGGACTTCAAGCGGGTCAACGGCGGCCTGCTGGTGCAGGACCGGGACCTGGGCGAGGTGGGCGAGTCGGACCTGAAGGTGGTCAGCCGACGTCAGCCCAGCGCACAGGAACTCAAAGACCTGCTGTTCGCCTGGCGGGTGGCCAAGTTCGTGAAATCCAACGCCATCGTCTACGTGCGCGATGAGCAGACCATCGGCGTGGGCGCCGGCCAGATGAGCCGCGTGTACTCGGCGAAGATCGCCGGCATCAAGGCCGCCGACGAGGGCCTGCGGGTGGAGGGCTCGGTGATGGCCTCCGACGCCTTCTTCCCCTTCCGCGACGGCATCGACGCCGCCGCCGAGGCCGGCATCCGCGCCGTGATCCAGCCCGGCGGCTCCATGCGCGACGACGAGGTCATCCAGGCCGCCGACGAACACGGCCTGGCCATGGTGTTCACGGGGATGCGTCATTTCCGGCATTGAACGGATGGAAAATCCAACGCAAAGACGCGAAGGCGCAAAGGCCGCAAAGCGGTTGGATGTTAAAACCCCATGAGGATAAGGCAGTGTTTTTTACTACTGTTTTCCTTTGCGTTCTTTGCGCCTTCGCGTCTTTGCGTTGAAGGCCTTTGAATTTAATTCCTGCAACACTCACGAGGCATCGCAGTGAAGGTATTGGTGATCGGCGGCGGTGGCCGCGAGCATGCGCTGGCGTGGAAGCTGGCCCAGTCGCCCCGGGTGCAGACCGTGTTTGTGGCGCCGGGTAATGCAGGTACGGCGCTCGAGCCCCGCTGCCTGAACGTGGAGGTCAACGTCAGCGACATCCCCGCCCTGGTGCACTTTGCCCAGAGCCAGGAAGTCGACCTCACCGTGGTGGGTCCCGAGGCGCCGCTGGTGGCCGGGGTGGTGGACGCCTTCCGCGCGGCGGGGCTGCGCATCTTCGGGCCCACCGCCAAGGCCGCCCAGCTGGAGGGCTCCAAGGCCTTCAGCAAGGACTTCCTGGCCCGGCACCGCATCCCCACCGCCGCCTACGCCAACTTCACCGACCTGGACGCCGCGCTGGCCTACATCCGCGAGCGGGGTGCTCCCATCGTGGTCAAGGCCGACGGCCTGGCCGCCGGCAAGGGCGTGATCCTGGCCCAGACCGTGGCGCAGGCCGAGGCCGCGGTGCGCGACATGCTGGCGGGCAACGCCTTCGGCGAGGCGGGTCACCGGGTGGTGATCGAGGAATTCCTGACCGGCGAGGAGGCGAGCTTCATCTGCATGGTGGACGGTGAGCACATCCTGCCCATGGCCAGTTCCCAGGACCACAAGGCCCGTGACGACGGAGACAAGGGCCCCAACACCGGCGGCATGGGCGCCTACTCTCCCGCCCCCGTGGTCACCCCGGAGATCCACGCGCGCATCATGCGCGAGGTGATGGAGCCCACGGTGCGCGGCATGGCCGCCGAGGGCAACCCTTACACGGGCTTCCTCTATGCCGGCGTGATGATCGCCCCGGACGGCACGCCGAAGGTGCTGGAGTTCAACTGCCGCTTCGGCGACCCGGAGACCCAGCCCATCATGATGCGCCTGCGCTCGGACCTGGTGGATCTGCTGGAGGCCGCCCTGGACGAACGTCTGGACCAGGTCGAGGCCGACTGGGACCCGCGGGCCGCCCTGGGCGTGGTGCTGGCCGCCGCCGGCTACCCCAACGACTACCGCAAGGGCGACGTGATCATCGGTCTGCCCGAACAGGATGAACCCGACGCCAAGGTCTTCCACGCCGGCACCCTGCAACAGGATGGTGCGGTGGTCACCAATGGTGGTCGAGTCCTGTGCGTGGTGGGCCTGGGCGAGACCGTCGCCGAGGCCCAGAAACGGGCCTACGCCCTGTCAGACCGCATTCACTGGGACGGCGTATACTGTCGCAGAGACATCGGTTACCGGGCCGTGGCCCGGGAACAGGGTCGCGCCTGAACCACCCCACGCCCGGTCTGGCACTTCCCTTGCTAGATTTCTGTGGGGCCCTGCGCCCCACACTCTTCCGTATTACGGTGAATTGACCATGGCAGCTGCCGACATCCTGACTGAACTGGAACACCACCCCCGCCCCTGCGACAAGGAGGGGCTCAAGCGCTCCATCCGCGACGCCCTGATCCACCAGGCGGGCAAGGACCCCCTGCACGCCACCCCCCGGGACTGGCTGGAGGCGGTCTCCTACGCCGTGCGCGAACGCCTCATCGAGCGGCGCATGTTCACCCAGCGCCTGTTCAACCAGGAGCACGCCAAGCGGGTCTACTACCTGTCCATGGAGTACCTGATCGGGCGCATGCTCATCAACAGCCTGCTGAACCTGGGCTTCTTTGATGCCTGCCGCGAGGCCCTCTCCGAGATGGGCGTGGACCTGCTGGAAATCTCAGAACTGGAACCGGATGCCGCGCTCGGCAACGGCGGCCTGGGGCGTCTGGCCGCCTGCATCCTGGACTCCATGGCCAGCCAGTGCATCCCCGGCTACGGCTACGGCATCCGTTACGAGTACGGTATGTTCCAGCAGCAGATCCAGAACGGGCAGCAGATCGAGCACCCGGACAACTGGCTGCGCTACGGCAACACCTGGGAATTCCCGCGCCCCGAGAAGATCTTCCCGGTGCGCTTCTACGGCCGGGTAGTCACCCACCGGGACAACGGTGAAGTGCGCCACCACTGGCAGGACTGCGAAGAAGTCATCGCCATGGCCTACGACTACCCGACCCCGGGCTACGGCAACAAAAACGTCAACAACCTGCGCCTCTGGGCGGCCAAGGCCACCCGGGACTTCGACCTCAACTACTTCAACGAGGGCGACTACATCGGCGCCATCCAGCAGAAGGCCCAGTCCGAGACCATCTCCATGGTGCTCTACCCCAACGATGCCACCGCCATCGGCCGGGAACTGCGCCTGAAGCAGGAGTACTTCTTCGTCTCCGCTTCAATCCAGGACATCCTCGCCCACCACGAGGCGATGGGCTACCGGATCACCGAGCTGGCCGACAAGGTGGCCATGCAGCTCAACGACACCCATCCAGCCATCGCCGTGGCGGAACTCATGCGCCTGCTGCTGGACAAGTACCAGTTGCCCTGGATGACCGCCTGGGAGACCACCAAGTCGGTATTCGGCTACACCAATCACACCCTGATGCCCGAGGCCCTGGAGACCTGGCCCGTGGCGCTCATGGAGCGGGTGCTGCCCCGCCACATGCAGATCATCTACGAGATCAACTTCCATTTCCTCAACGAGGTGCGCCACACCTTCCCCGGCGATACGGAGATCGTCAAGCGCCTGTCCATCATCGACGAGGACCACGGCCGGCGTGTGCGCATGGCGCACCTGGCCGTGGTGGGCAGCCACCACATCAACGGCGTGGCCGCCCTGCACACCCAGTTGCTCAAGGACACCCTGTTCCACGATTTCTACCGCCTGTGGCCGGAGCGCTTCATCAGCATCACCAACGGCATCACGCCGCGCCTGTGGCTCAACCAGGCCAATCCGGCCTTGTCTGCGTTGATCAGTGAGCACATCGGCAAGGAATGGGTCATGGACCTGGCCCAGCTCAGGGATCTGGAATCCTTCGCCGAGGACGCCACCTGCCGGCAGGAATTCAGAACCGTCAAGGAGGCCAACAAGCGCCACCTGGCGGAACTGGTGCTTGCGCGTACCGGCATCGAGATCGATCCCGCGGCCATGTTCGACGTCCAGATCAAGCGCATCCACGAGTACAAGCGCCAGCTGCTCAACATCCTGCACGTGATCGCCTTCTACAACCGCATCCGTCACGGTGAGGCCCCGGAACAGGCCCAAAGAGTGGTGCTGTTCGCCGGCAAGGCGGCGCCTGCCTATGTACGCGCCAAGCAGATCATCCGCCTGATCAATGACGTGGCCGACGTGGTCAACCACGACCCGGTGGTGGAGGGCCGCCTGAAGGTGGTATTCTTCCCCAACTACGACGTCAGTTCCGCGGCCGTAATCATCCCCGCCGCCGACCTCTCTGAGCAGATCTCCACCGCCGGCATGGAGGCCTCGGGCACCGGCAACATGAAGCTGGCCCTGAACGGCGCCCTGACCATCGGCACCCTGGACGGCGCCAACGTGGAGATCCGCGAGGCGGTGGGCGAGGAGAACATCTTCATCTTCGGTCTGACTGCCGACGAGGTCGCCGAGACCAAGGCGCGCGGCTATCGGCCGCGGGAGCACTACGAGAAGAATGGGGAGCTCAAGGAAGTGATCGACATGATCGCCTCCGGCTTCTTCTCGCCCTCGGAGCCCGGGCGCTATCGAGACCTGGTCCACGACCTGCTGAACAACGACACCTTCCTGGTGCTGGCCGATTTCGAAAGCTACCTGCATGCCCAGGAGCGGGTCGACATGCTGTACCGCAAGCCCGAGGAATGGACCCGCCGCGCCATGCTCAACACCGCCCGCATGGGTTACTTCTCCATCGACCGCACGGTGAAGCAATACGCCGACGAGATCTGGGGCGTGACGCCCGAGTGTTGGGTTTGAAGCGCTAGAGGCAAGTTGCTAGATACAAGAGACAAGTAAGAGCCGAAAAAAGAGAGGCCGGTTTTACCGGCCTCTCTTTTTGTTCCACTTGTCTCTTGTATCTTGGATCTTGTCTCTCATCCTTTCTTCATCATATCGAAGAACTCGCTGTTCACCTTGGTGGATTGCAGGCGGCTCAGCAGGAACTCGATGGCCTCCAGCTCGTCCATGGAGTGCAGGAACTTGCGCAGGATCCAGAGCTTCTGCAGCTCGTCGGGGTCGGTGAGGAGTTCTTCGCGGCGGGTGCCGGAACGGTTGATGTTGATGGCGGGGTAGGTGCGCTTTTCGGCGATGCGGCGATCCAGGTGGATCTCCATGTTACCGGTGCCCTTGAACTCCTCGTAGATCACCTCGTCCATCTTGGAGCCGGTGTCCACCAGGGCGGTGGCGAGGATGGTCAGGCTGCCGCCTTCCTCGATGTTGCGGGCCGCGCCAAAGAAGCGCTTGGGCCGGTGCAGGGCGTTGGCGTCCACGCCGCCGGTGAGCACCTTGCCGGAGGACGGCACCACGGTGTTGTAGGCCCGGGCCAGGCGGGTGATGGAATCCAGCAGGATCACCACGTCACGCTTGTGCTCCACCAGGCGCTTGGCCTTCTCGATGACCATCTCGGCCACCTGCACGTGGCGGCTGGCGGGCTCGTCGAAGGTGGAGGAGATCACCTCGCCCTGCACCATGCGCGCCATCTCGGTCACTTCCTCGGGCCGCTCGTCGATGAGCAGCACGATCAGGTAGCAGTCCGGGTAGTTGGTGGCGATGCTCTGGGCGATGTTCTGCAGCATCAGGGTCTTACCCGCCTTGGGCGGGGAGACGATCAGGCCGCGCTGGCCCTTACCGAAGGGGGCGACGATGTCGATGACCCGGGCGGTGATGTCCTCGGTGCTGCCGTTACCCCGCTCCATGCGCATGCGCTCGCTGGCATGCAGGGGGGTGAGGTTCTCGAACAGGACCTTGTTCTTGGCGTTTTCCGGCGCCTCGAAGTTGATCTGGTCCACCTTGAGCAGCGCGAAATAGCGCTCACCTTCCTTGGGGGGCCGGATCTTGCCGGAAATGGTGTCGCCGGTGCGCAGGCTGAAGCGGCGAATCTGGGAGGGCGAGACGTAGATGTCATCAGGGCCTGCCAGGTAGGAGCTGTCCCCCGAGCGCAGGAAGCCGAAACCATCCTGAAGTATTTCCAGCACACCATCGCCGAAGATGTCCTCTCCGTTCTTCGCATGCGCCTTGAGCATGGCGAAGATGATGTCCTGCTTGCGAGCCCGCGCCATGCCTTCGATCTTCATGGACTGGGCGAGTTCAACGAGTTCTGCTGCGGGCTTGCGCTTGAGTTCGGTCAGATTCATGCGAGTCGATATCGGATGGAGGGCAGGGAGAGGGTTACAGGCGTACAGACACACCCTTGGCGGGTGGCCGGAACTGCTGATCTGATTGGGAATTCGGTTCGGGGAGGCTTCGCGCGCCAGAACGACGGGCGAGGTCTGCTTATATAATTTTCGTTAAGCTAGCATGATCATCCGGTCGAGTCCAGCCCGGCGCGCAGGGCGCCGGGCCGGTCCGTGAACCGGATCAGATATTCTGGTCCAGGAAGGCAGTCAGCTGGGACTTGGACAGCGCGCCCACCTTGGTGGCCTCGACACTGCCACCCTTGAACAGCATCAGGGTGGGGATGCCGCGGATGCCATACTTGGGCGGGGTGCCGGGATTCTCGTCGATGTTCAGCTTGGCGATCTTGACCCGGTCACCGTACTCGGAGGCGATCTCGTCCAGGATCGGGGCGATCATCTTGCAGGGGCCGCACCACTCGGCCCAGTAGTCCACCAGCACCGGCTGCTCGGACTTGAGCACCTCGTCCTCGAAACTGGCATCGGTCACGTGAAGGATCTTTTCACTCACAACGGTTAACCTCCGGTTAGAATAGGGGTTTCGCGGCCTGGGCTCGGGGGGATTTGCCTGCCCCGTGCCAGGGCAGAGCGGCGAATACCCGGCAATTGGAGCCCATTCCGCCCACCATTTCAAGCCCATATGAATAGCCAGGACCCCATGACGGATACCCACCTCTCGGATACCTCCTTCAGCCAGTTCGACCTCCCCGACAGTGTCAGACAAGGCATCGAAGACGCCGGATTCAGCCGCTGCACCCCCATCCAGGCCCTGGCCCTGCCCATCGCCCTCAAGGGTCACGACGTGGCCGGCCAGGCCCAGACCGGCACCGGCAAGACCGCCGCCTTCCTGATCGCCACCTTCAACCGCCTGCTGCGTGATCCCGCCCCCGCCGAGCGCAAGCAGAACCAGATCCGCGCCCTGATCCTTGCCCCCACCCGCGAGCTGGCCATCCAGATCCACAAGGATGCCGTGACACTCGGCGCCCACACCGGCCTGAAGCTTGGTCTCGCCTACGGCGGCACCGATTACGACAAGCAGCGCCAGCAACTGGTGGACGGGGTGGACATCCTGATCGGTACCCCCGGGCGCATCATCGACTACTTCAAGCAGAAGGTGTTCGACATGCGCCTGGTCCAGGTGATGGTGCTGGATGAGGCGGACCGCATGTTCGACCTGGGCTTCATCAAGGACATCCGCTTCCTGCTGCGGCGCATGACCCCGCCCACGGAGCGCCAGTCCATGCTGTTCTCCGCCACCCTCTCCCACCGGGTGATGGAGCTGGCCTACGAGCACATGAACAACCCCGAGAAGGTGCAGACCCGGGACGAGCAGGTCACGGCCCAGCGTGTCCGCCAGGTGGTCTACTACCCCGCCAATCCGGAAAAGATCCCCCTGCTGCTGGGACTCATGAAGCGCATCGGCCCGAGCCGCTCCATGGTGTTCGTCAACACCAAGCACATGGCCGACAAGCTGGAGGCCTGGCTCAAGGGCAACGACATCAAGGTCGCGGTGCTCTCCGGCGACGTGCCTCAGCAGAAACGCCAGCGCCTGCTCAAGCAGTTCGAGAACGACGAATTTCAGGTGCTGGTGGCCACCGATGTGGCGGCCCGCGGCCTGCACATCCCCGACGTCTCCCACGTGTTCAACTTCGACCTGCCACAGTCCGGCGAGGACTACGTGCACCGCATCGGCCGCACCGGCCGCGCCGGCGCCGAGGGCGACGCGGTGAGCTTCGCCTGCGAGGATTCCGCCTTTTACCTGCCGGACATCGAGCAATACATAGGCTTCAAGATCGAGGCCGCAGCCATCGACCCGGAACTGCTGGTCAAACCGGCGCCGCCCGCCAAGCGAGAGATCCGCGAGCGCCTGGGCGGTCAGAATCGCGGTGACCGCAGCGGAAAACGCGCGCCGCCCCGCCGGCGCCGGGAACACACCTGATCCGGGCGGCGTACCCACGCCGCCAGCCATCGCAAATCCACGCCGCACCCCCGCCTCCGGGCCCTGCCGGGCCCGGAAATCTGCCTTTTCCGGGCTGTCTCGCCCAAATTCCGTGAATAGACCCAAAAGTTTTCACCACTTACCCCCCGCGATGGGGATGTCGTATAGTCAGGCGGTTTGTAAATTTCTCACTATAAAAAACCGGGGCTTTGCATGGCCCCGACAAATCACCAAAGCGATTAGGAGACAGACATGGCGAACAAGGTACTCGTCGCCCAGGGGGGCGGCCCCACGGCCGTAATCAATCAGTCCATGGTGGGCGCCGTACTGGAGTCCCGCAAATTCAGGAACGTGGAGCTGGTGTACGGGGCATTTCACGGCGTACGCGGCATTGTGGACGAGGAATTCCTGGACCTGACCCAGGAGACCAGCCACAACCTGGAGCTGGTGGCCCAGACCCCGTCCTCCGCGCTCGGCTCCACCCGCGACAAGCCCGACCTCAAGTACTGCCAGGAGATCTTCAAGGTCCTCAAGGCCCATGAGATCGGCTACTTCTTCTACATCGGCGGCAACGACTCCTCGGACACCGTGCGCATCGTCAGCGAGGAGGCCCAGAAGGCCAATTACGACCTGCGCTGCATCCACATCCCCAAGACCATCGACAACGACCTGGTGGAAAACGACCACACGCCCGGCTTCCCGTCCGCCGCGCGCTTCGTGGCCCAGTCCTTCATGGGTGCCAACCTGGACAACTGGGCCCTGCCCGGTGTGTACATCGGCGTGGTCATGGGTCGTCATGCGGGCTTTCTCACCGCCGCCGCCGCGCTCGGCAAGAAGTTTCCGGACGACGGTCCGCACCTGATCTACCTGCCGGAGCGGGTCTTCGACATCGACAGGTTCCTGGCCGACGTGAAGGCCACCATGGAGCGCTACGGGCGCTGCGTGGTCGCCGTGAGCGAGGGCATCCACGACGCCGAGGGCACCCCCATCGCGGTGAAGCTCGCCAAGGAAGTGGAAAAGGACGCCCACGGCAACGTGCAGCTCTCCGGCACCGGCCAGCTGGCGGACATGCTCTGCGACGAGATCAAGAACAAGCTCGGCATCAAACGCGTGCGCGGTGACACCTTCGGCTACCTGCAGCGCTCCTTCGTGGGCTGCGTCTCCGACGTGGACCAGCGCGAGGCCCGGGAGGTGGGCGAGAAGGCGGTGCAGTACGCCATGTGGGGCAAGCAGGATGGCTCCGTGGTGATCGAGCGTACCGGCTTCTACTCCGTGGACTACCGGCTCGCGCCCCTCGAGGCGGTGGCCGGCAAGACCAAGGTCATGCCCGATGAGTTCATCACCGCCTCCGGCACGGACGTCACCGACGCCTTCCGCCTGTACCTGCGCCCGCTGCTGGGCTCTGGCATGCCGGACGCCTACCGGCTGCGCCAGAACCTGGTGGAGAAGGTGCTCAAGAAGTAGGAAGGGGGAATTGGGAAGTGGGAAGTGGGAATTGGGAAGTGTGAAGTGGGAATTGGGAAGTGTGAAGTAAGAAGGGCCGGCTTTTGCCGGCCCTTCTCTTTGGTGCCTTGGGAAACGGGTGAGGGGTGAGGGGTGAGGGGTGCAAGCCGGACATGGTTTACTCCCTATCCCCTATCCCCTATCCCCTATCCCCTATCCCCTATCTCCTAACCGCTCACGCCTTCCCCCCCTGAGCCGCCGAGCGCCTCGAACACCTTGTCGCGGATCTCCTCCACGGAACCGACGCCCGCCACCCTGGCGTACCGGGTGGCACAGTCCTCGCTGCTCTCGGCCAGGCTGCAGTAGAACGCCACCAGCGGCTTGGTCTGGCTGTGGTACACGTCCAGCCGCTTGCGCACGGTCTCCTCGGATGATCTCGTCGGACACCAGGCCGCCCGCGTCCATGACCTTCTTGGCCTCCACGCCCAGCGGCGTGCCGGCCTTGACGGCGGCACGGAGCATGTCGCCGGTGGAGATCTGCGGGATACCGTATTTCTCGGTGATGAACTGAGCCTGGGTACCTTTCCCGGCGCCGGGAGCGCCCAACAGAATACATCTCATTTCTGACCCCTTCCGTTTGGGTGGTGGACCCGCTGGGATACGGGGCCCGTTTTTTTAGGTTATCGCGCACGAAACTTTGGCTTCTGGGCCCACAATCGTTTACTTTAGATACCCACGGCCCGTGCCCGTTTTCATGGCGACATTGATCCTGTCGCATTCGTCACCGGCGCACGAGTCCACATGCAAGCCGGCCTCCACCACGTCACGCCACTTCCCGGCAGATCGGAAGGATCCGAACAGGGACCGCAGATCAATCACTTGCGCGCACCCACCACCCGACCCTATCCCCAATGGGGGATATATGGATCAGCACAGCTTATTTAAAGATTCAAAATTCCGATTCCTAGCGCGGGCCGGGCAGTGCTAGTGTCGTGTGGCGAGATCTAGAATCTTACATTTTTCCGGCAATTCAACGGTTTCTTAATTAATTAAAGAGGAAAAAACTAATGTCACTGGTGAATCCTCACGGGGGGGGTCCGCTCAAGCCCTTGCTGCTGGAAGGCGAGGCTTTGAGCGCTGAACGGGGGCGCGCCGAGTCGCTGCCCAAGGTCAAGGTCAGCTCCCGGGAAAAGGGCGACATTATTATGTTGGGTCTGGGCGGGTTTACCCCCCTGGACGGCTTCATGAGCCACGCGGACTGGGAAGGCGTCTGCGACGGCATGAAGACCGCCAGCGGCCTGTTCTGGCCCATCCCCATCACGCTCTCCACCGACGAGGTGGTGGCCGACGGCATCAAGACCGGCAGCGACATCGCCCTGGTGGACCCGGAGAATGACGAGATCCTGGCCACCATGACGGTGACCGAGAAATACCGGATCGACAAGGCCCACGAGTGCGCCACCGTGTTCAAGACCACCGACCTGGAGCATCCGGGCGTGAAGATGGTCATGGAACAGGGCGACGTGAACCTCGCCGGTCCCGTGAAGGTGCTGTCCCAGGGCGGATTCCCCGAGAAGTACGGCGATCTGTTCATGTCCCCCAAGGAGACCCGCGCCCAGTTCGAGGCCATGGGCTGGAGCAAGGTGGCGGCGTTCCAGACCCGCAACCCCATGCACCGTTCCCACGAATACCTCGCCAAGGTGGCCATCGAGACCTGCGACGGCGTGCTGATCCACTCGCTGCTGGGCAACCTCAAGCCCGGCGACATCCCGGCCGACGTGCGCGCCAAGGCCATCAACACCCTGGTGGACAAATACTTCGTCAAGAACACCATCATCCAGGCGGGTTACCCGCTGGACATGCGCTACGCAGGTCCCCGCGAGGCCCTGCTGCATGCAGTGTTCCGCCAGAACTACGGCTGCTCCCACCTGATCGTGGGCCGCGACCATGCGGGTGTGGGCGATTACTACGGCCCGTTCGACGCGCACCATATCTTCGACCAGATCCCCAAGGGCGCCCTGGAGACCCAGGCCCTGAAGATCGACTGGACCTTCTGGTGCTACAAGTGCGGCGGCATGGCCTCTGCGCGCACCTGCCCCCACGAGCCCGGCGACCGGCTGCTGCTCTCCGGCACCAAGCTGCGCAAGGCCCTGTCCGAGGGGGACGACGTGCCGGCAGAGTTCTCGCGCCCGGAAGTGCTGGAGATCCTGCGCGAGTACTACAACAACCTCACCGAAAAGGTCGAGGTCAAGCTGACCGGGCATTCCGCCAAGTAGGGGTCGTCATCCGCCAGGTCGTGCATGAAGCGTAACTGGTGCAGGGCCGTCATGATGACAAAGGGTTAGACGAGATCCGTCTCTAAATCAATAAGAACTCAGCATCACCACTAGGAGAGTAGACAATGATTAGTACCAACCCATTCAGTGAGCTTGCAGCATTCATTCCGCCCGCGGCCATGCAGATCTATGTGGTGGCCATGATCCTGCTGGTCATCGCCGGCGTGCTCATCGATGTGACGCACAAGAAGAGCGCCAAGTATTTCTTCGAGAATGCGAAAAAGCAGGAAAAGAACGCCCGGCGCAGCGTGAGCAGTGGCGAGAAGGTCGGCCTTGCAGTCCAGACCATCGTCGGCGAGGTGCTCACCTCCTCCGAGTTTTCCCACCGCGGCGAGCAACAGCGGCGCGTCTCGCACCTCCTCACCATGTACGGCTTCATCTTCTTCGTGGTGTCGACGGCGGTGCTGATCTTTGCTCACCCCACCTCGGGCGAAGCGGGCATCTGGCCGCTGCTGTGGCACCTGGGCGCGCTCAGCCTCGCGGTCGGCGGCTACTGGTTCTGGTTCTTCATCCGCGTGGACGTCTCCGCCGAAGGCAACCCCTGGTACCGCGTGGTGCGCGCCGATCTGTTCATCCTTTCCCTGCTGGCGATGGCCACCTTCGCGCTGCTGTGGTCCTTCACCCAGGGCACCGCCATCGGCTGGCTGTTCTTCGCCCTGTTCATCGCCGCCAGCACGACGCTGTTCTCCACGGTGATCTGGTCCAAGTTTGCCCACATGTTCTTCAAGCCCGCCGCCGCCTACCAGAAGAAGGTCACCAAGGCCGACGGCTCTCAGGAGAATCTGCCCGATGTGGGTGAACTGACGGATCCCAAGCTGCAGGCGCGGTATCCCGACATCCCGGAATACATGGGCACCAACCCGCCCAACATGGGGCTCGGCATCACCCGCGAACCGCCACGCCACTACTGAGTCGAGACACTGAATAACAATTCTTTTAAGAGAGGACCGACATGCCAACTTTCGTATATATGACGCGCTGCGACGGCTGTGGAGCCTGTGTCGATATCTGCCCGTCGGACATCATGCACATCGACCCGACCGTGCGCCGTGCCTACAACATCGAACCCAACATGTGCTGGGAGTGCTACTCCTGCGTCAAGGCCTGCCCGCACAACGCCATTGACGTGCGTGGTTATGCGGACTTCGCTCCGCTGGGCCATTCCGTACGGGTGATCCGTGACGAGGAAAAGGGTGTCATCGCGTGGCGCATCAAGTCCCGCAACGGTGAAATGGACCTCAATCTGCTGGCCCCCATCACCACCAAGCCCTGGGGTCAGTACATTCCCAAGCTGGCCGACGTGCCGGCGCCCAGCAAGGAAATGCGCGACAGCCAGCTGCTCTTCAACGAGCCGAAATACATCCGTCTGGATGAGGGCGGTCTGCATACGCTGGAATCCAATGGCCTGAGAATGAAAGCAGGGGTGTACTACTAATGGCTTACAACACAATCGTAGAAGACAACATCGACATCCTGGTCTGTGGCGCTGGCCTCGGTGGCACCGGTGCGGCGTGGGAGGCTCGTTACTGGGGTCAGGACAAGAAGATCGTGATCGCCGAAAAGGCCAACATCGACCGTTCCGGCGCCGTGGCCCAGGGCCTCTATGCCATCAACTGCTACATGGGCACCCGCTTCGGCGAGAACAACCCGGAAGATCACGTGCGCTACGCCCGTATCGACCTGATGGGCATGGTGCGCGAGGACCTGCTGTTCGACATGGCGCGCCACGTGGACTCGGCTGTTCACCAGTTCGAGGAATGGGGCCTGCCGATCATGCGCAACCCCAAGACCGGCACCTACCAGCGTGAAGGCCGTTGGCAGATCATGATTCACGGTGAGTCCTACAAGCCCATCGTGGCCGAGGCCGCCAAGAAGTCCGCCGACAAGGTCTACAACCGCGTCTGCATCACCCACCTGCTGATGGACGATGCCAAGGAGAACCGCGTGGCCGGTGCCGTGGGCTTCAACGTCCGCACCGGTGACTACCACGTGTTCAAGTCCAAGGCCGTGATCGTGGCCGCGGGCGGTGCCTCCAACATCTTCAAGCCGCGTTCCGTGGGTGAAGGCGCCGGTCGCGTGTGGTATGCCCCCTGGTCCTCCGGTTCCGCCTATGGCCTGATGATCGAGGCCGGCGCGAAGATGACCCAGATGGAAAACCGCATCGTGCTGGCCCGTTTCAAGGACGGTTACGGCCCGGTGGGTGCCTACTTCCTGCACCTCAAGACCTACACCCAGAACGCCTATGGTGAAGAGTATGAGTCCAAGTGGTTCCCGGAACTGCAGAAGATGGTGGGCAAGGAGTACCTGGACCCCGAGGTCTCGCACCGCACCCATCGTCCGATCCCGACCTGCTTGCGCAACCACGCCCTCATCAACGAGGTGAATGCCGGTCGCGGTCCGATCCACATGGTCACCATGGAGGCCTTCCAGGACCCTCACCTCGAGGAGATCGGCTGGCACAACTTCCTGGGCATGACCGTGGGTCAGGCCGTGCTGTGGGCCGCCACCGACGTGAACCCCAAGTACGAGAACCCGGAGCTCACGACCTCCGAGCCCTACGTCATGGGTTCCCACGCCACCGGTTGCGGCGCCTGGTGCTCCGGTCCCGAGGACATCTCTCCGCCCGAGTATTTCTGGGGCTACAACCGTATGACCACGGTCGAAGGCCTGTTCGGTGCCGGCGATGCCGTCGGCGGCACCCCGCATGCCTTCTCCTCCGGCTCCTTCACCGAAGGACGCCTGGCTGCCAAGGCCGCGTGCAAGTACATCGACGATGGCAAGGCCGAGGGGATCCGTGTCTCCCAGGAGCAGATCGACCGCCGCAAGGCCGAGATCTACAAGCCCATGGAGCACTACAAGATCTACCGCAATGAGATCGTCGCTGGTTCGGTCAACCCCAACTACATCAACCCGCGCCAGGGTCTGGATCGCCTGCAGAAGCTGATGGATGAGTACTGCGGCGGCGTGACGGTCAACTACATGACCAACGACAAGCTGCTCAACATCGGCCTCAAGAAGATGAAGGCCCTGGAAGAGGACCTGGAGAAGGTCGCGGCGGAGAATATCCACGAACTGCTGCGCGCCTGGGAGTTGAAGCACCGTCACCGCACTGCCGAGGCGGTCTTCCACCACACCCTGTTCCGCAAGGAGACGCGCTGGCCGGGCTATTACTACCGTGGTGATGCCATGAAACTGGACGACGAGAACTGGCATGTACTGACGGTTTCCCGTCGTGACCCGAAGACCGGGGAGTACACCATGGAGAAGGCGCCCTGCTACCACATCGTGGGCAAGGACGAGTAAGGGCAGTCGATACCGGGGAGGCGTTAACCGCGCCTTCCCGGGTCGCTTCAAAAAAGATCAACGACACGTTGGTCTTTTTTTTTGCGGCACGGTAATGTGTTGACCCGGCTGCACGCCAGTGGGCAACCTGTCACACGCAAATGGTCATTTCAGAGAAAATCCATGAACATCATCGAGAAGACGGACGAGGAACTCCTCCAGATCGTCCTCCCCATGTGGGACGACCTGATCAAGTATTCCAACAAAGGCAACTACGGGAAGTTCATTCGAAACTTCTCCTACGACCTTCTGCTCGGCCTGAACGAGGTGGAGCTTGGCAAACAGTTCGCCAAGAGCGAGCTGACCCGGAGCCTCTCAACAGATTATGACTTCCTGGGCTTCATCCGGCGTGGCGAGCATGTCACCTGCCTGTTCAGGGTGCGCAGCACCAAGCGGGCTGGCGAGTGGCTGGGGCGCATGGTCGTCGGTTATGAAAGAGGCGAGGTCAAGATCTTCGCCGCATCCGTGTTCTAGACGATCATGAGCGAAATCATACAAGACAATAAGTTTGTCGAGCTGACCTACGAGGTCATCGACAAGAAATCCGGAGACGTGCTGTCAACCGTCGAGTTCCCCTTAAGTTACGTGCATGGCACGAACCATGTACTGAACAGCCAGGTCACCGACGACCTGCAGGGGCGTTGCCAGGGCGACGTGATCGAGGTCGCCATTGACGGCAATGCGATCTACGGGGCACGGGACGAAAGCCTGGTGTTTACCGACAGCATTGACAATGTGCCGGAAGAGTACCGGGAAGTCGGGACGATCATCCTGATGGAAAGCGAGAGCGGCGAACGAAAAGAGTTCATCGTGACGCGTATGGATGACAAGACACTGACGGTCGACGGCAACAACCCGCTGTGCGGCAGAGATCTGATCTTCAGGCTCAAGATCCTGAGCGTACGGGATGCCACCCCGGAAGAGATCGAAGCGGGCACCCGGGTCATCGACGGGCCGGATATTGATACGGACCGGATTGTGCCGATCTGACTTCCCGACTCGCGCCCTCACCTTCAATATCCATAGGGCGGGCCTCGCCCGCCTTATGTGCACGGGAGACCGGCCTGGAATCCGCCGGTCGCACTGGTGAACTGTCCGGATCAGGAACCCCGCGCCTGCATCTCAGTAAGGGGCACCGGCCGGCCCATCGGACAAAAGCACGCCCACGTAGGGCGCATAGGTCAGGACAGCCCCCTGTCTCGGACCCAGTGCATTGAACGCATAGACCACCTGCGACTGGAGTCCCGCACTTCCCGGATCGGCGCTCAGCGCTTCCAATGCGCTTAGCAATGGCTGGATGTCGTCAGGGCTCAGATAGGTTCTGAGCATCCGAATCGCCTCATCGATCCTCTCGGCATCGAGGTCACGCCGGAGCTTCGCCGGATTGCCCTCACCCTCATCATCAAAGTCCGGCGGCTCATCGTAGACATTGGCCTCCAGGCCGGCAGGCTGTCGGACGGGCCTGAGTCCGGCAAAGGCCTGGAACTCCTCCAGGGCCCTGCGCTTAACGAGAGCGACGAAGGCATTGAAGGCCTCGGTATCGGGCTTGCCTAGCTGGAGCGTGATCAGCGCGTCACCATTCACCCGGCTGTTGAAACTCAGGCTGGATCGGCTGATCACCGGCTCCGGATTCAGAACCGTCAGCATCACGGTCAGTTCCTCAACAGGCTTGAATGGCGCCTTGCTTCGAATCCTGACGTAATCGTCGATGATCTCGAGTTCCTGAGAACCCCTGAGAAAATGTCTCTGTATGATTTTCATGGCACGCGCCGCCCGCCCTGCGGTTATTCGTCGAATATCTCGGTGATGAGATCGGCGACATATTCATGCATATAGGAATTTTCACCGCCATGGACGAGTTGTTTGTCCCCGGTGACAAAGCTCAGGTACGGCTTGACCGCAACGCCCTCTGCTTCAATCCCGGCGTTGTCATCAATGGTACTGGCCACGCTGAAGGCGATATGGGCCGTGACTTCTTTGAGCGCTTCGTCGCGAAACCCCGCCTCGGTCAGCTTGAGCCTGATCTGCTCGATGATCTCGCGGATGAAGAGCTGTTGGAGTTGATCGAATTGTTCGGGGTCGGTCTTGAGTTGCACTTCGTTTACCCTACGGTTTTCGTGGATGTGGATTTCGTTGCTATCGGTTCAGCCACTTCAGTATTCGACCGATCCCCCGCTCGGGTTTCGGGCTCCTGATGCAGTAGAGCGTCCAGCGCTCCCTGCGCTCTGACATCCAGTCCTGCTTGTAGGCGTCATTGCCGGTCAGGAAATCGATCTCCGCCACCCTGTCATGATCGATGACATGCTCCATCAGGTGCCGGATCAGAATCGAACCCGGGGAGTAACGCTTCCATTGCTCGTCATGGGCCAGCTTGAAGATACTTGCCTTGCCACAGACCACGAACCAGAGTTGCGCGGCAACGGGAGTCTCCCCCACATAAAGGATGCCGAGTCTCAACCAGCCCTGCTCGGCCAGCGCACTGACCAGGCCGTCGATAAAATCGCGATACTGCTCCGAGGCCTTCCAGCTCCTGTCATAGACGGCGTAGTAGTCTGACATAGCCGTCTGCAGGCCACTATCCGTAAAGACCTGAATCCTGTAGCCATGCTCCCGGGCGAGCTTTCGCGCCTTGCGCGCGATGCTGTTACGGACTCTGGCGGGACGCGCCGCCATGTAATCCTCGAACGATTGACCCTGTGTACGGTGGATCCAGTTGTAGAACCGGAATCTTCGATCACAGGCAATGCCTAGGGATTCCATGGCCTGCTGCAAGCCCTCCAGGTTGGCGTCGTCAGAGGCGATCGGGTCCAGGCGCAGTGATGCGAACGACAAATCGCTGAGACCCCTGGCGAGGCAGCCGATGACCTCGCGCTGGCGATGCTCCGCCAGCAGCAGCGTGTAGAGCGAGGCGTACAGGTTTGTGAGCCCATACCAGTGTCTGCTGTCGCGCATCTCCAGGGGGAGCAGTCCCAGAACCCTGCCGTCCTCCACCACGCAGGCCAGCAGGAGGCTCTGCCGATCGGCTGGCGTGGTCCTCAGCAGGTTTTCAAACCAGGGGCGTGAAAAGAAGAGACTGTCGCCGGCCGCTTGGGAGAACAGGGACGCCGCACTCTCGGGCAACTGGTCCCAGTGGGCGTAACAGACAAACTCCATGCGTCGTCAGTTTACGGTCTCGCTGCCGCCATCCCCGGAGGCGCGGGGCATCTCGATCATTTCCGATACTTCCAGGGTGCCTTTGATTTCGAGGAAGGGACAGGCCCGGGCCGCGGCGATGGCTTCCTGCATGGAGCCCATCCGCATGATGCTCAGGCCGGACATGGCCGAGACAGTGCCCCGGGAAACCGAGCCGTCGGGTTGTATCGTGTGGGTATCCCGGAAGGGCACGGCGGGGCTCACCACTGCGGTGCCGAGCGACATCAGCCATTGCTGGTATTTCTGGAGATGCGCTTGCGCCTCCTGCGGGTCCGAAGGGTACTCGCCTCCGAGATAAACGAATATGTATTGCGGCATGCGATCAGGGCTTCAGACACGTGGATGAATGGCCCCTGATGTTAACCCGGCTGCCCGATGAATTCACGCGCCACGCCGGTACAAGGGAGGCCGCGCACGCACCTGCGGTTTCGTGCTTCAGGATGGGATTGCAGCCCTTTTTCGGCCTGTGCAGTGCCCGCGGGACACATTTCTCAACCCACTCCCGGGCATGGCGCTGCTGCCGGTTTTGCAGCCTCCCGCAAAGGCATTGGTATTTTTCCTGTCTGGATAATAGGTTAGGTGTGACGCGCCCGCGTGGAACCGGATTTCTCAAGATCCCGGACAGGATGGGAAACCTCGATTTATCACATCATAAAAAGATACATTTCACCGGGAACTTGCTGCCCGCCGGACGGTTTCTGATATACTTTTTTCTGCATGATGAAGACCAATTTCATCGTGACCGTTTTCAGCTGCGAATAACTCGCTGCGGCGATCGCGAACTCGAAGAAAAAGGTGACTTATGAGCGAACAACCCAAGACCCGACCCAAGGTGCCTGAAGGCAAGGCCCGTTTCGTCAAGACCCGTCAGAAAGAGCCCAATGAAAAGGGCTTCGTAGGCTACGAGACGATTTGGGACTCGTTCCACAAGGTGGCGGAGTACACCACCCCCAAGCGCCCCTGAGTCAACCTGCCGTTTCGCCTTATGGGGGGTACCCCCCATAAGGCGCTTCACTCCCCCGCCCCAGCCCTTTCCCTACCACCCTTACCGGCCCTCCCGGCTGGACAAGATCCTGATTCCATAGCGACCTGGCGCACACAGGCCCGTGCGGACCGATCTCTCGGACCACGGCGGTCGTGAGTGCTATCTGATGACCCGGCGTTTGGAGTGATGGGTGCGCAGACCCCACCTGGCTGGCGACCGACAGGACGCTTTCGGCCTGCCTCAGGCTATCTCTGGCTGGAGTGGCATAGGGCGGGCCAAGCCCGCCTGGACGGGGCGGGAGGCCGCAAATATCACGCCCGGGCTTCCAGGGAAGCCCGGGCGTGTCGCTCAATATTCCTTGGCGAGCGCGGCCTGGATTTCGGCGAAGGTCTTGGCCACTTCGAAAGTCTGCACCGACAGGCCGAGCTGGCGGCCGATCTGCGTGGCGGAAAAGATGCCGCAGATGCGGGTCTTGCCGGTGGCCTGGTCCGTTGACGCCACCAGGGCATGCTGACGGCCCTGGTCCTTGAGCGTTGCCACGATGTCGCGCACTTCCGCGCGCACCACGTCCCGCATGTCGATCAGGTCAATGGATTCGCGCGGGATCATGAGATCGCGCACCTGCAGGTCCTCGAATCGGCCGCCACGCTCATGCACCATCTGGATCGGCCGCTCGCCCTGGGTGTCGCGGGCGGTGATCAGGCCGATCACCTGCCCCTCCGGGTCCACGACCAGCAGCAGGCGCACGCCGCGGGCGATCATGGTCTGATTGGCCTCGACCAGGGAGGCCCCGGGACGGATGGTGCTCGCACTGACGTTGCGCAGACTGGTCATCACCTGAATGGCAGGTGACGTCGCGACGACGCGCTCCTGGATACCGGGCTCCACGTAACCCAGGTTAGCGGGCGCCTTGAAGGAGGGCAGGGGCTTGCGGGGGGTTTCTGCGGTCATTCTGAGACGATCCTCGATTAACGGTTGGTGCAGGTCGGGCCGGATTCACCGGCCGTGGTGAGACTCAGTCAGGGGTTTGGCGCAATTCGAATTTCATGGTCTCCAGGTCACCCAAAATCCACGTGGCCTCGGGCGCGCCCAACCCCGCGACCGTGCCCGGGTTGATCAGCCAGGTCTGGCTGTCGCGCACCGTCGACTGCTGGCGGATCTCGGGTTCGTGGCTGTGGCCACAGCAGACCAGGTCGAAGTCACCGGTACAGGCCATGGCATGACCGTAATGGGGGTAGTGGGTCACAAAGATCCTGCGGCCCGCGACGGTGATGTCCGCATCCAGTCCGTGGTAGATGAACATGCCCTTGGAGTTGTGGGCGATGCGTGCAATGGCCACCGGGTCACCCAGATTGTTCCCGTGCACCGCGTGAATGGGCACCCCCAGGGCCAGGGACGCCCTGATCGTGTTCCCGCCGATCAGGTCTCCGCAGTGGATGACCAGGGCGGCCCCCTCGGCGATGGCCGCCTCGATGGCCCGGGCCAGCATCGGGCCCCGATCATGGCTGTCAGAGACTATACATATCTTCATTGCGCACTATTCCTGAGCTTGCAGTCCGGGCGACACTCCGTCGCGCTCGCATTGTCGGGGCTTTCCGTGCCCGCTAATACATCGATAAAAAGTTACAACTTGCCAATGCCCGGGCGCGCTAGTCAGAATGATAAAGGAACATTCTAATTATCTAATCCCCGTAAGGGAAAAACCGACATGCAAGCAAAAACCCCCAGGCCCACCTCAGACCCGACCCTGTCCGAGACCAAGAACCCCGCGCAGGAGATCAAGAAGACCACCTGCTACATGTGCGCGTGCCGCTGCGGCATCCGTGTGCACCTGCGTGACGGCGAGCTCCGCTACATCGACGGTAACCCGGATCACCCCATCAACAAAGGGGTAATCTGCGCCAAGGGTTCCTCGGGCATCATGAAGCAGTACTCGCCCGCCCGACTGACCCAGCCCCTCAAGCGCAAGGAAGGCACCGAGCGCGGCGATGCGCAGTTCGAGCCCATCTCGTGGGAAGAAGCATTCTCTACTCTAGCCGAACGCCTTGGCAAGCTTCGCAAGACCGACCCCAAGAAGTTCGCCCTGTTCACCGGACGCGACCAGATGCAGGCCATGACCGGCCTGTTCGCCAAGCAGTTCGGCACCCCCAACTACGCGGCCCACGGCGGTTTCTGCTCCGTGAACATGGCCGCGGGCATGATCTACACCATCGGCGGCTCCTTCTGGGAGTTCGGCGGTCCGGACCTGGAGCGCTCCAAGCTGTTCATCATGCTGGGCACCGCCGAGGACCACCACTCCAACCCCATGAAGGTGGAGCTGTCCAAGTTCAAGCGCAACGGCGGTCGCTTCATCTCCATCAACCCGGTGCGCACCGGCTACTCCGCCATCGCCGACGAGTGGGTGCCCATTCGTCCGGGCACCGACGGCGCCCTGCTGCTGGCCATCATCAACGAGATCATCGCCCAGGGTCTGTATGACCGGGAATTCCTGGTGCGCTACACCAACGCCGGCCAGCTCATCAACGTCGATGAGGCCAGCAACGAGTTCGGCATGTTCCACCGCACCGAGGTGCCGGAGGAGGAAGGCTGCTACGAGCCCCAGAACAAGCTGTGGTGGGACCGTAACAGCAACCGGGCCGTGGTCACCCACACCCCCGGCACCGACCCCTACCTGCTGGGCGAATTCAAGCTGGACGACGGCACCCCCACCAAACCCTCCTTCCAGCTCCTGAAGGAGCGGGTCGAGGGCTATACCCCCGAGTGGGCCGCCAACATCACCGGCATCCCGGCCGAGACCATCCGCCGCCTGGCCCACGAGATGGGCGTCACCGCCCGTGACCAGAAGATCGAGCTGCCCATCGCCTGGACAGATTCCTGGGGTGTGGAGCACGAGTCCGTCACCGGCAACCCGGTGTCCTTCCATGCCATGCGCGGGCTTGCGGCCCATTCCAACGGTTTCCACACCATCCGCGCCCTGTCCATCCTGATGACCCTGCTCGGCACCATCGACCGCCCGGGCGGCTTCCGCCACAAGGCCCCCTTCCCGCGTCCGATCCCGCCCTGCGCCCGGCCGCCCAAGGGCCCGGAGGCGGTCAAGCCCAACACGCCACTGGACGGCATGCCGCTCGGCTGGCCCGCCGATCCGGACGACCTGTTCGTGGACGACAAGGGCAACCCGGTGCGCATCGACAAGGCCTTCTCCTGGGAGTACCCGCTCTCGGTGCACGGCCTGATGCACAACGTGATCACCAATGCCTGGCGCGGCGACCCCTACCCCATCGACACGCTGATGATCTTCATGGCCAACATGGCCTGGAACTCGACCATGAACACGGTCGAGGTGCGCAAGATGCTCAACGACAAGGATGATAACGGCGAGTACAAGATCCCGTTCCTGGTGGTGGCCGATGCCTTCCAGTCGGAGATGACCGCGTTCGCAGACCTGATCCTGCCGGACACCACGTACCTGGAACGCCACGACGTGATGTCCATGCTGGACCGGCCGATCTCCGAGTTCGACGGCCCGGTGGACTCCGTGCGCATCCCGGTGGTGCCGCCCAAGGGCGAGTGCAAGCCCTTCCAGGAGGTGCTCATCGAGCTGGGCACCCGCCTCGGCCTGCCCGCCTTCGTCACCAAGGACGGCAAGCGCAAGTACCGCGACTACCCGGACTTCATCGTCAACTACGAGACCGAGCCGGGCTCCGGTATCGGCTTCCTGGCGGGCTGGCGCGGCAAGGGCGGCGAGAAGTCCATGCGCGGCGAGCCCAACCCCAACCAGTGGGAGATGTACGCCAAGAACAACTGCGTGTTCCACTACGTGCTGCCCAAGAGTTACCAGTACATGCGCAACTGGAACAAGGGCTACCTGGACTGGTCGCAGCGCAACCGCATCACCCGCTACGCGGAGCCGATCCTCATCCACATCTACTCCGAGGTGCTGATGCGCTTCCGCGCCGCCGCCCAGGGCAAGGGCCTGTCGCGCAAGCCGCCGGAGCACTTGAGGGAGCGCGTGGAGACCTTCTTCGATCCGCTGCCGTTCTACTACGAGCCCCTGGAGGCCCAGGTCACCAACAAGCAGACCTACCCGCTGGCGGCCGTCACCCAGCGGCCCATGGCCATGTACCACTCCTGGGATTCCCAGAACGCCTGGCTGCGCCAAATCCACACTCACAACGTGCTGTTCGTCAACGCCAAGACGGCGCTGGCCCAGGGCATCCAGGACGATGACTGGGTGTGGGTGGAGAGCCAGTGGGGCAAGGTGCGCTGCATCGCCAAGCACTCCAACGCCGTGGAGCCCGGCACCGTGTGGACCTGGAACGCCATCGGCAAGGCCGCGGGCGCGTGGAACCTGACCCCTCGGGCCAACGAGTCCCAGAAGGGTTTCCTGCTCAACCACGTAATCACCGAGGAACTGCCCACCGATTACGGCACCACCTCCAACTCGGACCCCCTCACCGGCCAGGCCGGCTGGTACGACGTGCGCGTGCGCATCTACAAGGCCGCCGAGGGCGAGCCCCAGGTGACCGCACCCCAGTTCAAACCCATGCAACCCTACCCCGGCCAGTCCACGGCCCAGCGCGTGTGGGCTTACTTTGCGAACAAGGGACTCAAGAAATGACACAGCTCGCTCTAGTGATCGATCTCAACGTGTGCGTGGGCTGCCACGCCTGCGTGACCAGCTGCAAGGAGTGGAACACCTCCGGCGGCGCCGGTCCGCTGGTGGACCAGCGTCCCTACGACGAAGACCCCACGGGCACATTCTTCAACCGGGTGCAGACCTTCGAGGTGGGGGAATTCCCCAACACCGAGACGGTGCACTTTCCCAAGTCCTGCCTGCACTGCGAGGAGCCGCCCTGCGTGCCCGTGTGCCCCACCGGCGCCTCCTACAAGCGCCCCGAGGACGGCATCGTGCTGGTGGACTACGACAAGTGCATCGGCTGCAAGTACTGCTCCTGGGCCTGCCCCTACGGCGTGCGCGAGATCGACGAATCCCGCAAGGAGATGACCAAGTGCACCCTGTGCGTGGACCGCATCCACAACCCGACCTTCGAGGAAGCGGATCGTCTGCCCGCCTGCGTCAAGGCCTGCCCCACCAACGCGCGGCTCTACGGCGACATCCATGACCCGAATTCCGTGGTCTCCGTGGCGATCCGCGAGGCGGGCGGTTACCAGCTGATGCCCGAGTGGGGCACCAAGCCGGCCAACCACTACCTGCCCCGGCGCAAGACCCGGATCACCATCCGCGAGGAAGAACTCGAGCGCAGCGACAACCCGCTCAAGATCGACTCCAAGCTGCCCCGCCCGGGCCGCGACGAGCCCTCCCTCGACGACGTCACCAGCTGGTAACGGAAACTACGGACGAACGCATCATGCATCCCGCATTCTCAGTCATCTTTCTCACCACCCTCATCGGCGCCGGCCAGGGCCTGTTCATCGCCCTGTCCCTCGTCGAGAGCTACGCCGCCCTGCGGCTCCTGCCGGAACACGGCGGCCACTACTACGCCACGGGTGCCGGCATCTCGCTGGTACTCCTGGTGCTGGGCCTGTTCGCCTCGTTCTTCCACCTGGGCCACCCGGAGCGTGCCTGGCGCGCCGCGGCCCAGTGGCGCACCTCCTGGCTGTCCCGTGAGGTGATCGTGCTGCCGGCGCTCATGGGCATCGTGTTCCTGTACGGCGTGATCCACCTGATCGGCATCAACCCGGTGCTGTTCACCCTGCCCGGCAACGTAGCCGTGCCGCTGTCCCTGTTGCTGGCCCTGATCGGCGCGCTGGTCGCCATCGCGCTGTATGTCACCACCGCCATGATCTACGCCTGCCTGCGCTTCCTGCAGGAGTGGCATTCGCCGCTGACCGTGGCCAACTACACGCTGCTCGGGCTCGCCTCCGGCTTTACCCTGGCCGCCGCCCAGGCCGCCTTCATGGCGGTGGAGCTGGTGCACTTCCTGTCCGTGGGCGCGGTGGTGCTCACGGTGCTGGCCTTCTTCAGCCGCGTCGCCTCCCTGATCCGCAACGCGCGCCTCAAGCCCAAGTCCACCCTGCAGACCGCCACGGGCATCAAGCACCCCAACATCGTGCAGAAGTCCCAGGGCTTCATGGGCGGCTCCTTCAACACCCGGGAGTTCTTCCACGGCATGTCGGAGATGTTCGTCAAGTCGGTGAAGTGGATCTTCCTGATCGGCGTGTTCCCGATCCCCCTGATCCTGCTGCTCACCGCGATCTTCAGTCGCGGCGACGTCTCCACCCTGCTGGCCACCGCCTTCGTGATCCAGTACCTGGGTCTGGTGGCGGAGCGCTGGTTCTTCTTTGCCCAGGCGCGGCATCCGCAGAATCTCTACTATCAGTCGGTGGCGTGATGCGTACCGATTAACCTGTGGAGTGAAGAAAAGGGCCGTAAGGCCCTTTTCTTTTGCATGACAGGATGATGTGGGGCGCCTTTTGCGGCGGCTTGCTTGATGGCGACGGCGTGGCGGGCACGGCCCGCCCTATGGATTGACGTGCTTCACCGGCCCATAGGGCGACCCGTGGCCGCCGGACCCGTGCTTCGCTCGGTTTTGCTGCCCAGCCGATCGGGTGGAAGCATGGGTCGTGGTGGGTGATTGAAGCGGAATTCGAAGTCAAAGGCTTTCGATCCGCTTTGCAATCGGATTGAGTCAGTTGCTCATGACAAAGTCAAAGTCGGAGTCAAAGGCTTCCGATCCCCGTTGCACGGGGATCGGAAGCCTTTGATTTTGGCTGGATCAAAAGCCAGCCAGCTTTATTAAGACTACTCCGCCCCCCAATACGCCGTCGCAACCCCATCCCCCAGATCCGCCTCGATCAACCGTCGGCGCACCGCCAGCAGATGCTCGATGAGCCTCGGCTCAAAGCGCTCATAGGCCTCGGCGTCGGGCACGCGCTTGACCACCACGCCCAAGAGCTCCGTGATGGCATTGCCGATGGAGTTCTGGCTGATGGTCACGATCAGCTTGCCGTCGTCGTTGCGGTAGATGATCTGCTTGAAGGCCGGCTGCCAACGGATGGCGTGGGCATAGCGGGCGTCGGTGATGCAGCGGTCGCGCACCTTCTTGGCGGTGCGCAGGAAGTCGTTGTTGAACAGCAGCACCTCCTCCACCGCCTCCGGAAAGTACACCCCCTCGGGCATGGGTGCGCCGCGGGTGGAGACCTGGCTGAAGAAGGTCCGGTAGAAATCCAGGAAACCCTGCAGGATCGCGTCGTATTCCTTCCAGAAACGCACCTCTTTCAGGGCATCGGCACCGCCCTGGATCTCCCAGCTGGGCAGACCCTGAGGATAGCCGGTGAGCTCGATGCGGGCATCCTCGTCGGCGGCGGGCTTCAGGATCTTCAAGTCCAGGGCCCTAGTGAAAAAGGCCCGGTAGACGTCTCGCATGTAGGCCTGGAACAGGCTGTGCTGGCCGCCGTCGGTGAGGTTCGGGTTCTTCGGGTCGGCCAGGGGGGCATCGCGCAGCTCCGCCATGGGGAAGACGATGAAATGGTTGTGCAGCATGCGGATGCTGGGCACGCCGGGTGCGGTCAACGGCCAGGTGGCGTCCAGGCTCGCCTCACCGGCCAGAATCAGGGCCTCGGCCGGGTCCGGATACTGCTCCAGCATGTAGTCGATGAGGATGCCGTTCATGCGGTTCCAAACATGACGCACCGGCTCCGGCACCTGGGTGCGGCGCACCGGGCGGGCCAGGGGGTCCAGGATGACCTTGGAGGTGTTGTAGATGATGGAGGTGTCGAAGGTGTTGCTGTGGCCCAGGGCCTTTCGGTAAAGCAACAGGTTCTCGGGGTTGACCAGCAGGCCGTTGTTGAGGGCGAGATCCGCCAGGTTTTCGGTGCTGTTAAAGAACTCATTGGGCTTCATGCCCTCGGGGACTTCCAGGGGGATGGGGCGGAAGGGGGTGACGATCTCGCGGGGGCCCGATGGCATAAAATCGACCTCGAATGCATCTAACCTGGAACGATTCGCGGCACACCAGCGGCATTCCGGTCTGGGTCTTGCCAGGAAAGGCAGCGCAAGCCACTGATACCTATGCTGGTTTTCCTGCCGCTGGGGAATAACCACGGTCTTTATACCATGGAATTCCGGGTCGGGGTTGTCGTAAGCTGGCGCCCAGACGGCCGCGTAAGACGGTCGAATGCCGGGATCGGCACATATAAGCATATAAGCACGGGCAGGCTGGAGGGCAAGGCACATGGCACAACTGACAGATCGCTTCGGCAGACACATCGAATACGTGCGCCTTTCGGTCACGGACCAGTGCGACCTGCGCTGCTTCTACTGCATGCCCAAGGGCTTCAAGGACTTCGAGGAGCCGGAGCACTGGTTGAGCTTCGACGAGATTGCCCGGGTCATGGGCGCCTTCGGTCAGCTGGGCGTGCAGCGGGTGCGTATCACCGGCGGTGAGCCCCTGGTGCGCAAGGACATCCCGGATCTGGTCTCGCGCCTGGCCGCCCTGCCCGGCATCAACGACATTTCGCTGTCCACCAACGCCACCCGCATGGCCAAGCATGCCCAGGCCCTCAAGGATGCCGGCGTGGCGCGCATCAACGTAAGCCTCGATTCCCTCAAGCCCGAGGTCTTCAAGCAGGTCACCGGCGGCAAGCTGGAGAAGGTGCTGGACGGCCTGATGGCCGCCAAGGCCGCCGGCTTCTCCCCCATCAAGATCAACATGGTCGCCATGAAGGGGGTCAACGACGGCGAGTTCGAGGACATGGTGGAGTTCTGCCTGGAGCACGGTTTCACCCTGCGCTTCATCGAGACCATGCCCATGGGCGACACCGGCCGTCACGCCAGCGCGGATCACTACGTCAACCTGCAGGACGTGAAGGCGCGCCTCGCCGAGCGCTTCGAGCTGGTGCCCGGCGTGATGCCCGGTGGCGGCCCCGCCCGCTACATGCAGGTGGCCGGCACGGATCTCAAGATCGGCTTCATCACCCCCATCTCCCAGCACTTCTGCGAGACCTGCAACCGGGTGCGCCTGTCCGTGGACGGCACCATCTACACCTGCCTGGGCCAGGAGCACAACCTGGCGCTGCGCCCCCTGCTGCGCGCCGGCTGCAGCGATTCGGAACTGCTGGAGGCCATCCAGCGCGCCGTGGACCTCAAGCCCGAGCGCCACGAGTTCAAGGACGAGCCCGGCAAGGTCATGCGCTTCATGTCGATGACGGGCGGTTGAAGGGCAGTGGCAAGTCTCAAGTGGCTAGTGGCAAGAGAAAGCCTTTGACCTTCCTTGCCACTAGCCACTTGAGACTTGCCACTTAAAATGTGTGACTCGTCCCCGCGTACACCCGTCCCTCGTTGCCGTACGCGGCATCCACCCTCAGATCCGTTCTCACGAACCAGCGCAGGTTGATGCGCAGGCCCACGCCCGCGCCCACGTGGATGTCGCCCGGGTCGATATCGTCCTTGTCCCAGACACCGCCGATGTCGGTGAACACTACGCCGCGCACCGCCGGGTAGCCGAACAGCGGATGCAGATATTCGATATTGGCTAGCAGCGCCACGTCGCCGGTGCGGAAATCCCGGGCATAACCCCGCAGGCTTGAGCCGCTGCCGATGCTGTAGGCGTCGTCACCGAAGGGGGTGTCGCCGGCCCAGCCGCCCCGCACCTGCCAGTACAGGCTCGCCGGCAGATCGCCGCCCAGCGTCTGGTAGCGCCGGTAGAAGAGATCGATGCGCTGGTGATCCCGGTCCGCACCGAGTTCCGTGCTGCCGAAGGAAATCGCGCCGCCATAGGCCATGCCCTCACGGCGCACGCCGAGATCCGCCACGTCGGTGAAGATCACGCCGATGCCCCAGCTCACGTCCTCGCCGTCCACGGGCACGGTCGCACCCGGGTCCAGGGCCTTGAAAGCACGGGTCTCCCAGCGTGTGCCCAGGTCCAGGCGCCAGCCACGGCTGGGGCCTCGCTCAGCCAGCCAGCGTGAAAGAGATAGGCCCACATGGCGGCTGCGCTGCTCATAGAGATCCGGGAGATCGCCACCCGAGGGGGATTGATCCGTGACCCTTTCACCCAGGCTCAGGCCTGCACCGAATCGGGTGAAGGGCACCCGGGGCACGTTGTAGTCAAAACGGAACTGGCTGGAGCCCTGTTCAGTGCCTCCGTCGCCGTTCTCCTCCAGTTCATAGACCAGGCGCACCTGGTGATTCAGTCCGAACAGGTTGTCGGCACGCAGTTCGCCGCCGTAGCGAATGTCACCGTCGGAGCTGCGATTGAGCCGGGGCAGGGCGAAATAGAAGTACTTCTCGGTGAGATGAAAGGTCACCACCAGGCCCTCGGGCTGGTTATCGACGTCAGCCTCCACGTCCTTGAACAGCCCCAGGTTCATGATGGACTGGCGGGAGGCCTCTACGAGTTCGAGCGTGGCGGGTTCACCCTCCCGGATCAGCAGTTCCTGGCGCAGCACCGCCTCCCGGGTCACCCGGTTGCCCTCGAAACGGATCTCGCTCACGAGCGGCGCGCCCGTCAGGGCAAGCGTCGGTGTACAGAACAGGAGGGGAAGCAACAGCAACAAGGCCGCAAGGCCACGCAGTACGGCTTTCAAGTCAGCGGTACCCCGTCACAGGCATCGAATACCTCAACACATCCGGAACCCCGATTTTTCCCACTTCCCACTTCCCACTTCCCACTTCCCACTTCCCACTTCTCACTTCTCACTTCCAAGCACCGCCTCCTTCACCCGCTGCAGGGCAAACAGCCCTGTCGCCAGCAGGATCAGGCTGAACACCGTGGCCCCGTAGAACCCCAGCCAGGATTCCAGCAGGCGCCACTGGGCGCCCATCAGGTAGCCGCCCACGGCGAGCACGGCACACCAGAGCCCCGTTCCCACCAGGGTGAACAGGAAGAAGCGGGGAAAGGGCATGGGCAGCAGGCCCGCGGGCAGTGAGACCAGACTGCGCACCGTGGGCACGAAACGGCCCGCCAGCACCAGGAACTCCCCATGCCGATCATACACGTCCAGCACGCAATCCAGATCGGTTTCCCTCAACAACAGGAATCGACCCCGGCGCTGGAAGAAGCGGCGCACCCGCCGCTCACCCACCCGCCGGGCAATGAGGTAGAGGATCGTCGAGCCCAGGGTGCCGCCGATGGTGCCGGCAATGATCACCCCGAGCAGATTGAGCTGGGACTGGTTGGCCAGGAAGCCGGCGAAGGGCATGAGGAATTCCGGCGCCAGCGCCAGCATGGCCACGCCCAGACCCAGGTAGCCCAGGCGTTCGACGGCCTCGCCCGCCATGTCCGCCAGGCTCATGGCGCGCACCACCCCTGACCGGCACCGCCGGCACTGCCGAAGCGGGGACCCACTAGCGGACCCAGACCGTCTTGGCGTTCAGGAACTCACGCATGCCCAAGGCGGAGAGTTCACGGCCGTAGCCGGAATCCTTGATGCCGCCGAAGGGCAGCCTCGGGTCGCTCTTCACCAGTCCGTTGACGAAGGCACAGCCGCAGGCCAGCCGCCGCGCCAGCGCCTCGCCCCGCGCCACATCCCGGGTCCAGACGCTGCCACCCAGGCCGAAACGGGTGTCGTTGGCGAGGCGCAGGGCATCTTCCTCGTCCCGGGCGCGGAGGATTGCGGCCACCGGCCCGAACAGTTCCTCGTCATAGGCGGGCATGCCGGGGCCGACCCGATCCAGGATGGAGGGCCGGTACCAGGCCCCCTTGCCCGGCACCGGCTCGCAACCCTCCAGGGGCACGGCACCGGCGGCAATGGAGCGCTGTACCTGGCGGTGCAGTTCGTCACGCAGATCGGTGCGCGCCAGGGGCGCCAGGGTGGTGGCCTCATGGCCCGGGTCGCCGGGTCTGAGCGCCCGCACCGCCTCGCGAAAACGCGACAGGAACGCCTCGGCAACTCCCTCCAGCACCACGAAACGCTTGGCGGCGATGCAGCTCTGACCCGCGTTCATGAACCGGGAGGCCACCGCCTGCTGCACGGTCAGTTCCAGGTCCGCATCCTCCAGCACCACGAAGGGATCGGAACCGCCCAGTTCCAGCACCGCCTTCTTGAGCACGGCACCGGCAGCCGCGGCCACGGCCCGGCCCGCGGGCTCGCTTCCGGTCAGGGTCACTGCGTGCACCCGACGATCCCGGATCACCGCCTCCACTACGGAGGCCGGGATCATCAGGGTCAGGAACGTCCCCTCCGGGAAGCCCGCCTCCCGGAACACCTCCTCGATGGCCAGGGCGCAGCGGGGCACGTTGGAGGCGTGCTTGAGCAGGGCGGTGTTGCCGGCCATCAGCGCGGGCGCGGCGAAGCGGAACACCTGCCAGAAGGGGAAATTCCAGGGCATCACCGCCAGCACTGTGCCCAGGGGCTGCCAGGCGATCAGGGAGCGGCTGGCGTCGGATTCCAGCATCTCGTCGGCCAGGAAGCGCGGCCCTTCCCCGGCGTAGAAATCACAGACCGCGGCGCACTTGTCGATCTCGGCCCGGGCCTCGCTGGAAAGCTTGCCCATCTCCTGGGTGATGATGCCGGCGTACTGATCCCGGCGCTGGCGCAGGATCTGCGCCGCCCGGCGCAGCCGTTCTGCCCGGTCCGGCAGGGCTGTCCGCGCCCATTCGGGCGCGGCACTGGCCGCCAGGTCCAGGGCCTTGTCCACACGAGGCCTGTCCCAGGTGTCGAAACGCCCCAGGACGGCACCATTGACCGGATTCACGGACTGCATCACCACGAGGTATTCCTCAATCGAAGATTCTGTGTCACACCCCCTTAAGTGTACGCGAGCCGCGAGGGGTTTCGCCCGATGGGTCTCCACGGGCGCCCCAGTACGCTAATATAAGCGCCCGTTCAAATAGCAATCCGCATTGGGGAGCACGGCTTCATGAAGATCAACACCGTTTGCGTGCTGGGCGGCACGGGTTTCGTGGGCAGCCACCTGGTGGCGCGACTCATCGCCAGCGGCCGCCGGGTGAAGGTCATCACCCGCCGCCGGGAGCGTCACCGCGACCTGCTGGTTCTGCCCGGCGTGAGCCTCATCGAGGGCGATGTCAACAACCCGGCCACGCTGAAGCGCCACTTCACCGGCTGCGACGCGGTGATCAACCTGATCGGCATCCTCAACGAGAAGGGCCATGACGGCAGCGGCTTCCGCCGCGCCCACGTGGACCTGTCCCGGCACGTGGCCGAGACCTGCCGCGCCACGGGCGTGAAACGCCTGCTGCACATGAGCGCCCTGGGCGCCGATGCCGGTACCGGCACCAGCCTCTACCAGCGCACCAAGGGCGAGGCGGAGAGCCTGGTGCGCACCCAGAGCGGCGACACCAAGGTGACCATCTTCCGCCCCTCGGTGATCTTCGGACCCGGCGACAGCTTCCTCAACCGCTTCGCCGGCCTGCTGCGCATCACGCCGGTCCTGCCGCTCGCCTGCCCCGGGGCGCGCTTCGCGCCGGTGTACGTGGGCGACGTGGTCACGCGTTTCGTGGACAGCCTGGAAGACGCCGGGACCTTCGGCCAGCGCTACGACCTGTGCGGCCCGAAGGTCTATACCCTCAAGGAACTGGTGCAGTACACCGCCCGCACCCTGGGCCTGCGCCGCGCCATCATCGGCCTGCCCGACTGGGCCTCCAGGCTCCAGGCCACGGTGTTCGAATACGTCCCCGGCAAGCCCTTCTCCCTGGACAACTACCGCTCCCTGCAGCGGGACAACGTCTGCCCCGGCGGTGGCACCTGCCCCACCAGCCTGGAATCCGTCGCGCCCCGCTACCTGGGCCGCAACGACCGGGAGTCCCGCCTCCAGCGCCTGCGCAACACGGCCGGGCGGGTCTGAAGGTCGCCGCGTGATACGCCGAGATTCAAAACCAAGGGACAGGATGAACAGGATCATTGCCGATCGGATTAGATCAACAAGGCGCGAAAGGAGCTGACAGGATTGACATGATTTACAGGATTAAAAGACCTAAAAAATAATCGTGTGAATCATGTCAATCCTGTCCGAAGCTTTTCATTTCATTCTTGTTCTGCAAATCCTGTTCATCCTGTCCATAAAGATGTTTTGAAGCCCATCGTATCCTCGCCCTACACTGCATCCATGAAAACCTATCTGGTCGGCGGTGCGGTGCGTGACGAACTCCTGGGCCTGCCGGTGCGGGAGCGGGACTGGGTGGTGGTGGGCGCCACGGCGCAGCAGATGCTGGACCTGGGCTACCGGCAGGTGGGCCGGGACTTCCCGGTGTTCCTGCACCCCGAGACCCACGAGGAACACGCCCTGGCCCGCACCGAGCGCAAGACCGCGCCCGGCTACCGGGGCTTCGTGGTGCACGCCGAACCAGACGTCACCCTGGAAGAGGACCTGCTGCGCCGGGATCTCACCATCAACGCCATTGCCCGGGACGAGGCCGGCGGCCTCATCGACCCCTTCAACGGCCAGGCGGATCTCAAGGCCCGGCTGTTGCGTCACGTCTCCCCCGCCTTCGCCGAGGACCCGGTGCGCATCCTGCGGGTGGCCCGCTTCGCGGCCCGCTTTGCCGACCTGGGCTTCTCGGTGGCGGAGGAGACCCGCGACCTGATGCGCGCCATGGTCGCTGCCGGCGAGGTGGACGCCCTGGTGCCGGAGCGGGTCTGGCAGGAGATGGAGCGGGCCCTGGGCGAGGACTCGCCGGCCACCTTCTTCGAGGTGCTGCGGGACTGCGGTGCGCTGGCGGTGCTGTTCCCGGAGATCGAGCGCCTGTTCGGCGTGCCCCAGCCGCCCAAGTATCACCCCGAGATCGACACCGGGGTGCACACCCTCATGGTGCTCACCCAGGCCGCGCGCCTGAGCGCCGATGCCACGATCCGCTTCGCGGCCCTGACCCACGATCTGGGCAAGGGCACCACGCCCGCCGACATCCTGCCCAGCCACCACGGCCACGAGCAACGCAGCGTGGACCTGGTGCACGGCCTGTGCGACCGCTACCGCATCCCCAACGCCTACCGGGATCTCGCCGTGATGGTGGCCCGCTGGCACGGTTACAGCCACCGGGCCCTGGAACTGCGCCCCGACACCGTGCTCAAGGCGCTGGAGGGCCTGGACGCCTTCCGTCGCCCGGAACGCTTCGAGCCCTTCCTGCTCGCCTGCGAGGCGGACTACCGGGGCCGCACCGGCTTCGAGGAACGCCCCTACCCCCAGGCCGACTACCTGCGCGCCGCCCACGCCCGTTGCCTGGCCATCACCGCGAAGGACCTGGTGAACGAAGGCCTCACCGGCAAGGCCATCGGCGAGGCCCTGCACGCCCGCCGGGTACAGGCGCTCAAGCAGTTGAAGGCCGAGTGGCCCGGAGACGCCGGCGCATGAACAGGCTGTAAAACACCTGTCTCTCGCCAAGACGCAAAGCCGCGAAGAAAGCCAATACGATTGATTAAGGTTTTCCTCTGTGACCCCGTGTCTCCGTGAGAGGACATCGGTTTTGTCACAGCCCAACTAAAACCACGTCCTCTCACGGAGACACGGGGCCACGGGGAAACCTGTTCAAAATGATTTCTTCGCGGCTTTGCGTCTTGGCGAGAGACCCCGATTTTGTCGATTCCGCAGGGACTCACCAGAACAGGAACAGCAGGAAGGCCCCCAGCACCAGCCGGTAGATGACGAAGGGCAGCATGGTCATCTTCGCCAGCAGCTTGAGGAAGTAGTGGATGCAGAGATAGGCGCTCACCCCCGCCACCAGGGCGCCCAGCACCATCAGACCCCACTGGACATTCTCCTCCGGCTCCCTCACCAGAGACAGCGTCTCGAATCCGCCTGCCAGAGCGATGATGGGGATGGACAGCAGGAAGGAATAGCGCGCCGCCGCCTGGCGGGTGAAACCCATGAGCAGGGCGGCGGTGATGGTGATGCCGGAACGGGAGGTGCCCGGGATCAGGGCCAGGGCCTGGGCCACGCCGATCACCAGCACGTCCTTCCAGGTGATGCTGTGCTCGTCCCGGGTACGCTTGCCGGAAACATCGGCGAACAGCAGCAGCACCGCGAAGCCGATGGTGGCCATGGCGATCACCTGGGCCGAGCGCAGGTGGGTGGAGATGATGTCGTGGAACAACAGGCCCGCCAGGCCCGCTGGAATGGTGCCGAAACCCACCGCCCAGGCGAGCTTGGCGTCCGGGGTCAGTCCCCGGCCTACCAGGGAACCCACCCACTCCGCCGTCATGCGGCGCAGTTCATGGCGGAAATAGATCACCACCGCCGCCAGGGAACCCACGTGGGTGGCCACGTCAAAGGTCAGGCCCTGATCCTCCCAGTCGGTGAGTTCAGGCACCAGGATCAGGTGCGCAGCGCTGGAGATGGGCAGGAATTCGGTCAGGCCCTGAACCAGGGCCAACACCAGGGTCTGGAAGAGATCCAAGGCGGGACTCCGTGTCGTGTGGATTAATCAGTCGAGGCGCAGTGTTACCGGATTGATTCGGTGACGCAAGCACCCGGGGCGGAAAGAAATATCCAACGCAAAGACGCGAAGACGCAAAGGACGCAAAGTTTCTTCTGATGAAGAAGACTGAGACAATGCGGCCCCTGCCGACTGTTTCAGGCTTTCGGTGTTTATCTAATGAGCGCTTTTTTGCGCCCTTTGCGTCTTCGCGTCTTTGCGTTGAAATCTTTTACATATCAGAGCCTACCGCGCAGATCCCGCCCCGCGAAGCCCACCAACGGCCCCTCGATCCCCCGCCCCAGGCCGATCACCTGGAAGCGCTCGCCCATCTCCCCGGGCAGGGTGAGCTGACGCACCTGGCCGGCAAGCGCCAGTTGTTCCCGGGGATCGTCACTGGCGGATTCCTGGAACACCTGGTCCAGTCCCGCGCCGATCAGGAACCAGGCCTGGGTGGTGTAGCCCAGTACGTCCAGGCCGGCGCCCACGCCCGCCTCGGCCACGGCGGTGAAATCCACGTGGGCGGTGAGGTCCGTCAGCCCCGGCAGGAAGAAAGGGTCGTCCAGGGCCCGGTGGCGGTAGTAACCCATCAGGGTGCCCCGGCTGCGCTCGGGGCTGTAGTACTCGGCACGGGGATAACCGTAATCGATGAGCAGGATCAGCCCCGCGGCCAAGGTCTCGGCAAGCGAGGCTACCCAGGGCGCGAGACCCGGGCTGTATTCCGAGGTGTAACCCGCCGGCCAGGCGCTGCCGGTCTCGGCCTGCAGACGCTGTAAGGCGGCGCTCAGCCCGGGTTCTGCGGGGCGCTCCGCCCAGGCCAGGCGCCCGCCCTCCCAGGCAACGCCCCGTTGCAGCACGGTCTCGCCGGTCCAGGTGAACACCTCCACGGGCATGGCGTCCAGCACCTCGTTGCCCAGCATCACACCCCTGAAGCCGCTCGGCGGCAATGCATCCAGCCAGCGCACCTGGGCCGCGAGGTCTTCGGGCAGTTCGGCTACGGCGGCCTGCTGGCGTTCGCGCAGGTCCGGGCTCAGTTCCAGGATCAGGTATTGCTCCGGCAGACGATCCAGGGCCGCCAGGGCCCGCAGCATCTCCACCGCCAGGGCGCCGGTGCCGGCGCCGAACTCCAGCACCTGGCCACCGCCCAGTTCCTCCAGCACCTGGGCCACCTGCCGGGCCAGGCAGCGGGCGAACAGGGGCGAGGTCTCCGGCGCGGTGGTGAAATCACCGCCCACGCCCAGCTTGTGGCTGCCGGCCGTGTAGTAGCCGAGCCCCGGCGCGTACAGGGCCAGCTCCATGTAGCGGCGAAAGGGCAGGAAACCGCCGGCGACCTCGATCTCGTCGCGCAACCGCGCCGTCAGCGCCTCGCTGGCCTGGCGGGCGGCCTCGTCGGGTTCGGGCAGGTGGCTTAGATCGGGCATGGCGGGCGAACCGAAACGCTGTGATAAAGTCCATTCCACTGTCAGAAACCGGCATCAGCGGAGGCGAAGGTGGTCCAGTCTAACGGCAAGCGGCAGGAGAACAAGCGCGTGCTCATCACCGGGGCGGCCCGGCGGGTGGGCGCCGAGATCGCCCGGCAACTGCACGGCGCCGGCATGGATCTGATCATCCATTACCGCAGTTCCCGGGACGAGGCGCAGGCCCTGGCCGATTCCCTGAACGCGCTGCGTCCGGGTTCAGCCGGCCTGGTGCAGGGCGACCTGCTCAAGACCGCCGACCTGCCCCGCCTGGCCGAGGACGCAAAGGCCGTGTTCGGCAGCGTGGATGTGCTGGTCAACAACGCCAGCACCTTCTACCCCACCCCCGTGGGCCAGATGACCGAGCAGCACTGGGACGACCTGATGGGCAGCAACCTCAAGGCCCCCCTGTTCCTGTCCCAGGCCCTGGCCCCGGAGCTGACCGCCCGGGGCGGCTGCATCGTCAACATCGTGGACATCCACGCCCTGCGCCCGCTCAAGGGCTACCCGGTCTACTGTGCCGCCAAGGCGGGCCTGTGGATGGTGACCCAGTCCCTGGCCCGGGAGCTGGGCCCCAGGGTGCGGGTCAACGGCATCGCCCCCGGCGCCATCCTCTGGCCCGAGGCCGCCGAGAACAGCGCCCCCCACGAGGACATGATCCAGCGCACCGCCCTCAAGCGTGAGGGCTCGCCCGCGGACATCGCCCGCACCGCCCTGTTCCTGATCCGCGACGCGGACTACATCACCGGGCAGGTAATCCCGGTGGACGGCGGCCGCACGGTGGGTCAGTGATCGACCGGCCTTGCCGCAGAGACGCCGAGGCGCAGAGAAACTGCTTGAATGGACAGGATTGACAGGATTTTTCAGGATTTACAGGTAAAAAGATCTTTTCCTGTAAATCCGCTTTTTATCCTGTGAATCCTGTCCATTGATTTTGAATCTCCGCGCCTCGGCGCCTCTGCGGCGAATCCTTAAAATCCCAGATCCACCGCCCGCAGCCACTGCCCGTCCAGGTCAAACGCCGCCCACAGTTCCGCGAGGGTTCGGCCCACCACCGGATGGCGCAGGTCGGGGGCGATGTCGGCCAGGGGGGCGAGCACGAAGGCATGGTGCAGGATCTCGTCCCTTGGCAGCTCGAAGGCCTCGGTCTGAAGCACCAGGTCGTCGTAGAGCAGCAGATCCAGGTCCAGGGTGCGGGGCTTGAAGCCGTTGCTCTCGGCGGTGCGCCCCTGGGCCCGCTCGAGGGCCTTCAGGTCCCGCACCAGGGTCTCGGGGCCGGTATCGGTCTCAAAGCCCACCACCAGGTTGAGGAAGGGCTCGCCGTCGAAACCCACCGCGCCGGTCTCGTAGACGGGCGAGACGGTCAGCGCGCCGTAGCATTCAGCCAGGGCCTGGATCGCGGCCCTGACATGGACCTCCCGGTCCACGTTGCTGCCGACGCTGATATAGGCACGGGCCACGGGATCAGGCCCGCTCGCCCCGTTCGATGGTGACGCCCACCTCGCGGCTGCCGCGCACCGCGCCCGGCTTGCCCAGGGTGAGGCGCAGCCAGGGCACACCGAACTCCTCCATGACGGTGCTGGCGATGCGCTCCGCCAGGGCCTCCACCAGGGTCAGTTCGTTGTTTTCCACCAGGTCGATCACCCGCTTGGCCACGGCCTTGTAGTCCAGCACGTCGGTGATGTCGTCGCTCTTCGCCCCCTTGCGGATGTCGGTGCCCATCTCCAGGTCCAGCCGCACCTGCTGGCGGATCTGCTGCTCCCAAGCGAAGATGCCGATGGTGGTTTCAATTCGCAAATCGCGGATGTATACGATGTCCATAAAATGACAGATACAAGATTCAAGTGGCAAGAGACAAGAAAAAACTCGAAAAGCCTGTCTCTTGTCTCTAGGGCCTTGCCTCTGGCGCCTTGCGCCTGCTATCCTTCGCCGCTTTCCTGAATTCAGGCCCGATTTCGTTTGGAGCAAGTACCATGGCCCGAGTGTGTCAGATCACGGGTAAACGCCCTGTCACCGGTAACAACGTCTCCCACGCGCACAACAAGACGCGTCGGCGTTTCCTGCCCAACCTGCACAGCCACCGTTTCTGGGTGGAGAGCGAAAACCGCTGGGTGCGGCTGCGCATCAGCAGCAAGGGCCTGCGTATCATCGACAAGAAGGGCATCGACGCGGTCCTCGCCGACCTGCGCGCCCGTGGCGAAAAGGTCTGAGGAGCTTAAATCATGGCTAAGGGCGTACGTGACAAGATCAAGCTGGTGTCCAGTGCCGGGACAGGCCACTTCTACACCACCACCAAGAACAAGCGGAACATGCCGGACAAGATGGAGATCAAGAAGTACGATCCCGTCGTCCGCAAGCACGTGATGTACAAGGAAGCCAAGATCAAGTAATTGATCTCATGGCCCTTGTGAAAAAGCCCGGCACTGCCGGGCTTTTTTTATGCGCTCGGATGTCTCCCGTAAAAACCCCGGTCTCTCGCCAAGACGCGAAGGCGCGAAGAAAATCAATTCACTCGCCATGATTTCCCCGTGGCTCCGTGCCCCCGTGAGAGGACAGGGTTTTGGCGCAGCCCGAATGAAAACCAATTTGCTCTCACGGGGGCACGGAGCCACGGGGGGAAGCCCAATGAATGAATTTTCTTTCTTTGCGTCTTGGCGAGAGAAATCAGAGCCTTTCACTCCCCCTTCTGCGCTGCCAGCTCCGCCCAGCGGACCATGGCCCGGCCCCACTGGTGGGCGGTGGCCGGGTCCAGTTCCAGCTTGGTGTACTTGCCGCCGTCGCGGATGATCACCCGCAGCAGGGGCACGCCGCTGTCGTGGATGATCTGCCTGAGCTCGATCTGCTCACCGAAGGGCGCCTCGAACTGCTCCATGAAACCTCCCGTCACGAAAATGGCTTCGCCCGCCCCGGCGGGCGGCAGCAATCATACATTTGCACAAACACAACTGTTAATCTTGTGACCATACTGCCGATACAGGAATCAGGGATCGGCCAGATCCACCGTCAAAGGATTCATTGAACATGCCGGAGGTCTTCGTCGGCAGACAACCCATCTACGACCGCGAGATGCGCGTGCGTGCCTACGAGCTGCTGTTTCGATCCAGCAGCGAAAATCGCGCCGCCTTCGTGGATGGCGACGCGGCGAGCAGCGAGGTGATCCACGGCACCTTCATGGACCTGGGCCTGGATCGCATCGCCGGTGACAAGATCGTCTTCATCAACCTCACCCGCAACCTGCTCATGAGCGAGGGCATCCTCGCCTTCCCGCCCGAGCGGGTGGTGCTGGAGGTGCTGGAGGACGTGGAGATCGACGACGATCTGCTCGCCGCCCTGCGCCTGCTCAACCACAAGGGCTATCGCATCGCCCTGGATGATTTCGTCTACCGGGAAGGCCCCCAGCCCCTGCTGTCCATGGCGGACATCGTCAAGGTGGACCTGGGGCAGCTGCACAACGGCGAACTGGAAGACCAGGTGCGCCAGTTGCGCAGCCACAAGGTGCAGCTGCTGGCGGAGAAGGTGGAAGACCGGGAACAGTACACCCTGTGCCGGGATCTGGGCTTTGAATACTTCCAGGGCTACTATCTGTGCCGCCCCAACGTGGTGCGCGGGCGGCGGGTGACCACCAACCGGCTGATCGTGATCCAGCTCATCAACAAGCTGCACCAGCCGGACATGGACCTGCGGGATCTGGAGCAGACCATTGCCAACGACGTCTCGCTCTCCTACCACCTGCTGCGCTTCATCAACTCCGCCTATTACGGCCTGAGCAAGCCCATCGAGTCCATCCACCGGGCCGTGGTCTACCTGGGTCGGGACGCCATTCGTCACTGGGTCACCCTGCTGGCCCTGCGCAGCCTCAAGGACCAGCCCACGGACGTGCTCATCAACGCCCTGGTCCGCGCGCGCATGTGCCAGCTGCTGGCCGAGGAGGGGCGCTTCCCGTCACAGGAGGACAGCTTCTTCACCGTGGGCCTGTTCTCAACCCTGGAGCAGGTGCTGCGGGCCCCCATGGCCGAGATCCTGGGCGAACTGCCCATGAGCGAGGAGATCAATGCCGCCCTGCTGCGCCAGGAAGGGGTGATGGGCGAGGCGCTCGCCTGCACCCTCGCCTTCGAGCAGGAAAGCCCGGACAGCGCCCGACGCTTCCGCGACCTGGACCCGGTGCAGACCGGACGCCTCTACCTGGAGGCGGTGGCCTGGGCCAATGAGTTGAAGGAGCAGATGGGGATCTGAATCTCGGGTGAGGGGTTAGGTGTGAGGCGACAGGCGTGTGTAGGTCGGCCTTCAGGCCGACGACCCCTGCCCCGATTGGCCACGTTGTCGGCCTGAAGGCCGACCTACGAGGGGGACGGACGGCCGCTCATCCTACGCCTACCGCCTCACCCCTCACGACCCAATACCAGGTTCCCCGCCTCATCCACCTCACACGACCATCCCGGCGCGATCCAGGTGGTGGACACCGCCTCGGTGATCAACGCCGGGCCCTCGATGCGTTGACCGGTGGGCAGGGTATCCCGGTCATAGACCGGCACGGGTGAACCGACGCCATGCACCGACACCTCGCCCCGGGGCCCGGCTGGCTCCGCGGCAGTCGGGCCCGGCAGGTCCAGGGCCGGGACCGGGGCGGACAAGCCCACCCGCACGTTCACCAGTTCCACGGGCAGGTCCAGGGCATGCCCGAAGCGGGCCTCGTGGGCCCGGTGGAAGGCCCGCTCGACCCCCAGCAGCCCGGTCCAGGGCAGATTCAGGGCGGCGGACTGACCGGCATAGCGAAGATCCACGGACTGGTGTACGGAAGGCTCCGACACACCCTCTAAGGCAAGGGCCTCCCGCCCTTTCGCCGCCAGGGCATCCAGTTCCGCCTGCACGGAACGATCGCTGGTCTCCGCCAGGGGCAGGTTCAGGGTGCGCGACAGCTCCCGGCCCCGGGGCGCCACCAGCATCCCCAAGGCCGAGAGCACGCCACCGTGCACCGGCACCAGCGCGCGATTCATCCCCAGGCTCTCGGCCAGCTCGCACACATGCAGGCCCCCGGCACCGCCGAAAGGCATCAGGGTGAACTGGCGGGGATCGTGACCCCGGGCGAGCGAGATCTCCCGCAGGGCGCCGGCCATGTGCTCATTGGCCAGGCGGATGACGCCCTCCGCCGCCTGTTCAACGGACAGATTCAGTCGTGCGGCCAGAGGTTCGAAGGCGGCCCGCGCGGCGGCCAGGTCCACGGGCATACCGCCGGCCAGGCGCGTATCCGGGGGCAGGCGCCCCAGCAGCAGATTGGCATCGGTGACCGTGGGTTCCCGCCCGCCCAGGCCGTAGCAGGCCGGTCCGGGCCGGGCACCTGCGGAACGGGGCCCCACCTGCAGCAGCCCGCCCGCGTCCACCCAGGCCAGGGATCCGCCGCCGGCGCCGATGGTGTGCATGTCCACCATGGGCACCGCCACCGGGTAGCCGGCGATGCGCCCTTCCCCGGTCAGGCGCAGGTCCCCGTCCAGCAGGGCCACGTCCGTGGAGGTGCCGCCCATGTCGAAGCTGAGCAGGCGCGTCACCCCCGAGGCCCGGGCCAGGTGCAGGGCGCCGCGCAGCCCCCCGGCGGGCCCGGAGAGCAGCAGGCGCACCCCGTGCCGGCCGGCCTGGTCGGCGTCCAGGGTGCCGCCGTGGCTCTGCATCACCGTGAGCCGGGCATCCCCCAGGGTCGACGCCAGGCGCGCCAGGTAACCCTGCATCAGCGGGCCCACGTAGGCATTGAGCCAGGTGGCGATGCCCCGCTCGTACTCGCGGATCTCCGCCAGCACTCCGGAAGACCGGGTGACGAAGCAGATCCCGGAGAGCGCCTGTTCCACCGCCCGCTCGAAGCGGTCGTCCCGCCAGGAGAACAGCAGATTGATGGCCACGGCCTGTGGCGCGCGCTCCCGCACCCGGGCCGCCAGGGCGTCGAGATCCTCCGCGCCCAGATCCTCCACCACGGCGCCGTCCGCACCCAGGCGCCCGCCGGTCTCCAGGCAATCCTCCGGGGGCACCGGGGCGGGCACCCGCGCGGGCTGGAGATTGTAGAGTTCCCGGCGCGCTTGGCGACCGATGGTCAGCACGTCCCCCAGACCATGGTTGGTGATGTACACGGTGCGCACCCCGCGGCCCTCCAGCACCGCGTTGGTGGCCACCGTGGAGCCGTGGATCACCGCCAGCCCCGGCTCGCCCTCAAGGCCCAGATCCCGGATGCCCTGCAGGATGGCCTTCTCAGGCGCCTCGGGGGTGGAAAGCACCTTGTGCACCCGCACCTGCCCCTCGTCCCAGAGCACGAAGTCCGTGAAGGTCCCGCCGGTGTCGACGCCGAGTCGTTTCATGGGTCGTAGTTTAACCCGGCGCCTGCATGGGGAATCTGAAAAGCGGTTCTCTCGCCAAGACGCCAAGACGCAAAGAAAGGCAGTTTCGAATGTTTTCCTCCGTGGCCCCGTGGCTCCGTGAGAGGACATTGGTTTCCCTGAGGAGCGATAAAACCCTGTTCTCTCACGGAGCCACGGGGCCACGGGGAATGCCATTCATGTTGTTTTCTTGGCGGCTTCGCGTCTTGGCGAGAGATCAAGTGGTTTTTGGTTTTGGCTTTCACCACCGCAGCGCCCCGGCCCGCTCTGGTATCATGGGCAGTCCTGTTCGTGCATCCCGTTTCCCATGTCCCAGCCGCCCCTCAAGGTCCAACTGGTCCCTTCCCGTGACGCCGTCGCCGAAGGCGCGTTGCTGGCGCGGGTGGACTATGGCCCGGTCACCGGCATCGATCCGGCGGACCCGTCTCGCGTGACGGTGGGCCTGCCGCCGTTCGGCACGGAGCAGGCCAGCGAATTGCTGCGCACACCGCAGGCCGTCACCCGGGGCGAGCAGGACGGCATCGGTTTCGCCCGCAGCGAGGACCTGCTGTTCGCCCGAGTATTCATCGCCGACAGCCAGGACATGCAGCAGGCGGCGGAGCAGGCCTATCTGCGCCTGCTGCGCTTTCACGCCGCCATGGGCTACCCGGCCCTGCTGCGCATCTGGAACTTCTTCGACCGCCTGCTAGAGCCTGCCGTCGACCCGACCCTGGACCGCTACCAGGCCTTCTGCGCAGGCCGACAGCAGGCCCTGGAGGCCCTTCAGATCGACGGCAGCGCCCTGCCCGCCGCCACCGCCATCGGCACCGCCACACCGGGCTTTCTGGTCTACCTGCTGGCCGCCCGGGAACCGGGCATCCAGATCGAGAACCCGCGCCAGGTGAGTGCCTACCACTACCCGCCGGACTACGGCCCCAAGAGCCCCACCTTCGCCCGGGCCACCCTCAAGCCCTGGCCCGCGCACACCCAGCTCTACATCTCCGGCACCGCCAGCATCGTGGGCCACGCCTCCCTGCACGCGGGCAAACCCGCCGCCCAGCTGGACGAGATCATCAACAACCTCGGCGCCCTGATCGACAGGGTACGCAATGACCACGGCCTCGCCCTCCATGGACCCGGCGATCTGTCCCTGCTCAAGGTCTACGTGAAGCGCGAGGCGGATCTGCCTGTCATCCGGGAGCGGCTCACGGCGCGCATCGGTGACCACCCGGCGCTACTGTTCCTGCACGGCGATGTCTGCCGCAAGGAACTGCTGGTGGAGATCGAGGGGCTGTATGCCTGAATTGCCCGAGGTGGAGACCACCCGGCGGGGGATCGAACGCCACGTCACGGGACGGCGGGTCACCTCGGTCATCGTGCGCGAACCGCGCCTGCGCTGGCCTGTGCCCGGTGACCTGGCCGAGCGCCTCACGGGCCGCACCCTCGGTCGCGTGCTGCGCCGGGCAAAATACCTGCTGATCGAAGTGGAGACGGGCCTGCTGCTGCTGCACTTGGGCATGTCCGGCAGCCTGCGGGTGGTCACCCCCGACGCGCCCCTGCGCAAGCACGACCACATCGACCTCTGCCTGGACTCCGGCCGCTGCCTGCGCCTGCACGACCCGCGCCGCTTCGGCGCCGTGCTCTGGATCGAAGGGCCGGCGCAACAGCATCCCCTGCTCGCCGAACTGGGACCGGAGCCCCTGGGCAAGGATTTCGACGCCGAATATCTCTACCGCAGCACCCGCAAGCGCCGGGTGGCCATCAAGCAGCACATCATGAACAGCCACGTGGTGGTGGGTGTGGGCAACATCTACGCCTCCGAGGCCCTGTTCCTGGCCGGCATCCGGCCCGGGCGCGCCGCCGGCCGGCTCACCCGGGCGGAATGCGCGAGACTGGTGGAGACCATCCGCCAGGTACTCGGCGAGGCCATCGCCCAGGGCGGCACCACCCTGCGCGACTTCGTGCGCGAGGACGGCAGCCACGGCTACTTCCAGCAGCACCTGCGGGTCTACGGACGCACCGGGCTCGCCTGCATCGCCTGCGAAACGCCGGTCAAGCAGATCGTGCAGGGCAACCGATCCAGTTACTACTGCCCCGTCTGCCAGCGCTAGGAGCCTGTCGGACTTAGGTGCCCGTAGCGAGCCGAGTGGGAGAGCGAGGCCATTTTTTCGATCGTTTGAGGAGAATAGCCGTCGCTATTTGACGAAAAGGATCGGAAAAATGGACCGCTCCCCCACCGGCGCAGTAGGAGCAGCCTAAGTCCGACAGGCTCCTCGACGCGTGTGATTTACAGCCGAAAGCCCGATACACTCAGTCCAGGAATCAGGCCTGATCCTCCGACAGGAGATACCGCATGAGCGACATCACTGCCCGCACGAAGTCACTTAGAGATGGCATCGAGGAACTGGCAGCGCTGGCCGCCAAGGATCAGGTCGATGCCGCCCGCCGCCTCGTTGCCACGCTGAACGCCACACTGGACCAGCTCACGGGGGAGACCCCCACCCCCCAGGGCAGTGCCGAACAGAAAACGAAGCGCATCCCCGCTCCAAGGGACCCGGTGGAGAAATGCCCCCGCTGCACCCTGCGCAGCTTCACCTTCCAGAAAGGCACGGCGCGCGAGGCCGAGGGTGGTTTTGAGGCCCTCTACCACTGCACCAGCTGCGGCCATGAGGACTGGCGGGAGATCCGCTGACCGACCTGCATCAGCACCAGACCTCGCAAAAACCAGCCTCGAATACCGGCGTCGCGCTGGCAAACACCCGCTCCATATTCGGGTCTGGCTCGCTAGCCATCCAGATGGCTCAGGTCGACGACTATGCCCCGATCGGGGCCGCGCCATGCCTGCTCGCCGTCCTGGCTGTTGTGCATCACCACCAGCAGATCGTTACGACTGGCGAACTCCAGGCATCCCATGGCGTCTGCAAGATCCTTGCACACCACGGTCAGCACCGGTCCGACATTCTCTTTCACGCCAGCTGACTGCTTGTGTTCAGGAGAACCGCTGTCACCCGGATATCGGAACTCCCCCCTCACTTCCATGGCCAGGGCTGCCAGGTTCACCGTGACCAGACGTTGATCGGATGCACGTCTCAGTCTTATGTCCAGCATGTCCGCACCTCCCGCGCTGCTTGCAGAACCCATGATCATTGCGGACGTGCATACGCCCGCATAGGCGGCGTTGTGAACATAGTCGACCATAGCGGGTGTGTCTTGAAGATTTCTGACCTGTCAGGGGCGGGTCAGCGGACTTGTCGCGCCGATCTCGAGGAATCGGCGATAGGCGCCCGGCGCGCAGCCGGCGAGACGGTGAAACTCCCGGGTGAAGTGGCTCTGATCGGCGAACTCGCATCGAGACGCGACCATGCCCAGGTCCATGTCCGGTTCCCTGGCGAGCATTCTGGCCGCCCTGACCAGGCGCATGTGACGGGCCGCGGCCTTCGGGCAGATGCCCGTATGCGCCCTGAAACAGGCCACGAAATGACGATGGCTCCAGCCCAGACGGCGGGATAACGCCGTCACCGCAATCCTGCCGCCCGTTCTTTCGATCATCTCCCAGGCCCAGCGGATCTCGCCTCGGGCCGGTTGGCGTGTCTGCTTTCTGGATTGCACCAGGAAGCGCTCGACCAGGGAAAAACGCGCCTGCCACGTGCACACCTGAGCCAGACTTTCTGCCAGGCGCTCAGCCTTTCGACCCAGGAATGCCTCAAGGGGCACCGGTTGCCGACCGATCTCCCGGACACCTTCACCCAGGATCTCGCCGGCCGCCCAGGGCGCCAGGCCGACATCGATGCACAGCCGTGTACCCCGGTGTTCCGTCAGCAGCGGCGCATGATCGGCACCCACCAGGAAAGAGCTATAGCGCCGCCAGGGCCGGACCGGTTCGCAACTGGCCATCAAGAGCGGATCACCGCAACCGATCACCAGCACGACCCGCCCCCGGGCCACCTCGAGCCGGCGCAGCGGTTCACGCAAGTTCGCGCTGAAACCCTGGCAGCGTTCGACGGCGTCCTTCAGGACGGCACCTGAGGGATGCATCACGCATGCCCATTGCGAATCATTATTGGAGCGCTCATGCGGATTCATGACGCCTCCTGCGGCCGGGTATGAAAAACCGGATCCTGAAGGCGGTCAATGAACCGCGACCTGTCAAGTTGAACTCTGCAGGCCTGACCGATGGGCCGCACCCATACGCACCGAAGCCGACCACACGAACTAAACTCAAGGGCAGGCATCGCAACGATCCGCCGTCAACGGCAAGGAGGATCACGATGAACGTCAGGGATCTCTTGACACACTGGGCGCGGGAGCCCGGCGAGCGCCACACCCAGCACGAATACTGCATGCAGCTCTCGGCCCGGGACGCCGCGCGCATCGCGGCATTGGCGGAGCTGTTCCCCAACAAACCCCGTCAGGCACTGATCGGAGAACTGCTCTCAGCGGCGCTCGACGAACTGGAGGCGGCCATGCCCTACGTGCCCGGGGAGCGGGTGATCGCCGAAGACGAGCTGGGCGATCCCATGTACGAAGACGCCGGCCTCACGCCCCGCTTCCTGGAACTGACCCGGCGACACCTGGAGAAGCTGGATAGCTGAGCGGTGTGTTGTCCGGAAATTCAAGGGCCTTCAACGCGAAGGCGCAAAGACGCAAAGGACGCAAAGTTTATTGATGAGAGAGCCATAGATCGCGTAGGTTGGGGTGAGCACAGTGAACCCCAACGCAGAGATCAGCGGCGTGCGCTGGCGCGTCCGCTGGAACGCCTGGTTGGAACTGGTTTCTGATGCACTGGCACGGTATGCAGCTCTACGCCAAGTGCTCGTATTACTCTCAAAACGGTGTCATATCGCGGCTTTGCACCGGGAGCTAATGCCTTATACAGGCTCTCTCGACCAAGCCCAGCTTCCTTAGCCAGCTCCGTCATCCCTCGTGCCTTTGCAATATCGCCAATAGCCACCAGAAATACATTTGGATCTTCGTCCTCTAGCGCAGCATTGAGGTATTCTGCGATTACCTCTTCGCTATCCAGGTATTCTGCGGCATCGAATTTGGTCAACTTAGTCATCAGTGTGGCCTCGGTATTTCTCAGCAAGCTCATGAGCTTTCTGGATGTCCTTCTTCTGAGTCGATTTATTGCCTCCACACAGAAGTAAGGTAAATCGTTTCGCCGTCCCTTGCGTGATACACCCTGTAACCAGGTCCGTAATGGATTCTCATCTCCGAGACACCCTTCCCGACAGGCTCGCAGTCGCCGAAATTTCCTGCCTCGGCAGAACGGATACGGGCGATGATTCGAGCTTTCCCTATCGGATCTCGAAGCTTCTTCAGCCAGTTATCAAACTCTGGCGTACGAAGGAATGTGTACATATGCAGAATCGTATCCTGTCGGATACAGTGCGTCAAGCTGGGCTAAGTGCGTGAGCAATTCCAACAGGACGTATGAATCCGGGGGACAGTACAGGCATTACTCAGGCGCCCACAGGTATGGCAGATCAAGCGAGAAGCACAATAGATATACCCGACAGTTGCATAAATCCGGCACGGTTTTACAAGAAAACGGCTTATATACGGTACGACCTGCCTGTTGCACGGCTGTTGCTGGACCTCACCAAATGTGAAGTCCAGAAAACGGCCTAAATCGGTGCGAGAAGATGGCTTGCACGCATAAAAAAACGGTCTCGAAGTTGGTAGAATTGGTGGCACCACACCGTCCAACAAAACCAACGGAGACCGTCTGGATGAAGTGTAGCAGAGCCGCCGTTCATCGCAAGACCCATCGCATTCCCGATATCCGGTTC
>NZ_KB898941.1 GCF_000377945.1 Thioalkalivibrio sulfidiphilus
GTTCTACACGCAGCAAAATTACTCTACCCACCTGCGCCGAATTCGCTTCAAGGACCCAGAGAGCGGCAAGACGCTGGTCTTCCTGACCAATCTGTTCGCACCGCCGCCAGCCACGATCTGTGCCCTGTACAAAGCGCGCTGGCAAGTCGAGCTCTTCTTCAAGTGGATCAAGCAACACCTGCGCATCAAGAAGTTCCTGGGCACCTCAGAGAATGCGGTCAAGACACAGATCTGGAGTGCTGTGTCGGTTTATGTGTTGGTGGCCATTGTCAAGAAACGATTGGACCTGCAGGTTTCTCTCTACACTTTGCTACAGATTTTCTCGATCACGCTGTTCGAGAAAATGCCGTTAAATACGGCATTCTTGGATGCAAACTACAGCTGCGATGATCCTGAGTCTCGTAACCAATTGAATCTGTTCGATTCTTAACCGGACACTAGTGATTACCGATCAAGCCAGATCAAAACCCAGCCCCGAACGGCAATCCAGCGCCATATGGAAATTACGGAACATCATGCCCCGCAGGGGCACGATGCGGTGTTCCACCAACCGGAAGCCGGCGTGCTCGAAGAAGGGTCGCGCGGTGATGCTGGCATCGGTGGTCAGACGGCGCACGCCCCGCTCCAGGGCCCAAGCCCGGGCATGGTCCAGCAGGGCGGTGCCGATACCGCGCCGCAGGTGGCCGGGGTCCACGAACAGCATGTCCACATGCCCGTTGGCTTCCATGGCGATGAACCCGACCACCTGCCCCTGCACCACGTAGACGAACACAGCGCAGCGGGCCAGACGCCGGCACCAGGAGGGCTGATCCGGGGGGTCGGGGGCCCAGGCCTCAACCTGCTCGGGGATATAGTCCCGGGCCGCCACCTTGCGCACCGCGTCCTGGAACACCCGCAGAACGGCGTTCAGGTCCTCATCCTCGAACTCGCGGATGGTCCAGCCACCCCCCTGCACCTCGCTTCCCTGCCATTGCATGCTCGAAGGCTCCCGGGGCTAGTGCTGACAGGATGATGGGCGAAGGCACGGCACGCAGATCGCACAGCCGGACATGGCCGGATGACCCGCGAGAAGACAGGAACGAGCGGTGAGCACCATCGGACAGGATGGCCTGTTCACCATGGATCCCCCAGTTTGTATGAATCAGCCCTTGATGAGCCGCTTTCAGGCCTGGAACTTGCCTGAAGCCGCATTTATGACCATGGAGCATAGACCCTGATCAGAATTTAGCCAGCCGGTTGACCCGGTTCTGCGCAGACCGGGTCAACTTCTCCGCACATCCGCGACCCGGATTTCCCTTGGGCGCTTACTGGCCTGATCTGCCCCACCTGTACACTCCAAAACCACCATCAGCCACCTGGAAGGCGAATCTCAAAATCTCTATCTATATGTTTATACTATGGATAAGATCAAAAACTGATCTCAGGGCAAGCGAATACTGGCACTTCACTGGCGCATTCCCAGGAATCATGTACAATTAGTGTACATGTTATGCACAAGATAGCCATAACCACCGTGGTCACGCGCATCCTCCGGGGAGGCCTCATGATTCTGAACAAGCGCTTGCACAACGAACTGGCCGAATGTCGACAGGCCCTGGCCGAGACCCGCTTCGCATTCGATGCCATCAGGGCCTCGGTGGCCTACATTGAATTCACGCCAGATGGGCAAATCCTGGATGTGAACGAGCACTTCCTGGCCGCCACGGGCCATACCCGGGATGTCGTGCTCGGCGCCCATCATCGCCTGTTCTGTGAACCGTCCTACGTCAAGTCCACTGAATACAGGCAATTCTGGGAGCGGCTCGCCCGGGGCGAATCCCATGCAGGCACCTTCCCCCGCCGCATGGCGGATGGCAGGCGCCTCTGGCTGGAAGCCACCTATTTCCCCGTCAGGGACGCCTCGGGCAGGGTCACCCGGGTGATCAAGATCGCCTCCGACGTGACTGCCAAGCAGGAACAGCTGCGCGATCAGGCGGCCGTGTTCCAGGCCCTGGACCGGTCCATGGCCGTCATCTCCTTCACCCCCGAGGGCCAGATCCTGGATGCCAATCGCAACTTCCTGGATGCCGTGGGCTATCGGCTGGACGAGGTCCGCGGACGACATCACCGCATGTTCTGCGACGAGGCCTTCTACCGCGATCACCCCCATTTCTGGGAACAGCTTGCTGCCGGGGAATTGATGACCGGCAAGTTCCGCCGGCTGCGTTCCGATGGCCGCGAGCTCTGGCTCGAGGCCAGCTACAACCCGATCCTGGACGAACAGGGCAGGACCGTGAAGGTGATCAAATTCGCCACCGACATCACCGAAAGCGTCGACGCCGCCAACAAGATCCGCGACGCATCCGCTGTGGCCTACTCCACGGCACAGCAGACCGCCGACAACGCCGGACGGGGCTACACGTCCCTGCTTGCCTCGGTGGAGAACTCGGAACAGATCCGCGCGCTCATCGAAGAGGCCAAGCGCGCCATCCACGACCTCAACAGCCAGTCCAAGAACATCGAGACCATCGTCGCCACCATCAGCAGCGTCGCCTCCCAGACCAACCTGCTGGCGCTCAACGCCGCCATCGAGGCGGCCCGCGCCGGGGAACACGGTCGCGGATTTGCCGTGGTGGCCGACGAGGTCCGCCAGCTGGCCGCCCGCACCAGTGCCGCGACGGAGGAAATCACCCGCGTACTCCAGGGCAATCTCCAGTACACCACGGAGATCGTCACGCGCATCGAGAACGTCAGCGAGGCCGCGGAAAGGGGCCGCCAGCAGGTCATCTCCGCGGGTACCCTGGTAGACGAGATCCGCAGCGGGGCCACCCACGTGGTGGACCTGGTGTCCTCGATTCCCAGGGTGGCGTGAGGCAAGCCTTCCCGGGGAGCCGCTGAACGCCAGCAGACTCGCAGGCTAGAATGCATGGCACAGGCACCCTGGGTGCCGTCACCGCAGCGGGAGCAAGGAGAGTCAGCTGCGCTGATCATCCATACCCGAGGGCCTGACATCGCCTGGCAGGGCAAACGGACCCAGGGGCGCACGCTGCCGCATCAAACGATCCACGATCAACACGAGCACGATGAGTGCAACGGCCCCCACCCACCAGTCCTGCCGCAACTGCTCGATGCCGTACGACTCATGGTAATCCGCGCCCTGAACAACAACACCATGCAGCTCCCAGAACCAGACCAGCAGATTGTAAAGCGCATGGGCCAGGATCGGGGCCCAGAGGGTTCGGGTCTTCAAATACAACAGCGCCAGGCCAAAGCCGGTGACGGCCGCAGCCAGAGTATCGGGATGCACGGCACCAAACAGGGCTGAGCTGACCACCACACCCACCCAGAGGCCCCACTTCTGCGCCAGGCGATGCAGCAGGTAGCCGCGAAAAAGGATCTCCTCGATCAGTGGCGCAAGCACCACGAGAGACACGAGGTTCAGCAGATTTGCCAAAACGGGGATACTGCCATCCGATGCGACGTAGATGATCGGGTAGAAGGCCCAGGCCAGCCACCAATCCACGAAATCCGGCAGCACTTAGGATACGGGGATGTGGAACAGGACAATCAGCACCGTGGAAGCAGAAAAGGTCATCACGACCACGAGCAGCGTCGGCGCAATATCCTTCGAATCGAAGCCGCGCCCGAAAATCCTCGCGGGCTCCAGACGAACCCAGTAGGCCATGAAGAGGATGAACAGGGCCATCGTGCCCTGCATGTAGTAAATAGCCGCGAGATCAAAGCGGTACCACTCGCCTTCGACCCAATGGTATGCGAACTCGTAACGTCCCGGCGCCCAGTACCACAGCACCAGGATGGCCAGCAGGCAGTAACGGATCTGGGGAAGGCGTGATGAAACTTCTGATTTCATGTCACATCCCTGTGATCAAAACGAGCTGAGCCGGCCTCTGTCCGACCGCGTCAAGCTTCATAACGCCGGCGACACAAACAACAGTCTACCTGCGATTCGACTGAAGCCATTTCTGCCTCCATGCGCGCGCAAGCCCTGCGCGCATGGAGGCATTACACCACTTAAAGCTTGTTATGGCTACCATCGCAGAACGGCACATTCCCCGTGCGCTTGCACTGGCACAGCCAGGCCTCGCCGGTCTTCTCGGCGGTGAAGGCCACCGGTTCGCAACCGCTGCCCTGGTGGGATCCGTCGCAGAACGGCTGCTTCTTGGACTTGCCGCATGCGCACCAGAAGTATTTCTTGCCCGCCTCCAGCTGCACGGCGATGGGCTGCTTGGCGGCGATCTCGGGCTTGCAGTTGCTCATGTAAAAGTCTCCTTCGGGTTGCTTGCTTGTCAGTGACTTGTTGTCGGTTGTTGTTCACTGCCCTGCCCTGCTGCGGCGCAGGGATCGGGGACTACCAGGGGGACGGCGGATCGAGCTTTTCCAACAGACGGGTGTGGGCCTGCAATTCCGCCTCCGAGGGGCGGATGACCCGCAGGCGCGCGCGGCCCTCGGGCAGACGCCGGATGCGCTCGGCGCGCGCCTCGCCATTGGCGCCCGCAGTCTCGCCGCCCAGGGAGAGGGTGGTCTGACCGCCGGTCATGGCGAGATAGACATCCGCCAGGATGCGGGCGTCGAGCAGGGCGCCGTGCAACTCGCGGCCGGAGTTGTCGATCTGGTAGCGCTTGCACAGGGCGTTCAGGCTGTTGCGCTGGCCCGGGTGCATGCGCCGGGCCAGGTCCAGGGTGTCCAGGATGGTCGAGTAGTCGGTCACCTGGCCACGGGCGGCGTCCAGCAGCTTGAGCTCATGGTCCAGGAAGCCCACGTCGAAGGGGGCATTGTGGATCACCAGCTCGGCGCCGCGGATGAACTCCAGGAACTCGTCCACCACGTCGGCGAAGCGCGGCTTGTCGGCCAGAAACTCGTTGCTGATGCCGTGTACCGCCAGCGCGCCCTCGTCGATCTCCCGGTCCGGCTGCAGGTAGTGGTGAAAAGTGCGCCGGGTGATGCGTCGCCCCACCAGCTCCACGCAACCGATCTCGATGATGCGATGACCCTGGGCAGGCTCAAGACCGGTGGTTTCCGTATCCAGCACCACCTGACGGTGGTTGTTATCGAGCATCTCGACGGGGTTGTTCATGGGGGTTCTCGGTTCAGGCGTTTTGGACAGACATTAAAAGATTTTGACGCGAAGACGCAAAGACGCGAAACATGAAAGACACCCAATTGGGTTCCCCGTGTCCCAGTGGCTCCGTGAGAGAAGCCTGTTTTCTGAAAGCCAGGCAAACACATGTTCTCTCACGAGGGCACGGAGTCACGGGGAAATCAGAATTTGATCAGCAATCACGGTTTTCTTCGCATCTTTGCGCCGCGTTTGCATTCAAGCCCCCGCCAGCATCTCGTCGATGGCCTCGTTGGCCAGCTGGTCGGCCAGTTCGTTTTCCGGGTGGCCGGTGTGGCCGCGTACCCAGTGCCAGGCCACGTCGTGGCGAGCGGCGGCGGCGTCCAGGCGCATCCACAGGTCCTGGTTCTTCACCGGCTTGCCGTCGGCCGTGCGCCAGCCCTTGCGCTTCCAGCCGTGGATCCACTGGGTCAGGCCCTGCTTCACGTACTGGGAGTCGGTGGTCAGATCCACGGCGCAGGGGCGGGTCAGGGTCTCCAGGGCCATGATGGCGGCGGTCAGCTCCATGCGGTTGTTGGTGGTCTCGGCCTCGGCCCCCTTGAGGGTGCGCTCCCTGCCCTTGTAACGCAGCACGGCACCCCAGCCGCCGGGACCGGGATTGCCGCGACAGGCACCGTCGGTGAAGATCTCCACCCGCCGGGACTCAGCCACGACCCTGTCTCCGCAATCCGGAACCGGCCAGCCCGGCGGCCAGCCGGCGGCGAGGGCGCCAGCGGGGGCGCATGGGGGTGAGCGTGGCGACACGCTTGCGGGCAAGGATCACGTAGGCACCTCCGAAGAAAGGCCAGAAACGGGCGCCCAGTGTCTCCATGAACTGCAGGCGGCGCAACAGCCCGGCGCGCCGCAGGGGCGGACGGAAGCCGGCGGGCACGCAGGCCACCAGGTCGAAACCCAGCAGGCGCAGCCAGTCCTTGATGCGAAACACGCTGTAGTAGCGCCCGCGCCAGGGGGCCACCCCCTTGCGACCTGCGAACAGGCGTCGCAGGCCCATGAGGCTGAAGGGGTTGAAGCCGACGATGAGCAGATGCCCCTCGGGCACCAGGGTGCGGTCCACCTCACGCAGCACCTGGTGGGGATCGGAGCAGAATTCCAGCACATGGGCCAGGATCACCACGTCCAGGGTGTCGGACTGCACGGGCAGGGCCCGGGGCTGGGCCAGCACCTGGGCCGGGGGGGTGAGGCTCAGGCTCACCTGGTGGATGATGCGCGAGCCCTCCAGCAGGTCCAGGGATTCGCCCAGGTCCCCCACCTGCAGGGCATGGTAGCCGAACAGCTGGGGCACCACGCTGGCCGCATAGCGGCGCAGTTCCGCCCTGAGCGCCTCGCCGGGCGGCGTGGCGTACCAGGCACGCAGGTCCTGTCGGTCGCGGATGGCGTCGGAGGGGTTCATGGCCGACAGCATATCCCATGGGCCGTGCAAGTCCATGACAGGCCGAACGCAGCGACGTCCGACAGACGTGTAGACGACCCGATGGATGCCGCGGTTCAGGGTTGTGGAGGGTACCCCCCGGTCGCTATCCTTGGCATCCATGAACCCCATCCGTTTCATGGTCATCGCCGCGCTGCTACCCGCGGCCCTCCTGCTGAGCGCCTGCGGCAGCCTCCCCTCTCAACCCGGCGAACCGGAACGGGTTGAAATCACTGAAGAAACCGACACCGCACGACTGGCGGACGCCGAGCAGACCCTGCTCGGCCTGGAGGAGGCAACCCCCTTCCCCGACCTGACTCCCTCCCGAGACATCCCCGTGGGCGAGAGCCCGCCCAGCGAGGACATCTGGGGCCGGGTGCGCGCCGGCATGGGCATGCCCGATTACCGCCACCACCCCAGCGTCCAACCCCACATCCAGTGGCACCTGTGCCGCCCCGACTTCATCCAGCGGGTGACCGCCCGGGCGGAACCCCTGCTGCACTACATCCTGGAAGAGATCGAGGCCCGGGACCTGCCCACGGAGCTGTTGCTCCTGCCCATCGTGGAAAGCGCCTACCTGCCCTTCGCCTATTCCCACGGCCGCGCGGCGGGCATCTGGCAGTTCATCCCCTCCACCGGGCGCCACTTCGGCCTGAAGCAGAACTGGTGGTATGACGGGCGCCGCGATATTCACGCCTCCACCACCGCCGCCCTGGACTACCTACAGCAGCTCAACCAGCGCTTCGACGGCGACTGGTTGCTGGCGCTCGCCGCCTACAACGCCGGCCAGGGCACCGTGGCCCGGGCCATCCAGAGGAACGAGCGCCTGGGCCGCCCCACGGACTTCTGGAGCCTGGACCTGCCCCGGGAGACCCGCCAGTACGTGCCCAAGCTGCTGGCCCTGCGCAGCCTGGTGGAAGACCCCTGGGCCTACCACGTGGAGCTCTGGCCGGTACCCGACGAGCCCTACCTGGAACTGGTGCAGCTGGACGGCCAGCTGGACCTCGCCGTGGCGGCGCGCCTGGCGGGCCTGGACCTGGAAGAGGTCTATCAGCTCAACCCGGGCTTCAACCGCTGGGCCACCGATCCTGAAGGCCCCCACCACCTGCTGCTGCCGCGCGACCGTGCCCCGGCCTTCCGCGAGGGCTTGGCCGCCCTGGATGCCTCCGAGCGGGTGGTGTGGAACCGCCACCGCATCCAGGAGGGCGAGACCCTGATCCACATCGCCCGCCAGTACCGCACCACCGTGGCCATGCTGCAGAGCACCAACAACATTCGCGGCAGCAACATCCGCGCCGGCCAGTACCTGCTGGTGCCGAGCGCCAGCGAACCGGCCTCCACCTACACCCTGACGGCCGACCAGCGCCGCACCCAGACCCAGGCGCGCGGACCGGCCGGCCGGGTCCAGCACCAGCACCTGGTCCAGGCGGGTGACACCTTCTGGGGCCTGTCCCGGCGCTACAACGTCTCGGTGCAGGAACTGGCCCGCTGGAACGGCATGGCCCCCGGCGACACCCTGCGCCCCGGACAGCGCCTGTCCGTGTGGCTGAGCAGCGACGCAGGCCCGGTGGCCTCGGCAGGTCCGGCCGCGCTCCAGAACCCCGCCGCGCGGCGCCAGACGGTGAACTACGCCGTGCGCCCCGGGGACTCCCTGGCCAGCATCGGCCAGCGCTTCCAGGTCAGCGTGGCTGACATCCGCCGCTGGAACAACCTGGGCAACGGCAACCTGATCCGCCCCGGACAGACCCTCACCCTGTACGTGGATGTCACCAGCCAGGGCGGCGGTGCATGACGCCCCAGGACTCTGAGCGCACGTGAACGACACGGCCCCGATCCTGGTCGCCAGCCGCACCGACACCGGCCACGTGCGCAGCCACAACGAGGACGCCATCGGCAACGACCCGCACCTGGGTGTGGTGGTGCTGGCCGACGGCATGGGTGGTTATTCCAGCGGCGAGGTGGCCAGCCAGATCGCGGTCAATACCATCCTGGAAGAACTGCAGCGGGTGCTGCCCGGCCTGAACCCGGGCGAACTGGACCCGGAACTGGGTTACACCCGCCAGACCATGGCCGTACGCGAGGCCATCCTGCGGGCCAACCACAAGATCTTCCAGGCCGCCCAGCAGGACACCCGCCACGCGGGCATGGGCACCACCCTGGTGATGGCCGCCTTCCATGGCAACCAGGTGACCATCGCCCACGTGGGGGACTCACGCCTGTACCGCATGCGCGACCGGCGCCTGGAACAGCTCACCACCGACCACACCCTCATCCAGGAACTGGTGGATCACGGCTACTACAATCGCGATGAGGCACGCACCGCCCAGAACAAGAACCTGGTGACCCGCGCGCTCGGCATCGAACCCAGCGTGGCGGTGGACGTGCTCGAAGGCCTGGCCCTGCCGGGCGACGTGTACCTGCTGTGTTCCGACGGCCTGAACGACATGATCGACGACAGCACCATCGAGCACACCCTGCTGGAGGCCGCGCCCGACATCGAGGCCGCCGCCGAACGGCTGGTGGAGCAGGCCCTCAACTCGGGCGGACGGGACAACGTCTCCGTGGTGCTGACGCGGGTGCTGGATACCCACCCGAAGGAGCTGCCGTGGTATAAACGGATCACGAAGATCCTAAAACGCAGCTAGGACAGCCATGGCCCGTCTCATCCTCACGCTCAACGACCAGGTCCTGAAGGACATCCCGCTCAGCCGGGAGACCCTGACCATCGGTCGCAAGCCGGACAACGACATCCATCTGGACAACCACGCGGTCAGCGGCTACCACGCCCAGATCATCACCCTCCTCAACGACAGTTTCATCGAGGACCTGGGCAGCACCAACGGCACCTGGGTCAACGGCGTGCGCATCCGCAAGCGGGCGCTGCAGGAAGGCGACGAGATCAACATCCATCACTATCGCCTGCGCTTCACCCACCAGACCGGTCCGGTGAAGACCCTGGCGCCCGAGAACCTGGAAAAGACCATGATCGTGCGCATGGATGCCCTGGGCCTGCCCCAGACCCAGGCCGATGCCGGCATGGAAAAGGCCGTGCGCAAGATCGAGGCCACCCCTGCCCCGGCACCGGCGGCGAAACCCGCCGCACCGGCACCCGCCCGGAGCCGGCCGGAGCCCCTGCCTGCCATCACGCCCTCCAGGTCCGCGGCCGCAGCAACCCCTGCTCCGCAACCCGCGACGGCGGGCACCGGCTCGCTGCGCATCCTGTCCGGCCCGAACGCCGGACGCAGCCTGGAACTCGTGAAGAACCTCACCACCCTGGGCCGGCCCGGCGTCCAGGTGGCCGCCATCACCAAGCGCGCCCAGGGCTACGTGCTGGTGCGCGTGGACGCTGGCGCCAGCGGCGAATCCCCCAAGGTCAACGACCAGCCCATCGGCAACCAGGCCCGCCTGCTCAAGCATGGCGACACCATCGATATCGCAGGCATTCGGATGGAGTTTGTGACCAAGTAAGAAGTGGGGAGCGGGAAGTAAGACGTGGGAAGTGAGAAGTGAGAAGTGAGAGGTGAGAAGTGAGAAGTGAGAAGTGTAAACCAATCCCTACTTCGCACTTCCCAATTCACACTTCCAACTTCCTTTCCCACTTCCCAATTCACATTTCCAACTTCCATTCACGCCACCAGATCCAGCCTCGGCACCGCCGCCAGCAGCTTGCGGGTGTAATCGTCCCGGGGACGGTTGCTCACCTGCTCCGTCGGACCGTACTCCACCACCCGCCCCTGATACATCACCGCCATGGTGTCGGCCAGGTATTCCACCACGCCGATGTTGTGGGTGATGAACAGCAGCGTGAGGCCGCGCTCCGCCTTCAGGGCCAGGAGGATCTGCAGGATCTCCGCCTGCACCGAGACGTCCAGCGCGCTGGTCACCTCGTCGCAGACGATGAAGCTCGGGTTGAGCACCAGGGCCCGGGCGATGCCGATGCGCTGACGCTGACCGCCGGAGAACTCATGGGGATAGCGCCACAGGCTGTCGGCGGGCAGCTGCACCTGGTCGAGCACCTGCTGGGCCAGGTGCAGGCGCTCCTCCAGGGACTCGCCGATGCCATGCACCGCCATGGGTTCGGTGAGCGCCCCGGCCACGGTCATGCGCGGATTCAGCGACGAGGCCGGGTCCTGGAAGATGATCTGCATGCGCCTGCGGAAGGGACGCATCTCCCGGGGGCTGAGCGTGGTGATGTCCTCGCCTTCGAAACGCACCGAGCCGCTGGTGATGTCCTGCAGCCGCAGGATGCCCCGTCCCAGGGTGGTCTTGCCGCAGCCGGACTCCCCCACCAGGGCGAGTACCTGACCCTGGGGGATGCTGAGCGTCACGCCGTCCACGGCGCGCACGTGATCCACCACCCGGCGCATCAGCCCCTTGCGCACCGGGAAGTGAATGCGCACATCGTTCAATTCCACCAGGGGCGCCTCGGCGATCCGCGGCGGATGAACCGCAGCCACTGACTCGATCACCGTCGACGCCCGGCGCTTGCGCAGGTTCTCGGGCAGCGCATCGATGAGCTGGCGGGTGTAGGGATGCTGCGGTTCGGTGAGCACCTTCTTCACCTCGCCGGTCTCCACGATCTTGCCCAGTTGCATCACCGCCAGGCGCCGGGCCATCTGGGCCACCACGCCGAAGTCGTGGGTGATGAACAGGATGCCCATGCCGTTTTTCTCCTGCAGCTCGCGCATCAGGCGCAGGATCTCCGCCTGCACGGTCACGTCCAGGGCGGTGGTGGGTTCGTCGGCGATGAGCAGGTCCGGCTCGCAGGCCATGGCCATGGCGATCATCACCCGCTGGCGCTGGCCGCCGGAGAGGCGATGGGGAAACTCGTGGAAGCGTTCCTCCGGCTTGGGGATCTGCACCTGGGCGAGCGCCGCCACGGCGCGCTCACGGGCCTCGGCATCGCCCATCTCGGGACGGTGCAGCCGCAGGGCCTCGACGATCTGGTCGCCCACAGTGAACACCGGGTTGAGCGAGGTCATGGGCTCCTGGAAGATCATGCTGATGCGGCTGCCGCGGATCTGCCGGCGCCGCTCCTCGGAGAGCCTGAGCATGTCCACCCGCTCGATGCGCCCGTCGGGCTGACGATCCTCGAACCAGATCTCGCCGCCCGGATGGCTGCTGATGTCCCGGGGCAGGAGCTGGATCACCGACAGGGCCGAGACCGACTTACCGCTGCCCGACTCCCCCACCAGGCAGAAGGTCTCACCCCGCTCGATGTGAAAGCTCACGTCATCCACCGCCTTGACGGTCTCCCCGCCGGCACGCAGATGGGTCTGGAGATTTTTCACTTCAAGCAGCATGTGATTTCCCGAACAACCAAGATCTTGCCGCAGAGACGCAAAGGCGCGGAGAACTGTGCATGGACGACTCCTGCTTTACTCATCACTGATCTCTGCGTCTCCGCGCCTCTGCGGCGTAATGTCAGGCGTTTTTCTTCAAGTGCGGATCCAGCGCGTCGCGCAGGGACTCGCCCACCAGGTTGTAGGCGAACACCGTGAGGAAGATGGCGCCGCCCGGGAAGGCCGCCATCCACCAGTTGAAGGTGGAGGACTGCACCGCCTGGTTGAGCATCTGGCCCCAGGAGGGATCGTCCACCAGGCCCAGACCCAGGAAGCTCAGCGTGGCCTCGGCGAGGATGGCGGAGGCCACGCCGAAGCTCGCCGCTACCAGGATGGGCGCGGCGCCGTTGGGCAGCATGTGGCGGAACAGGATGGAGCGTAGCGGCAGGCCACAGGCGATCGCCGCCTGAACATAATCCTGTTGTCGCAGCTTGAGGAACTCGGCGCGCACATAGCGGGCATAGCCCGACCAGGAGGTGATGCCGATGATGATCATCATCATGTACAGGCTGCGGCCGAAGAAGGCCACGAATGTCAGCAAAAGGAACAGGGTGGGAATGGCCTCGAAGATCTCCACCAGGCGCATGCCGATGATGTCCACGATGCCGGAGAAATAGCCCATCAGACCGCCGATGATCACGCCGATGCCGAGCGCGATGCCCGTGGCGATGAAGCCGATGGCCAGGGCGATGCGCGAGGCGTGGATCATGCGCGAGAGCACGTCTGCGCCGTTCTCCTCGGTGCCCAGCCAGTGGCGCCGCTCGGCGCTCTCAAGCGGCGCCTCGAGACCGGTGTCGCCGAAGTCACGCAGGTAGTCCTTGGGTGAATAGGGGATGGGCGCACGCCACACCCAGTCATACTGCCCGGCGGCCTCCGCCTCCCGGTACTGCTCGAAGATCACCAGGGACGGCGGCGTGATCAGGCTGTAGCTGAGTGTCGCGCTCAGCGCCAGCACGCCCAGCACCACCGCCAGGCGCTTGCGGAACGCCACCCGCCAGAACAGCACCGCTACCGCGGCCAGAAAGACCGCCAGAATGGTGACATCCGCGGGCGTCAGATGGCGTAGCACAGGGCTGGAGAGCCGCCCGCCCTCGGAGAGCAGCAGGGGATGACTGGTGGCGATGAAGGGCGCGAACACCGACACGCCCACCAGCACCAGGATCCAGGCGAGCCCCACACGGGCGCCCCAGCGCAGGAACACCTCGCGCAACACCTGGGCGCTGTAGCTGCGCCGGGGCGCGAGGGAGGCGGGCTTGGTGGTGGCGAGCGACTCAGTCATAGCTCACCCGCGGGTCCACGATGGCATAGCACAGATCCGCCAGCAGGTAGCCGGCCAGGGTCAGCAGGCCGCTGATCAGGGTCACCGAGAGCACCAGCTCCCGGTCGCGGCCGCGCACCGCCTCCACCGCCAGCTTACCCATACCGTCGATGCTGAAGATGGTCTCCACGATCACCGAGCCCGCCAGCAGGCTAGGCAGGAGTGTGGCGGAGACGGTGATCAGGGGCAGCAGGGAATTGCGGAACACGTGCTTCCACAACACATCGCTTTCCGATACGCCCTTGGCGCGGGCGGTGCGGGCATAGTCGGCCAGCAGGTTCTCCAGCACCGAGGAGCGGGTCAGCTTGGCCAGGAAGGCGAAGCCTCCATAGGACAGGCAGATCACCGGCAGCACCAGATGCCAGAGCCGGTCCAGCAGGAAGCCGCGCGTAAACTCCCCAGGGAAGAACTGCGCCACCAGCAGGATGCCCAGGATCACGCCCATGAGCCCCAGGGTGACGGTGCGCAGCGCCTGGAAACCGCTCCAACCGATGCCCGCAAAGGCGGCACCCACCAGCAGCGCCAGCATCATGTGGGCGGCACCGAAGCCATCGCTCACCTGCCCCGCCATGACCACGCCCGCTACGGCGCCCAGCGCGCCGAGCAGCGCCATGCGCAGGCGTGCCGTGCCGCGCAGGCTGAGCCACACCAGCAGCGCGGCGCAGAGCCCCGCCGCCAGGAACAGCAACAACACCTCGCCCAGACTGCCCCAGTGCGGCAGGAAGGGCATGTCCAGGGCCTCGCGCCGGCTGATGCCGGCGGTGGGGAACCAGCGCCAGAACTGGTCAGAGGCGAAGAAACCGATGAGCAACACGCCCGCCAGCATGGTAGGCACCGACCACAGCCCGAGCATCACCACGCTGGAACTGACATCGAAGCTGCTGCCCCGGCGGGTGGCGGCATGCACCCCCACGGCGATGGCGATGACGTAGATGATGGGAATAGAGATCACGTTCAGCAGCAGGGTGATGGGCAGGCGCTCGGCGATCAGATCCATCACCGGGCGCCCATAGCGAAAACTCATGCCCAGGTCCGAGCCCTTGAAGAAGGAGAAGCGTCCCAGCTCGCCGGTGGTCTCGTCGATCTGGAAACCCATCGGCGAGACGTTGTTCAACCAGCGCAGGTACTGCACCGGCGCCGGCTGATCCAGTCCGTAGCGGCGGTTGTAGTAGTCCTCCAGGGCCTTCTTGGCCTGGGGCTCCAGGTTCAGGCCGTCCACCAGGGCCTGGGCGCTGATGCCGCCGGGGGCCGCGGCCATGACCACGAACACCACGAGCGTGATCCCCAGCAAGGTGGGGAACATGAGCAGCAGGCGACGCAGGATATAGGTGGTCACGGGAAAGGCAATTCAAGATTCAAAGTTCAAGATTCAAAGGGCATGCGCAACCCGCCATACGTGCACTCCCCGAGATACCAACGCGCCGCCATTGAACTTTGAATATTGAATATTGAATATTGAATGTTGAATCATCTCGTATACCTCTGCATATCCGCCGGCACATAGATCTCCACCGGCACCGCACCGAGATTCAGGCCCAGGTTGGTGATCTGCAGGTTGTGCAGGCGCTGATCGATGAAGGCGAGCGTCTGGCGGCGCATGAGGAAGGTGTAGGGCTGATCCTCGTACAGGATGCGCTCGGCCTGCTGCCAGAGTGCCATGCGCGCGGCCTCGTCCACCTCGGCCCGGGCCTGGTCGATGAGCCGGTCCAGTTCGGGGTTGCGGTAGTTGATGAAGTTGTCGCCGCCGGCCACGGTCTGGCTGGAGTGGAACATCTGGTAGATGTCGGTCTCCACGCCGCTGGTCCAGCCCAGGGTGATGGCATCGAAGTCCTTGCGGGTGAGCAGGTCCAGCATCACCGACCACTCCGTGGGCCGCGGACGCAACAGGATGCCGGCCCGGGCGTAGATGTCGCGCAGGAACAGCACGATGCGCCGGGTATCCTCGTTGTCCTGGAAGAACACCAGCTCGAACTCGAAGGGCCTGCCCTGTTCGTCCACCAGGATGCCGTCACGGTTGCGGCTACGGTAACCCGCCTCGTGCAGCAGCTGCGTGGCCCGCTCGATGTCGAAGGCATAGGGTTCGAGGCTCGAGTCGTGCTGCGGGCTGCGGGGGTTGAAGGGGCTGACCGCCGGCTCCGCATAGCCCAGCATGATCTCGTCGATGATGCGCTCGATGGGCGTGAGGTGGCTCATGGCCTGGCGCACCCGCGGATCGGCGAAGCGGGTGGGACGGCCGTCCCGCTCTTGGTTCCAGCCGATGTAGTTGTAGCCGGCGGTGGGGCTCATGTACTCGAAGTGCCGGGTGCGACTGCGCAACTGTTCGTCCTCCAGCAGGCGCTGGTACTCGCGGGGACGGGCGCCGTAGGCGTCGATCTCGCCGTTGCGGAAGGTGGTCAGGCGGGCGCTGTCGTTCTCGATGACACGCCAGAGCACCCGGTTGAAGGGCGGATCCACCGGCCCCCAGTAGCGGGGATTGCGCACCAGCTCCACCAGGCCCTGGTCCGGGGTCCAGCCCTCGGGGTCGGACAGCCGGTAGGGGCCGGAGCCCAGCAGCAGGCCGCGGGAACGGTTGAAGGCCTCGGGATCGTCCAGAAAACGCGCGTAGAAATGCCTCGGCATGATCTCCAGGCCGCCGGCCAGGGACAGGCTGTTGAAGTAGGGCTCTGCAAAGGTGAAGGCCACGGTGTGATCATCCAGGGCCTCGACCTTCTCCAGCTTCTCCAGGTAGGCCCGGGAACGGGGCGCGGCGATGGCCTCGTTCATGATGAAGGCCCAGGTGAACACCACGTCGTGGGCGGTGAGCGGCTCGCCGTCGGAGAAGTTCACGTCGGGACGCATGCGGAAGGTGATGGTGAGTCCGTCCTCGCTGATGGTCCAGTCCCGGGCGATCAGGCCCTGCCATTCCAGGGTGTCCGGATCCCGGGTGATCAGGGATTCCAGCACGTAGTTCTGCACCTCCCGGGAATAGGCGTCGGCGGACACCAGGGGGGTGATGGTGCTCAGCCCCGTGGGGAAGGCCTGGACCAGCCAGTCGCCGGGGGCGAAGTCGGGCTGGGCGGCGGCCTGTTGCGCGCGCCGGAAGGCGGGCGGGATGTCGGTCAACTGATCCCCCTCCCCTGCACCCACGGCCACGCCGCTGCGCACCCGGGTCTCCAGGGACTGCAGGGCCACGCGCACCCGGCGCAGATCGTCGGACTGCTCCTGCATGGCTCGCTGCATCTCGCTCATGCGGCTCCACTGGCGGTCCACCTGGTACATGAGCAGGATCAGCATCACGCCCAGGATGACCAGGCCAAGGATCAGGGTCAGGTCTTTGGCGGCAAAACGTGTTTCCATGGGGCTCCGTGTCCATCCAGGCCGCGAGCGGCCTCACCAGGGAGGCCGTCTCGGCTTGTTCGCGTGCAAAGTCGCCTCGACTATAGATGGATTCCGCGTCCGTTTCATCCGCCCGCGCGCCGCGCGGCAGCGGCCCGGATTGGGCGCAGCGGAGTGGAACGCCGGCACGGGGCGATAGTATGATGCGGCCATCCCCGATGGGTGATGTGCCAGCCCGTGCCGTTCGAGGCCATCCGTTGCGTTCAGACTCCCCATCGGTGAGCAGGTTCATTCGACCGCGCAGTAACCGAACATGCGCGGCGCCCAAGCACAGGAGAATCACATGGGTTTTCTCACCGGCAAGCGCGCCCTGATCGTCGGCGTGGCCAGCAACCGATCCATCGCCTACGGCATCGCCCAGGCCATGAAGCGTGAAGGCGCCGAACTGGCCTTCACCTACCAGAACGAGCGTCTCAAGGAGCGGGTGGAGAAATTCGCCGCGGAATTCGATTCCGACATCGTGGTGCCCTGCAACGTGGAAAGCGACCAGGAAGTGGAAGCGGTGTTCGAGCACCTGGACAACTACTGGGACAGCCTGGACGTGCTGGTGCACTCGGTGGCCTTCGCGCCCAAGGAGGAGCTGGAAGGCGACTTCCTGGACAACATCACCCGCGACGGCTTCCGCATCGCCCACGACATCAGCTCCTACAGCCTGGCGGCGCTGGCCAAGGCCGGGCGCCACATGATGAAGGACCGCAACGCCTCCATCATCACCCTGAGCTACCTGGGCGCGGTGCGTGCCATGCCCAGCTACAACGTCATGGGCCTGGCCAAGGCGAGCCTGGAGGCCAACGTGCGCTACCTGGCCTACACCCTGGGTCCCGAGGGCACCCGGGTGAACGCCATCTCCGCCGGCCCCATCCGCACCCTGGCCGCCGCCGGCATCGGCGACTTCCGCAAGATCCTGGATCACGTGGAGAAGAACGCCCCCCTGCGCCGCAACGTCACCATCGAGGACGTGGGCAACACCGGCGCCTTCCTGGCCTCCGACCTGTCCTCGGGCATCACCGGCGAGGTGCTCTACGTGGATTCCGGCTACAACATCATCGGGCTCGGGCCTGCGGAAGTGTGAATTGAAGTAAGAAGGGTGAATTGGGAAGTGGGAAATAAAAAAGGCGAGCCAATGGCTCGCCTTTTTCATGACTTCGTACTTCTCAATTCACCCTTCCTACTTCATCACAGGTTTTCCCTGAAGATGCGGATCTTCGCCCGGGCCTCCAGGGCCTGGTAGAGGGCCTCGAACTCCAGGCCGCCGTAGAGATTGGCCAGCTGCTGCCGGGCCTCGTTCATGCGCTCCGGACGCAGCTCGCCGGGCTCGCTGGCGTACAGGGCGACGAGCACGTAATCGCCATCGCGCAGGGACAGGCCGGAGAAGACGGGCCGATCGTTGGCGGGCCGGTTCAGGGTGAACACCCGGCTGGTCACGGCGCCCGGCAGTTCTCCGGAATCACGGGTCACCCACAGCTCCGTGGTGCTCTCACCGGGCAGACCCGCCAGGCTCTGCGCCCAGTCGCTGCCGGCCTGCAGTGCCTCCAGGGCCCTGGCGCCATCGGCCTCGGCCAGCCTGCGGCTTTCCTCCCACACCAGTTGCAGGCGGATCTCCTCGGCCACCTCTTCCAGGGGCCGGGGCGCGGCGGGCTCGTACTCGTGCAGGCGCACCACCACCACGCGCCCATCGGGCAGATCGATCAGGTCGCTGTTGCGGCCCTGGCGGACCTCCTGGCTGAAGGCCACCCGCAGCACCTCGGGCTCCGAGGCAATGCCCTCGGCAGCACCCTGGCGGGTGAACCAGTCGGTGTAGGCAATGGAAAGCCCGGTGGCCTCGGCGGCCGGCTGCAGGGTGCCGGGCTGTTCGAAGCTCTCGGTGAGCAGACGCTCGGTCAGTTCGATGTGCAGGCCTTCCACGCGGCGGCTGCGGAACTCCGCCTCCACTTCGTCGCGCACCGCCTCGAAGGGCTCGCGCCTGGAGGGCTCGATGGCCGTGAGCTTGATGATCTGCAGGCCCAGACCCGTGCGTACCGGCTGGCTCACGTCGCCCACCCGCATCGTGAACAGCACGCCCTCCAGGGTGGGATCGACATCGCCCCGGGCGATGTAGCCCAGGTCGCCACCGGCCGTCTCGGCCATGGGATCGTCGGACACGGCACGGGCCACCTCGGCAAAGTCCTCGCCGGCCTCGATGCGCGCCCGCGCTTCCCGGGCGCGCGCCTCGGCGGCGGCCTGTGCATCGGCATCCGCACCCGGCTCGATGCGGATCAGGATATGGCTGGCGCGGCGCTCTTCCGGCTGGGTGAACAGGTCGCTGCGTTGCTCGTACTCGCGGCGCAGATCGGCCTCGGTCACGCTGACCTGTTCGGCCAGGGTGGCGTCGTCCAGCAGCAGGTAGGCGAGACGCAGGCGTTCCGGGGTCTGGAACTGCTCGCCGTGCTCGGCGTAGTAGGCAGCGATCTCCTCCTCGCTCACCTGCACGCGCTCGGCATAGGCCTCGGCAGGAAAGCGGTGTACGCTCACTTGGCGGCGCTCATGACGCAGGCGCACGAAGTCCTCCACCATGGCCTCGGGCAGGAAGGCGCTGCGCTGGTAGCCGCTCTGGAACTGCTCCAGCAGCATGGCCTGGGCCACCCGGGCCTCGAACTCCGCCGGGCTGCGGCGCTGTGCCTCCATGATCTGGCGATAACGTTCCGGATCGAACACGCCGTCACGCTGGAAACCGGGCACGGCGCGGATCTCGCTGGCCACGGCCGAGGGGCTGATGCGGAAACCCTTTTCCTTGGCCATCTGTGCCACCAGTTCGCGCCGGATCAGGGTCTGCAGGGCGTTCTCCCGCATCATATCCTCGTCCACCGCCCCTGAGGGGATGCGGCCGCCGAACATCTGCGCCAACTGCTGGCGCTGCTGCTGGAATTCCTGCTGATAGGCCCGGGCGGGGATCTCCACGCCATTGACCTCAGCGACCACCTGGGTCGGAGCGCCGCCGAAGTACTCGTTCAGCCCCCAGAGGGCGAAGGGGATACTGATGAGGATGATGATCGCGTAGGCGAGCCAGCCCGTGGCCTTGTCTCTGATCTTCTGCAGCATGGTTGTGGAGTCGCTTTTGACGTTGGATTCAGTGCAATCCGCCCATGATAGCGAATTTGAGCCCGCCGGGGGATGCGGGGTTTCATGGCAAGGCTGAAAGGCCTGCCCCCTCGCCAGGACATATGTCGTCTCGACGCTGAGAAAACCAGGACAGGATGAACAGGATTTGAGCGGATTGACAGGATCAAGGCATGAACGGATCGGTTTGATTCAAGCGCCTAAATCCTGTGAATCCTGAAAAATCCTGTCCATCCTGTCCATTCATTTCTCTGCGTCTTCGTCTTGGCGAGAGAACATGGCCTTTCGACACCCAGTCCCGGGATAAGGACAAAAAAAAGGGTGCCAGAGGCACCCTTTTCAACGTGGCGGAGTGGACGGGACTCGAACCCGCGACCCCCGGCGTGACAGGCCGGTATTCTAACCAGCTGAACTACCACTCCATTTCTTCAAACACAAAACCTTGCACCTTGGTGGGTGCTGAGGGGATCGAACCCCCGACATTCGCCTTGTAAGGGCGACGCTCTACCAGCTGAGCTAAGCACCCGTTGAAGGCGCGCTAGTTTACTGCATCCTTCAGGCCTTTACCAGCCTTGAAGCTGGGCATTTTGGAAGCGGCGATCTGAATGGTTTCACCGGTGCGGGGGTTGCGGCCGGAACGCGCCTCGCGCTCGCGCACCAGGAAGGTGCCGAAGCCCACGATGGTCACCTGGTCGCCGTTCTTCAGGGCGCTGGAGATCACGTCGATCATGGCGTCCACGGCACGGGCGGCCTGGGCCTTGGGCAGATCGGAGGAGGCGGCGATGGCGTCAATGAGTTCGGATTTATTCATTCATGCATTCCTTTCGGTTAAGCAAATGGGCTACCCCGCTTCACGGGGCTCGACAAGGCGGGAAGATAACGAACTCCGCGCGCCGTGTCGCAGGAACTGGGCGCTGGCAGAGTGCTGGCGGATTCCCCAATGGTGGATCTTGTTATAAGGAAAACGTGTGGATCGCGAACTTTATACCAAGCGCCTTCAAAAGCTGTCAACACGACTCGGGCGCCATCCGTCGGGATTTGCAGAAGAAGCAGAAAAGTGTGACGCAGGCGGAAGTGATGTTCGCCTCACGTGCGCCGATGTCAAGCAAAACGCGGGCCCGAAGGCCCGCGCCATTGTCCTGCACTACGAACGGATCAGTGGTGAGGCACGCTGCGACGCTTGCCCTCGGCGGGCTTCTCCACCCGCTTGGCCTCGGCCGCCGCGTGTGCCGCCTCGGGCATCTCGGTGAGTGCGATCTCCAGCACCTGATCGATCCAGCGCACCGGCCGGATATCCAGGCGGCTCTTGATATTCTTCGGAATATCAACCAGATCCTTCTCGTTCTCCTCGGGGATCACCACCGTGGTGATGCCGCCGCGATGGGCCGCGAGCAGCTTCTCCTTGAGACCGCCGATGGGCAGCACCTCGCCGCGCAGGGTGATCTCGCCGGTCATGGCCACGTTGGCCCGCACCGGGATGCCGGTGAGTGCCGAGACCAGGGCGGTACACATGCCGATGCCGGCGCTGGGACCGTCCTTGGGCGTGGCGCCCTCGGGCACGTGGATGTGGATGTCCTTCTTCTCGTGGAAGTCCTCCGGGATGCCCAGGACCCCTGCGCGGCTGCGCACCACGGTCAGGGCCGCCTGGATGGATTCCTGCATCACGTCACCCAGCTTGCCAGTGTGCTGGATCTTGCCCTTGCCGGGCACCACCGCCGACTCGATGGTGAGCAGTTCGCCGCCCACCTCGGTCCAGGCCAGTCCAGTGACCTGGCCCACCTGGTCCTTCTCCTCGGCCACACCGTAACGGAAGCGACGCACGCCCAGGTACTTGTCCAGGTTCTTGGGCGTGATGCTGGTCTTGCGCTCGGAGGCCTTGAGCAGGTGGGTCTTGACCACCTTGCGGCAGATCTTGGAGATCTCCCGTTCGAGGTTGCGCACGCCCGCCTCGCGGGTGTAGTAACGCACGATGTCGCGGATGGCCGCCTCGCTGATGGAGAGCTCGTCCTCCTTGAGGCCGTTGTTCTTCATCTGCTTGGGCACCAGGTAATTCATGGCGATGCTGGTCTTCTCGTCCTCGGTGTAACCGGGCAGGCGGATCACCTCCATGCGGTCCAGCAGGGGCCCGGGGATGTTCATGCTGTTGGCGGTGGCCACGAACATTACGTCGGAGAGGTCGAAATCCACCTCCAGATAGTGATCGTTGAAGTTGACGTTCTGTTCCGGGTCCAGCACCTCCAGCAGGGCCGAGGCCGGATCGCCACGGAAATCCATGGCCATCTTGTCGATCTCGTCCAGCAGGAACAGCGGGTTGCGCGTGCCCACCTTGGACAGGTTCTGCACGATCTTGCCCGGCAGCGAACCGATGTAGGTGCGGCGATGGCCGCGGATCTCGGCCTCGTCACGCACGCCACCCAGGGACATGCGGGTAAACTTGCGGTTGGTGGCCCGGGCGATGGAACGGCCGAGCGAGGTCTTGCCCACGCCCGGGGGGCCCACCAGGCACAGGATGGGGCCCTTGAGCTTCTTCACCCGCTGCTGCACGGCCAGGTACTCGAGGATGCGCTCCTTGACCTTCTCCAGGCCGTAGTGGTCCTCGTCCAGGACCCGCTGGGCCTCGGCGATGTCGTTGCGCACCTTGGTCTTTTTCTTCCAGGGCACGCTCACCAGCCAGTCGATGTAGTTGCGCACCACGGTGGCCTCGGCCGACATGGGCGACATCATCTTGAGCTTGTTCAGTTCCGCAATGGCCTTCTGCTTGGCTTCCTTGGGCATGCCGGCCTTCTCGATCTTACGGGCCAGCTCCTCCGCCTCGTTGGGGGCATCTTCCAAGTCGCCCAGTTCCTTCTGGATGGCCTTCATCTGCTCGTTCAGGTAGTACTCGCGCTGGCTCTTCTCCATCTGCTGCTTGACGCGGCCACGGATGCGCTTCTCGATCTGCAGGATGTCGATCTCGCCCTCGATCAGGGACATGAGGTGCTCGAGGCGGGCACGCACGTCCTGGATCTCCAGGATCTTCTGCTTCTCGTCCAGCTTGAGCGACATGTGCGCGGCGATGGTGTCCGCCAGGCGCGCGGGGTCGTCGATGCCGGCCAGGGAGGTGAGGATCTCCGGCGGGATCTTCTTGTTGAGCTTCACGTACTGGTCGAACAGGTTGAGCACCGAACGGGTCAGCACCTCCACCTCACGCTCGTCCAGGGCACGGTCGGGCTCGATCACCGCGATGCGCGCGGCGAAGTGCTCCTCGCTGTCCACCAGGTCCACGATGCGGGCGCGCTCGGAACCCTCCACCAGCACCTTGATGGTGCCGTCGGGGAGCTTGAGCAGCTGCAGTATGGTGGACAGGGTGCCGATCCGGTGGATCTCGTCGGCGGACGGCTCGTCCACCTCGGCACTCTGCTGGGCCACCAGCAGGATCTGCTTGTTGTTGGCCATGGCCGCATCCAGGGCCCGGATAGACTTCTCGCGACCCACGAACAGGGGGATGACCATGTGGGGATAGACCACCACGTCCCGCAAGGGCAGGACAGGGACGGCCTGCAAGGGGTCCTGGGTGGCGGCCTGAGTCTTGTCGTCGGAATCCGTCATGGGATGTTTTCTCTGGTCAGTCGGGGCGGTGAACCCGGGCGTCGCCGGGCCGAACCCGCTCCGAAGGAGTGGGGTCAGGTCTATTGATGGGGGAGATCGGGGAGGAAATCAAGGGTCCCGGATGGCACATCGGGACAAATGCCCGAACCTCGCCCCGGTCCGGGGCGCCCGGGCCCGCCCCGTGGCTCGGCCACGGGGCGCACCGGTCAGTCGGAAGAGGCTGCCTTCTGATAGTCGGAGTTCTCGTAGATGAGGTAGGGCTTGGCCTCGCCCCGGATCACCGCGTCGTCGATCACCACCTTGGAGACGTTCTCCGTGGAGGGCAGATCGTACATGGTGTCCAGCAGCACCTGCTCCAGGATGGTACGCAGGCCCCGGGCGCCGGTCTTGCGCTCCATGGCCTTGGCGGCCACCGCGCGCAGGGCGTCTTCCCGGAACTCGATATCCACCCCTTCCATCTCGAACAGCTTGCCGTACTGCTTGGTCAGGGCGTTCTTGGGCTCGGTGAGGATCTGGATCAGGGCGTCCTCGTCCAGCTCCTCGAGCGTTGCCACCACCGGCAGACGGCCCACGAACTCGGGGATCAGGCCGTACTTGATCAGGTCCTCGGGCTCCACGCCGGACAGGGTCCGGGAGACGGGGCCCTTGTCCTCCTTGCTCTTCACCTTGGCGGAGAAGCCGATGCCGCCCTTCTCGGTACGGTCGCGGATCACCTTGTCGAGACCGGCGAAGGCGCCGCCGACGATGAACAGGATGTTGTGGGTGTCCACCTGCAGGAATTCCTGCTGGGGATGCTTGCGGCCGCCCTGGGGAGGCACCGAGGCGATGGTGCCCTCGATCAGTTTCAGCAGTGCCTGCTGCACACCCTCGCCGGAGACGTCACGGGTGATGGAGGGGTTGTCGGCCTTGCGGGAGATCTTGTCGATCTCGTCGATGTAGACGATACCCGTCTGGGCCTTCTCCACGTCGTAGTCGCACTTCTGCAGCAGCTTCTGGATGATGTTCTCCACGTCCTCGCCCACGTAGCCCGCCTCGGTGAGCGTGGTGGCGTCGGCGATGGTGAAGGGCACGTTCAGGAGACGGGCCAGGGTCTCGGCGAGCAGGGTCTTGCCGGAGCCGGTGGGGCCGATGAGCAGGATGTTGCTCTTGGCCAGCTCCACCTCGTCCTTGGCGCTGCGGGCCTCGAGACGCTTGTAGTGGTTGTACACCGCCACGGCCAGGATCTTCTTGGCGCGATCCTGACCGATCACGTACTCGTCGAGGATCTTCTTGATCTCGTGGGGCTTGGGCAGCTTGTCGCCCACGGCAGCGCCCTGCTCCTGCATCTCCTCGCGGATGATGTCGTTGCAGAGCTCGACGCATTCATCGCAGATGAACACGGAGGGACCCGCGATGAGCTTGCGGACCTCGTGCTGGCTCTTGCCACAGAAGGAACAGTACAGCAGCTTGCCGCTATCGGAATCTTTCATCTTGTTGTCGCTCATCGGCAGGCCTCTAAATGCTTTGAAACCACCTTGCTACTTTTCCCGCCGGGATGCAAGCCGGAGAAAGACAGGGTTTTAGCGTGCACCGACAACCGGTGTTGTCGCCAGGACTGGGCCGGCTCAGCCGGCCTGCTCCGCCATCGCGCGGCTGGAGAGCACCTGGTCGATCAGACCGTACTCCGCAGCCTCGACAGGGTTGAGGAACCGGTCACGTTCCGTGTCCTGCTCGATCTGCTCGATGCTCTGGCCGGTGTGATGGGCCAGGATGCGGTTGAGCTCGGCACGCACCTTCAGGATCTCGCGGGCATGAATGTCGATGTCGGTGGCCTGACCCTGGAAACCGCCCAGGGGCTGATGGATCATCACCCGGGAATGGGGCAGGCAGAAACGCTTGCCCTTGGCACCACCGGCCAGCAGCACCGCGCCCATGCTGGCCGCCTGGCCGATGCACAGGGTGGAGACGTCCGGCTTGATGAACTGCATGGTATCGTAGATGGCCATGCCGGCGGTCACCGCGCCGCCCGGGGAGTTGATGTACAGGCTGATGTCCTTGTCCGGGTTCTCGGACTCCAGGAACAGCAGCTGGGCCACGATCACGTTGGCCATGTAGTCCTCCACGGGACCCACGGCGAAGATCACCCGCTCCTTGAGCAGCCGGGAGTAGATGTCATAGGCCCGCTCGCCCCGGGCGGTCTGCTCGACCACCATGGGGACCAGATTCAACGCCCGGGTATCCAGTGCGCCGCGGTCGCCAATGCCCTGATTGCTCATTCGGATGCACCCTCCTTACGGGGATTCATGAGTTCATCGAAGCTCATGGGCTTGTCGGTGGCCTTGCCCTGCTCCACCACGAAGTCCACCACCTGGTCTTCCAAAACCATGGCCTCCAGGCCGCTCTGGGCCTGACGGTTGTTACGATAATAGTCTATCACCTGCCTGGGGTCCTCGTAGCCGGCGGCCATGGCCTCCAGCTCCGCCTTGACCCGATCGGCATCCAGCTTGATGCCCTTGCTTGCGACCAGTTCACGGATGATCAGGCCCAGGGACACGCGGCGCACGGCCTCCTCGCGGAACACATCGTCGGGGAAGTTCTCCGGCTTGACCTGGCCGCCGAAGCGGGACAGGGCCTGCTGGCGCAGACGGTCGATCTCGTCCTTCACCAGGGCCTCGGGCAGCTCCAGGGGATGAGCCTTGAACAGGGCCTGCATGACCTGGTCCTTGACCTTGGCCTTCACGGCTTGGGCCACCTCGCGTTCCATATTGGCACGCACGTCCTCGCGCAGCTTCTCGACGCCGCCCTCCTCGATGCCGAAGGACTTGGCGAACGCCTCGTCCACTTCCGGCAGCCTGGGCTCCTTCACCTCGCGCACCTTGATGGCGAACTGGGCGGTCTTGCCCTTGAGGTTCTCCGCCGGGTAATCCTCCGGGAAGGGCACGTCGATGGTCTTCTCGTCGCCGGGCTTCATGCCGTTGAGCTGATCCTCGAAGGCGGCCAGCATGCGGCCCTCGCCCAGCTCCACCGGCATGGCCTCGCCCTTTCCGCCCTCGAAGGGCTCGCCGTCGAGGCTGCCGTCGAAGTCGACGATCACCTGGTCACCCTTCTGGGCGGCCCGATCCACGGCGACGAATTCCTTGCGCTGACGGCGCAGGGTGTCGATCACCTTGTCCACATCGGCGTCGGTGAGCTCCACTTTGGGGCGCTCGACGACCACCTCGCTCAGGTCGGCGATCTCCACCTTGGGAAACACATCGAAGGTGGCGGTATATTCCAGACCCTTGCCCGGCTCCAGGGGCTTGGGCTCGATGCTGGGGCTGCCGGCGGGTTCGAGCTTCTCCTGCAGCAGCGCCTCCTGATAGGAACTCTGCAGCACCTCGCCCACCACTTCCTGGAACACGCCGGCGCCATAGCGCTGCTGCACCACCTTCAGGGGCACCTTGCCGGGGCGGAAGCCGTCGATCTTGACGCGCCTGGCGAGGGACTTGAGACGACGATCCACCTCCTGCTCGATGCGCTCGGAGGGGACCTGGACGGTCATTCGGCGCTGCAGGTTGCTGACGGTTTCCACTGAGACTTGCATGTCGATGGTTCCTCTCGGAAATTCTCTTGGATAACTTGTGTGACCGGGCCCGCCCACGTGGCACGCGCCCGGTGTGTCAATCTGGTGCGAAAGGAGAGACTCGAACTCTCACGGGTTCCCCCACTGGAACCTAAATCCAGCGCGTCTACCAGTTCCGCCACTTTCGCTGTGGCCACCCCGCGCGCAAAGCGCACCCGCTGCGGCGGCAGTAAACGGGTAATTGTACCCCGATACCCCACCGGTGCGTAAGCATCGGCCGCCCAAAACGCAAAAGGGCCCGGCGCCTTCGCGCCGGGCCCTCTGCAGGAATGGTGGGCCGTGTAGGACTTGAACCTACAACCAATGGATTAAGAGTCCACTGCTCTACCAATTGAGCTAACGGCCCGGAAAACGCTCCGGTACGACCACGCGGATCGCGTGATTGTTCCGCAAAACGGATATGGGGTGGCTGATGGGACTCGAACCCACGACAACCGGAATCACAATCCGGGGCTCTACCACCTGAGCTACAGCCACCATAATGAACCGCCTGACCCCGCCAGCCGGCCCTCATGAATGGCGCGCCCGGCAGGACTCGAACCTGCAACCCTCGGCTTAGAAGGCCGATGCTCTATCCGGTTGAGCTACGGGCGCAGTTCGTTTCCGCCACGGGCCCCGGGAGCCCCCGGCCCTGGAGCCCCTGACCTGGAGCTAATGGTCGGGGTAGAGGGATTCGAACCCCCGACATCCTGCTCCCAAAGCAGGCGCGCTACCAGACTGCGCTATACCCCGGAAAACCGAGTGCTGGCCGCACACGAGCGAGCGGCCCTGCGTTGCGGAGAAGCTGCGCATCATACCCGTCGAGCGCCGCCGCCGTCAACGCGTTCAGCCCTTCGTTTCTTGTGGCAAACAGGGAGGCCATGCGAGAATTTGCGCCCGCTCAAATTTGCCAGGATTGAATCCCATGACCGCCAGACTGATCGACGGACGCCAGGTGGCCCAACAGGTGCACGAGGAGGTCCGCCAGGCGGTCGAGCGGCACACCGCCCAGGGCCGGCGGGCGCCGGGACTGGCGGTGGTGCTGGTGGGCGAGAATCCCGCCTCACAGGTCTACGTGCGCAACAAGCGGCGCACCTGCGAGGCCCTGGGCATCGAATCCCGCTCCCACGACCTGCCCGGCGACACCCCCCAGTCCGCGCTGCTGGATCTCATCGACGCGCTCAACGCCGACCCGGCCGTGGACGGCATCCTGGTGCAGCTGCCCCTGCCCGCCCACTTCGACACCGAGACGGTGATCGAGCGCATCGACCCGGCCAAGGACGTGGACGGCTTCCACCCCTACAACGTGGGCCGCCTGGCGGTGCGCCTGCCCACCCTGCGCCCCTGCACCCCCTATGGCGTGATGCGTCTGCTGGACAGCACCGGCGAGGTCTACAAGGGCCGCAACGCGGTGGTGGTGGGCGCCTCCAACATCGTCGGCCGTCCCATGGCCCTGGAGCTGATGCTGGCCGGCGCCACAGTGACCGTGTGCCACCGCTTCACCCGGGACACCGCCGAACACGTGGCCCGGGCGGACATCGTGGTGGTGGCCGTGGGCCGGCCGGACCTGGTGCCCGGGGCGTGGATCAAGCCCGGCGCCACGGTGATCGACGTGGGCATGAACCGCCTGGACGACGGCCGCCTGGTGGGTGACGTGAGCTTCCAGGCCGCCGCCGAGCGCGCCGCCTGGATCACCCCGGTCCCGGGCGGCGTCGGCCCCATGACCGTGGCCATGCTCATGAAGAACACGATCCAGTCGTATGAATCCAGGATTTCGGCTGGGTGATTCTTAAGAAGACTTGCCGCAGAGGCGCGGAGGCGCAGAGAAAGTCAGGTGCTGGATATCAGGTGACTGGTGTCATGCACGCCGGCCATCATCTGGCGCTGCACTGGGGCTTTCACTAAAACCACTCTGCGCCTCCGCGCCTCTGCGGCAGACATTCATCAACCCCGCCGCCAGGTGGTCCCGCCCGGCCCGTCTTCCAACACGATCCCCTGCCCTGCCAGTTCGTCGCGGATGCGGTCGGCCTCGGCGAAGTCCTTCGCCTTCCTGGCCGCCAGGCGCTGGGCGATCAGGGCCTCGATGGCCGCCTCGTCGAGCTCACCGGCCTCGCCGCCCTTGAGGAAGGCCTCCGGGTCCCCGGCCAGCAAACCCAGCATCCCGCCCAGTTCCCGCAGCAGACCCGCCAGTCGGGCGGCCGCAGGCGGATCCTCGTCGCGCAGGCGGTTGATCTCCCGAGCGATGTCGAACAGCACCGCCATGGCCACGGGGGTGTTGAAGTCGTCGTCCATGGCCTCGCGGAAGCGGGCACGCCAGGGATCCGCCTCGGCGCCGGGCTCTGCGGGCATGAGGCCGCGCAGGGCGGTGTAGAGCCGGGTCAGGCCGGCGCGGGCCGCATCCAGGGGCTCGTCGGAGTAGTTGAGCGGGCTGCGGTAGTGGCTGGAGAGGATGAAATAGCGCACCACCTCCGCCGGGTAGCGGGCCAGCACCTCGCGCACGGTGAAGAAGTTGCCCAGGGACTTGGACATCTTCTCCTCGTTCACGCGCACGAAGCCGTTGTGCATCCAGTAGTTGACGAAGTGCTCGCAGGTGGCCGCCTCGCTCTGGGCGATCTCGTTCTCGTGGTGCGGAAACTGCAGGTCCTGGCCGCCGCCGTGGATGTCGAAGTGGTTGCCCAGATAATGGGTGGACATGGCCGAGCACTCGATGTGCCAGCCGGGCCGGCCCGGCCCCCAGGGGGAGTCCCAGGCGGGCTCGCCGGGCTTGGCGGCCTTCCACAGCACGAAGTCCAGGGGGTCGCGCTTGGCCTCGTCGGGGGCCACCCGCTCGCCGGCGCGCAGGTCCTCGAGGCGCTTGCCGGAGAGCCGGCCGTAGGGCTCGAACTTGGCCACCGCGTAGTAGACGTCGCCATTGTCGCCCTGGTAGGCGTAACCCCGCTCGAGCAATGTACTGATCATGGCCAGCATGCCGTCGATGTGCTCGGTCGCCCGGGGCTCGGCGCTCGGCGGCAACACGCCCAGGGCTTCAGCGTCCTCGTGCATGGCCGCAATGAAACGGTCGGTGAGCGCGCGGATGTCCTCGCCGTTTTCCGCCGCCCGCCGGATGATCTTGTCGTCGATGTCGGTGATGTTGCGGATGTAGGTGACATCAAACCCCAGGGCCTTGAGGTAGCGGTACACCACGTCGAACACCACCAGCACCCGGGCGTGGCCCAGGTGGCAGTAGTCGTAGACGGTCATGCCGCACACGTACATGCGCACGCGCCCGGGCTCCATGGGGATGAAGGTTTCCTTGCGGCGGGTCAGGCTGTTGTATATCTGGAGCATGGGGGATCTCAGTGGGGCAGTGAGTCACGGGCGGCGGTGAAACGCTCGGCCACCCGCTCGGGACCCAGCAGGGGCCAGAGGTCGCGCATCTCGGGGCCGTGGCTCAGACCCGTCAGTGCCGCGCGCAGGGGCATGAACAGGTGCCGACCCTTGGCGCCGGTGGCCTCCCCGACCCGCTGGGCCAGTTCCCGGAAATCGGCCGGCGCGGGGTCCAGGGCCGCGAGCGCGGCGGTGAAGAACCGGCGCCCGGCCAGTTCCATGGCGTCGCGTCCGGGAGCATCGACCTCGGGGGGACGGCCGAACAGGCGCCGGGCCCAGTCCCGGGCCTCGCTGGGGAAGCGGATGTTATCACGCAGCACCTTGAGGAAGGCCTCCCGAGCGCCCTCCGGCACCACGTCCTCCAGGCTCTCGCCCAGCCAGTCTTCCAGCTCGGCCTCGGACAGGGCCAGCACCGCCAGGTGCTGCCAGTGGTCCAGCTGCACCGGGTCGTGGCGGGCCGGCGCCCGGCCCAGGCGCGCGGTGTCGAAGCCCCGGGCCAGGGCGTCCAGGTCCATGAGGCCGTCGGCCTCGAAGTGGTGGCCCAGGCGCGCCAGGTGATTGAGCACCGCCCGGGGCAGGTAGCCCCGGGCGCGCAGTTCCCGCAAGCTGAGCGCACCGAGGCGCTTGGACAGGGGGCCGCCGTCCTCGCCCAGGATCAGGGAGATATGGCCGTAGCTGGGCACGGGCAGGCCCAGGGCCTCCAGGATGAGCATCTGGCGCGGCGTGTTGGCCAGGTGGTCCTCGCCGCGCAGCACGTGGGTCACGCCCATCATGGCGTCGTCCACGGCGTTGCTGAAGAAGAACGCCGGCGTGCCGTCGGAACGACGGATGACGAAATCGCCGATGGTGTCGGTGTCGAAGCGCTGCTCGCCGCGCACCAGGTCCTCGAAGCGCAGCTGCCGTCCGGCGGGCACCCGGAAACGCAGGGTGGGTTTGAGGCCCTGGGCCAGCCTGGCCTGCACCTCGTCCGGTGACAGGTGTGAACAGGTGCCCGGGTATCGGGGCGGCTGGCCGGCGGCCAGCTGGGCCTTGCGGGAGAGCTTGAGGCTCGCCTCGCTGCAAAAACAGGGATAGGCCAGCCCGGCCGTCTCCAGGCGCTGGTAATCCTCGCCATAGATCCCGGCGCGCTCGGACTGCACGTAGGGGCCGTGGGGACCGCCCACCTCAGGCCCCTCCTGCCAGTGCAGGCCCAGCCAGCGCAGGTCCTCCATGATGTCGACCACGTGCTCGTCGCGGCTGCGGGCGGCATCGGTATCCTCGATGCGCAGCAGGAAGATCCCGCCTTCCCGGCGGGCCAGCAGGGCGCTGAACAGCGCGGTGCGCAGATTGCCCAGATGCAGGAGCCCGGTGGGGCTCGGCGCGAAGCGGGTCTTGACGGGGGTGGCTGACATGGCGCGAATGGTAGCGAAAAACCCGTCCACACAACAAAGCCGGCAGGTTTCGCCGCCTCTCTCCAGAGGCTATGATTCAGGCTCTTCCGGTTAACCCACGGAAATCCACCCCATGAAAAACCTGATCCGACAGCTCCTGAGCCTGAGCCTGCTGCTGTCCGTAACCCTAGGAAGCCTCGCAATGGCCGATAACCAGAACCCCAAAGTCAGCATCGAAACCAGCAAGGGCACCATCGTCGTCGAACTGTTCGCCGACAAGGCCCCCGAGACCGTGGCCAACTTCATGCAGTACGTGAACGACGGCTTCTTCGACGGCACCATCTTCCACCGGGTGATCCCCGGCTTCATGATCCAGGGTGGCGGCTTCACCGCCGACATGTCCCAGAAGCCCACCCGCGACCCGATCAAGAACGAGGCCAGCAACGGGCTGAGCAACGAGGTGGGCACCCTGGCCATGGCGCGCACCCCCAACCCCCACTCCGCCACCGCCCAGTTCTTCATCAACGTCAAGCACAACCGCTTCCTGGACTTCCAGTCCGAGACCCAGCAGGGCTGGGGCTACGCGGTGTTCGGCAAGGTGGTCGAGGGCATGGACGTGGTGAAGGCCATCGAGGGTGTTGCCACCGGCAACCGCGGCATGCACCAGGACGTGCCGGTGGAGCCGGTGGTCATGACCCGGGTCGCCCCCGCGAACTGATTGCGGGTCGTGCCCCAGACCCTGTTCATCTCGGACCTGCACCTGGACAGGGAACGTCCGCAGATCCTGGCCCTGTTCGAACGCTTCCTGCACGAGCAGGCCCGGGAGGCCGACGCCCTCTACATCCTGGGCGACCTGTTTGAATACTGGATCGGTGACGACGACGACGCCCCCCACCTGGGGGGCGTCGCCGCCGCCCTGCGCAGCCTCACCGATGCCGGCGTGCCGGTGTACTTCGCCCACGGCAACCGCGACTTCCTGCTGGGCGAGGCATTCGCCCGGCGTACCGGCATGCGCCTTCTCGCTGAGGAGACGGTGGTGGACCTCTACGGCCGCCCCGCCCTGCTCATGCACGGCGACAGCCTGTGCCTGGACGACCACGAATACATGGCCTTCCGGGACATGGTGCGCGACGGCACCTGGCAGCAGGCCTTCCTCGCCCGTTCCCTGGCCAGTCGCCGCGCCGAGGCCGAGGCCATGCGCGCCAAAAGCCGCGAAAACGGGCGCATGAAGTCACCGGAGATCACCGACGTGAGCCCACGGGCCGTGGAGGACGCCCTGCGCCGCCACGGGGTGGACCTGCTCATCCACGGCCACACCCACCGCCCCGCCATCCACGCGCTCACCGTGGACGGCAGGCCATCACAGCGGGTGGTGCTGGCGGACTGGTACGAGACCGGGGGGATGCTGCGGGTGACGCCGGAAGGGATGAAACTGGAAACAATCAGGTAGAAGTGCGAAGTGTGAATTGGGAAGTGCGAAGTTGGGCCCAGATTGTACTTCCGACTTCCCAATTCACACTTCGCACTTCAGTTCACCCTTCCCCCTTCAAGAGCGCCATCTCCGCCTCCGTAAACCCCGCCTCCAGCCGTGCCGCCTCGTGAAACGGCGGCTTGATGCGCCCGGGCATGTACTCGGCGATCAGCGCGCCGAAGGTGGCGTCCGCATCCAGGCCACGCTGGTCGCAGAGATAGCGGAACCAGCGCGTACCGATGGCCACGTGGCCCACCTCCTCGCGCAGGATCACCTCCAGGATCTCCACGGTCTCCAGGTCCCCGGCCGCGCGCAGGCGTTCCATCATGCCCGGCGTCACGTCCAGGCCCCGGGCCTCCAGCACCCGGGGCACCAGGGCCATGCGCAGCAGGGGGTCGTGGGCGGTCTTCACCGCCATGTCCCAGAGGCCGTTGTGGGCGTCGAAGTCCCCGTAGCCATGACCCAGGCCCTCCAGGCGCCGGCGCAGCATCAGGAAATGCCGGGCCTCCTCGTCAGCCACCCGCAGCCAGTCTCCGTAATAGTCGGCGGGCAGTGCGCGGAAACGGTAGACGGCATCCAGGGCCAGGTTGATGGCGTTGAACTCGATGTGGGCGATGGCGTGCACCAGGGCCGCCTGGCCCCGGGGCGTGGTGAGCTTGCGCCGGGGCACGGCCATGGGATCCACCAGGCGCGGGCGTTCGGGCCGCCCGGGCACCGGCACCGACTCGGGTGCCGACGCATTCGGTGCGGGCGCCACGCGGCCCGCCTGCCAGCGAGCGCGCAGGGCCATGGCCATGCGGCACTTGGTGGCCGGGTCCGCCTGCATCAGCGCCGCGAAGGCCTCTTCATGCACGCAGGCCACGGGCTCGGTTCTGTCAGTTGTTTCGTTCACGTCAGGTATGCGGTCTTTATCTTGATTCGTGGAGACAACGCGAAGGCCGCAGAGACGCAAAGAACGCAGAGGTTCTTTTGTTGAAAACACTTTGCGTTCTCCGCGTCTTTGCGCGCTTTGCGTCCTGTCACTCAGCCCGGCCAGGCCGCGAAGCGGCCACCACGCCGATCACCAGGTCCATGACGTTGGTGCCCGTGGGGCCGGTGTGGATCAGGTCACCGGCGGCGGCCAGGAAACGCCCCGAGTCCGCCTTCTCCAGGCTGGCGGCGGCATCCAGCCCCGCCGCCTTGCCCCGGGAAACGGTGCCGCCATCCACCAGGGCACCGGCGTCCAGGCTGTTGCCATCGGAGCCGTCGGTGCCCGCGGCCAGCAGGCGCACCCCGTCATGGCCTGCCAGCACCCGTGCAGCCGCCAGGGCCAGGTGCTGGTTGCGCCCGCCGCGGCCGGGCTCGGGCGGGAGCGTCACCCGGGTCTCGCCGCCCCAGATGTGCACGCCAGGCTCCGCATCCAGCAGCGTCCGGGCCAGGGCCTCGCCGGTGGCCGCCGCCTCGGCCTCGAGAAACTCCCGGTGCCGGAACACGGGCAGACCCTGGTCCCGGGCCGCCGCCTCCACCGCCGCGCAGGCCTGTTCCAGGTTCGCCACCACGCGCAGGGGAAACCGGGGCACCTCGGCGGGCAGCAGCGGCGGCTGGGCGCAGCGCCCCACCCATTCGAGATGGGCCGGTAGGACAGGCCAGGGCGCAAGCACACTGCCCGCCGCCAGCAGACCCGAACCGATCACCGCCGGGTCGTCACCGGGTACGTCGGAGATAAGCAGGGCACGCAGCTTGCGCCCCGCCAGGCGCTGGCCCAGGCGGCCGCCCTTGATCCGGGACAGGGCGCTGCGCACCCGGTTCATGACGGCGATGTCCAGGCCCGCCCCCAGCAGCCACTCGTTGAGCACCGCCAGGCGCTCGCCGCCCACCCCGGACACCGGCACCTCCACCAGGCTCGAGGTGCCCCCCGAGATCAGGAACAGCAGGCAGTGATCGGCCGGGGTCGAGTCGATGAAGGCCAGCAACTGGCGGCCAGCCTCCAGGCTGAGGGGTCCCGGCACGGGATGATCCGCCTCCACGCAGCGGATGCGGGGATCGGAACACAGGGTGAAATCCAGGTGGCCCTGGCGGCTCACCACCAGGGCCCGGGCGAGGCCCCCGTCCAGCACCGAGCGGGCACCCCGGGCCATGGCGGCGGCCGCCTTGCCCAGGGCGATGACGTGGCAGGGACCCTCGGGCGGGGACTCGGACAGGGCCTGGCGCACCACGGCCTGGCCCTCCACCGCCGACAGAGCCGCACGCAGCAGCACCAGCGGCAGCTGCGGGTCGTCCAGCGCGGTGACCTCCCGGATCACGGCGCGCGGCGGTCAGCCGCCTAAGCCGCGAGCCAGATCCTTCTGGATGTCCGCGATGGCCTCCAGGCCAACCGCCACCCGGATCAGCCCCTCCCGGATGCCCTGGGCCTCCCGCTGCTCGGGCGTCAGCCGGCCATGGGTGGTGGTGGCCGGGTGGGTGATGGTGGTCTTGGCATCCCCCAGGTTGGCGGTGATGGACAGCATCTCGATGGCGTCGATGACCCGCCAGGCCGCCTCACGCCCGCCCTTGACCTCGAAGGAGACGATGCCGCCGAAGCCCGACTGCTGGCGCTTGGCCAGATCGTGCTGGGGATGGCTCTCCAGGCCCGGGTAGTAGACCCGCTCCACCTGGGGCAGGGATTCCAGCCAGCGGGCCAACACCAGGGCGTTCTCGCAATGGGCGCGCATGCGCAGGCTCAGGGTCTCGAGGCCCTTGAGGAACACCCAGGCGTTGAACGGGCTCATGGTGGGGCCGGCGGTGCGCAGGAAACCGAACACCTCCTTGCCCACCCGCTCCGCGTCGCCCACCACCGCGCCGCCCACGCAGCGGCCCTGGCCGTCCAGGTACTTGGTGGCGGAATGGATCACGATGTCGGCGCCCAGGGCCAGGGGCTGCTGCAAGGCCGGGGTGCAGAAACAGTTGTCCACCACCAGCAGGCAACCCCGGGCATGGGCCAGCTCCGCCAGGGCGCGGATGTCCACCAGCTCGGTGAGCGGGTTGGAGGGGGATTCCACGTACAGCATGCGAGTCTCGGGGCGGATGGCCGCCTCCCAGGCGGCGAGATCCGCGAGCGGCACGAAGCTCACCGCCACGCCGAAGCGGGTGAGGTAGGTGTTGAACAGCGAGGTGGTGGTGCCGAACACCGCCTTGGAGGAGACGATGTGATCGCCCGCCTTGAGCAGCGCCATGCAGGTGGCGAGGATCGCCGCCATGCCCGAGGCGGTGCCCACGCAGGCCTCGCCCCCCTCCATGGCGGCCAGGCGCTGCTCGAAGGTGCGCACCGTGGGGTTGGTGAAGCGCGAGTAGATGTTGCCCGGCTCCTGGCCGCCGAAGCGGGCCGCCGCCTGGGCCGCGCTCTCGAACACGAAGCTGGAGGTGGGGAAGATGGCCTCCGAGTGCTCACCCTCGTTGGTGCGGTGCTGACCGGCCCGCACGGCGCGGGTCTCGAAGGCGTAATCCTGGGGATCTTTCATCTCGGCTTCCGTATCAGGGTGCGCGGCCTCACGGCCGGGCGGTGACATTCGGGGACAGACGGGCGATGCTAGGTAAGGGGGGAAAGCCTGTCAAATGAAGCGCGCGAACAGCGCATGGGGCGGCCTATGGCCGCCTGCTGCCCGCGGACCTGCGGCTGACGGTGGGCACGGCCCGCCCTATGGCACGAGCGAACAGTCACGCAGGAAATGACGCCGCGCGGGAACTCATGACAGACCGCCGGTCCAATGGGCGGGACGAATGCCATCGCAGTCCTGTCTTCAAGCCACTACCATGGCGCCCTTGATCGTCGGCCGCCTGTATTCACGGAAATACCCGCCATGTTTGCCACCGTCGCCTCCATCTACTCACTCCTGCTCGGCATGGGCATCCTGCTGGCCGGCTCCGGCCTGCTGGGCACCCTGCTGGGCCTGCGCGCGGGCCTGGAGGGCTATTCGGAGTTGCTGATCGGCGTGGTGATGTCCGCCTTCTTCCTCGGCTACATCCTCGGCTCTTTCCTGTGCCCGCCCCTGATCCGCCGGGTGGGACACATCCGCGCCTTCGCCGCCCTGGCCTCCACCGCCTCGGTGGCCTCCCTGCTGCACGGCCTGGTGGTGGATCCGGTGGTGTGGTGGGTGCTGCGCGTCATCACCGGCATCTCGGTGCTGGGCCTGTACATGGTGATCGAGAGCTGGCTCAACGAGCAGGTGCGCCACAAGCGCGGGCAGGTGTTCGCCGTGTACATGATGGTGAGCCTGGTCGCCCTGGGCGTGGGCCAGTTCCTGATCCTGGCCTATGGCCCCTCCAGCCTGGCGAGCTTCGTGCTGGTGGGCATGCTGTTCTCCCTAGGCCTGCTGCCGGTGGCGCTTACGCCGGTCTCCCAGCCGGTGCCGGTGCAGACGCCGCGCTTCCCACTGGTACGCCTCTACCACCAGTCGCCGGTGGGCTTCGTGGGCTCCTTCACCTCCGGCATGATCACCGGTACCTTCTGGGGCCTGTCGGCGGTCTACGCCCTGGCCATCGGGCTGGACGCACTGGGGGTGGCGCTGTTCATCAGCGTGGTGATCTTCGGCGGCGCCCTGCTGCAGTGGCCCATCGGACTGCTCTCCGACAACCGGGACCGGCGCGTGGTGCTGGTGCTGGTGTGCCTGGTGGGCGCCATCGCCGCGACCCTGATCTTCGCCGTCTCGGGGATCACCCTGATCGGCCTGCTGGTGGCCTCGGTGTTCTACGGCGGGTTTTCCTTCTCCCTCTATGCCCTGTGCGTGGCCCACACCCATGACCGGGTGGACGTGGGCCAGGTGCTGGACGCCACCCGCGGCCTGCTGCTGCTCAACGGCATCGGCGCCACCCTGGGCCCGATCCTCACCGGCCTGGTGCTGCACTTCACCGACACCCGGGTCTGGCCCCTGGTGATGGGCGTGCTGCTGGTGCTGCTGGCCCTGTTCGTGCAGCACCGCATCCGCAGTGACCGCCCGGTGTCTGCCGAGGAACAGGGTGAGTTCGTGCCCGTGACCCGCACCTCGGCGGTCGCCGCGGAGATGGATCCGCGCGCGGAGATCGCGCCGGAACTGGATCTGAAGGGGTGAGGACAGATTCAAAATTCAAAATTCAAAGGTGGAAACAGCGGTTGCCGTCCTCCCTTTGAATCTTGAATTTTGAATCTTGAATTTACCCCCCGTACTCCATCCGCAGCCGCCCGCCCACGTTGCACAGCAGCTCGTAGCTGATGGTGCCGGCGGCGGCAGCGATCTCGTCCACGGGCAGGCCCTCGCCCCAGAGGGTCACGGCATCCCCCGGCGCGACGCCCGGCACTTCCGTCACGTCCACGCAGAGCATGTCCATGGACACGCGACCCATGAGCTCGCAGCGCCGGCCGCGCACCCGCACCGGCGTGCCGCTCGGCGCATGGCGCGGATAACCGTCGCCGTAGCCCATGGCCACCACCGCCATGGTGCGGGGTGACTTGCACACGTAGCTGCCGCCGTAGCCCACCGCATCCCCGGCCGCGAGCCGCTTGACCGCCACCACCGGTGCGCTCACGGTCATCACGGGCTTGAGATCCAGGGATTGCGCCTGCTCGCCGACCAGGGGCGAGGCGCCATAGAGCATGATGCCCGGACGCACCCAGTCCCGGCAGGCGGCAGGCATGCGAAGTACTGCGGCGGAATTGGCGATGCTGCGCTCACCGCTCAGATCCGCGGTGGCGGCATCGAAGACCTGCAACTGCGCGTTGGTCTCGGGGCGCTCGGGCTCGTCGGCACAGGCGAGATGGGTCATGAGCCCGGGCACACCGGCCACCTGGGGCAGCGCGGCGACGCGCTTCTGCAGTGCGGCCGCCTCTGCGGGCGGCAGGCCCAGCCGGTGCATACCCGTGTCCAGCTTGAGCCACACCCGAAGCGGCGCGGGCAGCGCGGCCGATGCCAGCACGTCCAGCTGCCCGGCGCTGTGGATCACCGGCTGCACGTCACCCAGGCGGGCGGCCTCGATCAGCTGCCCCGCGTCCCGAAAGCCCTGCAGCACCACCAGGGGCAGCATCACGCCCGCCTCCCGCAGTACCCGGGCCTCGTCGATGCAGGAGAGGGCGAAGGCGTCGGCCTCGGCGGCGAGTGCCCGGGCCACGGCCACCATGCCATGACCGTAGGCCTCGGCCTTGATCACCGCCATGACACGACTGCGGGGGGCCGCCCGGCGGGCGGTGCGGAGGTTGTGACGCAGGGCGCTCAGGTCGATGCGGGCACGGGCCGCTCGCCTCATGAGAAGGCCTCGCTGGAGTAGACCTCGGGCACGTAGTTCTCGAAGCGGGTGTACTGGCCCAGGAAGGTGAGCCGCACGGTGCCGATGGGACCGTTACGTTGCTTGGCGATGATGATCTCGGCGGTGCCCTTGTCGGGGCTCTCCGGGTTGTAGACCTCGTCCCGGTAGATGAAGCAGATGAGATCCGCATCCTGCTCGATGGCACCGGACTCGCGCAGGTCGGACATCACCGGGCGCTTGTTGGGCCGCTGTTCCAGGCCGCGGTTGAGCTGGGACAGCGCGATCACCGGCACGCTCAGTTCCTTGGCCAGGGCCTTCAGACCCCGGGAGATCTCGGAGATCTCCGTGGTGCGGTTCTCGTTGCTGCCGGGCACCTGCATGAGCTGCAGGTAGTCGATCACGATCAGACCCAGCTTCTTGTGCTCGCGCATCAGGCGCCGGGCGCGGGCGCGCACTTCCGTGGGCGACAGGGCAGGGCTGTCGTCGATGTAGAGCTGCGCCTCGGAGAGCATGGACACGGCGCTGGTGAAGCGCGGCCAGTCTTCATCTTCAAGCCGCCCGGTGCGCAGGCGCTGCTGGTTGATGCGACCCATGGAGGACAGCAGACGCATGGACAGCTGCTCGCCGGGCATCTCCATGCTGAACACCGCCACCGGCGCCTGCTGCTTGAGGGCCGCGTACTCGGCGATGTTCATGGCAAAACTGGTCTTGCCCATGGACGGGCGCCCGGCCACGATCACCAGGTCTCCGCCCTGCAGGCCGGAGGTCATCTCGTCGAACTCGCTGTAGCCGGTGGGCAGGCCGGTGATGGGATTGTCCCGCTCGTAGAGCATCTCGATGTGCTCCACGGTGTTGCGCAGCAGTGCGCGCATGGAGCGGAAACCCTGCTGGGCGCGGGCGCCCTGCTCGGCAATCTCGAACACCTTCTGTTCGGCGGCATCCAGCAGTTCACGGCTCTCGCGGCCCTCCGGGTTGAAGCCGGAATCGGCGATCTCGGTGCCCACGCTGATGAGCTGGCGCAGCACGGAGCGCTCGCGCACGATGTCCGCGTAGGCGCGGATGTTGGCGGCGCTGGGCGTGTCCTTGGCCAGCAGGCCCAGGTAGGCGAGCCCGCCGGCATCATCCAGTTCTCCACGGGACTCCAGGCGCTCGGACAGGGTCACCACGTCGAAGGGGCTGTTGCGCTCGGCCAGTTCACCGATGGCGCGGAAGATCAGGCGGTGGTCATGGCGGTAGAAGTCCGCCTCGGAGAGCCGGTCGGCCACCGCGTCCCAGGCCTCGTTGTCCAGCATCAGACCGCCCAGCACCGCCTGTTCGGCCTCCATGGAATGGGGGGGCACCTTCAGGGACTCGGTACTGCCTCGCGGGGCGGAACTGCGCTGTGTTTCGGGCATGGGATCGAAGCGGCTGTGCGGGGAACACAGTATGCCTCAGGCAGGCGGGCGCCGCATCTAGCGCGCAGATCAGCGGCCGCAGTAGAAGGGTGGTGAGATATGCGGGCCAGGATCAAGCCGAACCGGCGGGTCGAACACACACGGCGAAGCCCGCCCGGATCTGCGTCCGGACGGGCTACGCCAGTGAGCGGAGACGCCCGGCATGACCGGGCGCGGCCTGCTTACTGCTCGGCGACCACCACCACCTTCACGGTGGCGTTGACGTCGGTGTGCAGGTGCAGCTCGATGTCGTACTCGCCGGTCTGGCGGATCGGACCCAGGGGCATGCGCACCTCACGCTTCTCCACTTCCACGCCGGCGGCCGTCACGGCCTCGGCGATGTCGTGGGTACCCACGGAGCCGAACAGCTTGCCCTCACCGCCGGACTTGGAGGCGATGGTCACGGGCTCCAGGGCCTCGAGCTTGGCGCGACGGGCCTCGGCGGCGGCCAGGGCCTCGGCGGCGGCCTTCTCGAGCTCCGCGCGGCGGGCCTCGAACTCGGCGATGTTTTCGGCGGTGGCGTACTTGGCCTTGCCCTGGGGCACCAGGTAGTTACGCGCATAACCGTCGCGCACACGCACCTTGTCGCCCAGGTTGCCCAGGTTTTCCACCTTCGTAAGCAGGATCACTTCCATCTTCGTTTACCTTCGTCGTTGACGATGATTCAAGTTTATCGATGCGCTGTCCGCCGGCGGCTCATGCCTTGCGGGCGAAGCGGGCGCGGAAATCCGCCACGCTGTCGATGGCCCCGAAGGCCGACAGCATGATCATCACCTGCGGCAGGGCGATGACCATCAGCACGTACATGCCCACCAGCCAGAACTTGTGCATCTCCAGCTGCCGGGTCAGGCCGTGGACCAGCGCAATGCCCTGGAGAAAGAACACCACCAGGAACACCAGGCTCAGCTCGATCAGGAGGGTGGACTGGGTCATCCAGGCCCCCAGCATCAGCCCCGCCAGCACCAGGGCCGGTACCCGACCCAGCTGCAGCCGCTGGAACTCGTCGGCGAAACCACCCGGGTTGTACAGCTGCGCCTGCCAGTAGCGCGCCAGCACCAGCGCCAGGGCCAGGCTCATCAGCAGGGCCGCGGCCAGCATGCCGGTCATGAGCGGCGCCGCCTGGCGCAGGGCCTCGTCCAGGTCCGCCGCCGAGGTGCCCGACTGCTGGAACACGGGGCCCAGGATCTGGTGCAGGGTCTGCACCCACATCTCGGTCACGTCCGGCACCGAGGCGTGCACCAGCAGGATGCCACCGCAGGCCACCGCCACGCCGGCGAGCAGGCTCGCGGGCCAGGACACGGTCTGGCGCAGCAGGTGGGCCAGCAGCAGCATGGGCAGCCACTGCACCGCGCCGAGCATGAAACCCACCGCTGGCTGCACGCCGCTCACCCACACCAGGCCTGCCAACAGGGCCGAGGCCATCAGCAGCACCCAGAGACCCTGCAGGGTACCCAGGCGCAGGGCGACCAGGGCCACCGCAGCGCTGGCCACCAGCCCCAGGGGCGGGATGATCAGACCCGCGGCGCCGAACCCGGCCACGGTCGTCACCGCCCGCAGCCGGCCCTGCATGATGAACGATGCCAGCGCTTTCATGGGCAGCCCGCCCGCCCACCCTCACGGGCGAGCGGGCATCAGCGGATCAATGGTTGTCGCAGTAGGGCAGCAGGGCCAGGTAGCGGGCACGCTTCACGGCGGTGGCCAGCTGGCGCTGGTAGCGCGCGCTGGTGCCGGTGATGCGGCTCGGTACGATCTTGCCCGTCTCGGTGATGTAGTTCTTCAGGGTGTTGAGATCCTTGTAGTCGATGAACTCGACACCCTCGGCGGTGAACCGGCAGTACTTGCGGCGGCGGAAGAAACGGCTCATGGCTTATTCCTCTAGGGGATTCTGTGGAAGGGGATCAGTCGGCGGAGGCGCGACGATCGTCTTCGTCGTCATCGCCATCGTCGTCGCTGTCATCCCGGGCACGGCGGGCGGAGGAGTCGCTGTCGTCCTCTTCGCGGCCCTTGGCGAGCGGGGAGGCCTCGGTGAAGGCGCGCTCCATGAGCATCACCATGTGGCGGATCACCGCGTCGTTGAAACGGAAGGCGCTGACCAGTTCTGCCAGGGCAGCCTCGCCGCACTCCACGTTCATGAGCACGTAGTGGGCCTTGTGGATCTTGTTGATGGGGTAGGCCAGCTGACGGCGACCCCAGTCTTCCAGCCGGTGGATCTTGCCGCCGTCGCCCTCGATGAGGCCGCGGTAGCGTTCGATCATGGCGGAGACCTGTTCGCTCTGGTCCGGATGGACCATGAACACGATTTCATAATGACGCATTGCCAGAACTCCTTACGGATATAAAGCCTCCCGGACCATCCGGTGAGGCAAGGAGAATTCCCGGGCTGGGCCCGGAAAAGCCGACAATCATAGCCGCTGGGGTGATCAGGCGCAACGCACAATCCTGAAAACCAACGTCTCCCGGTGAGAAAAGGCGCTCAGGACTAGCCCGCACATCCCACCGGTCGGACACCGGCGGGCGCGTAACAGGGTGAAACGTAGGTGGAATACACCGAAAAGGTCGGCAACCTCAGCATGACAGTCTGTTCCCGCCGGTGTCCTATCGCGGTTCAGGCTCGTCTTCGCGCCCGCAGGCTTGCTCTTCACTCAACCCATAGCTATTGCTATGGGTTTCGCTCCAGAGCGGCGCCTACAGGCACGAATCCTTCGCCTGCTCCCGCGATCCCGGTGAGATATGCGGGCTAGCGCAACTGCCAGGAGGGAATGGCGTCCGCGCCCCTGTCCCGCGTCGCAATGCTTGATGCCCCCTTGACTGTTCGACCCACTCCACCTAGATTCTTACTCATTAACAATCGATCCGAGAATCGTAAAAATGTATGCCACAACGCTCTCCAGCAAGTTCCAGATGTCCATCCCCAAAGGGATACGCGAGTCGATGGGCCTGCAACCGGGCCAGCGCTTTGCCGTCATCGCCAAGGGCACCACCATCGAACTGGTCCCCATTGGCGAGATTGCGAAGGCACGAGGCCGGCTCAGGGGCGCAAATACGCAGGACTACCGGGACCGCAAGGATCGCGTCTGATGCCGGCACTGGTCGACACCTGCGGCTGGATCGAATGGCTGACGGATGGCGAGCTGGCCGATCAGTTTGCGCCACACCTTATGCGGCCCGAGGAGGTCGTAGTGCCGACGGCCATCCAGTTTGAACTGTACAAGTGGGTCAAGCGGGAAAGGGATGAAGTCACAGCACTGGAAATCATCGCCCTGACCGAGCAGTGTCATATCGTGTCGCTCGACACCGCCACCGCCCTGCTGGCCGCGGACCTCTCCCTGGCCCACCGCCTGTCATTTGCCGACGCCCTGATCTATGCCACGGCACAGCGCCACGGCGCTACGCTGACCACATCGGACGACCATTTTGAAGACCTGCCAGGGGTTGAGTTTTACCGGAAGGACTGAAAATGCGGGTGACCGTTGAGAATCATTTCTCACCGACCCCAGTTGTTTCGCGCTGGACATGCAGATGGTATTTCGCCCTGTCCGGGATCACGTTCCTGATACCCCCTCGGGGATCCTCCACGTCACCCTGGAAGCGCGGCAGCAGGATCACGTGGAGGTGGTCGATACTGCGACCCGCCGCCCGGCCATCGTTGTTGCCCACGGTGTAGGCATCGGGCCGCTTGCCCAGGAACGGGAGCTTCAAGACGTTTTCGATGTGGCCCTTGGGACGATCGCGCAGGTCGGGACGATTGAGCATATCCCGGTACAGCGCGGCCATATCGGTCGATTCGATCACCCGCCGCGCGCCGTGGATCGCGTCAAAGTAATCCGCCTGCTCGTATTCATCGAGCTCGAACAGCGAGACCACGTGCCGACGCGGGATGACAAGCGTATGCCCCGGATTGACGGGGTTGGTGTCGAAGGCGACCACGAACGAACGGTTCTCATAAATGATCGGGTCGGCCAGGCCGGCGGCAATGCGGCAGAAGTGACAGTTGTGAGTGGGCGGGGAGCTGGTCATGGTGGGGTTCCGGGGACAGTTTACCTATTTCTTTTCCCGACGAGCCTTACGTCAGGGGCATTTCGGTGCCAATGATTTTCCGGTAAGTGCTTCGAGCTGTTCTACCATGACTGTGGGCCGCTGAGTAATGGGGATACTGTCCCCGGCCCCTCGCCGGATCACTCGACCCAGCGGCGGGCATCCTTGAGCAGCAGCAAGAGTTGCTGCTCACGCAGCGGTGAGGCAATGAAGCCAAAGCGGGTATAGAACCTCGCTGCTTGCTCATCGATGGGGTGGGTCAGCATCGCCCGGATGCCGGCCTGCTCGGCAATCAGCAGGGTGCGGCGGATGGCATCCTGTAACAGACCGATGCCGATCCCTAGGCCCTGGTCCTGCCGACCGACGGCCAGACGGGAAAGGATCACGACGGGGATCGGATACTGTCCCATGCCCTTGCGAATGCGCTCTGGCGCATCGAGCGCGTCGACCTGGCCGACGGTCAGGCTGAAATAACCGGCGACCCGATCGTCTTCGCTGACGACGAAGGTCTTGGCGGAGCCGCTGCCTTGCGCCTGTCGGGCATGGCGCACCAGCCAGTCATTGAGCGTCGGTTTGCCGCAATCAAAACCTTCGATCCGATGCTGTGGCCCAAGGGGTTCCGGGCCACTCAAGCTCATGCCTTGTCCCAAGGGGCCTTCCGCGAGAAAAGATCGCGCAGCCCCTCGTTGGCCTGTTCGGGACGTTCCAGCAGATCCATCAGGGCCTGGTACTGGCTTCCCGAGACCATGAACAAGCGTTGGTCGAGCAGGGTTTGCTCGGCGGCCTGGCAGGCGCTGTCGAGAATGAAATCCGTCAGCGACTTGTGCGCCACGTCGGCGGCGCGGCGCAGGACAGCTTCCTGCTCGGGCGTGGCACGCAATCCCAGGCGGGCGGAACGCGTCGCTGAAGGGGTAGTGGTAGCCATGGTTGATCTCCCGGCGTTAGCGCAATTGACGCAATGTTAGTACATTGGCCGAACGCCGTCCAGTTTGGCATGATGACTGGTGGTTATGCCTGACCACGAAAAGTCCGCGCCAAGCCCATGTTAATAATGGAATTCTTGGAGCAGTATACCTATTGCGTTTCCCGACGAGCCTTACGTCCGGGGCGTTTCGGTGCCAATGACTTTCCGGTAAGCGCTTCGAGTTGTTCTACGAAGGCCGCGCTACCGAGTGGCCTTCCGGTGCGGGTGTGTCGAGCGATGTGCTCTTGCTCTTCAACCGGGTCATGGGAAAGATAGGCCGACCAGTCGCCGACCCTGTCGATCATCGGCTGCACCTTGACCAGGCGGTCATCCTGACCTTCCATGTGGGCCAACGCACTCGACCAGCGCCAGTCGGCAGGCTGTCGACAAAGCCTGGCCTTCACCGGGTTGAGCTCGACATAGCGAACCGTCGCAAGCAGGTACTGCTCATCCATGACAAATGAGTGAAAGCGCTCCTGCCAAAGATGTCCCCGCCATCCATTGCGAAAGTTGATGCGGCGCGTGTAACGGCGATGCACCTCGCCAAGAGCAGCGCGCAAGCCATCCTCATGCTGTGGAACCATCACGAGATGAACGTGGTTAGGCATCAGACAGTAGGCCCAAATCTCTGTTTGGGTTGCTTCGGTGAACTCCGCCATGAGATCGATGTAATCGGAAAAGGGGTCGGAAAAGGGGTCGGTGACAAATGATTCTCATTTGTCACCGACCCCTTTTCATATTCTGTCACCGACCCCTTTTCATATTCTCCGTTTTCAGAGTCTACGCCAACGCCCCCCAAGATAGGCGCGCAACATAAGGCACCAGAACCAAAACGGTTATAATGAAAATGTGGAATAACCACATGTCGTGAAAACTCTTAGGTGGGAGTACAGAAACGACTTTTCTTAGTTCGTGTTCTGGTACCGGAAATCTCGCTGCAAGACACCTAGAAACAACATACCCCCTAAACCAAAACCATAGAACCAGAACCGCGGCCAATAACTTAATTGAGGGGGTCTCTAGAATCTCAAAGTGCTGAATAATGACAAATTGAAGGACGCCGACTCCAACCAGTAAAGGCGCAAGCGCGCGAGTGGGACCGGTTAGCACATTGTCAAGGCAAACCAGATAAGTTGATATTGCGACAGACATAACAAATAAAAAAGCACCAAACAAAATCAACCAGGCAATCTTTGATATAAGAGGAGAATCCAAGAAAAAGAATGATATAAATTGCCAAATATATATAAATAATAAGAAAGCTGCGAACAAATCTATTCCGACTAGAAAGAGTTTACGAGTATCCATGAAAATATGATTCCAAACCATTGCACGATGACTGCCACTGGCACAGCAAATGGCAGTATGCCAAGGCCTCCCAGTATGGCTTGAGCGAAGTTGGCCCGGTTAAAATCATCAAAACTATCCGAAGCGTTAATCGCGTTGATCCACATGGCAGAGTTTATAAGTTCCCAAGCAAGCAGCAGCAACCCCAACCAAAGTGCACCACCAAGTATCAAGAGTGCGCCTATTATGAGGCCCAGAGCAGTAATGCCAAAGGCGACGAGGAAACCACCATCAAGAAACCCCCCATTCCCCCCACCCCCAATCTTCCAAGCCCCCGCCCCTGTCTGCGGGTCGAAAATAACATACCCCGCCCCGCTCCACCCCGGCACGCTGATCGGGTCGGTGTGCACGATCACTTCCTTGCCCACCGCCAATGCAGCGCGGATCTCGTTCATGGTCAGGCTGTTCTGACGGATGTGCGGCAGGGCCTCGGCCTGGTTGGCCCGGGTAATATGATAGATCCTCTGGCCCTGTTGCGCGGCCTTCTGCAGCGCCTTGACCGCCGAGACCGCCTCGCCGGGGTTCTCGGGCGTCACGAACATCTGCTCCGGCACGGCGTGCTCCAGGGCGGAACTCAAGGCACCGAGCTGGAAGTTGAAGTGCTTCCAGGTCTCATGGCCCTGCCCATCAACGCTTGAGACGTGCGCCACCCGGTCCAGGTCCATCTCCACGCCGCCGGGGGTGATGCTTCTCGGAATACCGAAGAAATAGGTGACATTGGGCACATAGCCGTAGGTCCCCACCGAGGTGGCCAGCTGGAAGTGGCTCTGCTGCGTCAGGGCGGACAGATGGCCCAGGGCCTGGTACTGGGCGAAGTAGCCCAGCAGCCCCGCGTGGAACATGTCCCCCAGCAGGTCTTCTCTGGTCAGGCCCCCAAGCAGTGCCTCATTCTCGGATTCGAGGATGTCCCGGGTCTGTTCCAGGCGCGCCTGTACCTCTTCCAGGCTGCCCACCGCCACGCTGCCGCCGATCACGCCCACCGCCAGGTAGGAGCCGGCCACCACCTTGTTGGGGTAGTGGCGGGTGCCGTGCACCGGGTCCCGGACGCTGTAGCGGAATGCCAACTCCTCGCCCAGGCGCATGCGGGGTCCGGTGAGCACCGTTTCCCCTTCCACCTTGAGCTCGGGCACCACCTGGATGAGATAGGCCGGGATGCTGGAGGGCAGCTGGCTGATGTCGGTGATCTCGCCCTCCGGCAGCAGCGCAATAAGGGCGTCTTCATCGGCCTGGGTCGCGGGGCGGAACGAGAGGGTGATGCGCGCATTGTTGACCTGGGCCCAGGGGAAGCTGGTCTGGGCCAGGGGATCGCCCAGGATGTCGGCTCCGAGGCCGAAGCTGATGCGCGGCTGCAGCACCTGGGGCAGGGCCGCGTAGCGCACGCCTTCAACAGCCCGTGGATAGGGCAGTCCGCTCGGCAGGATCGGCTCCTCCCGCACAATGACTTTGCGCCCGCCGATAACCTCGCCCACGGTGGGTTCGTGCATCTGTTCGATGTACGCCTCCAGGGCCTGACGGGCATCTTCCTGCGCCGACTCAAGCAGGGTTGGATCGAGCCCCTGGACCCAACCCTCGGATTCGTTGACGGCACCGCTTTGTAAAAAGCTGTCGGTCAGGGCTTGGGCGTCGATCCCGGCGATGGCCGCCACGTCCAGTCCTTCCAGGAATTCGTATTGCTTGAAGCTCGCATCCAGGGCCAGCCAGGTGTCGGCGCTGCGCATCACCGCGCCCCGCGAAGGCAGGAAGTCGATGGCCGCCTCGACCCAGACATGCTCCATGCGCACATGGGTCACACGGCCGCCCTGGATGAGCCCTGTCAAGGGGATGCCACCGGAGGCGGCATAGTCCATGGCCTCCTCGATGTTCTGGAAACCACCCGCCCAGTTGCGGAAACGGTCCTCGGGCACCTCGATGGTGCCGTGGACATAGCGGGCGGGCACGTTCGAGGCACGTAACAGGGCCACGAGCAAGCCGGCGATGTCCATGGCGTTGCCCCGTCGCGCCGACAGCGTCAGATCGCTGTCCTGCACAGCGCCCCAGGTGGGTAGCCATTCGACGTTGTTGCGCACCCAGTGGTAGATCTCCACCGGATGGTAATTCAATTCCTCGGCCTTTGCCCGGATCGCCGGACTGAGCCGGATCTCGATGGTTTCATCCAGGTAGGCCGGATCATCGGCGCCGGGGAGCAGATCGTAGGTGTAGCCTTCCAGGCCCGCCCATTGTGCCAGCGGGTTATCCAGGAGCCCCGCCCCCAGGAAGCCGTCCCGGTCTTCCCGCGGTATGTTGTCAGGGTTGGGCCGCTGTGGACGATGGGGCAGTTGCTCCGGGTCGAAGGGATGTTGGGAACGCTCCATCTGCCGGGCTGAGAGACGCCGCTCGGCACGTTCGATGCGGTCGCGCAGTTCGCTTTCCGCTTCGATGGTTTCGATGCCGGTGAGGTCCTCAAGCAGGGACCTCATCTCCTCCTGGTAGGCGGCCACCGTTTCGTGATGCCGGGCGACGATCTCGCCGGGAACACCACGCGCCTGCAGACGCGCCTCGATCTCATCAAACTCGCGCAGAATGTCCCGGTCCAGGGCGGCGATCTGGCGGCGCAGGTCGGCGAGCGCCCGGCGTTCCGCGGCAATAGCCCGGCCTTGGCCGACACCCCGTTCAGCGGCGCGCAACACCTCTCGGGCCTGACGCAGCGAGGCCGCCAGGAGCTCCCCCTGGGTCGGTGCCCTGACACGCTCTTCCTGATGCCTGTGGGACTCGGTATGTAACGCCGCGGCCAACGGCTGGGTGATCAGCATGGTGAATGCAACGATCACCATCGTCGCCACCGTTCGACAGAACAGGGCGTGCCGGAAGATCAATGGAAAACCTGCTGTGGTGCGCATGGGAGTCGATCCCTCGAAATTAGCGTTTCATTCCGTTCGGAAATCAGATCTCACCGGAGATCCCGTGAATCAGCCAGGAGAGAGCCTCCCGCAACTGTCGCGCCTCCGGCTCGTGAATCCGCGCAAGCCGGTCCGCTGCCTTCAAGAGGTGGAACACGGCCTTTTCCGGATCACCACGCTCATGGAAAGCGTAGGCCTGGTCCAACTTCTCAAGGACTCGTCCGTAATCCGCGTGAAACTCCAAGCGCCCGAGAAGCCCGGCCCGCACCTCATCGAACGATGGCGGCGGCGAAACCTGGAACCGGTACCGACTGGTGCGGTAGTCCACCCGTGCCACCCCCTCGCGCACCTCGATGGTTGCGCTGATCCAGGCATCCTCGACGTCGTCCGGCAGCAACCACCAGAACACCCGCTCCAGTTCCTCGCCGGCTGCAATCTCAAGGTCGAACATCACGGTGTACGGATCAAGCAGAACGCCCACCCCAGGATCCAGAAGTACCCCGTCGGCCGTCTCTAGGCTCAGGCGAATGGATGCCAGGTCACCCCGGTTGAGGATCCGCCAGTGGACCGGAACGGCCATCCCGGCGCGATGCAAGCCCGGTACCGGCTGGACGTACTCCAGGGCATCAAGCAATAGCCGGGCAAAGACGCCCTCGGCGCCTTGCGCGTAGGCCTGTGCCAGGAGATCAAATCCCGCCATCACAGTCCTGCCGGAACCGAACTGATGCACTGCCATGGCCGTGTGATCCCGTGGCCGTCCGCGACTCACCCTGTACTCGGCAATCGGCACGGCACCCGCGAGCCGAAGCGCCAGGGACCGCTCACTGACCGGGAGGGCAGCCTCCGGCACAGAGATCGGCGCGCCTGGGACCGGCTCGATACCGGTCACTTCAGGCAACATGCCCACGATCTGGACTCCAAATACGTCCAGAGACCCGCCGTCCATCATCATCTGCTGGTTACGATGATCCCGGCCACCGGCCATGACGACGCCTGCGCCCCCGTAGATCGCTTCGCGAAGCTCGCGCTCCACCTGCGGATTGAGAGCGACATTGGACGAAAGCAACAAGTAAACGCTGTAGCCGCCACTCCTCAGCTCTCTCGCGAAGGCTTCACGGTCGGTCACGATGGTGTGTAACCAGCCTGCATCTCGGAGCAGGGACGTCAGATAATCGCGTTGCTCGGCAACTCCGTCGGCTGACCACGTGAGTGCGCCTGCAAAGGTGAACGCACCCAACGCGGCCCCCACCTCGGGGTAATCGCCACACGCCGCCGGGACAAGACCGGAGTCGTACTCGCTAACGGTTCCGTCGTCCTGCTGAACGGTGGCCAGCAATCGCAGGCGGTCTGCAAGCGCCTCACCGCCCTCGGTGGCCTCTACCAGCAGTCGAATGCCGTTCACCGTGAGGGCGTCGATACTGAGATTGGCCATTTGTCCGGCATTCTGGTCGACTGGTAACCCGTCTCCGACACGGACGGTCTCCATGTCGTGCAGAAACCCTGACCCGTCGAAGAGGCTCACCTGCACGGTGTCACCCTGCATCAACCCGCCGGGCGGCATCAGATCCCACTGCATTCCGCTCACGCCTTCACACTGATCCCTGCGTGGTATGTCCATCAGGACCAGAAGACGTCCCCGCTCACCCAACATCGGTGCGGATACGAATTTCTCCTCCACACGAACGGCGGCATGACCAAGGACCCGGACCTCTCCCTGGATCTCGGCACTCAATACGGCCATCAGCACAGTACCCACGGGTTCGAGCACGAACCAGGAGCCGGTCAGGCTGGCGACCCCGTCACGGGGCAGGTCCAAGGTCTCCGACCAGCTCGCCAATTCCTGCTCGTTCTCGGGATCCAGCAACGTGAGCGTCACCGGAAGATCCGCCACGGCATCATTGCCGTGATTACTCAGCTGTGCCTCCAGGTACAGCGTCTCGCTGCGCAATACAGGATCGGGCGCAACCGACACGCTTCCGGAAAGACCTGCACCTGTTTCACTGGTAGACAACACCTCGAACTCGGTACCGGTGACAGCACGGGTCACCCCGTCCGCATCACGAACCGTGAGAACGACCTGATAGTCGCCGGCAGGCGCGGGTCCCAGTGGCATGGACCGGACCACGTCCTGTTGGCTGCCCGGCATCAGCGTGCGTAATGCCAGTTCGTCACTCCAGATCCGACTGCCGCCAACATCCAGCACATCCAGGCTCGCTGTATGGCCCTCCAACTGCAGGTTCGGTGCGGTATTACGGAAGCGGGCGGTAATTACCACAGTTTCCAGAGGCTCGTAGACCGCCTGATCCGTATTCACCGAGGCGCCGATCCCGGTGTCCTCCGGCACATCGATTCTAAACACTGAGACCACTTCGTGATTGGATGCACCGTCTTCTTCAATCAACCTGAGCACGACCTCGTAATCACCGGCATACAGGCCCGAGGTATCGATCAGGCGCGGCGTCACGGAAACGAGCGTGCCGGCAGCCACATCCAGGGCATCGATACCCGGCAGCACCGCCACTACGTTGCCGGCAGCATCTCGAACTTCAAGAGTTGCGGTAGCCGTCGCGTCCACGGCGTCAAGGTTCGTGATATCGACGAAAACATTCACCACCTCGCCAGGGAGGTAGCTGCTATGGTCCGTGGACAATACGATGTCAAAACCGGAAGGCAGGACGTCAACGCCTTGCGGGCCCAGGAGGCGGGTATGTTCACGACCCGTGAGATCCGTGTAGGTAATCACCACCTGGTCCACAATCGGCCGATGTTCGCCAGGCTGTGGATCCATGACGGTGACGTCGAAATCGAGATCCTCAAGGCGCCCTATGGTGAACGTTTCGAAGAACCATTCGATCTCGATGCGGTCCGCAATGGTTTCCACCCGCTCGGGTTCGACAGCAAAAGAGTCAGGATCCAGCTCGATGCCGTCACGCGAAAGCGTGGCTAGGACTGTGACATTCCGATAATCCGGGTCACCACCGATGGGTTGACCTCCGATCATTACACCGTCGAACGCCAGGCCGGATTGAAACGCGGTATCCGACCAGTTGACCACTCCAAACTCCAGTACGTAATTGCCCTCCTCCGGAAACACGTAACTGGAATGAACCCAGCCGGTATAGCCACACCCGCCACTCCAGCAGCGACCCGAATCACCCCCAAGCGGACTCCATCTTGGCCCGCCTCGGATGATCTCCACGCTCTCCGGCGTGAGCTGCGCCTCCACCTCCGGCATACCAAAACCGGGCACGATGCTGCCCGTCGAGCGGGTGCGCGCAGTGAACAAAAGTGCGACCTGTTCCATGGACTCATCCAGAACCCTCGCCCATGCGTAATCGGCAAACCCCGCACCATCGGAAGTCACATAATTGAAGTGAAAGACCAGTTCCTCTCCGGACTGGGCGGAAAACAGGGGTGAACGCAGCCGAGAGCCGTTGGTGCCACCGATTCCAGGCAAGGTTGCACCACGAAAGCTGCTCCCGGTCGTTGCCACCCAGCCGTACTGGGCCGCCCCCGTGGGCGACAGGGTGACCACCCCGTCCTCCGGGGAAGTGCCGCAGTTCCCCTCGCAAGTCCATCCGCTTGGGATCCCGTTCTCGAATCCGGCGCCCGGAACAGCGGTCGAGAGACACGCGAGCAAGGCCAGCAACGCGATGCGCATCCATACGGATCGTGTCATGGGGAGTCCTCCAAGCCTTCTATGCGCAGCCTTATGCGTATACCCTTGCTTTCGCCCGGAGTGATGCTATCCGGTTCCGCTCCAAGATGACCCTCTATCCGGATGTTCGGTGACACGATGAGTTCGCCGGCACGCACCGAGCTCACGGTCATACCCAGTATGTTCACGACCTGAATCGGGTAAGTGCCGGCCTCGTCAAACGCCTGGGTGATCGTACCCAAGGAGACAAGACTGGAGGATGCGGCCGCCATGACCTCAATGTGCGCGTCACCCTGATGTACCACGTTCCCATCCGGGTCAATCAAGGCAAAGTCAAAGGCCAGCTCGGAGTCCACGTTCGAGAGATTCTCCAGACTCGCCAGGAACTCGATCTCCACCTCCTCACCCCTGACCGTCTGGGTCGGAATGGTGTGGATACCCAGTGAGCGTAAACGGCTGGTCTCCACAACGCGGATGAGCACCAGCTCTTCGGACAAGAGCACGTCCCGGTGTTCCGTGAGGACCTGAACAATCATGCGGTAATCCCCGGGCGGCCAGTTTCTGGGTGACCAGGTGAATTCACGGGTCACCAATTCGCCCGGATCGATGTCGAATCGCGCGTCACGCGGGCCACCGGGGAGCGGGATCACGAAGTCCTCACGCAAGTCGTTATCGACCCCCAGCACGGTCGCCGCCATCACCACCCGCTGACTCTCATCCCCTTCGTTCTCGACCTCCGCCGAGAGCATCACCTCATCGAAGGCCTCATAAGCCACACGATCCTTGACCACGCGCACAATTCTTATGCCATCCGTAGCGGCCTTCTGCAGCGGGATATCCAGACGAACGACGCCATGTTGCTGTAGGACGAAACCACTGGACCCCGAGAGATAGCCAACCGCGCTCGCGGACACCTCAAACGCCAGCGATTCTATGCCCGTAATCTGGTATTGCCCGTTCTCATCGGTCGAAGAGGACAAGCCACCCACCGTCACAGTCGCTCCGGCAACCGCTTGATCCGTCTCAACGTCATAGACGCGCCCGTGCAGAGTGGTGGTAGGATCCGGGAGCGGCATCAGGTGCAAGGTTCCGATATTCACCTGGGATCCGGGAACGGCAACCAGATTAACGGCAACGGATTGGTAACCTTCCCGGGAAACATGCAGCACGATTTCCCCGGCTTCCAGATCACCGAGGACGAATACGCCCGCACCATCGGTGGCAGCCGCTGCCGTTCCATCCTGGAGCGTGACCGATACACCCTCTACGGCAAGACCGGTATCCGCGTCCAAGATGGTCCCGGTAATCGAGACCGGCCCATCGGGCATCTGTCCATCATCCAGATACAACGCAGGGGAGAAGTCCACCCGCTGCCCCGCCTGCACCGTCGCGGTTGCATTGACTCCATGGTATCCCGGGGCAACCACCAGAATCTGAACCACACCCGGCGACACCATTACCGCGTAACGACCATCCATGCCCGTGGTGACCGACACATCGGCATCACCACTGAATTCTATGGTTGCTGTCACGGGCAAACCGGTGTCAGCGTCGCTCACGCGCCCGGCAATTAACGCAGTTTGAGGCACCGTGGGAAGGCGCACATTTCCCAGATCCAGGAACTGACCGGCCTGCAGGGAAAACGACTGGACGTACTCCGTGTATCCGGCGGCAACGTAACTCACGGTGTACCCTTGCGGCTCCAGGTCCGCGAGGGTGAATCGTCCGTCTGTTCCGGTGGAAAGGGTGATGCTCGAACCATCTTCACCCGCGACGGTGACCATGGCCCCATTGAGCGGTACTCCCGTGGAGTCATCAAGAACACGGCCACCGATTGCCGCCAATCCAGGTCCCGGCGGAGTTGTTACGCTGCGTCGTGCCTCGACTGCGCGCAAGGCCAAGGCCGTGGCAAACACACTGGCGTCCCAGGATCCGTTCGTACCCTGCCTTGCCAGCAACTGACTCAGCGCAGCATCGTACCTGGACGCGTCCGTAGTGACAGGCATCAGGGCCAAAAGGACCTGAGCACTTTCCCAGGTTTCCCCCCAAAGCCCCTGCTCCCAGTTGTTCCAGAGAAAATCCGCTGCACGCTGCAACGGCGCGGAAAGGTTGTAGTCGAAACGGTGGGGTTGCAGCACCGACAGCGATCGAGCAGTGAGATATGCGGACGGGGGACTTGTCGGGGTAGCAGAGTAGGCGCCGCTGGCAAGCTGTTGCTGCAGCAGATAGCCCACCGCCGGTCGAATCACGGACGCATCACTGAATCCGGCAACTGCCAAGGCCTCCAGCGCGTCAACCGTGTCCAGCACACTGCTCTGTTCGCCCGGTCGCGCGGAAAAACCGCCGTCTCGGTTCTGGAATGAGAGCAACGCGTCGATCACGCCCGCCACGGGCTGCTCCGCCAGTCGCAGGGGGATCACTAAACGAGACAGATACGGCAGGGAATCCTGTTCACTTGCCGCATCCAGGTAGGCCAACCCATCATCCAACACGGGCCCGGCCCCCTGCCCGAGTACATGCAGCGCGCGCAGGGCCTCGGCAGTGGAGCGATACGGGAGGACCTCATCGTCGGACGCGGCCAAGCGACCGTCATCATGCTGTTGATCCAACAGCCACGCCACCGACACCTCGCTTCCCTTCGCGGGAAAAACGAATGAGGCAACCGCGATGAGTGACCAAAAGACAGCGCCAAGAATTACGCGCCAACTGACATGCCAATCCGGCATTCGTGATCGAGCAACCATGCCCCTGTCCCTGTGATGTATCCTTGAACCAAGTTTGTAGCACAGGGTACGCGAAACGAGCAAGCTTTCGATTCAAGCCAAGTCCTTGTACAACAGGGCTTGGCACAGTAACCCAGAAGGAGAGAATCAAGTCTGCTGACTTGAAACAGGGAGAGGGGAGTCACATGCAGTCGATTTTGTTTCTCCGCGCCTCTGCGGCATACCGTTGAATCTAGCTCAACCGCTGCCGCACCACCTCAAACAAACACACCCCCGTAGCCACCGACACGTTCAGGCTCGACACCGAGCCCTGCATCGGGATATTCACCAGCAGGTCGCAGCGCGACCGGGTCAGACGGCGCATGCCCTGCCCTTCGGCGCCCATGACGATGGCGATGGGACCCTTGAGGTCCGCCTGGTAGAGGGTCTGGGGGGCGTCGCCGCTGGTGCCGATGATCCAGACGCCGGCCTGCTTGAGCTGGTCCAGGGTGCGGGCCAGGTTGGTGACCTGCACGAAGGGGACGACCTCGGCGGCGCCGCTCGCCACCTTGCGGGCCACGGGGGTGAGGCCCGCCGCCCGGTCCCGGGGGACGATCACGGCATCGACCCCGGCGGCATCGGCGGTGCGCAGGCAGGCACCCAGGTTATGGGGGTCGGTGACACCGTCCAGCACCAGCAGCAGGGGGCTGGCCACCCGGCCCACCAGGTCAGGCAGGTCAGCCTCGGTGATCTCCGGTCCTGCCTCCTGGATGCGCTCGGCCACCACGCCCTGGTGGCGCGCGCCGGGACACAGGCGCTCCAGGGCCTGGGCGTCCACCCGCTCCACGCTCACCCCGGCCTTGCGGGCGGCGTCCAGGATCTCGCGCATGCGCGCGTCCTTGCGCCCGGCGTCCACCCACAGGGTGGTCACCGGGGTCGGCTTGCGCGTGAGGGCGGCCAGCACCGCGTGCAGGCCGAACAGGAACTGGGGTTCGCTCATGGCGGACCTCAGCGACTGGAACGGCGACCGCTGCGACGCCGGCGGCGTTTCTTCGCCGGCTCGCCCTCACCGGAAGGGGCTGCGGGGGCGGCGGGCTCGGGCTTGGCGCCCGCCTTCTTGCGGGATCGGCGCTTCTTCTTGGCCGGCTTGGCGTCGGCCTCTTCCACGACCGGGGCGGGCTCGGCCGCCGGGGCGGACTTGCCCTTGCGCTTGCGTCGCTTGGCCTTTTTCTTTTCGCCAGCCTCTTCGGCTGCCGGTGCTGTCTCGGCTGCCTTGCCGCCGCGACGGCGTCCGCGCCGCCCGCCCTCGGGGGCCTCGACGACCGCCTGGTCCTCGGCGGGCACGAAGTCGATCTTGCGCTCGTCCAGGTTGACCCGCGCCACCTGCACCCGGATGGGGTCGCCCATGCGGTAGACCCTGCCGCCGCGCTCGCCGATCATGCGGTGACCCACGGGGTCGAAGTGGTAGAAGTCGTTGGACAGGCTGGTGACGTGCACCAGGCCTTCCACGTAGATGTCCTTGAGTTCCACGAACAGGCCGAAGGAGGTGACCGAGGTGATGACGCCGTCGAAGGTCTCACCCACCTTGTCCTGCATGAACTCGCACTTGAGCCAGCCCTCCACGTCCCAGGAGGCCTCGTCGGCGCGGCGCTCGGCCATGGAGCAGTGCTCGCCCAGGACCACCATCTCGTCGTGGCTGTAGTGGAAGTCCGTGGCCTTGCCGCCGCGCAGCACATGGCGGATGGCCCGGTGCACCAGCAGGTCCGGATAGCGGCGGATGGGCGAGGTGTAGTGGGCGTAGTCGTCGTGGGCGAGACCGAAGTGGCCCACGTCCTCGGGACTGTACACCGCCTGCTTCAGCGAGCGCAGCAGCACCGTCTGGATCAGGTGGGCGTCGGGGCGCTCGCGCACCTGCTCCAGCAGCAGGGTGTAGTCCTTGGGCTGGGGCTCCTCGCCGCCGCCCAGGCTCAGGCCCAGCTCGCCCAGGAAGGCGCGCAGGGCCTCCACCTTCTCCGGCTTGGGGCCGGGATGCACCCGGTACAGGGCCGGGATCTTGTGCTTCTTGAGGTACTTGGCCGCCGCCACGTTGGCGGCGATCATGCACTCCTCGATGATCTTGTGGGCGTCGTTGCGCTCGTAGGGCACGATCCGCTCGATCTTGCGGTCCGCGCCGAAGATGATCTTCGTCTCGGTGGTCTCGAAGTCGATGGCGCCGCGCTTGTCCCGGGCCTTGCGCAGCACCTTGTAGAGGGCGTGCAGCTCCTCTAGGTGGGGCACCAGCCTGGCGTATTCACGGTGCAGTTCCGCGTCGCGATCCAGCACGATACCGGCCACCTTGGTGTAGGTGAGCCGGGCGTGGGAGCGCATCAGGCCCTCGTGGAAGGTGTAGTCCTTGATGCGCCCGCGGCTGGTGATCTGCATCTCGCACACCAGGCACAGCCGGTCCACGTCGGGATTGAGCGAGCACAGGCCGTTGGAGAGCACCTCCGGCAGCATGGGGATGACCCGCTCCGGGAAGTACACGGAGGTGGCCCGGTGACGCGCTTCCTTGTCGAGGGGATCGCCCGGCGTTACGTAGTGGGAGACGTCGGCGATGGCCACCCAGAGGCGCCAGCCGCCCTTCTCCAGGGGTTCGCAGTAGACCGCGTCGTCGAAGTCCCGGGAGTCCTCGCCGTCGATGGTCACCAGCGGCATGTCGCGCAGGTCCAGGCGGCCCTTCTTGGCGGCAGGCGAGACCCGCGCGCCCAGCTTGTCGGCGGCCTCGATGACCTCCTCGGGCCACTGGAAGGGCAGACCGTGGGCGCGGATGGCCACGTCGATCTCCATGCCCGGCGCCATGTGTTCGCCCAGCACCTCGACGATCTCGCCGATGGGGCGGGTGCGCTTGGTGGGTTGCTCGCGGATGGCGGCGATGACGATCTGGCCTTCCCGCGCCCCGCCCATGGCCTCGGGCGGAATCAGGATGTCCTGGGTGATGCGCTTATTGTCCGGGGTGACGAAGCCGATGCCGCCCTCGGAGAACAGGCGGCCCACCACCTGCTCGGTGTTGCGCTCCAGCACCTCGATGATGGCGCCCTCGCGCCGGCCACGGCGGTCCACGCCAACGACCCGAGCCACGGCCCGGTCGCCGTGCAGTAGGCTCTTCATCTGGCGCGGGGACAGGAACAGGTCGTCGCCGCCCTCGTCGGGCACCAGGAAGCCGAAGCCGTCGGGATGGCCGATCACCCGGCCGCGCACCAGGTCTTCCTGGTTCACGGGCAGGTAGGCGCCGACCCGGTTGCACACCAGCTGGCCGTCGCGCTCCATGGCTCGCAGGCGGCGGGTGAGCGCCTCCAGGTCCACGTCTTCGGTGAGGCCGAGGCGCTGGGCAAGGGGTTCGAAGGGGACCGGGCCATCCGCTTCGTGGATGACCTCGAGGATCAATTCTCGGCTGGGGATGGGCCGCTCGTACTTGGCGGCCTCGCGTTCAAACTGGGGATCTTGAGGGGTCTTCTTGTGTTTTTTGGTCATTGAGTACTTCTGGTCTCGGAGAGATGTAAGGGCTGTGTCACGGGGACGTTGACATCAACCCCGGGTGACGTTAAATTGCGCGCTTCCTGAAGCGCAGGTTCATCCTGACTCAATGCCGAGGTGGCGGAATTGGTAGACGCGCTAGCTTCAGGTGCTAGTGGGGGTAACCCCGTGGAGGTTCAAGTCCTCTCCTCGGCACCATTTCCTTTCTTTGCCTTCCCCGTTCTTCCCTGATCTCGCCCTCACGTCGCGATCAACTACAGTGCGCGCCGATTCGAACGAAGGCGCAAGTCTACGCCGGTTAAGTGAATTTTCCTACCTTTGCACCCGCGCCTAGCCCGCATATCTCACCACCCTTCTACTGCGGCCGCCGATCTGCTCGCTGTGACGGGGCGTGCTCACTTCAGCCGGCTTGACGTAGTGTCGGCTACGCCGGCGCCGTCTTCCG
>NZ_KB898942.1 GCF_000377945.1 Thioalkalivibrio sulfidiphilus
CACGAGGCCGTGACCGAAGATCGGGCTGACCTTCAAATGCCGGAAGCAGCCACTGAGTTGCTGTTTCAGTCCGATGCGGGAGAACAGTGCCTGAAACACCACGAGGCCGGCGAACGAGGTCAATTTCTGGTCCTCGAACCGGATATCGGGAATGCGATGGGTCTTGCGATGAACGGCGGCTCTGCTACACTTCATCCAGACGGTCTCCGTTGGTTTTGTTGGACGGTGTGGTGCCACCAATTCTACCAACTTCGAGACCGTTTTTTTATGCGTGCAAGCCATCTTCTCCCACCGATTTAGGCCGTTTTCTGGACTTCACTTTTGGTGAGGTCCAGCAACAGCCGTGCAACAGGCAGTTCGTACCGTATATAAGCCGTTTTCTTGTAAAACCGTGCCGGATTTATGCAACTGTCGGGTTAGCATAGGGTCTACACCCAGGCTTCGAATTGTCGCCACTGCTACAGCGGGCATGTTTTCTAGGGACGATTCAAGACGATCCTGGTGGACAGAGACAGCTACCTGCTGGTGTTTGGACTATGCGGTGCTGGAGTCTGCCAGGACCGCGTGGTGGGCGTGACCAAGGCATGGCCATGGATAGGTGCTGAACGGATCCGCCAGTAGCCGAAGAGACTACCAAGCCCGATTTCAAACTTTCGCGGATGGATGCGCAGTTTTTCACCAAGGCTTACCATTAAAATTCTTGACTCATACCCCCTTGTTGAGAAACTTACACAACGCCGCCCATCACCCTGGTGAAAAATTCGGGACTGACAGCAACCTCCGCAAACCCGCAGAAATTAGATTGACTTCGGAGGTACGTCGGCTAACATGCTGTCTGTATAAGCTTTTATAATCTTGTCCGCAGGAAATACATGTCGACACCCGCAGCTTCCATTCCCTTGAGTGGCCTGGCCCGCCGCCTGGTCCAGGACGGCCTGTTGGCCGAGACCGATGCCGGCAAGGCGGTGGAGGCGGCCCAGAAGAAGCGCGTGCCCCTGGTAGCCTACCTGGTGGACAACAAGCTGGTAGAGTCCAAGCGGGTCGCCCAGGCCGCCGCCGAGGAATTCGGCACCCCGGTCTTCGACCTGGATAGCTTCGACAAGGAACTCCTGCCCAAAAAGCTCGTGGACGAGAAGCTGGTCCGCCAGCACCATGCCCTCCCCCTGTTCAGGCGCGGCAACCGGCTGTTCGTCGGGATCGCCGACCCCATGAACCTCACCGCCCTGGACGAGATCAAGTTCAACACCGGTATCGCCACCGAACCGGTGCTGGTGGAACAGGACAAACTGGGCAAGCTGATCGAGGAAAGCCTCAACGACACCGGCGCAGTCATGGAAGGCCTCATGGACGACGATCTCGACAACCTCGAGATCAGCGCCGATGACGACGACAGGAAAGGCGAGGTGACGGAAAGCGAGGTGGACGACACCCCGGTGGTCCGCTTCGTGAACAAGGTGCTGCTGGATGCCATCAACCGCAAGGCCTCGGACATCCACTTCGAGCCCTACGAGAAGGAATTCCGGGTTCGTCTGCGCATGGACGGCGTGCTCCACGAAGTGGCCAAACCCCCTGTATCCCTCTCGCCCCGCATCATCGCCCGCATCAAGGTCATGTCCCGCATGGACATCTCCGAGCGCCGCATCCCCCAGGATGGGCGCATCAAGATGCAGTTGTCTAAGAGCCGCGCCATCGATTTTCGCGTCAACACCTGCCCGACCCTGTACGGCGAAAAGGTGGTGTTGCGAATCCTTGACCCCACCAGCGCCTCCTTAGGGATCGACGTTCTGGGTTACGAGGAAGAACAGAAAAAGCTTTACCTGGATGCCCTGAGCAAACCCTACGGCATGATCCTGGTCACCGGCCCGACAGGCTCCGGCAAGACCGTCTCCCTTTACACGGGCCTTGGCATCCTGAATACACCGGACCGCAACATCTCGACCGCCGAGGACCCGGCCGAGATCAATATGCCCGGCATCAACCAAGTGAACGTCAACCCCAAGGTGGGATTGACCTTCGCCTCGGCCTTGCGCGCCTTCCTGCGCCAGGATCCGGACGTGATCATGGTTGGCGAGATCCGGGACCTGGAAACCGCCGAGATCGCCATCAAAGCGGCCCAGACCGGCCACCTGGTGCTCTCCACACTGCACACCAACGACGCCCCCCAAACCCTGACCCGTCTGGCGAACATGGGGGTGCCGCCCTACAACATCGCCTCCTCAATCCTCCTGATCATCGCCCAGCGACTTGCCCGGCGGCTGTGCAACCACTGCAAGACCGTCGATGATGTGCCCAAGGATGTCCTGCTTCAGGAAGGGTTCACAGAGGATGACTTTAAAGACGGCATGAAGATCTACAAGGCCGTGGGGTGCGATCAGTGTACCAACGGCTATAAGGGACGCGTGGGTATCTACCAGGTGCTGCCCATTTCCGAGGCCACCCAACGCCTCATCCTGGAGGGTGGCAACTCCATGCAGCTTGCCGAGCAGGCCCGCAAGGAAGGCATCAACGACCTGCGCCGTTCCGGCCTGCTCAAGGTCAAGGCCGGGATGACCAGCCTTGAAGAGATCAACCGTGTGACCAAGGACTGAACCGATGGCCGAGACCCAGAACATCACCTTCCAGTGGGAAGGACTCGACAAGAAGGGCAGTCGAGTCAAGGGCGAGACCACCGCCGCCAGCGAACTCCTTGCCCGGGCTGAACTCCGTCGTCAAGGCATTAACCCGACCAGGGTCCGCAAGAAGCCCAAATCATTATTCGGCGGCAAGAAGAAGATCGTTCCGAAGGATATCGCCGTCTTTTTACGCCAGATGGCCACCATGATGGAAGCAGGCGTGCCGCTGGTACAGGCCTTTGACATCGTCGGAAGAGGACATGAAAACCCCTCCATGCAGGAGCTGATCCTGGCCATGAAGTCCGACGTGGAAGGTGGCACGACCTTCTCTGCAGCACTGGGCAAGCACCCCAAGTATTTTGACGACCTTGTAGTCAATCTGGTCAATGCCGGTGAACAGGCCGGCGCACTCGAAACCCTTCTGGACAAGATCGCCACCTACAAGGAAAAGACCGAGTCCCTCAAAGCCAAGATCAAAAAGGCGCTGTTCTACCCCACTGCCGTGCTGGTAGTGGCTTTCATCGTGACCGCGATTCTTCTGATATTCGTGGTACCCCAGTTCCAGGACCTGTTCCAGGGGTTTGGAGCTGACCTGCCCGTGTTCACCCAGTTCGTAATCGGTATTTCGGAGTTCTTCCAAGCCTATTGGTGGGCCATCTTCGGCGGATTGATTGGTGCCGTTGTGCTCTTCAAGCAGGCCCATTTACGTTCCCCCGGTTTCCGGCGCTGGCTGGACCTTATGTCTCTCAAGATTCCCGTCATCGGAGAGCTGCTGCGCAAGGCCTCCATTGCCCGATTCGCACGTACACTCTCCACCATGTTCGCAGCCGGCGTGCCGCTGGTGGAAGCCATGGAATCCGTGGCCGGCGCCACTGGTAATGCTCTCTATCGCGAGGCCACCTTGCGCATCCGAGACGAAACCGCCGCCGGCACCCAGCTTCAGGCCGCCATGCGCAACACCGCCCTGTTCCCCAACATGGTGGTCCAGATGGTGGCCATCGGCGAAGAATCCGGCGCATTGGACGACATGCTCAACAAGGTCGCCGACTTCTACGAGGAAGAAGTCGACAACATGGTGGACAGCCTCTCGAGCCTCATGGAGCCCATGATCATGGCCTTCCTGGGCATTGTGGTGGGCGGCCTGGTGATTGCCATGTACCTGCCGATCTTCCAGCTGGGCGCAGTGGTGTAGGAAGGCGCTAGAGGCAAGATGCAAGTTGCTAGAGGCAAGAAGACACTAGAAGCTCTCGCGCCATAACCAACGCACGGATACCTGTGCGCTTGCCGTCAGGCCATATTGATGATTGAACTCCTACAAACCAGCACGGCGGCATTGCTGACCGTGACCGCGCTGTTCAGCCTGCTGGTGGGCAGCTTTCTCAATGTGGTGATTCACCGTCTGCCGGTGATGATGGAGCGGCAGTGGCGGCGTGAAGCCACGGAATTCCTGTACGCCGAGGGCCAGACGCTTGCGCCAGCCGAGCAGGGGCCCGCCTACAACCTCTGGAGCCCCCGTTCCGCCTGTCCCCAGTGCGGGCACAAGATCACGGCGCTGGAGAACATCCCCATCCTCAGCTACCTGTTCCTGCGCGGCCGTTGCAGCGAGTGCGGCAGCTCGATTCCGCTGCGCTACCCGCTGGTGGAGGCGGCCACCGCCCTGCTCTCTGTGGTGGTGGTCTGGCACTTCGGCTTCACCTGGCAGTCGGGGGCCGCGCTGCTGCTCACCTGGGCACTGATCGCGCTTGCGGTCATCGACCTGCGCACCACCCTGCTCCCGGACAGCATCACCCTGCCCTTTCTCTGGATCGGCCTGTTACTCAACCTGGGCGGCCTGTTCACCGACGCCACCAGCAGCCTGATCGGCGCCGTGGCCGGTTACCTGAGCCTCTGGCTGGTGTACCACGGCTTCAAGCTGCTCACCGGCAAGGAAGGCATGGGCTTTGGCGACTTCAAGCTCTTCGCCCTGATCGGCGCCTGGCTCGGCTGGCAGCTGCTGCCCCTGGTGATCCTGCTCTCTTCCCTGGTGGGCGCCGTGGTGGGCATCGCGCTGATCCTGTTCCGCGGCCGCGACCGCGCCCAGCCCATGCCCTTCGGCCCCTACCTGGCAGCGGCCGGCTGGATCGCGCTGCTGTGGGGCAACGACATCATGGCGCTGTACCTGGGGTAGGAGGATTCACAATTCGAAATTTAAAATTCAAGATTCAAAATTCAAAGGCGGATCACGAGGTACACTGCGAGAAGAGTATCTCCGGGCCTACTTTGAATTTTGAATCTTGAATTTTAAATGTGCCCTGATCATGCTTCGCATCGGACTCACAGGTGGCATCGGCAGCGGCAAGAGCGCCGTGACTCGCTTGTTCGCTGAACGAGGCATTCCGGTCATCGACGCGGACGTGATCGCCCGCGAACTGCTCGCACCGGATGCGCCCGCCACACAGGAAGTGCTCGATGAATTCGGTGACCAGATCCGCGATCCGATGACCGGCGGTCTGGACAGGAAGGCCCTTCGTCGGCTGGTATTCGCAAACATCCAAGCCCGTCACAGATTGGAAACACTGCTGCACCCTAAGATCAGGGCCGAAATGATCCGGCAACAGACCGGTCTGGGCTCGCCCTACTGCATCATGAGTATTCCCCTGCTGGTGGAATCCGGCCTGCGGGAATCCGTGGATCGCGTCCTGGTGGTGGACTGCCCCGAAGCCCTTCAGGTGGAGCGGACCATGTCACGGGACGGGATCTCACGGGACGAAGCACTGGCCATCCTCGCCGCCCAGGCCAGCCGGGCACAAAGGCTTGAGCAAGCGGACGATGTGATCGACAACAGCGGGGATCTTGCGGCGCTCGAGGCACAGGTGGAACGGCTGCACCGCCGTTACCTGGAACTCGCGGCCGACGGAGGATAGGCGCCCGACAGGGGAATTCAGGAGAGGAATGAAGACATGTTTGTGAATTTCGCACTCAAGGTAGAAAATAACGAATATGTCCTCCATGAATCCCCGACTGTCACGCCGGTGAGCGACTCCATTACCTACGAGCAGCCCCTGCTGGAGCGCATGCGCCTGTTCATGCGCCTGGAAGAGCTCATGCACCGCTTTCAGTTTGCCGTGCAGGGCAACGGCGGATTCGAGACCCACTTCGCCCTGACCACCCTGATCGAGATCCTCGACCTGACCAACCGGGTGGATCTCAAGCGCGAACTGATGAAGGAACTGGAGCGCCAGATCGCCAATCTGAGCCGCCTGAGCCTGGAGCCCAGCGTGGACCAGGACCGGCTCACCGGCGTGATCGACCAACAGCGCCGTCTGATCGAGCAGATCCACACCATCAACGGCCAGCTGGACCAGCAGATCAAGAGCAACGACTTCTTCGGCAGCATCCGCCAGCGCAACGCCATACCCGGCGGCACCTGCGACTTCGACCTGCCCGCCTATCATTACTGGCTGTCCCGCCCCGTCTCGGAGCGCCGCACCCTGCTCAAGGAATGGTCCGCGCCCTTCCACGAGATCCACGAAGCCGTGCGCCTGGTACTCAAGCTGATCCGCAACAGCGCCGAGCCCCGCAAGGCCGTGGCCCGTCAGGGTTTCTACGAACAGAGCCTGGACGGCAGCATCCCCTGGCAGATGATTCGCATCAGCCTGCCCGCCGACAACCCTTGCTACCCGGAGATCAGCGCCGGTCGTCAGCGCTTCTCCGTGCGCTTCCTCAAGCCCGGCGACATGCGCAACCGGGCGAAGCAGTGCGACCAGGACGTGAGCTTCGAGCTGACCTGTTGTGCCATCTAGCCTCAGGGATAGGCGTGAGGGGTGAGGCGATAGGTGTGAAACCACCCTCTCCCTGAGGGAGAGGGGGTCAGTCGGTTGTACGCCTGTCGCCTGATCCCTAACCCCTCAACCCCTCCCCGCCTCGAACATGACATCCATCCGGTAGTACCCCCCATCCAGTTTCAGCCGGAACGTAGCACGCCAGTCAGCCCGGTCCACCGTGCAGACGGGCAGCACTGCCATGGTCTCCCAGAGCCCCTCGGAGACTGGCGCGAACCGGAACTGGTTGATACCCATGTCCATGTCGTCCATGGTGAAACGCACCTCGGCAATTTCCGGGCTGCGAGTCGTTTCCAGGTAGACCTTGAAGGGTACCAGCGGATGGATCTGCTCCTGGACACGCACGGTCATCACCTGGCCATCCGCAATGAACCGGCAACCGGATGCATCCAGGGTACACGGTGCATCGGCCTCCAGCAGTCGCGCCTGCTCATCCTGCCAGCCACCCCCCTGGTCCACGATGCCGCCTGCACCACCCAGCCAGTATCCGACTGCGCCCATGACAAGCACCAGTGCGGCCCCGATCCAATAAACCGCTTTCACGGCTTCATCTCCCAAAGGCTGCGAATCGCGGCAATACCCTGGCCACCATGGAGCCTGGCGCGCTCGATGTCCTTCGGGCTCATCCCACCCAGGGCGTAGACGGGCATGGCGGCACGCTCTGCCAGATCCCGGAACCCGGTCCAGCCGATAGGCGTCGCGTCAGGATGACTCGCCGTGGCCATGACCGGAGAGACGACGATGAAGTCCGCGCCACGCGCCTGCGTCAGCTGGGTCTCATCATGCACCGAGGCCGACACCAGCAGACCTTCAGTCTGCTGCGCAGACCAGCGGCTCAGACGCAATCCATTGAGATGCACACCGTGCGCGCCGAGTTGCCTGGCCGCGGAGACCTCCGCATTGAGCAGCACACGCACGCCCAGATCCCGGGCCAAGGCAATGACCTCAGCAGCCAGCGTACTGTAGGCCTGTTCATCCAGGGAGGGGGCGCGCAACTGCAGCAGACTGATGTCGCCCGCACTCAGGCGCCGTTCGAGATGCTTGATGAACGCAGCGGTCTGGGTGCCGGGATCCGGTGTGATGAGATGGCGGTCCGGCAGCTGCAGCGCACTGATGATGGGGCGGTTGGCGGCGGGGAATGCAAACGCCTGCAGTGCACCCACCGAGACCCAGCGCAGGGGTTGTCCTTCGCGTCCATGGGGTACCCCGCTGAAGGACTCCACCCGGCACACCCGGAGACAGACGCGTTTGTCGCCGTAGTCGTGATGGATGGTAATCAATGGACGGGAACGGAGCGGCGCGATGCCGAGTTCCTCACGCAGCTCCCGGGCGAGTGCCTGGTCCAGGGTCTCACCGGGTTCCATCTTGCCGCCGGGAAATTCCCAAAGCCCGCCCTGATGCACACCCTCCGGGCGACGCGCGATCAGCACCTCGTCATGGGCGTTGATGATGGCGGCCACGGCCACCTGGACGGGGGGCAAGTGATTGGACATTGGCACCATAAAGCCGTGAGGTGTCAGGTGAGAGGCGAGAGGCGTAAAACCACCCTCACCCCAACCCTCCCCCATGATGGGGAGGGGGTATGTGACTCACGCCTGGCTCCTCACTCCTCACGCCTGACTGCAACGCACTACGACCGATACTCCGCGTTGATGCGCACGTAGTCGAAGGACAGGTCACAGGTGTAGACCGTGGCACTGGCCGTGCCCCGGCCGAGACCGATGCGGATGGGGATCTCCGCCTCTGCCATGACCCGTTTGCCGGCCTCTTCCGTGTAACTGGCTGCGCGCCCGCCGTGTTCGGCAATGAGCACATCGCCCACGTGCAGGCTGACCCTGTTCACGTCCAGGCCCTGTACACCCGCGCGGCCCACCGCGGCGAGAATCCGGCCCCAGTTGGGATCGGAGGCAAACAGGGCCGTCTTGACCAGGGGGGAGTGGGCCACGGCATCGGCCACCAGGCGCGCCTCCTCGCGGCTGCCGGCCCCGCTCACCTGGATGGTGATGAACTTCGTCGCACCCTCGCCGTCGCGCACGATGGCTTGGGCAAGATGATCGCAGACCGCCTGCAACACCTCGCGGAACGCGCGCCGGTCCTCGTCGGACACCAGCTGCACACCGCTCGCGCCCGTCGCGCAGAGCACGCAGGCGTCGTTGGTGGAGGTGTCACCATCCACGGTGATGCAGTTGAAGCTCGACTCCACCGCCTCGCTGAGCATGGCCTGCAACTCGCCGGCGGGGATGACCGCGTCAGTGCCGAGATAGGCCAGCATGGTCGCCATGTCCGGCCGGATCATGCCCGAGCCCTTGGCGATGCCGGTGAGCGTCACCGTACCGCCGGACAGGGTGACCTGCCGGCTCATGCCCTTGCCCACGGTGTCCGTGGTCATGATGGCGCGCATGGCGTCGATCCAGGCATCCTCCTTCAGGGACGCAGCCAGCGCCGGCAAAGCATCGCGGATGCGCAGCACGGGCAGCGGCTCGCCGATGACCCCGGTGGAGAACGGCATCACCTGCGCCGCCTCGCAGCCCATCACCTCCGCCACGTGGGCGCAGCTGGCGCGGGCATCCGCCAGGCCACGCTCCCCGGTGCCGGCATTGGCATTGCCGGAGTTGATGAGCAGGTAGCGGATGGCGCCCCCGGCCAGATGCTCCCGGGCCACGATCACCGGGGCGGCACAGAAGGCGTTGCGGGTGAACACCGCGGCGGCACTGGCGGACGGGGCCAGCTCCATCAGCACCAGGTCACGGCGCTCCTTGTAACGGATGCCGGCGGCCACGGCACCCAGGCGCATGCCGGGCACGGGGAGCAGTTCAGTGGGTTCGGTCAGATTGATAGGCATGAGGGCGCTAGAGACAAGTGGCTAGAGACAAGAGACAAGAAGAGCGTGGCTGGCGTCAGAATCGATGGCGATGAAACAAATGAAGCATATCTTTACTTGCCTCTTGTCACTAGTTACTTGTCTCTTGCGCTTTTATAGCTTGCCATGACAGTGCTTGAACTTCTTGCCTGAACCGCACCAGCAGGGATCGTTGCGGCCCACTTTCGGCGTCTCGCGGCGGAAGGGCTGAGCCTCTTCGCCTTCGCCCGCCTCGGGCTTGTGCAGTACGCTCTCGGGCTGGGAGTGCTGATAGCGCATGTCGGCGCCGGCGGCAGCGCGCTGCTGGCGCTCCAGTGCTTCGGCATCCTCAGGGGAACGCACCTGCACCCGCATGAGCAGGGCGGTGACATCGTGCTTGATGCGCGTCAGCATGGCCTCGAACATCTCGAAGGCCTCGCGCTTGTATTCCTGCTTGGGATTGCGCTGGGCATAGCCACGCAGACCGATGCCCTGTCGCAGGTAGTCCATGGCGGCCAGGTGCTCCTTCCAGTGGCTGTCGAGCACCTGCAGCATCACATCCTTCTCGATGCGGCGCATGGTCTCGGCACCCACCTTGTCCTCCTTGAGCTTGTAGGCCTCGGCGGCATGCTGGTGGATGCGTTCGCGCAGGGTCTCCTCGTGCAGATCATCCTCACGCTCCAGCCAGCCGGCGATGTCCAGCACCAGGCCGAAGTCCTGCTCCAGGGCGTGGGTGAGGCCGGGCACGTCCCACTGCTCCTCGATGCTGCCCTGGGGAATGTACTGGGAGATCACGCCTTCGAGCACGTCCCGGCGCACCGCCTCCAGGGTCTCGGAGATGTCCTCGGTCTCCAGCAGTTCGCGACGCTGTTCATAGACCACCTTGCGCTGGTCGTTGGCCACATCGTCGTATTCCAGCAGGTTCTTGCGGATGTCGAAGTTGTGGGCCTCCACCTTGCGCTGGGCGTTCTCGATGGCCTTGGTCACCCAGGCGTTCTCGATGGCCTCGCCCTCCTGCATGCCCAGGCGCTGCATCAGCGACTTCACCCGGTCGGAGGCAAAGATGCGCATCAGGTTGTCTTCCAGGGACAGGAAGAAACGGCTGGAACCGGGGTCGCCCTGGCGGCCGGCGCGGCCGCGCAGCTGGTTGTCGATGCGACGGGATTCGTGGCGCTCTGAGCCGATGATGTGCAGGCCGCCGTTGGCCAACACCTCGTCGTGGCGCTTCTGCCAGTCGGCCTTGACCCGTTCCACATCGGCAGACTTGGGGTTCTCGCCCAGGGCCGACAGTTCCGCCTCCAGGCTGCCGCCCAGCACGATGTCGGTACCGCGGCCGGCCATGTTCGTGGCCAGGGTCACGGCACCGGGACGTCCCGCCTGTTCCACCACGTGGGCCTCGCGCTCATGCTGCTTGGCGTTGAGCACCTCGTGCGGGATCTTGGCCTTCTTGAGCAGACCGGAGAGGTATTCGGAGGTCTCCACCGAGGCGGTACCCACCAGCACCGGCTGGCGCTTCTCCTGGCAGTACTTGATCTCCTTGATGATGGCCTCGAATTTCTCCTTCTGGGTCATGTAGACCAGGTCCTGCATGTCGTTGCGGACCATGGGGCGGTTGGTGGGGATCACCACCACCTCCAGGCCGTAGATCTGCTGGAACTCGTAGGCCTCGGTGTCGGCGGTGCCGGTCATGCCGGAGAGCTTCTCGTAGAGCCGGAAGTAGTTCTGGAAGGTGATGGAGGCGAGCGTCTGGTTCTCCCGCTGGATGGGCACCCCCTCCTTGGCCTCGATGGCCTGGTGCAGACCCTCGGACCAGCGCCGGCCCGCCATGATGCGGCCGGTGAACTCGTCGATGATGAGAATCTGGCCGTCGCGAACCAGGTAATCCACGTCCTTGTGAAACAGGACATGGGCGCGCAGGGCGGCGTTCAGGTGATGCAGCAGGGCAATGCTGCCGGCGTCGTACAGGCCCTGACCCTCGGCCAGCAGGCCCGCCTCGCGCATCAGCTGCTCGGCCTTCTCCTGACCGTCCTCGGTGAGGAAGACCTGCTTCATCTTCTCGTCAACGCTGTAGTCTCCGGGGCCCTCCTCCTCTTCCTGGGGGGTGAGCTTGGGCACGATGCGGTTCATGCGCTCGTACATCTCGGCACTCTCGCCGGCAGGACCGGAGATGATCAGCGGCGTGCGTGCCTCGTCGATGAGGATCGAGTCCACCTCGTCGACGATGGCGAAGTTCAGTTCCCGCTGTACCCGGTCTTCCAGGCGGAAGGCCATGTTGTCGCGCAGGTAGTCGAAGCCGAATTCGTTGTTGGTGCCGTAGGTGATGTCCGCGGCATAGGCCTCGCGGCGGGTCACCGGACGCAGGTGGGCGATGCCGCCCTCGGCGTGGAAGCCCGGGTCGTAGAGATAGGAGGCGGAATCCGGACCGGCGCCGCCGGAGGAATTGATCACGCCCACGGACAGGCCAAGCGCATGGTAGAGCCGACCCATCCAGGCCGCGTCACGACGGGCCAGGTAGTCGTTGACCGTCACCACGTGCACGCCCTTGCCGGGCAGGGCATTGAGGTAGGCGGCGAGCGTCGCCACCAGGGTCTTGCCCTCGCCGGTGCGCATCTCGGCGATGCGGCCGCTGTCCAGCACCATGCCGCCGATCAACTGCACGTCGAAGTGGCGCATACCCATCACACGGCGGCCCGCCTCGCGCGTCACGGCGAAGGCCTCGGGCAGCAGTGCCTCCATGGTCTCCCCCCCGGCCAGGCGTTCACGAAACTGCGCGGTTCGCGCCTTCAGGGCTTCGTCGTCCAGGGACTGAAGCTCGGCTTCCAGTTCGTTGATGCGGGCAACGGTCTTGCCCAGGCGCTTCACGATGCGTTCGTTGCGGCTGCCGAAGATCTTTCTGACGAGGCTGGTGACCATGGATGGGGACTTTTACGTTGTTGGGAATGGACCACCACGGGGGCGGCTTTGCGTCCGACATGATAACCCATGGGCGGCCCTGCGGTCAGCGGCCGGGGGGTTGGCAGTGCAGCGGGTAGACCCGCGCCGGGCGTGGCCGGTTCAGCGGGAGGCGCGGATGAAGCGGGAGGGATTGATGTGCCGGCCGTTTTCCAGCACCTCGAAATGGACGTGGGGCCCGGTTGCGCGACCGGTCTCGCCCAGCAGGGCGATGACCTGACCCTTGCGCACCGTCTCGCCCGTCTCCACCAGCAGCTTCTTGTTGTGGGCGTAGCGGGTGACGAAGCCGTTGCCGTGGTCGATCTCCACCAGGTAGCCGAACACGTTGCGCTTGCCGGCGGTGATGACGATGCCACCGGCCACGGCGATCACGTCACTGCCTGGCCGGCCGGCGAAGTCGACACCACGGTGCATTACGCGGCGCCCCGTGAAGGGGTCGTTGCGCATGCCGTAGCTGGAGGAGATCCAGCCCTGGTTCACGGGCCGGCCCGCCGGGGTCACCTCTTCCTGGAGCTGGCGGTTGAGGATCATGCGATCCAGCAGGCTCAGCTGGGACTCCCGCTCCTCCAGCAGGCTGTCCAGACTGTCCAGTTGGGCGATCAGGTCCGGGGCATGCCCGACACCCGGTTCGGCCATCTCGGGGCCGCCCACACCGGGTATGCTGCTGAAGTCGAATTCGCCGTCATCCAGGCCGGCCATGTTGACCAGCTTGCCGCCCAAGGCGTCCAGGCGGGTGGCACGGGCCTGGAGCTCGGCCAGACGAATGGTCAAGGCGTCGATGTCCGCCTGGGTGGCCTCCCTGGCCGTGCGCAGGGCCTCGCGCTGGAGACGGATTTCCTCTTCCCAGGCGACGATGAACTGTTGGGGATCTGCATGACGGGCGCCGGCATGGAAACCCGCCGCCGCTACCAGGGACAGGAGGCCGCCGATGACCATCACAGCCACGGCCCGCACTCGCCAGGAATGCAGGTCCAGACACTTGCGGCAGGTGCCGCTTCGGCTGAGAAAGATGATGTTCATACGACCACACTGCTAGTATGGGAGCCCGATAGTACATGCCACAGGCGTTTCGGGAAACCCGTTTCCGGCACCAAAGGTACCATTCCGACGATGCAACGCATCCGCCACCTGATTGATCCCCGCCTCGTCAAGCAGGCCGGCCTGCACCAGGCACTGACCGACAGCCTGCGTCACCTGCTGCCGCCGGCCCTGGCCGAGCACTGCTGGGTGGCCGGTATCGACGAGGAGCAGCTGCGCATCGCCGCCGACGCCGGCGCCTGGGCCACCCAGGTGCGCTTCCTGCAGCGGGAGATCCTCAAACATCTGGCCGCCCATCACGGCCTCAAGCTGCGCCGCGTGCGGGTCAGCGTGGCCGCCCTGCACGGGTCAGCAGCAGCCAGCAGGGGCACGGCCCTGCCCCGTCCGAAACTTTCCGGCCGGGCGGGTTCGACGCTGCGTCAGGCCGCCCGGGGAATCGAGGACAGGGAACTGGCAGAGGCCCTGGAAAGGCTCGCTGCCAGGGCGGCAAAACCCGACACCCACCGATCCTGACGGATCCCGGTTTCTGTAGGTCGGGCTTCAGCCCGACAGCAGGGGCTCAGAATCACGTGCGGCTGCGTCGGGCCGAACGAATCGTCGGGAGCGATTCGTCGCGCAAGCCCCCTCACGCAATCAATCAGAACGCCGTGATCGGCTGGGCGTAGGAAATGGGGGCCGACTCGTTCTCATCCTCGAAGGTGATGCATTCCCAGGCGTCTTGCTGGGCGATGAGGGTACGAATGAGGCGATTGTTGAGGGCATGACCGGACTTGAAGCCGGTGAAGGCGCCCACCAGGCTGTGGCCCAGCAGGTACAGGTCACCGATGGCGTCCAGGATCTTGTGCTTGACGAACTCGTCTTCGTAACGCAGCCCGTCTTCGTTGAGGATGCGGAAATCGTCCAGCACGATGGCGTTGTCCAAGCTGCCGCCCAGGGCCAGCTGACGCTCGCGCAGCATCTCGATGTCGCGCATGAAGCCAAAGGTCCGTGCGCGGCTCACTTCCTTGACGAAGGAGGTGGTGGAGAAATCCAGTTCGGCGGTCTGCACCCCGTTGCTGAAGATGGGGTGCTGGAAATCGATGGAGAAACCCACCTTGAAGCCGTCGAAGGGCTCGAAGCGGGCCCACTTGTCCTCCTCGCGCACTTCCACCGCGCGCTTGATGCGGATGAACTTCTTGGGCGCCTCCTGCTCCACGATACCGGCGGACTGGATCAGGAACACGAAGGGACCGGCGCTGCCGTCCATGATAGGCACCTCGGCGGCACTCACCTCCACGTAGAGGTTGTCGATGCCGAGGCCTGCGATGGCGGACAGCAGGTGTTCCACCGTGGAGACCCGCACCTCGCCGTTGACCAGGGTGGTGGAGAGGCGCGTATCACCGACGTTGTCGGGGCTCGCCTTGATCTCCACCGGCGGCTCCAGGTCCATGCGCCGGAACACCACACCGGTATCCACCGGTGCCGGCCTGAGCATCACGTAGACCTTCTCGCCGGTGTGAAGACCGACGCCCGTGGCCCTGATGGTGTTCTTGAGTGTGCGCTGCCTGATCAACGATGGAACCCTCGACTGGATCGTTCTATCCGAATGACTCACGGTCCGCCCGGCACGATGGCCCGGCCTCCCGAATTGCCCTGCAACAACTGCGCCATCCTGATAGTGACGCGAGCCAAGCGGGTAAATCTGCAAAAAACCTGCGCATTATGGCACCAAAGCCGTGCAGATGCATGGTTTCCCACCAAAAAAGCGACCAGTCGCAGCAAATCCGCGACCGGATGACGCGCTGTCACAGACCATCCGAAACCCCGGACGCACCATCCCGGTGCGTCGATCAGTCCGCCTGCTTGCGCAGGAAGGCCGGGATGTCCAGGTAATCCATGTTCAGGTGACCATTCAGGTCCACCGCCGCGTTGCCCTGGCTCTTGCGGATCACCGTGGGGCGGTCCAGGTTCTCGTAGTCGGGGGTCAGCTCGGGGGCCGGCTCCACCAGCTTGACCTTGGGCTTCTCCGGCGCCCGGGTGGCCGCCATGGTGCTACCCAGGCCGGTGGCCACCAGGGTCACGCGCAGCTCGTCGGTCATCTCCGGGTCGATCACGGTGCCCACCACCACGGTGGCGTCCTCGGAGGCGAACTCCTTGATGGCATCACCCACTTCCTCGAACTCGCCGATGGACATGTCCAGACCGGCGGTGACGTTCACCAGGATGCCCCGGGCACCGGCGATGTTCACGTCCTCGAGCAGGGGGCTGGCGATGGCCGCCTCGGCCGCCACCCGGGCGCGGTCCTGACCGGAGGCGCTGCCGGTACCCATCATGGCCATGCCCATCTCGGACATCACGGTGCGCACGTCGGCGAAGTCCACGTTGATCAGGCCCGGACGGGTGATCAGCTCGGCAATGCCCTGCACCGCACCCAGCAGCACGTTGTTGGCCGCCTTGAAGGCCTCCAGCAGGGAGATGTTCTTGCCCAGCACAGTGAGCAGCTTTTCGTTGGGGATGGTGATCAGGGAGTCCACGTACTTGGCCAAGTTCTCCATGCCCGCCTGGGACACGGCCAGGCGCTTCTTGCCCTCGAAGGGGAAGGGCTTGGTGACCACGGCCACGGTGAGGATGCCCATCTCCCGGGCGATCTGGGCCACCACCGGCGCGCCACCGGTGCCGGTGCCACCACCCATGCCGGCGGTGATGAACACCATGTCGGCACCCTCGATCACCTCGGCGATGCGGTCCCGGTCCTCCAGGGCCGCCTCACGACCCACCACCGGGTCGGCGCCGGCGCCCAGGCCCTTGGTGATGTGCCCGCCCAGCTGCAGCAGGGTCTTGGCGTTGTGGTTCTTCAGCGCCTGGGCATCGGTGTTGGCGCAGATGAAGTCCACGCCCTCGATGTTGGCGTTGACCATGTGCTGCACGGCGTTGCCGCCGCCGCCGCCCACGCCGATGACCTTGATGACCGCGTTCTGCGGAAACGTATCCATGAGCTCAAACATTGTCATACCTCCTCAACACATTGGTTGATCTGATTCGTAAAACGAAAATCCGCCCTGTCCCGTTTCGTACTTCCCAATTCTCAATTCCGACTTCGATCAGAAGTTGCCCTGAAACCAGCTCTTCATCCTTCCCCACACCGCCTTGAGATTGCCCGTCTGGCGCGCCTCGTGGCTGCGCCCGCCGCCCCGGCTCTGGTGGCCGAACAGCAGCAGACCCACGCCGGTGGCATGGATCGGGTTGCGCACCACGTCCACCAGCCCGCTCACGTGCTGGGGCAGACCCAGACGCACGGGCATGTGGAACACCTCCTCGGCCAGATCGATCACCCCTTCCATCTTGGAAGAGCCACCGGTGAGTACCACGCCCGCCGCCACCAGCTCCTCACAGCCGGAGCGGCGCAGTTCCGCCTGCACCAGGGACAGCAGTTCCTCGTAGCGGGGCTCCACCACGCCGGCCAGGGTCTGGCGCGACAGGCGCTTGGGCGCCCGGTCGCCGACGCTCGGCACCTCGATGGTGTCGTCGGGATTGGCCAGCTGGCGCAGGGCGCAGGCGTACTTGATCTTGATGTCCTCGGCGTACTGGGTGGGGGTACGCAAGGCCACGGCGATGTCGTTGGTGACCTGGTCGCCGGCGATGGGGATCACCGCCGTGTGGCGGATCGCGCCGTCGGTGAACACGGCGATGTCCGTGGTGCCGCCGCCGATGTCCACCAGGCACACACCCAGTTCCTTCTCGTCCTCGGTGAGCACCGCGTGGCTGGAGGCCATCTGTTCCAGGATGATGTCGTCCACCTCAAGCCCGCAGCGGCGTACGCACTTGACGATGTTCTGGGCAGCGGAGACCGCGCCGGTGACCAGGTGCACCTTGGCCTCCAGGCGCACGCCGGACATGCCCACCGGCTCGCGGATGCCCTCCTGCTCGTCGATGATGAATTCCTGGGGCAGGATGTGCAGGATGCGCTGGTCCGCCGGGATGGCCACGGCGCGCGCCGCGTCGATCACCCGATCCACGTCGGCGGGGGTGACCTCCTTGTCCTTGATGGCCACCACGCCGGTGGAGTTGAGGCTCTTCACGTGGCTGCCGGCGATGCCCGTGAACACCGAGTGGATCTGGCAGCCGGCCATCAGTTCGGCCTCCTCTACCGCCCGCTGGATGGACTGCACCGTGGACTCGATGTTGACCACCACGCCCTTCTTCAGACCCCGGGAAGGGTGCGAGCCGATGCCGACGATCTCGATCTGACCGTCCTCGTTGATCTCGCCGACGATGGCCTCCACCTTGGAGGTGCCGATGTCCAGGCCAACAATCATTCCCTTATCGGATCGCTTCGACATGCTGTCTCTCTCTAGGTACCGATTCGTTCATTCAGTGCGCGGCCGGGGCCGCTTCGCCCCAGGCCACGGCGATGCCGTTGGTGTATCTCAGGTCCATGCGCCGCACCGGCGCGTCCCGTTGTGCGGCGATGTGCGGGTAGGCCCGCAGCAGCCGCTCCAGCTGGACCTCGCCGGCACCCCGGCCCATGAGCACTTCACCGCCGCCCAGCAGCTCGATGGTCCAGGCCTGGCGGGCGTCCTCGCGCAGGCCGCGCACCTCCAGCCCCACGTCGGCGAGCCGCGCCTGCACGGCGAGATAGCGGCGCATCAGGCTGCGCTGGCGCCCCTCGCCGCCGGTGAGGCTCGGCAATCCCTCGGGCAGGCTCTCCGGGGCCGGCCGGAACACGTCCCCGTAGCGGTTCACCAGGGCGTCCTCGCCCCAGCGGGCCACGGGCACCTGCTCGGTCACCTGTACGTGCAGGGTGTCGGGCCAGACCCTGCGTACGCTCACCCCGTACACCCAGGGCAGCGCCATGGCCGCGCGCTCCACCGCCGGCAGGTCCACGCTGAAAAACCCGCCGCTCACATACGGCCCCAGGGCCGCCTCCAGGTCGCGGCGCTCCAGGTGATGGAACTGCCCCTCGATCTGCACCGCGCGGATCGGCAGGGTGTCCGGGCGCAGGGCCCAGTCCGCGGCGTAGGCGAGCGCGCCGGCGAGCATCAGCACCACCCCCAGCGACAGGCCGCGGCGCAGCCAGCGGCGCAGCTCCAGACCACGCCACCAGGGCGCGATGTCCCGCTGTTTCCTGGCCATGGCATCCCGCTTCGCCACGTCATTGCCGCTCCCCGGAAGCCAGGGTGCCGGCCAGGATGCGCAGCACCAGGGCCTGGAAATCCAGGCCCGCGGCCCGGGCCGCCATGGGCACCAGGCTGTGGTCGGTCATGCCGGGCACGGTGTTCACCTCGATCAGCCAGGGCACACCCACCCGGTCCACCATCAGGTCCACCCGGCCCCAGCCCCGGGCGCCCACCGCCTCAAAGGCCTGCAGGGCCAGGGACTGGAAGCGCTGTTCCACCGCCGCCTCCAGCCCGCAGGGCACGTGGTAGCGGGTGGTCTCGGCCTTGTACTTGGCCTCGTAGTCGTAGAAGGCCCGGGGCGTCTCCAGGCGGATCAGCGGCAGGGGCTCGCCCTCGAGGATCGCCGCCGTGTACTCGGTGCCGGTCACCCAGCGCTCGGCGAACACCGGTCCGCCGCAGGCGGCGGCGCGGGCATAGGCCTCGGGCAGATCACCCAGGGTCTCCACCTTGCTCATGCCGATGCTCGAGCCCTCCAGGGCCGGCTTAACGATCAGCGGCAGGCCCAGGCCCGAGGCCACCACCACCCAGTCCGTGTCCCCGTCCAGCACCTGGTAATCGGGGGTGGGCAGGCCCGCGCCGCGCCACAGGCGCTTGGTCATGAGCTTGTCCATGCTCACCGCCGAGCCCAGCACGCCGCTGCCGGTGCAGGGCAGGCCGATCAGCTCCAGGGCGCCCTGGATCACACCGTCCTCGCCGCCCCGCCCGTGGAGCATGTTGAACACCCGGTCGAAACCGCCGGCCTTGAGCACCTCCAGCACGTCCCGGCCGGCATCGATGCCGTGGGCGTCCACGCCGGCGGCCTGCAGCGCCTTGAGCACCTCGCCGCCACTGATGAGCGAGATCTCCCGTTCCGCGGACCAGCCGCCCAGGAGCACCGCCACCTTGCCGAAGGCCCTGGGATTCATGCCCTGCCCTCCAGGGGTTCGCCCACCACGCGCACCTCGGGCTCGAGGCGCACGCCGAAGCGCGCCTCGACCGTGGCCTGCACGTGGCGGATCAGGGCCTCCAAATCCGCCGCCGTGGCATCGCCGGTATTGATGATGAAGTTGGCGTGCTTCTCCGAGACCTGGGCGCCGCCGATGCGATGGCCCTTGAGGCCGGCCGCCTCCACCAGGCGTCCGGCATGGTCGCCGGGCGGGTTGCGGAACACGGAGCCGCAGCTCGCCACGCCGGTGGGCTGGCGCTCGGCGCGCTCGGCCAGCAGCTCGCGGATGCGCGCCTTGCCGGCCTGGCCATCGCCTGGGGTGAGCCGGAAGGTGGCGGCGGTGAACCATTCCTCCACCGGGGTGATCACGCTGCGGTAGGCCACCTGGTACTCGTCCGCCTCGCGCAGGTGACGGCGGCCGCGCCGGTCCAGGGTCTCCACGGTCTCCACGCAGGTCCAGGTCTCGCCGCCCCAGGCACCGGCGTTCATGGCCAGGGCCCCGCCCAGGGTGCCGGGGATGCCGGCCAGGAATTCGCAGCCGGTGAGGTTCGCGTCGGCGGCGAAGCGCGCCAGCTTGGCGCAGGCCACGCCGGCCTCGGCACGGATGCGGTTGTCCGGCAGCAGGGTCATCTCGTTGAGCGCCCCGGACAGGGCGATCACCGTGCCGCGCACCCCGCCGTCGCGCACCAGCAGGTTGCTGCCCAGGCCCAGCCACAGCAGCGGCTCTTTGGGCGGCAGGGTGCTGAGGAAGAAGGCCAGGTCGTCCAGGTCCGCCGGCTTGTAAAGCTGGTCGGCCGTGCCGCCCACGCGCCAGGAGGTGTAACGGGCCAGGGGTTCGTGGTGGCGCAGCTCGCCGCGCAGCATCTGGAGGTTCTCGGCGGTCATCATGGATGTCCCTCCTCTGTGGACAGTGCGGCCGGCAGGGCCGCGGCCAGGGCGCCCACGTTGCCGGCCCCCTGGGTGAGCAGCACATCGCCGTCGCGCAGCACGCCCTTGAGGGTCTCGACGAAGCGCTCCGGGGCGTCCACGAACACCGGGTTCACCCGGCCCCGCGCGCGGATGGCCCGGGCCAGGGTGCGCCCGTCGGCGCCGGGGATGGCAGCCTCGCCGGCCGGGTAGACCTCCAGCAGCACCAGGGCGTCGGGGCTGGAGAGCACCTCGGCGAAGTCCTCGAACAGGTCCCGGGTGCGGGTGTAGCGATGGGGCTGGAAGGCCAGCACCAGGCGCCGGTCGGGCCAGGCGTCCCGGGCGGCGGCCAGGGTGGCGGCGATCTCGGTGGGGTGATGGCCGTAATCGTCCACCAGGGTGACGGTGCCCGCGGCGGTCTTGAGTTCACCGTAGACCTGGAAGCGCCGGCCGATACCCTGGAACTTGTCCAGGCCCTGCTGGATGGCCGCGTCGTCGACCCCCAGTTCATGGGCCACGGCCACCGCGGCCAGGGCGTTGAGCACGTTGTGTCGGCCCGGCAGGTTGAGGGTCACGGCCAGGGTGTCGTCGCGCTCCGGCAGGCAGATCTCGAAGTGGGTGCGGGTGCCCTCGGCGCGCACATTGCGCGCGGTGACATCCGCGTCCACGCCGATGCCGTAGGTGAGCACCGGACGGCCCACCTCGGCGATCATGCCCGCCAGTTCCCGGTCGTTGGCGCACAGCACCGCCAGACCATAGAAGGGCAGGTGATGGAGGAACTCCAGGAAGGTGGCGCGCAGCCGACCGAAGTCCCCCTGGTAGGTGGCCAGGTGGTCGGCGTCGATGTTGGTGACCACGGCGATGATGGGCTGCAGGTGCAGGAAGGAGGCATCGCTCTCGTCGGCCTCCGCCACCAGGTAGGCCCCCTGCCCCAGCCGGGAGTGGCTGGCGGTGCTGTTGAGCCGCCCGCCGATCACGAAGGTGGGGTCCAGCCCGCCTTCCGCCAGCAGGCTCGCCACCAGGCTGGTGGTGGTGGTCTTGCCGTGGGTGCCGGCCACGGCGATGCCGTGGCGGAAGCGCATCAGCTCGGCCAGCATCTCGGCCCGGCGCACCACCGGGATGCGCGCCTCACGGGCGGCGATGAGTTCAGGGTTGCGCGGGTCGATGGCGCTGGAGACCACCAGCACGTCGGCGTCCTGCACGTAGGCGGCATCGTGGCCCAGGCGGATGGTCACGCCCAGCCCCGCCAGGCGCCGGGTGACAGCGTTCTCGGCGATGTCCGAGCCGCTCACCTGGTACCCCAGGTTCGCCAGCACCTCGGCGATGCCGCCCATGCCGGAACCGCCGATGCCCACGAAATGGATGCGGCGGATGCGGCGCATGGGCATGGGGGTGACTGCGCTCATTTCGCACCTCCACGGGCCTTGCCGGTGCGGGCCTGGCCCAGGCAGATCCGCGCCACGGTCTCGGTGGCATCGGGCAGGGCGCGGCGCCGGGCGGCCTCGGCCATCTCCAGGGCGCGGGCCCGGTCGATGGACTTGAGTTCGGTGGCCAGGCGCCGGGCGTCCAGTTCGGATTCGGGGATCATCACCGCCGCGCCGGCCTCGGTGAGATAACGGCCGTTGGCGCTCTGGTGGTCGTCCACCGCGTGGGGATAGGGCACCAGGATGGCGCCCAGGCCGGCGGCGGCCAGTTCGGCGACGGTGAGCGCGCCGGCGCGGCACACCACCAGGTCGGCCCAGCCGTAAGCCTCGGCCATGTCCTTGATGAAGGGCATCAGTTCCGGCTTCACGCCGGCACTGGCATAGGCCGCCCTGGCCTGGTCCAGGGTGCGCTCGCCGGCCTGATGGCGCACCAGGGGGCGACCCTGTTCCGGCAGGCGGGCCAGGGCCTCGGGCACGGTCCTGTTCAGGGCCAGCGCGCCGAGGCTGCCGCCCAGCACCAGCACCCGCAGCGGACCCTCCCGTCCCAGGAAGCGCAGTTCCGGTTCGATCAGGCCACTGATGCGCGCACGCACCGGGTTGCCGGTGTGCACAGCGCCCACCTTCTCCGGGAAGGTGCCCGGGAAGGCCTCCAGCACCTTGTCTGCCACCTTCGCCAGCCAGCGGTTGGTGAGGCCGGCCACGGCGTTCTGTTCGTGGATCACCAGGGGGATGCTGAGCGCCGCGGCCATGAGCCCGCCGGGACCGGAGGCGAAGCCGCCCAGACCCAGCACGGCCCGGGGCTTGACCCGCAGCAGGAAGGCCAGGGCCGCCCACAGGGCCACGCCCAGGCGCAGCGGGGCGAACAGCCAGTTGACCAGGCCCTTGCCGCGCAGTCCCGCCACCGGCAGGGTGTGAAACTCGAAGCCCGCCTCGGGTACCAGCTTGGCCTCCAGACCCCGGGCGGTGCCGAGCCAGATCACGTGCTCGCCCAGCTCACGCAGGCGCTCGGCCACGGCCAGGCCCGGGAACACGTGCCCGCCGGTGCCGCCCGCCATGATCAGGATGGGACGCTCGCTCATGCGCCTCGCCCTCCCGACACGCGCCCGACCCGCAGCGGGCCGCTCTCCACCGTCTCCCGATGCACCCGCAGCAGCAGGCCGACGGCGGCGCAGGTCATGAGCATGGAGCTGCCGCCGTAGCTCATCAGGGGCAGGGTCAGGCCCTTGGTGGGCAGCAGGCCCATGTTCACGCCCATGTTGATGAAGGCCTGCAGGCTGACCCACACGCCCACCCCGTAGGCCAGGTAGGCGCCGAACAGGTGGCCGGCCTGTTCCGCCGCCCGGCCGATGCCGAAGCTGCGCCACAGGAACCAGCCGTAGAGCAGCACCACCACGGTGATGCCCACCAGCCCCAGTTCCTCGGCGAGTACGGCGAACAGGAAGTCGTTGTGGGCCTCGGGCAGGTAGAAGAGTTTCTGCACGCTGGCCCCCAGCCCCACGCCGAACCAGGAGCCGCTGCCGATGGCGATCAGGGACTGGGTGAGCTGGAAGCCGCTGTTGAAGGGATCGTTCCAAGGGTCCAGGAAGGCGGTCAGGCGCGCCATGCGGTAGGGGGTGGTGATGGCCAGCATGGCGAGCGCCGTCGCCACGCCACCCAGCAGCAGGGCGAACTGCCAGAGCTTGGCGCCGGCCAGGAACAGCATCGCCAGGCCGATGGCCATGAGCACCACGGCGGCGCCGAAGTCCGGCTCCATGAGCAGCAGCAGGGAGGCGCCGGCCAGCAGCAGCATGGGGCGCAGGAAGCCGGAGAACCGCTCGCGCACCGCGCGCCCGTGGCGGGTCAGGTAGCCGGCCAGGTACAGGGTGAAGAGCAGCTTGGCCACTTCCGAGACCTGCAGGTTGAACAGCCCCAGGCTCAGCCAGCGGGTGGAACCGTTGACCGTCACGCCCACCCCCGGCACCAGCACCAGGATGAGCAGGAAATAGGCAAAGCCCAGCAGCAGACCGGCGGAGGCCTCCCAGTAGGCCAGGCGGATGCGGTAGGCCAGGGCCGCGGCCGCAAGGCCCAGGACCACGTACACCGCCTGGCGCTTGAGGAAGTACAGGGGGTCGCCCAGGTTGCGGTCGGCGATGCCGATGGAGGCGGAGGCCACCATCACCAGACCCAGGCCCAGCAGGGCCAGCACGCTTAAGGCGAGGCCCAGGTCCAGGCGCTGGGCCAGGCGCAGCTGCAGCTGCTGGCCGGCGTCCCGGGTGGCCTGGATGTCCACGGCGCTCATGCCGCGAGCCTCCGCACCGCGGCCATGAAGACCTCGCCCCGGTGCATGTAGTTGTCGAACATGTCGAGACTGGCGCAGGCGGGCGAGAGCAGCACGCTGTCGCCGGTCTGCGCCAGGCGCGCGGCCTCGGCCACGGCGGCCTCCATGGACGCTACCTGCACCACCGGCACGCGCCCCTCCAGCGCCGTCGCGATGCTTGGTGCATCCTCGCCCAGCAGCACCACGGCGCGGGCCTTGCCCGCCACCGCCTCACCCAGGGGGGCGAAGTCCTGGCCCTTGCCCTGGCCACCGGCGATCAGCACCACCTGGCCCGGGAAACCGGCCAGGGCCGCCAGGGTGGCGCCCAGGTTGGTGCCCTTGGAATCGTTGTACCAGGAGACGCCGTGCAGGCGCGTCACCCACTGGCAGCGGTGGGGCAGGCCGGAGAACTGGGTCAGGGCCTCCACCATGGCCTCGCCGGGCAGACCCGCCGCCTGGCCCAGGGCGAGAGCGGCCAGGGCGTTGGCGGTGTTGTGTCGCCCGGCGATGCGCAGGCGGGATTCCGCGAACCAGGGGATCTCGCCCTGGGCCAGCCAGGGTTCGGCGTCCCGCTCGATCAGGCCCCAGTCGCCCTCGCCGGGGACATCGAGGCCGAAGCTGACCCGCCGCGCGCCGCCCTGCATCGCGCACACCCGCGGATCATCCCGGTTGATCACCGCGGTCGCGGCGCGCCGGAAGATGCGTTCCTTGGCGGCGGCGTAGTCTTCCAGGCTGGCATAGCGATCCAGGTGATCGGCGGAAATGTTGAGCACCGTGGCCGCCACCGGCTCGAGGCTCTCGGTGGTCTCCAGCTGGAAGCTGGAGAGCTCCAGCACGTACAGCTCCACGTCGCCGTCATTGAGCAGGTCCAGGGCCGGGATGCCGAAGTTGCCGCCCACGGCGACGTTCAGGCCCGCCGCCCGGGCCATTTCGCCCACCAGGGCGGTGACCGTGCTCTTGCCGTTGGAACCGGTGATCGCCACCACGGGGGCTCGGGCCTCCCGGGCGAACAGCTCGATGTCGCCCAGGATCTCGGCGCCGGCGGCACGGGCCGCCTGGATGGCGGGCTCGGCAACGCTCACGCCGGGGCTCACGATAAGCCGCTTCATGCCGGCGAACAGGGCCGCATCGAAGGGGCCGGTGTGCAGCTCAGCCTCGGGCGCCAGACGACGCAGCTCATCACGGCCCGGCGGCTCGGCACGACTGTCCGCCACGCGGAAGGACTCCCCGCGCGCACGCAGGTGGCGCGCCACGGAGATGCCCGTTGCGCCCAGTCCCACGATCAATGTGTCAGCCATGCCGCTCATATCAGTCTGTTGCTTTCCTCAACGCAGCTTCAGGGTGGCCAGGCCCACCAGCACCAGGATCACGGTGATGATCCAGAAACGCACGATGACCCGGGGCTCGGGCCAGCCCTTCAGTTCGAAGTGGTGATGCAGGGGCGCCATGCGGAAGATGCGCCGCCCGGTGAGCTTGTAGGAGACCACCTGCATGATCACCGACAGGGTCTCCACCACGAACACGCCGCCCATGATCACCAGCACGATCTCCTGGCGGGTGACCACCGCCAGTACGCCCAGGGCAGCGCCCAGGGCCAGAGCGCCCACGTCGCCCATGAACACCTGGGCCGGGTAGGCGTTGAACCAGAGAAAGCCGAGCCCCGCGCCCACCAGGGCGCCGGTGAACACCACCAGATCGCCCACCCCGGGCACGTAGGGGATGCCCAGGTAGTTGGCGAACACCGCGTGGCCGGACAGGTAGGCGAACACCCCGAAGGCGCCGGCCACCAGCACGGTGGGCATGATGGCCAGGCCGTCCAGGCCGTCGGTGAGGTTGACCGCGTTGCTCGCGCCCACGATCACGAACCAGGTGAGCAGGATGAACCAGGGGCCGAGCTGGATGGCCACGTCCTTGAACAGGGGCACGAAGAAGGTGGTCTCCACCGGCGCCTGGGCGGTGTAGTAGAGCAGTATGGCGGTGGCGAAACCCACCACCGACTGCCAGAAGAACTTGGTCCTGGCCGACAGGCCCTTGGAATTGCCGTAGCGCAGCTTGCGGTAGTCGTCGATGCCGCCGATCAGGCCGAACAGCAGTGTGACCATGAGCACCACCCACACGAAGCGGTTGGTGAGGTCGCTCCACAGCAGGGTGCTCACCGCCACCGCCACCAGGATCAGGGCGCCGCCCATGGTGGGGGTGCCGGCCTTGGTGAGATGGGTCTGGGGGCCGTCCGTACGCACCTGCTGGCCGATCTTGTAGAGGCTCAGGCGGCGGATCATGGCCGGGCCCACCACGAAGGCGATGATCAGCGCGGTGAGTACACCCAGGATGGCGCGCAGGGTCAGGTACTGGAAGACATTGAAGCCCCGGTAATACTCGCTCAGGAATTCAAACAGACTGAGCAGCATGCGCAGGCCCCCCGTTGTTGTGATTGTTGTTTGTGCCCGCCTGCAGGGCCTGCACCACCCGCTCCATGCGCTGGCTGCGCGAGCCCTTCACCAGCACGGTCATGCCGGCATGCAGCAGCGGGCGCAGGGCCTCGATGAGCGCGGCCTGGTCTGCGTGGTGCTGCGCCCCCTCCCCGAAGGCGCGCACCGCGTGGGCACTGAGCGGCCCCACGGCGTGAAAATGCTCGATGCCCAGCTCCCGTGCCCGGGCGCCGATCTCGGCGTGCAACTCGGCACCGGACTCGCCCAGCTCGCCCATGTCGCCCAGCACCATGCAGCGCTCGCCCTCATAACCGGCCAGCACCTCCAGGGCAGCGCGGGTGGAGGCGGGATTGGCGTTGTAGCTGTCGTCCAGCAGAAGCGCGCCGCCCTGCCCCGGCACCGCCACCAGGCGTCCGCTGACCGGGTGCACCCGGGCCAACCCGCGCAGGATGGCCTCCTCGGGGATCTCCGCGGCCAGCGCGGCGGCGGCGGCGGCCAGGGCATTGAGGGCGTTGTGCCGGCCGGGGAAGGCCAGTTCCAGGTCGTGCACCCGGCCGTTCATGTGCAGACGCAGACTGCCCGGCGCCTGCCACTCGCCGGAGACCTCGGCCACATGATCCAGGCCGAAGCTGATGACGCGTCGGCCCGGGTTCAGGCCGTACCAGTAGTCGGCGTAGATGTCGTCGGCGTTGATCACCGCCACGCCGTCCGGCCCCAGGCCCGAGTAGATCTCGCCCTTGGCACGGGAGACCCCCTCAATGGAACCGAAGCCCTCCAGGTGGGCGGGGCCGGCATTGGTGATCAGGGCCACGTCGGGACGGGCGAGGCTGGTGAGATAGGCGATCTCGCCGTGATGGTTGGCACCCATCTCCACCACTGCATAACGGTGGTTGCGGGCGATCTCCAGCAGGGTCAGGGGCACGCCGATGTCGTTGTTGAGATTGCCCCGGGTGGCAAGGGTCGGCGCCTGTTCCCGGGCGATGGCCGAGAGCATCTCCTTGACCGTGGTCTTGCCGTTGCTGCCGGTGAGCGCCAGCACCGTGACCGGCAGGGATTCGCGCCAGGCCCGGGCCAGGCGCCCGAGGGCCAGACGGGTGTCGTCCACCAGCACCTGGGGCAGGCGGGTGGGCAGCAGGCGGCTGACCATGACGCCCGCGGCGGGCAGGTCGTCGCTGACGAAGGCATGGCCATCGTAGGTGGGGCCGGTGAGCGCCACGAACAGCTGGCCATGCTGCAGGCTGCGGGTGTCGGTGCTGACCCCTTCGGCCACGGTGTCCGCGCCGTGCAGTTCCCCGCCCACCTTCGCCGCGATCTCGGCAAGCGACCAGATCATCATGCCTGATCCTCCCCGTTGCCTTCCGCCATGCCCGAGGCCAGGCGCCGGGCCAGGTCGCGGTCACTGAAGGGACGCTGCTCGTCGCCCACGATCTGCACCGTCTCGTGGCCCTTGCCCGCCACCAGCACCAGGTCGCCGGCGGCCGCATGGGACCAGGCCCATTCCACGGCGGCCTGGCGATCCAGTTCCTGATGCACCTCGGCGGGACGTTCGAAGCCGGTCATCACCTCTCGGGCAATGGCCTGCGGATCCTCGTGGCGGGGATTGTCGCTGGTGAGCACCACCCGGTCGGCGAACTGCTCCGCGGCCCGGGCCATGAGCGGGCGCTTGCCCGGGTCCCGGTTGCCGCCGCAGCCGAACACGCACCAGAGCCTGCCTGCGCAGTGCACCCGCAGGGCCTGCAGCACCTGGGCAAGGGCGGCGGGGGTGTGGGCGTAGTCCACCACCAGGGTGGCGCCCTTGCCGCCGGAGAAACGCTCCATGCGCCCCGGCACGGTGCGCACGTGGGCCAGCCGCTCCAGGGCATCGGTGAGGCTCAGGCCCAGCTGCAGCAGGGTGGCCAGCACCGCCAGCAGGTTGTGCACGTTGAAGGCACCCAGCAGACCGGTCTCCACGCGACCGCTGCCCCAGGGGGTGACCACGCCGAAGGCCAGGCCGTCGGGCCGGTATTCCACCGACTCGCCGCGCACCTGCTCGATCTCGCCGCCGGCGGCAGCCAGTCCGTAACCCAGGATCTGCACCTCCCGCCCGGCCAGCTCGGCGGCCAGCTTGCGGCCGAAGGCATCGTCCAGGTTGAGGATGGCGGTCTCCAGACCGGGCCAGCGGAATAGCCTCGCCTTGGCCTCGGCATAGGCCTCCATCGTGCCGTGGTAATCCAGGTGATCCCGGCTCAGATTGGTGAGCACGGCGATATCCAGGGCGGCGCCGTTGATGCGCCCCTGGACCAGGGCATGGGAGGAGACCTCCATGACCGTGTAGCGCACGCCCCGGCCGCGCAGGTCCGCGAGCCAGCGATGCAGGCTGAGCGCATCCGGCGTGGTGTGCCCGGTCTCGGCCAGCTCCCCGTAGACGCCTGCGCCCAGGGTGCCGATCACGCCGCAGCGGCCCGACTCCTGGTACAGGGTCTGGGCCAGGAACTGGCTCACCGAGGTCTTGCCGTCGGTGCCGGTCACGCCGATGAGCTTCATGGCGCCGGAGGGATGGCCGAAGAAGCGATCGGCGATCTGGCCCAGGCGCTGGCCCAGCTCGGGCACGGCGACGCTCGCAACGCCCAGTCCCGCGGGCGCCTCGACACCGGGCGCCGGCTCCCAGACCACCGCCACCGCACCGCGGGCGACGGCCTCCGCGGCGTGGCTCAGGCCGTGGGCACGGTGGCCGGCCAGGGCAATAAAGACGGCGCCGGGCTGGGCCCGGCGACTGTCGAGACACAGATCCCGTACCGGGACGTCCAGCCCCGGCGAGACCGCCGCGAAGCCCTCCAGCAAGGTGGAGAGGCGCCAGTCGGGTTGATGCGCGCGCAGGCTCATCATGCCGGCCCCCTGCCCGCCCCGGCGGTCACGGCGCGGATGCTGGGCACGTCGTCGGGCGGCACGTCCAGCAGGCGCAGCGCACCCTGCATGATCTTCGAGAACACCGGTGCGGCCACCTGTCCGCCGTAGTATTCCTCGCCGGCGGGCTCGTCGATGACCACCACCATCACCAGGCGCGGATGGCTCGCCGGGGCGAAGCCCGCGAACATGGCCACGAAACGCTCCTCGTTGTAGCCGCCGGCGCCGCTCTTGCGCGCCGTGCCGGTCTTGCCCGCCACCCGGTAGCCCTCCACCCGCGCCCGGTGGCCGGTGCCCTCGGTGGTCACCGCCACCTCCAGCATGGCGCGCAGCTCGCGGGCCACGGCGGGGGACATGACCGGCTCGCCGGGCAGCACGGGCTGGTCCGCCAGGAAACGCGGCGCGGGCATCACGCCCTCGTTGGCCAGGGCGGCATAGGCCCGGGTCAGCTGCAGGGGCGTGACCGACACGCCGTAGCCGAAGGCCAGGGTGGCGCGATCCACGTCGCGCCAGAAATAGAAGTCACGCAGCAGGCCGGAGGCCTCGCCGGGGAAACCGCTGCCGGTGCCGCGACCCAGCCCCGCCTGGTGCAGGGTGCGCCACAGGTGCTCGGACTCCATCCCCAGGGCCAGCTTGCTGGCGCCGATGTTGGAGGACTTGGCCAGCATCGTGGTCAGGTCCACGCGCCCGTAGTTGCGGATGTCGCGAATGGTGTGGTTGCCCACGCGGAAGGTGCCCGGTGCCGTGTCCAGGGTCATGCGCGGATTGATGCTGCCGCTCTCCAGGGCCGCGGCCACGGTGAACGGCTTGATGGTGGAGCCGGGCTCGAACAGGTCGGTCACCGCCCGGTTGCGGGAGGCCTCCCGGCGCAGGCTGCCCCGGTTGTTGGGGTTGTGGCTGGGCTGGTTGACCATGGCCAGGATGTCGCCGGTGTGCACGTCCATGATCACCGCCGAACCGGAGCGCGCGCCGTGTGCCTGTACCGCCGCCTTCAGCTCCCGGTAGGCCAGGTACTGCACGCGCTGGTCCAGGGTCAGGGTGATGTCCCCGCCGGGACGCGCGGGGCGGATATTCTCCACGTCGCGGATCACCCGACCGAGGCGATCGCGCACCACCCGCTTGGCGCCGGGCTGTCCCGTGAGCCGCTCGTTCAGGGCCAGCTCCAGGCCCTCCTGACCCCGGTCGTCGATATTGGTGAAGCCCAGCACGTGGGCCGCCACTTCGCCCATGGGGTAGTAGCGGCGGAATTCCCGCTGCAGGGCCACGCCGGGCACGCCCAGCTGCTGCACCTGGGCGGCCACGTCCGGGTTCACGTGGCGGCGCAGGTAGACGAACTCCCGGCCGGCGCGCTCCGCCAGGCGGCGCTGCAGGTCACCCCGGTCCATGCCCAGCACCCGGGCCAGTTCGGCCAGGCGTTCGGGCGCCTGCAGGGTCTCCTGGGGATTGGCCCACACGGAATCCACCGGCGTGCTCACCGCCAGGGGTTCGCCGTTGCGGTCCAGGATCATGCCCCGGTGGGCGGGGATGGAGACTACACGCAGGTGGCGTGCATCGCCCTCGCCGCGCAGGAAGTCCTGCTTGAGTACCTGCAGGTCGAGGCCACGGCCGAGCAGCACCGCGAAGCCCAGGACGAACAGTCCCAGCACCACGTGGCGGCGCACTGCACTCAGCTTGTCCGGGGAATCCGACATCGGTCCTCGCTCAGTCAAACAAAATCACGGTGTTGCCGGCGCTCGGCAGGGTCATGTTCAACCGCTCCCGCGCCGTCTCTTCGATTCGTCCATGGGTGGCCCAGGTGCTCTGCTCCAGCTGCAGCTGGCCCCACTCCACGTTCAGGCTGTCCCGCTCGGCCAGTTCCACCTGCAACGCCATGAACAGGCTGCGACTGTGGTGCTTGCTGTAGATCACTCCGAATGCGCTGATCAGCACCGCCAGGAACAGCACCCCGAGACCCATCAGGCGCAGCCTCATGCCAGGCGCTCCGCCACCCGCAGCACGGCACTGCGCGCCCGGGGGTTCTCGTCCAGTTCCGCTCGGCTTGCGCGGATCGCGCGCCCCACCAGGCGCAGGGTCTGACCCCGACGCGCATCGCCCTGCACCGGCAGACCCCGGGGCAGACGCTCACCCTCGGCCTGCTCGCGCAGGAAGCGCTTGACCATCCGATCCTCCAGGGAATGGAAACTGATCACCGCCAGGCGCCCGCCCGGGGCCAGCAGGGCGGGAATCTGCGCCAGGCAGCGACGCAGGGTTTCCAGTTCGTCATTGACCCGGATGCGGATGGCCTGGAAGCTGCGCGTGGCCGGGTGCTTGTGGCGCTCCTTGAAAGGCACCGCTTCATTGATCAGTTCCGCCAGCTGACGGGTGCGCTCCAAGGGAGTCTCCTGGCGCGTCTCCACGATGCGCCGGGCGATGCGTCGGGCGAAGCGTTCCTCGCCGTATTCCTTGAGCACCCAGGCGATCTCGTCCTCGTCGGCACGGGCCAGCCAGGCGGCGGCGGACTCGCCGGACTCCGGGTCCATGCGCATGTCCAGGGGGCCGTCGCTCATGAAGCTGAAACCGCGCTCCGGGGTGTCCAGCTGGGGCGAGGAGACGCCAAGGTCCAGCAGGACCCCGTCCAGCCGTCCGCTGATTCCCAGTCTGTCTGCGACCTGCTGCAGCATCTCGAATGAACACCGCTCGAAGTGAAACCGCTCGTCATGGCCGTAGCGGCGCGCCGCCTCGGCCTCGGCCTCCGGGTCCCGGTCCAGGGCGATGAGCCGACCCTCGGGGCCGAGCCGCTCCAGGATCCGGCCGCTGTGGCCGCCGCGCCCGAAGGTGCCGTCCAGGTAGATCCCGTCGGGACGCACCGCCAGGGCCTCGACCGCCTCCTCCAGCAACACCGCGCGGTGGGCCGGGGTTGGCTGCCCGCTCACAGGGACAGGCTCTCCAGTACCGCGCTCGGCTCCGCGGTCTCGTCCTCTTCCTTGAACCACGCATCCCGGCTCTTGACCCAGGTGTCCTCGTCCCAGAGCTCGAACTTGTTGCCCTGACCCACCAGCACCACCCGCTTGTCGAGGCCCGCGTAGTCGCGCAGCGGCGGCGGCAGCAGGATGCGCCCCTGGCCGTCCAGCTCGCACTCGGTGGCATGGCCCACCAGCAGGCGCTGCAGACGGCGCACCTGGCGGTCCATGTTGGGGCGGGACATGAGGGCCTGCTCGATGCGCTCCCACTCTGGCTGGGGATAGACCAGCAGACAGCCGTCGCGGTCCACGGTGATCACCAGGCGCCCCTCGCAGGTTTCCACGAGGCGATCGCGATACCGGGACGGCATGGCCATGCGCCCCTTGGTATCCAGGTTGAGATTGGCGACCCCTCGAAACACTGACAGCCCTCATGGGGAGGAAAACCACTTTCCTCCACTATTCCCCACATTTCTACACTATAGGTAGGGATCCGGGGCCGGTCAAGGGAAATCAGGGTCTGGGAAGAGAAAAATAGTGCTTGTGTCACAAAGACTTAGGAACACCCCTCCAAGTGGGAGATCAGCCTGGGGCAGGCCATATGAATAGCGCCTTGAGATTCACCAGATTGGCCACAAAAGCTCACAATTCACTTTAAGTTCGGGGCCCGAAAAACAGCGAAGCCCGACCCCGGTTCAGGGATCGGGCTTCGCTTCGGTGGGGAAAAATGGGGAGTCGGCCTGTAAGCCGGGTTCTGTCTGGGACAGTCATTCATCTGGGACGCGCGTCACCGCGCGCCTCGAGCAGCCTACCCGGGTGCAGTGCGGGCCACACCAATGCACCCCTATTTGGCCTTGCTCCGGGTGGGGTTTACCGTGCCGCGAAGTGTTGCCACCCGCGCGGTGCGCTCTTACCGCACCTTTTCACCCTTACCTGATCACGGAACGGGTCCGGGCCATCGGCGGTATGTTTTCTGTGGCACTTTCCGTCGGCTCGCGCCGCCCAGGCGTTACCTGGCACCCTGCCCTATGGAGCCCGGACTTTCCTCCACGATACAAAGATCGCAGCGACTGTCCGGCCGACTCCGGAGCATTAGAGTACGTGGGAACGGGAAAGTTACAAGGGAAAAGTGGGAAGTTGGAATTGGGACGGGCGAAGGCTGTTGCCGGATTCGATCCCGGCCTCCATGGGACCGGCCCGCAGCACGGCATCGATAAGCCAGGGGAAAGCGCACCGCAAAGGCCGCGAAGGCACGTGCGCAGCTGACTGGGTCGGGATGATGGGTGTCCTAAACCGTGCTCGCAACCCGGCTTTCGGCCTGTGGCAGGATCGTGACGAGGATGTGGACGCACAGGTCCGCAGCCTGCGACAAGGAAGGGAACTGCCCTGATGCTAGTGTCCTGTCTGATAAATATCTTGCCATTCAGAGCCTCGCAAAAGCGCCAAGGCAAGGCGCGCACCGCAGCCAATGGCAAGCCCTTGGCAAGGTGCGCAACGCCGCATTGGCGCTTTTGCGAGGCTCCCTGCGGGCGCGGCTGTGCGGGCGTGTGGCGTTGTTACGCTTGCTTGAAATGGGGGTGGCCATTCCTGCGCAAGCGTGCCTAGCCACACGCCCGCACAGCCGCGCTGAATGACAAGATATTTATCAGACAGGACACTAGTGGACACGGACGTCCTGATCTGGAACCTACGCGGCAACCCCAGGGCTGCCGAACTGCTCGACAACCAGCCTGGCTTTTCCATCTCGGCCGTCAGCTACATGGAACTGGTGCAGGGCATGCGCGACAAGCGCGAACTGAAAGCGCTGCGCCAGGCGCTGCACTTCTGGCGCGCCCCCATCATCCATATCAATGAAAGCATTTCCGCCCGCGCCACCTTCCTGGTGGAGCAGCATGCGCTGGCAAACGCCATGCAACTAGCGGATGCCCTGATCGCCGCCACCGCCCTCGAACACGGCCTGGATCTGCTCACGGCCAACGACAAGCACTATCGACCGGTGGACGGCCTGACACTCCGGGTCTTCAGACCAGGGTGATCACAACAGCACCCGCACCGCCCCACTCTGAACGTCACGGGCCACCGCCACAACAGCAAACAGATGAAGGAAAGGAATATTCCGGGATGCATCGGCATCATCCGATCGCCCGTTACCATATGAAGTCCTGTTCGTTTCACATGGGAGTTGCCAATGCTCAGATCAATTCTTGTCCTTCTGGCCGCCGGGGTCGGGATGAAGGGTGTCCTAAACCTAAACCGGCTCTAATCCTACACTCCTTGCATACCTAGGCGGGATAAGTCACTACTATTCACAGAGCAGCGTAAGGAATTCGCAAACCCAACTCGCAGGAGGCAGGATCATGGGCGCTGGCAAACGACTCGGTTTTGGGGCTGACAGCCATCGGAACAACCTCCTTGCCCTGCTGCTGATCCTCCTGGTGTTCGCCGCGCTGGGATTGCGCTTCTGGGCAGAGCACCACAAATCCCTGTATGGCGGCCCCCAGCAGATCACACAATTGGGCGACGCCCTGCTGATCAACAACGGCGATGCACTCTACCGCATCTCACCGTCCGGTGAGATCCTCTCGCGCCACGACCTCAGTCAGCTCGGCTATGCCAACAATCTGACTGACCTGCATGGCCTGCCCGATGGTTCGGTCCTGCTGGCATCGAGCCGGCCATCCACGGTCAGACAATGCCGTCTTGAGACCTCAGATTGCGACACGCTTCTGGATCCAGGCCAACTGCCCGAGGGGCGGGCCTACAAGCTCCTGCACGGTCCGGATGGCACGCTGATGATCGCCGACACCAGCGGTCATCGCATCCTGCGAGTGCAGGACTTGAGGAACCCCGAACCCACCCCTCTGGACATCACGGCAGGCCTGCGATTTCCGAACCAGCTGTCATGGCACAACGGGCAACTCTGGGTTGCCGATACCAATCACCACCGCCTCAGCGCCTATCATGTCAATGAAGTGCGCGGCGAGATGCTCGGCAGTATCGAAGTCATCGGTCATCCCGACGCGCGCAGGACACGTATCTGGCCGACTGCCTTTGCCTTTGACGAGAGAGGACGTGTCTGGGTGATTGTGGCGAACAACCTGTTGCGGGACGCCGATGTTCTGGCCTATTCACTGGAAGGCCGTGCCTTGACCCGTATCGAACTGCCAGAGGGCGCGGATCCCGTGTTCATGACCCACCACCAGGGGGCGCTGTTCATCACGGATCCAACCCGAATGACCGTTCACCAGGTGGATATGAATGACCTGCGCGTCTCCGCTCTGGGCGGACAGTTCGGCACACTCCTGGATGAACTCCGCACTCAACGTGATCACTATGCAACCCTGAGCCATATCGGGCTCTGGTCCCTGGCGGGAATCCTGGTACTGGGCCTCCTCCTGGCCAGCGGAAGCCTCAGGGAGCGGTTATCGAAGCAGTGGCAGGCCACAATGGGCACAGGATCGAAGCAACACCCTCACTTGTCCAATCGCATCGCACCGCTCGTGAACGCCGACCGTCTTTCCGGCGTGAGCTGGCTCGAACCCGACCCAAAACGCATGAGACCTCTCCAATGGGCCCTGTATGCAGGCATGGCCTGCATCCTGCTCGCACCCGCCCTGATCATTGCGACCCAGGTCTACTGGGCACCCGAGGATGCGGACGCCTCCCCTTATACATTCCGCGGTCTGATGGCAATGTTACTCGTGCTGGTTGCAGTGATTCTGCCCCTGATGTGGCAGGCCTCCCTCCTGCTCAAGTCGCGAATCGGCATCAGAGGCGGTCTGCTCTACCTGAGGGACCATCGCGGAAGAGCGATACAGATCCCAGCGGAGGTCGCCGTAAGCTCCCCCATGCACATCTCCCACGGCCCCATCACGGTGGTGCTCTTCGATGGCCGGGGAAAGTCGTACTATGATGAGGAAACCACTGAGAACACCCTGAAGCCGATTGTGGCCCGCACCCATCACCTGGGACACATCAACTTCTGGCTCTACCAGCTCAAGCAGCGTCAAACTGCAGCGATCCTGGCGGCCGTATTGCCATTGAGTGGTGTACTGGCCCTCTATGCAATACTGAAATGGCTGTGAGTGAGGCTTTCGCATTTCTTTGCGCCCCTCCGCGCCTTCGCGCCTCTGCGTCGCGGTTACGCCTTTCGCCTTTCGCCTTTCGCCTCACCCCGACTTCATCTCCACCGCCCGCGCGTACAAGAGATTCTTCCCCACCCCCGTGATCTCGGCAGCGATCTTCGCCGCCTTCTTCACCGGCAGTTCCGCCAGCAGCAGGCGCAGCACCCGTTCCGCCTCGGGGCTGACGCCCGCATCGCTTGCCTCCGGAGCACCGGCGACGAGCACCACGAACTCGCCCTTGCCGTGATCCTCGTTGCTCGCAAGCCAGGCGACCAGTTCCGCAAGACGCCCGTCCTGCACCTGCTCGAAGGTCTTGGTCAGCTCCCGGGCCACCACTGCGCGGCGATCACCGCCCAGCACGGCGGTCATGTCGTCCAGGCAGTCGGCGATGCGGTGGCTGGATTCGTAGAAGATGAGCGTGCGGGGATCGCCGGCCAGCGCCTCCAGCCGCTGGCGCCGGGCGCCGCCCTTGGCGGGCAGGAAGCCCTCGAACACGAAGCGGTCCGAAGGCAGCCCGCTCACCGACAGGGCCGCCATGGCGGCCACGGGGCCCGGCACGGGCGAGACCCGGATGCCGGCGGCACGGGCGGCGGCCACCAGGCGGTAGCCCGGGTCGCTGATCAGCGGCGTGCCGGCATCGGAGACCAGGGCGATGGATTCGCCGGCCTCCAGCCTCGCCACCAGGGCAGGCACCTGCTCCAGTTCGTTGTGCTCGTGCAGGCTGATCTGCCTGGCCTTGATGCCGAAGTGGGTCAGCAGCGCGCCGGTGCGCCGGGTGTCCTCGGCGGCCACCCGGTCCACGGCGGCGAGCACCTCCCGAGCACGGGGGCTCATGTCCCCCAGGTTGCCGATGGGCGTGGCCACCACGTACAGGACGCCCTTCTCAATTGCGGCCGCTTGAATTGACACGTTCACCCCCGGCCAAGATACTGACCTGCCTTGAATTCATCTGAAGGGTCGACAGTCTACGCCCCGTCGCCCCCGCCCAACACCACCCCGGTATCCGATGACCCGATCAGCCCTGTTGTCCCGCCTGTTACCCGCCCTGGCCCTGACCGCCGTGCTCGCGGCCTGTGCGCCGCCCGAACCCCGGATCGTGGTGCCGCCGGCGGACCTCACCGAGGCCCAGTCCCTGGAACTGTCGGGCGAGCTGCAGGAGGCTGGACGCCTCTACCTGGCCCACGCCCAGCGGCTACGCGGCGAGGAACGCATCCAGTTCACCCTTCATGGCCTGGAACTGCTGCTCTCTGATCGCCCCGAGCCCGAGGACCTGGATCTCGCCGAGACCGCCTACGCGGACCTGACCCGCCAGCCCCTGCCGGAACCGGCCAGCACCCGGGCCGCCGTGGCCGGCGCACGCCTGGCGATCTGGTCCGACGATCCCTGGCGCGCCCTCTCCCTGCTGCCCACGGACCTGGAAGGCCGACCCGCGCCGCTCGCCCGCCAGGTGCTGGAGACCCGCGTGCTGGTGCTGAGCCTGATGGACGACTGGCTGGGCGTGGTGCAGACCCACATCACCCTGGAACGCTGGCAGGACGATTACCAGGGCATCGCCGCCAACCGCGAGGCGCTCTGGACCCGGCTGCTGGAACAGGACCGTGACCGCCTGGCGCGCTTCGAGGCCGAAGCCCCGGACCGGATCACCGCCGGCTGGCTGGCCCTGGCCCGGGTCGCCCGGGGCACGGCGCCCCGTCCGGCGGCCCTGGAGACGGCCCTGGAGGACTGGATGCTGGCCTTCCCCAACCATCCGGCCACCGGCGACTTCCTGCCCCGGCTGCGCCGTGAATGGGCGGATCTGGGCCGCTACCCGGACCGCATCGCCGTGCTGTTGCCCATGACCGGGCGCCTGGCGGCGGTCTCCACCGCCGTGTACGAGGGCATGCTGGCCGCCTACTACCGGCTGCCCGCGGAGGATCGCCCGAGCCTGCGCCTCTATGACACCGGCGAACAGGCGGAGGCCGCCTGGACCGTGTATCACCAGGCGGTGCAGGACGGCGCCACCCTGGTGATCGGCCCCCTGGACCGCCGAGCCGTGGAACTGTTCGCCACCAGCGATCACCTGCCCGTGCCCATGCTGGCCCTGAACCAGGTGGACTGGGACAACCCGCCCGAGCGGCTCTTCCAGTTCGGCCTCAACCCGGAGGACGAGGCACGCCAGGTGGCCGAGTACGCCGCCATGGAAGGGCATCTGCACGCGCTGATCCTGGCGCCGCGCAACGAGCTGGGCGAACGGCTCGGCACCAGCTTCACCGAACGCTTCCTGGAACTGGGCGGGCTGGTGCTTTCCGCCCAGTTCTACGCCCCCCAGGCCACCGACTACGCACCCTCCATCACCCAGGGACTGGGGCTCAACGACAGCCAGGGCCGCCACCGCCAGCTGCAGAACATCGTGCGCCGCAACCTGGAATTCGAACCCCGGCGCCGCCAGGACCTGGACGTGGTGTTCATGGTGGGCACCCCCCGGGAGGCACGCCTGCTGGCACCCCAGCTGCGCTTCCATCGCGCCGGTGATCTGCCCGTGCTGAGCACCTCCCATGCCTATTCCGGCCACCGCGACGCCCAGGCGGACGCGGACCTGGACGGCCTGATTCTGGCCGAGATCCCCTGGCTGCTGGATGCCTCCATCGAGGCTTCGCCCACCCGCGCCGCCCTGGCCCCGGACCTGTCACCCGGCAGCCGCCAGCTGCCCCGGCTGGTGGCGCTGGGCCACGACGCCATGCGCCTCGCGCCCCTGCTCAACCACCTGCACCAGCGCCCCGGCGAAGGCCTCGACGGCATGACCGGCAGGCTGTACCTGGACGAGGCGGGCCGCGTGCACCGCCAGCTGCACTGGGCGGTGTTCCGACGCGGCGTGCTGAGCCCCATGGTGCTCACGCCCCCCCTGGCGGAAGCAGGTCCACAGGCCTCCCGATGAGCACTCAGCGCCAGGGACGGCGCGGCGAGGCCAGGGCCCTGGCATATCTGGAGGGCCGCGGCCTGCGCCTGCTGGAACACAACTACCGCTGTCGCGGCGGCGAGATCGACCTGGTGATGCGTGACGGCGCGACCACGGTATTCGTCGAGGTTCGCCTGCGCCGCAACCGGCGCTTCGGCGGCGCCGCCGCGAGCATCACACCCAGCAAGCAACACCGCCTGTGCACCGCCGCCCGGCACTACCTGATGGTGCGCGGCATGCCCGACGGCCCCGTGCGCTTCGACGTGGTGGCCCTGGAAGGCGACGAACCGGTGGACTGGATCCGCAACGCCTTCGATGCTCCGGTGGATTGAGGCTGATGACTTCGCGTTAACATCCGAAGCCCGCGTGCAAACCCAACAGCGGGTAGAAGTGCAGCAGCACACCCCCAGCAGATACACTTCCCCCATGACCGCATCTCCCGACCTCCTCGACGCCCTGCGTCAGGCCCTGCCCCCGGATCAGCTGCTCACCGAGCCCGGCGACTGCTGGCCCTACGGCTACGACAACTCCCGCCAGCAGGCACTGCCCGAGGCGGTGGCCTTCGCCACCGGCGCCGAGCAGGTGCAGGCGGTGGTCAGGCTGTGTCACGAACATGGCGTGCCGCTCACCGCCCGCGGCCGTGGCACCGGCACCACCGGCGCCACCGTGCCGGTGCGCGGCGGCGTGGTGCTGTCCCTGGAACGCATGGACCGTATCCTGGAGGTCGACCCGGACAACCGGCTCATGGTGGTGCAGCCCGGCGTCACCAACCAGGCGGTGCAGGACGCGGCAGCCGCCCATGGCTTCTTCTGGCCCCCGGATCCCACCAGCGCCGCCTTTTGCACCGTGGGCGGCAACCTGGCCTACAACTCCGCCGGCCCGCGCGCGGTGAAGTACGGCACGCCCCGGGAGAACACCCTGGGGCTGCGCGCCGTGAGCGGCGACGGCCGACTGCTGCGCACCGGCGTCTACACCACCAAGGGCGTGGTGGGCTATGACCTCACGCGCCTGATCATCGGCTCCGAGGGGACCCTGGCGGTGATCACCGAGGCCACCCTCAAGCTCACCCCCCTGCCCGCCGCGAAGCGCACCCTGCAGGCGGTGTACCGAAACATGGGTGATGCCGCCCGCGCAGTGGCCGCCATCATGGCCCAGCCGGTCATCCCCTGCGCCCTGGAGTTCATGGATCGCGGCGCCATCGAGATGATCCGTCGCTACTCCGAGGCGAACCTGCCGGAGGGGGCCGGTGCCCTGCTGATGATCGAGGTGGACGGCCCCGAGGACTGCGTGGACAGCGCTGCGGAGACGGTGACCCGTGCCGCCCGGGTGGACGGCGCCCTGTCCGTGGAGGTGGCCCGCAGCGAGGCGCAGGTCAAGGCCCTGTGGGCCACGCGCAAGGCGCTTTCGCCTGCACTGCGCAACGTGGCGCCGAAGAAGATCAACGAGGACGTGGTGGTCCCCGTCTCCCACATCCCGGTGCTCATCGAAGGGCTTGAGGCGCTCTCGCAGCGCTTCGGCATCACCATCGTCAACTTCGGCCATGCGGGCAATGGCAACATCCACGTCAACCTGCTGGTGGACCCGGATGACCCTGTCCAGATGCAGGCCGCCGACGCCTGCCTGGACGAGGTGTTTTCCCTGGTGCTGAAACTGCGCGGCAGCCTGTCCGGCGAGCACGGCATCGGCCTGGTGAAACGCGCCTTCGTGGACCGGGAGATCGAACCGGAGACCCTGGATCTGATGCGGCGCATAAAGGGCCAGTTCGATCCGAAGGGTATCCTGAATCCGGGCAAGGGGTTTCCGGATATCTGACATTCAAAAGATTCGACGCAGAGGCGCAGAGGCGCGAAGAAGTGCTTGTGTAATAAGATCTCGAGGCTTCGCACTCACCCTTCAGAAAACAGCTCCTTCAAAACACAAAAAAACGCCGGGCAAATGCCCGGCGTTTTTTTACCACTTGCCGCTTGTTCAGCGAGGACCGCTGGCACCGCCGGCATCGCGGCCAGTGCCGTCACCAGGACCTGCGCCACCACCGGCACCGCCGGCGCCACTGCCGCTGCCGCTGCCATAACCGGGACCGTAACCGCGTCCCTGACCGGGGCCGCGTTGCGGGGGCTCATCGGGCAACTGCATACCGCGTTCACGGGCGCGCTCCTGCATGCGCTTGTGGTGTTCGAGGCGATAGGCCTCGCGCTCTTCGCCCCGCAGGGTACGCATGGCGCGCTGGTGTTCCTGGATTTCCTCCTGGGACATCATCTGCCGACCGTAGATCTCTTCTTCCTGGGCCTGGAGCGTCAACGGCGCGGCCAAACCAAGGGCCAGGGCAGCCAGCAGGGATTGGGTAAAGGTTCTGCGATTCATGATCAACACCTCCATGAGGTCAACGAACACGGATCTTGAGGTCATCCGGTTGTCGTGAATTATGGAAGGGCACCCGCACCAAACCTGCACGGGCATCACAAATCACTGGGGTGTTTGCAGAGAATTCGCGCCGGACTCGCGCCAGATCAATTGCGGAGATGCGACGAGGCGTGCTGATGATCGGAGCCGCGGGAGGTGTAACTTCCCACTTCCCAACTCCAACTTCCGACTTACTTGACGACCCTGAGGTGGCTGCCCTTGCCGCCTTCCGTGCCGCCGCCCTCGCCGCCCGGTCCCGGCGAGGACGGACCGCCATCACCCTCCTCGGGAAACATCATGCCCTGGCCGTTCTCACGGGTGTAGATGGCGAGCACCCGGTACACGGGGATCTGGACGCTCATGGGCTTGCCACCGAAGCGGGCGCTGAAGGTGATCTCCTCGTTGCCAAGGGTCAGACCCTGCACCGCCATGGGCGCGATGTTCATGACGATGCGCCCGCCCTCCACGTAGTCCCGGGGAACCTGCACATCGTCGCCGGCGGCATCCACCAGCAGGTGGGGCGTGAGACCGTTGTCCACGATCCACTGGTAGATGGCGCGCACCAGGTAGGGGCGGCTGGAGGTCATGGGCACCGTGGTCACGGACATGTCCCGGCACGCCTCAGGCGCGCAGTTCCCGCTCGGCTTCGGTGAGGCTCAGCTTGAAGGAAGGCCTTGCGAACAGGCGCTTGGAGTAGTCGGCGATGGGCTTGGGGATGTCCTTGGGGGCGATCCCGTAGGCGGGCAGACGCCACAGGATCGGCAGGATGGCGCAGTCCACCAGGCTGAATTCATCGCTCAGGAAATAGGGCTTGATGGCGAACACGTCCGCCGAGGCCACCAGGCTTTCCAGCAGAATCTTGCGGCTCTTGGCGGGCAGCTTCATGCCGTTGGCCTCGGCCTCCTCGGCCACGCTGTACCAGTCGCGCTCGATGCGGTAGAGGGCCAGGCGCGCAGCGGCGCGTGACACGGGGTCCACGGGCATCAGCGGCGGATGGGGGAAACGCTCGTCCAGGTATTCGCTGATCACCTGGGGCCCGTATAGGGCCAGGTCACGGTCCACCAGGGTGGGCACCGTGTTGTAGGGGTTCAGATCGGACAGGTCTTCTGGCTTGTCGTCGAGATCGATGTTGATGATGTCGACGGTGATGTCCTTCTCCGCGAGCACGATGCGCACGCGGTGGCTCTGGGCGCACAGGGGCGCGGAAAACAGGGTCATCACGGACCTTCTGGTGGCGATCAACGCCATGGGCTATCTCCATCGGATGTGCGAATCCCGCCCAGGATGGCGGCTTCGCATCGGATCGGGGCCGCGGACCCGGCGGAGCATTGTCGGGTCCGACAATGCATTATAACGCGGCTGGCGGCGCTTGGGCGTCCCTGCCCGGCCGCCGTGCACGGAAAGCCTCAGTGCACGTCCTTCCAGTATTCCTTCTTCATCAGGTAGGCGATGATGGTGAAAATGATCAGGAACAGCATCACCCAGATACCGATCATCTTGCGCTCCGTCTGGATCGGCTCGCCCATGTAGGACAGGAACGCGACAATGTCACGCACCGCCTTGTCGTACTCGGCCGGTGACATGCTGCCGGACTGGACCAGTTCGAAGCGGACTTCATCATGGCCCCTGGCGTCTTTGCCCACCACCTCCTTGCGCTGGAAACCCTGTAGTTCCCAGAGCACGTGGGGCATGCCCACGTTGGGGAAGACGGTGTTGTTCACGCCCAGAGGACGGTTCTCGTCCAGGTAGTAGCTGCGCAGGAAGGTGTACAGCCAGTCCTCGCCACGCACCCGGGCCACCAGGGTCAGATCCGGCGGCGCGGTACCGAAGGCCTCGGCTGCGTCACGCTTCGGGAAGCTATTCTTCATCAGCGCGCCAACGCGGGTCGGGTCGCCGAACTCGTCCCGGGTGAAGATCAGGTTGTCACGCACCTGGTCGTCGGTCAGGCCGAGGTCACGCCCGATGCGGTTGTAGCGCATGTACTGGGCCTCGTGGCAGCCCATGCAGTAGTTCACGAAGTATTTCGCGCCCCGCTGCAGGGAGGCCGTGTTGGTCACGTCCACGTTGGCCTTGTCCACCTTCACGGCGGGGCCCGCCGCGAAGGACGCGGCAGGCACCATCAGGGCCAGGAACATCATTACGGAGATCAGCTTCTTCATCACGCGGTCACCCTTTCCGGAACTGCCTTGTCTTTACCCAGGCCGCGCACGAAGGCAGGCAGCAGCAGGGTAATGGCGAGATAGATGGTCGGATACAGCCAGGTACCCCAGACCAGGCCCATGGTCTCGGAATCGACACGGGTCAGGTCATAGCCGGTGTAGATCGCCACCACCACCAGGAAGGACACCAGGCTCATCACCAGTGAACGCTCGCGGCTGTGGAACCAGATCACGAAGAAGAACACGAAGTACACCAGCGTGGAGCGCAGACCCCATTCCACCAGGGTGGTGTCGGTGGGCTGGGTGCCCAGCCAGGTCATGGCGATGAAGTTCAAACCGAAGAAGATGATGTTGAACTTGTGCACCGGGCTGCGGTAGCGGATGGACTTGACCGGGTTGCGGTCCAGCCAGGGCAGGAACAGCAGCACGAACACCGCGCCGAACATGGTGAGCACGCCCAGGAACGGGTCAGGCACCACGCGCAGGGTGGTGTAGAAGGCACCGTAGTACCACACCGGCGGGATGAAGTCCGGGGTCACCAGCGGGTCGGACTTCACGAAGTTGGCGGCCTTGAGGAAGTAGCCGCCCGCCTCGGGGGCGAAGAACACCACCGCGAAGAACAGGATCAGGAACACGCCCACACCCACGATGTCTTTCACGGTGTAGTAGGGGTGGAACGGGATGCCGTCAACGGGCTTGCCGTCGGGGCCCTTGTTCTTCTTGATCTCGACGCCGTCGGGGTTGTTGGAACCCACTTCGTGCAGGGCGATGATGTGCACCGCCACCAGCATCACCAGCACCAGCGGCAGGGCCACCACGTGCAGGGCGAAGAAGCGGTTCAGGGTCGCGTCGGAGATCAGGAAGTCACCGCGGATCCAGGTTACCAGCTCCGGCCCGATGAACGGGATGGTGGCGAACAGGTTCACGATCACCTGGGCGCCCCAGTAGGACATCTGGCCCCAGGGCAGCAGGTAGCCCATGAAGGCCTCGGCCATCAGTACTAGGAAGATCAGCCAGCCGAAGATCCACAGCAGCTCGCGGGGCTTCTTGTAGGACCCGTAGAGCAGCGCGCGGAACATGTGCAGGTACACCACGATGAAGAACGCGGAGGCACCGGTGGAATGCATGTAGCGGATGAACCAACCCCATTCCACGTCGCGCATGATGTACTCGACGGAGGCGAAGGCATAGGCCGCGTCCGGCTTGTAGAACATGGTCAGGAAGATGCCGGTGACGAACTGGATCACCAGCACCAGCAGGGCCAGGGAACCGAAGAAGTACCAGAAGTTGAAGTTCTTCGGCGCGTAGTATTCGGCCAGATGCTCGTTCCACATCTTGGTCAGAGGGAAACGATCGTCGATCCAGCCCACCAGGTTGTTGAGTGGCTTGCTCATCATGCGGCTCCTTCGTCCTCACCCACGACCAGCAGGTTTTCGGACAGGTACATATGCGGCGGGACGACCAGGTTGGTGGGGGCGGGCAGGTTGCGATATACGCGACCGGCCAGGTCGAAGCGGGAACCGTGGCAACCGCAGAAGAAGCCGCCGCGCCACTCGGGACCCAGGTCATCGGGGGCCACCTCGGGACGGTAGGCCGGTGAGCAACCCAGGTGGGTGCACACGCCGATCAACACCAGGATCTCGGGCTTGATGGAGCGGTGGATGTTGCGGGCGTAGGACGGCTGCTGGGTTTCCAGCTCGGATTCGGGGTCACGAAGCCGCGGATTGAGGGTGGGCAGCGCCTCGAGCATCTCCTCGGTACGACGCACGATCCACACCGGGCGGCCACGCCATTCCACGCGGATCAGCTGACCCGGTTCCACCTGAGACACATCCACTTCCACCGGGGCGCCGGCCGCCTGGGCACGGGCACTCGGCTTCCAGGACGCGACAAAGGGCACGACCGCCGCGACAACACCTGCACCGCCCACCACGGTGGTCGCTGCCACCAGGAAGCGGCGCCGGCCCTGGTTAACGCCTTCGTTAGCCATCACAAGTCTCCCACTGAGAGTCAAACACCAAAATTCTTTATGGATACCCGAATCTGGCGCCGGGCTTGTATCCGCGGGGGCGCACTCATGGGGCTTGCGCGCGCGCCCGGTCCTTTGGGGGGGTCAATATAAGACGCGATAGGATTCCCGAACTGGGGGTTCAGGTCAAGCTTGGGCGAAGGGCGCTTCTCCAAGCAACTGATTCACACAGGGTTTTCTATATCGATAAATACATGCTGAAGTTTGAATACACCGGCAAGCCGCTCCCCCAGGGCCCGGGCGCCATCACGCTCGGTGGCATGGTGACCGGCGGCGAAATAATGGATGCCCGCCTCCCGGGCCACGTGCACCGTCTGTTCGGAGATCTCCCCGCTCAGGTAGGCATCCAGCCCCAGGGCCACCGCCTGCTCGATGAAGCCCTGGGCCGCCCCGGTGCACCAGCCGATGCGTTCGATGGAATCGGAGCCGCCGGGAATCCACAGGGGGGCCCGCCCCAGGCGCTGCGCCAGGTCATCCGCCAGGGTCTGACCGTCCATGGGCGCGGCCGGGCGGCCGGTAAGGCCGATGCCGTCCTCGCGCAGCACGCCTTCCACCTGGAAATCCAGGCGCCGCGCCAGCTGGGCGTTGTTGCCCAGCTCCGGATGGGCATCCAGGGGCAGATGGTAGGCCAGCAGACTCACGTCGTGGGCCAGCAGCAGACGCAACCGCTCCCGCTTCATGCCCGTGACCCGGGCATCCTCGCCCTTCCAGAAGTAGCCATGGTGCACCAGCAGGGCATCCGCGCCCCAGTCGATGGCCGCCTCGATGAAGGCCCGGCTAGCCGTCACCCCGCTGGCCAGCTTGCGCACCGGCCGTCCGCCCTCCACCTGCAGCCCGTTGGGGCAGTAATCGCTGAAACGGCTGCACTCGAGCAGGGTATCGGCGTGGCGGGCGATCTCGTGGATGCGGGTCATGGGTGGTCTCTCTGGCGTTAGGCGTTAGGCGTTAGGCGTTAGGCGTTAGGCGTTAGGCGTTAGGCGTTAGGCGTTAGGCGTTAGGCGAGGAGCGTAACGTCTGCCCCAGTGACGCAAGTGCCCATCCGGGCCATCCCCTCCCCTTCATGGGGGAGGGCCAGGGTGGTTTCACGCCTAACCCATCCCCCCTCACCCCTCACGTTTTTTACATCCACTCATGCTATCGTAAACCCCATGTCAAAAGTCTCCCGCTTCCTGCTCCAGGTGGTGATCGCCGGCATCGCCGCCGCGGCACTCGTACTCGCCTTTTTCCCGGAACTGGTGCGCGACAACGGCCGGCCGGTGGTGGAACTGCGCCAGGGCAACGGCAGCTCGTTCGGACCGCGCACGGAAGGCCCCGTGTCCTACGCGGATGCCGTGGACCACGCGGCGCCGGCGGTGGTCAATATCCATACCCGCAAGACCGTCACCCAGCAGGCGCATCCGTTCCTGGAAGACCCCCTGTTCCGGCGTTTCTTCGGCGACCGTTTCGAGCCACCCCCCGGCCAGCGCACCCAGACCAGCCTGGGCTCCGGCGTGATCCTGAGCCCCCAGGGCTACGTGCTCACCAATCACCACGTGATCCGCGATGCCGATGAGATCGAGGTCATGCTGGCCGATGGCCGCAGCCTGGAGGCCCAGGTGGTGGGCACGGACCCGGACACGGACCTGGCGGTGCTGCGCATCCAGCCGGGCAGCGAAGGCCTGCCCAGCATCACCATCGGCGGCTCCGCAGGCCTGCGGGTGGGCGACGTGGTGCTGGCCATCGGCAACCCCTTCGGTGTGGGCCAGACGGTCACCCAGGGCATCGTGAGCGCCACCGGACGCAGCCGCCTGGGGATCAACACCTACGAGGATTTCATTCAGACCGACGCGGCCATCAACCCGGGCAACAGCGGCGGCGCGCTGATCAACGCCTACGGTGAACTGGTGGGCATCAATACCGCCATCTTCACCCGCTCCGGCGGCTCCCACGGCATCGGCTTCGCCATCCCGGTGGACCTGGCCCGGGACGTGATGACCCAGATCATCGAGCAGGGCCAGGTGGTGCGCGGCTGGCTGGGCATCGAGGTCCAGGAGATCACCCCGCAGCTGGCGGAGTCCTTCGGCCTGCGCGACCGGCGCGGCGTGCTCATCGCCGGCGTGCTGCGCGACAGCCCCGCCGGACAGGCGGGCCTGCGCCCCGGCGACATCATCACCCACATCGGCGGCGACCGGGTCAACGACGCCCAGGACGCCCTGAACTTCATCGCCCGCGCCCGCCCGGGGGAGACCCTGGAGATGCAAGGCATCCGCGACGGCAAGACACTGGAGATCCGCAGCCAGGTGGGGACGCGTCCGGCGCGGCGTTGATCTCTTGCAAGGCCGCCGCAGAGACGCGGAGGCGCTGAGATAAAGTACTTATGGACAGGATGAACAGGATTTTTCAGGATTTACAGGAATAAAGATTCAATCCTGTTAATCCGTTTTTATCCTGTCGATCCTGTCCAGTGATTTAGAAGTTCCTCTGCGCCCCCGCGTCTCTGCGGCGGCCTTTGCCTTTTCTGCCCTAAAGTCAACCGCCCAGCACCCCTGCCAACGCCTCCATGAAGCGGGCGTTCTCCTCCGGGCGGCCCACGGTTACCCGCAGGCAGTCGGCGAGCACGCCGCCCTGGGGGGAGAGGTTCTTGATGAGCACGCCGGCGTCCTTCAATCCCTGGAACACCCGGTTGCCCTGCCCCTGCGGCACGCGGAACAGGATGAAATTGGCCTCGCTGGGATAGGCCTTCACGCCCGGCAGTGCGGCCAGTGCATCCAGGAGCACGCCCCGGTCGTGGCGGATGGCCCGGGCCTGCTCCTCGAGCACCTGGTGATGCTCCAGGGCGAAGGTGGCGCTGGCCTGGGTGAGCACGTTGATGTTGTAGGGCAGGCGCAGCTTGTCGAACTCCGAGAGCCATTCAGCCGGACCGCTCAGGTAACCCAGGCGCAGGCCCGCCAGTCCCTGCTTGGAGACCGTGCGCATGACCACGAGATTCGGATAGCGGCCCAGGTCCTTGAGGAAGCTGTCATCGGCAAATGGCGCGTAGGCCTCGTCCACCACCACCAGGCCGGGAGCGGCCTCGATCACGGCCTCCACGTCCTCGCGGGGAAAGCGGTTGCCCGTGGGGTTGTTGGGATAGGCCAGGAACACCACGGCGGGCTGGTGTTCCTCCATGGCCCGGATGAAGCCATCCACGTCCAGACTGAAGTCCTCGCCCAGGGGCACGCCCACGTAGGCCATGTCCGCGTAGCCGGCGATCATGCGGTACATGACGAAGCTCGGCTCCACGGACATCACCACCCGGCCGGGGGCGGCGAGCGCCATGATGATCACCTGGATCAACTCGTCTGAGCCGTTGCCGAGGATCACGGACTGGTCGGCGGGGATGCCGGCGACCCGGCGCAGGGTCTCGATCAGCTGCGGCGAGCGGGGATCCGGGTAGCGGTTCAGTTCCACCTCACGCAGCTGCGCGAGCCATGCATCCACCAGTTCCGGCGGCCAGTGGTAGGGGTTTTCCATGGCATCCAGTTTAACGAAGCCGGTGGCGTCGGGGACGTGATAGGCGGCCAGGGCCCGGATGCCGGGCCGGACCCACTGGACGACCAGGGTCTCGGCGTCTTTCATCGCGTGGCGCTCACTTGATGCGGTATTCCGCCGAGCGGGCGTGGGCCACCAGACCCTCGCCCCGGGCGAGCGTCGAGGCGGTGCGTCCCAGGGTGGAGGCGCCCTCAGCCGAGCAGTGAATGAGGCTGGAGCGCTTCTGGAAGTCGTATACGCCGAGCGGCGAGGAGAAACGCGCCGTGCGCGAGGTGGGCAGCACGTGGTTGGGCCCGGCGCAGTAGTCACCCAGGGCCTCGGCGGTGTAACGACCCATGAAGATGGCGCCGGCGTGGCGGATGCGCGCGGCCAGATCCTCGGGGTCCTCCACGGACAGTTCCAGATGTTCGGGGGCAATGTGGTTGGCCACCTCCACCGCCTCGTCCATGTCCCTCACCTGGATCAGGGCACCGCGGCCCTCAAGCGAGGTCCGGATGATCTGTTCCCGGGGCATCTCGGCCATGAGGCGCTCCATGCTCTCCTCAACCCGATCCAGGAACTGCGCGTCCGGCGAGACCAGGATGGACTGGGCATCCTCGTCGTGTTCCGCCTGGGAGAACAGGTCCACGGCGATCCAGTCGGGATCGGTCTTGCCGTCACAGACCACCAGGATCTCGGACGGGCCGGCGATCATGTCGATGCCCACGGTGCCGTAGACCATGCGCTTGGCGGTGGCAACAAAGATGTTGCCCGGGCCGACGATCTTGTCCACCGCGGGGATGGTCTCGGTGCCGTAGGCCAGCGCCGCCACCGCCTGGGCGCCGCCCACGGCGAACACCCGGTCCACGCCGGCGACCGCGGCGGCCGCAAGCACCAGCTCGTTCACCTCGCCGCCGGGCGTGGGCACCACCATGATGAGTTCTTCAACCCCGGCCACCTTGGCCGGGATGGCGTTCATGAGCACCGAGGAGGGATAGGCGGCCTTGCCACCCGGCACGTACAGGCCGGCGCGATCCAGGGGGGTCACCTGCTGGCCCAGCATGGTGCCGTCTTCCTCGGTGTACTGCCAGGAGTCCAGCTTCTGGCGCTCCGCATAGCGGCGGATGCGCGCGGCAGCGGTCTCCAGGGCCTTGCGCTGATCCGCCGGGATGGCGGTCAAGGCCTGCTCAAGGCGAAACAGCGGGATCTCGAGATCAGCGGCCTCGGCCACCTCGCGGCGGTCGAAGCGGCGTGTGTACTCGAGAACGGCAGCATCGCCACGGCGACGCACGTCGGCCAGGATGTCGCGCACCGTGGTGAACACGGCGTCGTCGGAGACACTCTCCCAGGCCAGCAGCTCATCGAGGCGCTGGCGGAAATCTGCGTCAGAGGTGCTCAGGCGATTGATGGCGGGCATGGCGGTTCTGTTCGTCAGGCGTTAGGCGTTAGGCGTTAGGCGTTAGGCGTTAGGCGTTAGGCGTTAGGCGTTAGGCGTTAGGCGAGGAGCGTAACCCCTCCGGCTGCGGATGCAAGCCCCTCACTCCTCACCCCTCACCCCTCACGCTTCCCGTCGCGCACGCACCGCGGCGGCCAGGCCTTCCAGCACCTGCTCGCTGTCTTCCCAGCCCATGCAGGCGTCGGTGATGCTCTGACCGTAGGTCAGTTCGCGGCCATCCTCGGCGTCCTGGCGGCCACCCACCAGGTGGCTTTCCAGCATCACGCCCATGATACGCCGGTCTCCGGCGGCCAGCTGCTCGCCCACCACCCGGGCCACTTCCACCTGGCGACTCGGATCCTTGCGGCTGTTGGCGTGGCTGCAGTCGATCATCAGCTTGGGCGGCAGGCCGGCGGCCTTCAGCTGCTCGGCGGCCTGGTTCACGCTCTTCGCGTCATAGTTGGGCTCGCGCCCGCCGCGCAGGATGATGTGGCAGTCGTTGTTGCCGGCGGTGGAGAAGATGGCCGAGTGGCCCGCCTTGGTCACCGACAGGAAGTGATGCGGGCGCGACGCGGAACGGATGGCGTCGATGGCCACCTGCAGACTGCCGTCGGTGCTGTTCTTGAAACCCACGGGGCAAGACAGGCCGGAGGCCAGTTCCCGGTGCACCTGGCTCTCGGTGGTGCGCGCGCCGATGGCGCCCCAGGCCACCAGGTCGGCCACGTACTGGGGGCTGATCAGGTCCAGGTACTCGGTGGCCGCCGGCATGCCCATCTTGGCCAGGTCCAGCAGCAGGCCGCGGGCCAGGCGCAGGCCCTTGTTGATCTGGAAGCTGCCGTCCAGGTTGGGGTCGTTGATCAGCCCCTTCCAGCCCACGGTGGTGCGCGGCTTCTCGAAATACACGCGCATGACGATGTGCAGATCATCGGCCAGCTTGTCGCGCATGCGCTTGAGGCGCCCGGCGTACTCCATGGCCGCGTCCACGTCGTGGATCGAGCAGGGGCCGGCGATCACCAGCAGGCGGTCGTCGCTGCCGGCGAGGATGTTGTGAATGGCCTCGCGGGCATTGAACACCGTGGCGGCGGCCTCGTCGGTGATGGGCAGCTCCTCGTGCACCAGCACGGGGGGCGACACCTCGCGGATCTCCAGGATTCTCAGGTCATCGGTGTGGTAGCGCATGATCGGGTATTCCAGACAGGGTTCAGGCGGCCGCCGCGGCCTGGTCCACCGCCTCGGCGAGACGCTGGATCAGGTCCTTCATGCGGGCCGATTTCATTTTCATGGAGGCCTTGTTCACCACCAGCCGCGAGCTGATGTCCGCGATGTGCTCCAGGGGCACCAAGCCGTTGGCGCGCAGGGTGTTGCCGGTATCCACCAGGTCCACGATGCAGTCGGCCAGCCCCACGATGGGGGCCAGTTCCATGGATCCGTAGAGCTTGATGATCTCCACCTGCCGGCCCTGCTCGGCGTAATAACGCCGGGTGGTGTTGACGAACTTGGTGGCCACCCGCAGGCGCCCCTCGGTCTCGGTGGCGCCGGGCCGGCCGGCCACCATCAGCTTGCAGCGGGCGATGCCGAGGTCCAGGGGCTCGTAGATGCCCTCGCCGCCGTGCTCCATGAGCACGTCCTTGCCGGACACGCCCAGGTCGGCGGCGCCGTACTGCACGTAGGTGGGCACGTCGGCGGCGCGGATCACCACCAGCTTCACCTCCGGCAGGTTGGTGTCCAGGATCAGCTTGCGGCTGGTCTCAGGGTCGTCCACCGGGGTGATGCTGGCGGCGGCCAGCAGCGGAAGGGTGTCCTTGTAGATGCGCCCCTTGGAGAGGGCAATGGTCAGGGTCTCGTTGCTCATGTCGTCGCTTCGCTCATCCGGGTACGCGGCGGATGCTGGCGCCGATCTGGGCCAGCTTCTCCTCGATGCATTCATAGCCCCGGTCGATGTGGTAGATGCGGTCCACCAGGGTCTCGCCCTCGGCCACCAGGCCCGCCAGGATCAGGCTCGCCGAGGCACGCAGGTCCGTGGCCATCACCGGCGCGCCGGTGAGTCGCGGCACGCCGCGCACCAGGGCGGTGTGGCCCTCCACACGGATGTCCGCGCCCATGCGCTGCAGTTCCAGGGCATGCATGAAGCGGTTCTCGAACACCGTCTCGGTGATCGCCGCCGTGCCCTCGGCGATGCAGTTCAGGGCCATGAACTGGGCCTGCATGTCGGTGGGGAAGGCGGGATAGGGGGCGGTGCGCAGGCTCACGGCCTTAGGGCGCCGACCGGCCATGTCCAGCTCGATCCAGTCCTCGCCGGTGTTGAGCTGCGCGCCCGCCTCTTCCAGCTTGGCCAGCACCGCGTCCAGGGTGCCGGGCGCGGTGTTGCGCAGGCGCACCCGGCCGCCGGTGATGGCGCCGGCCACCAGGAAGGTGCCGGTCTCGATGCGATCGGGCAGCACCTCGTAGTGGCAGCCGCGCAGGCTGTCCACGCCGTCGATGACGATGGTGTCGGTGCCGGCGCCTGAGATCTGCCCGCCCATGGCATTGATGCAGTTGGCGAGATCCACCACCTCGGGCTCCCGCGCGGCGTTCTCGATCACCGTGGTGCCACGGGCCAGTGCAGCGGCCATCATCAGGTTCTCGGTGCCGGTCACCGAGACGATGTCCATGACGATGCGCGCGCCCTTGAGCCGCTCGGCCCGGGCGCGGATATAGCCGGCGTCGATGGAGATGTCGGCGCCCATGGCGGCCAGCCCGTCCACGTGCAGGTTCACCGGCCGGGAGCCGATGGCGCAGCCACCGGGCATGGACACCTCCGCCTGGCCGAAGCGGGCCAGCAGCGGGCCCAGCACCAGGATGGAGGCGCGCATGGTCTTCACCAGCTCGTAGGGGGCGACGAAGTGATGGGTGGTGGTGGGGTCCACCTCGATGCGCATGCGCTCGTCCACGGTGAGCGAGGCGCCCATGCGCCCCATCAGCTCCATGGTGGTGGTTACATCCTGCAGGTGCGGCACGTTGCCCACGGTCATGGGGCTGTCGGCCAGCAGGGTGGCGGCCAGGATGGGCAGCACGGCGTTCTTGGCGCCGGAGATGCGTACATCTCCGGACAGGGGCTGTCCGCCGCGAATGATCAGCTTGTCCATCATGGGTCCGAGGGGCCCCGGGGGCCGGAATCAGTGAAAAAAGAATCCCATGATAGCGAAATTCGTGCCCGGACGGGACTGCGCAGGCCGCTGTGTTGCCCGCAGCAAGGGGGTGACGGTCACGAATCCGGGACGCCGGGCAGCAGTTCCTGCAGGTCCGCCAGGCGGATGATGTCGCCCATGGCGGGTGACACGCCCTCGATGCGCAGGTCCGTGCCCCGGGCGCGGGCCATGGCGAACCACTCCACCACCAGGGCAACCCCGGCACTGTCCGCCCGGGTCACGGCGGAGACATCCACCAGCCGGGGCGGTGTGCCAGACTCGAACAGGGCACGGCTGCGCGCCCAGAGATCGGCCACGCTGGCCAGGCCCAGATCGCCGCTGACCCGCAGCCGGTCGCCTTCCAGGGAGAAGCTGGCCGACTCGCTCACCGCACCGGCCTCACTGTTCCGCCGCCTGCTGGACCAGGTCCCGATCGCCCCGCTCCAGGCGCTGGATGAGGTTCTCCAGGCCCTGGCGCTCGATCTCGGCGTTGAAGTTGGTGCGGAAGTTGGTCACCAGGCTCAGGCCCTCCACCGTCAGGTCGTAGGCCTTCCAGCGCTCGTCCACCACGCGCAGACTGAAGGTCACCGGCACGTTGGGCCGGCCCTGCCCCACCACGATCTCGGTGGCCACGGTGGCGCGGTTGCCGTCCACCCGGCTGCGGCGCTCGTTGACGATGATGCGCTTGTCGGCATGCTCGGCCAGCTGGCCGGCATAGGCGCGTACCAGGGTGTCCTTGAAGGCCTCCACGAAGCGCTCCCGCTGCTCGGGCGTGGCGGTGCGCCAGTGGCGCGCCAGGATCAGCCGGGACATGCCCTCGAAATCCACGTAGGGCAGGATCTCCTGCTCCACCAGCTCGAAGACCAGGGCCTCGTCGCTCTTGAGCCGCTCACTGTTCTCGCGCAGCATCGCCAGCACCCGGGTAGTGGACTCGCTGATCTGCTTGACCGGGTCGCCGGGCGACGCCAAGGCGGCGGGCGCCCAGATCAGGACAAACGTCAGCAGTATGACCCGGGGCCAGGCTGCGACCGACTTTTCATTTCCCATGGGAATCACGCTCGCGGTTTGATCAATGGGTGGTCATGTTGACCATGATGCGGCCGATGATCTCTTCCAGTACGAAGGCGGACTGGGTGTAGTAGATCTCGCTGCCATGTACCAAGACATCATCCTCGCCGCCGGGTTCCAGGGCGATGTACTGCTCACCCAGCAGACCGGCGGTATAGATGCTCGCCTGGGTGTCCGCCGGCAGGTAGTCATGGTTGGCGCTGATGGTCATCTCCACCCGGGCCTGGTAGCGCTCGGGGTCGTAGCGGATAGCGGTCACCCGGCCGACACGCACCCCCGAGACGGTCACCGGCGCACGCACCTTCAGGCCGCCGATATTGTTGAAGTAGGCGTGCACGGTGTAGCCGTCGGTGTTGCGGTATTCGCTGATGTTGCTCACCTGCATGGCCAGCATGAACAGGCCTGCCAGGCCCAGGGCCACGAAGATGCCCACTGCGATCTCGATGGTGCGTGTCGTCATGCTGCAATCGCCTCTTGCATGTCAGATGTCACCGAACATCAGGCCGGTGAGAATGAAATCCAGTGCCAGCACCGCCAGAGCGGAATGCACCACCGTGCGCGTGGTGGAACGACTCATGCCTTCCGAGGTGGGCACGGTGTCGTGGCCCTCGAACACGGCGATCCAGGCCACCACGAAGCCGAACACGAGACTCTTGATGATGCCGTTCATCACGTCCTTGTAAAAATCCACGTTGGCCTGCATCTGGGACCAGTAGGAACCGGCGTCCACCCCCAGCAGGCCCACGCCGATGAAATAACCGCCCATCACCGCCACGGCACTGAAGATGGCCGCCAGCAGGGGCAGGGAGATGAACGCCGCCACGAAACGCGGCACGATGACCCGCTTGACCGGATCCACCGCCATCATCTCCATGCCGGAGAGCTGCTCAGTGGTCTTCATCAGGCCGATCTCGGCGGTGAGCGCCGAACCGGCGCGGCCGGCGAACAGCAGCGCCGTGACCACCGGGCCCAGTTCCCGCACCAGGGACAGGGCCACCACGGAGCCCAGCGCCTCCTCGGCGCCGAACTTCACCAGGGTGATATAGCCCTGGTAGCCCAGTACCATGCCCACGAACAGGCCGGAGACGGCGATGATCAGCAGGGACAGCACGCCCACCGAGTAGAGTTCCTTGATCACCAGGCGTGGCCGGGTGACGGCCACCCCCAGGGACAGCAGGATGCGCAGCAGGAACAGGTGGCCGCGCCCCAGGCGCTCGAACACCCCCAGGCCCCAGCGCCCCAGCCTCTGCAAAGGCCCCAGCATCTCAGCGCCCCTCCGTCAGGTCGGTGAGGTAATCCGGCGCCGGGTAATGGAAGGGCACCGGGCCGTCGGGCAGGCCCTTGAGGAACTGGTGCGACCACTCGGAGGCGATGGTCTCCAGTTCATCCGGCGTGCCCGCGTCCACCACCTGACCGTCGGAGATCAGGTACAGGTAGTCGGCGATGGAACTGGCCTCCTGCACGTCGTGGGAGACCAGGATGCTGGTCAGCCCCAGGGCATCGTTGAGGCGCTTGATGAGCGAGACGATCACGCCCATGGTGATGGGGTCCAGGCCGGTGAAGGGCTCGTCGTACATGATCATCATGGGGTCCAGGGCGATGGCCCGGGCCAGGGCCACGCGCCGCGCCATGCCGCCGGACAGCTCACTGGGCATCAGGTCACGGGCACCGCGCAGGCCCACGGATTCCAGCTTCATGAGCACCAGGGTGCGCAGCAGCCGCTCGGGCAGCTTGCAGTGTTCGCGCAGGGGGAAGGCCACGTTCTCGAACACGGACAGGTCCGTGAGCAGGGCGCCGCTCTGGAACAGCATCCCCATGCGCCGGCGCAGCCGGTAGAGGTCCGCGAGCCCCTGGCGGTGCACGTCGACACCATCCACCAGGATCTGTCCGCGCTCGGGCTTGAGTTGTCCACCGATCAGCTTGAGCAGGGTGGTCTTGCCCGTGCCACTGGGGCCCATGATGGCGGTGATACTGCCCCGGGGGATCTTCAGGCTCAGGCCCTTGAAGATAGGCCGCCCGCCACGGGAGAAGTGCAGATCCCGGATCTCCACCAGGGTGTCGTTGTGGGGCTGCGTGTCGATGGGCGGAAACCTTTGCACGGGGCGGTGGGCGATGCCGGCACGGGCCGATGGCGGGGTTTCCCGCCGGACAAAGCCTGCAAGTCTCAGGCGCCCCCGGTGAGGAGTCAAGTCGGCTCAGCACACCCCGAACAGCTGGCCGATCACCCGCGCATCCTCGAAGGTCTCCGCTGGCGCGTCCAGAAACAGCACGCACCAGGGCTCCTCCTGGCAGGCCAGGAACCCCTCCACCGCCGCGCGCAGCTCCCGGGGCGTGGGCCGGACCTCGAAACGCAGCCAGCCCACCATGCCGCAGGGACAGGGGCTGTCCGGCCCCGTCCAGACCCGCCCGGGTCCGGCGGGCCCCGTCACCGTGAAGACCGGCACCGCGGGCAGGCGCGCGCGCAGGGTCGCCTCCACGGACGCGGCCGGAGCATCCAGAACGACGCCACCCAGCCGGTCGCCAAGACCCTCGACAAGGCTCACCAGTTGCGCCAGCCCTGCCTCATCCAGCGGCGCCTCCACCCGCAGGTAGAACCAGAACTGGGACGGCAGGGATTCCAGCCAGACAACCGGATCCGCCCCGCGCCAGTCCGCCTCGGCCACCAGCACGGTGTCGAAATGGCTGGCGTAGCAGGAGAGGTGCCAGTCCGGCGGGGTGTCCTCGGGGTAGAGGGCCTGGATCAGGCGGGGGTCGTTCCAGCTGAGGGCGCCGAAGGTGAGGGTGCGGATGGGGGGTGTTGTCATGGGTTCGTTTGTACCAGTTCACGTGCATTGAAAGCTTTTAAGTCAAAGGCTTCCGATCCCCGTTGCACGGGGCTCGGGTTACTTTCTTTGCTTGTCCAAAGAAAGTAACCAAAGAAAAGACACCCGAGTTTCTC
>NZ_KB898943.1 GCF_000377945.1 Thioalkalivibrio sulfidiphilus
TCACCCGCGAGGAAAACACCCCGTTGGCGTAGGCATACGTCAGCACCTTCACCATCATCGCCGGATCAAACGGCTGTCGGCGCCTGCCATCGCCTTCATAGCGGGCATGAAACGCCGTGAGATCCAAGGCGTCCACCGCATCGGAGACGAAGTAGGCCAAATGCTGCTCCGGAAGCCACTCCTTGAGCGACGCGGGCAACAGTAACTGCTGATCGGGATTGTAGGGGCGGTAGGTCGTCGGCATAGCCAATTCTAACGCTGCAGGTTTCTACCGCCCAGGCTCCTAGCCCCGGCGCTTCCGTTACCATGGGGCATGGATGCCCACCCACCGCCACTATCGGATCCTGCACCCCGTCTCTGGGACTACGCCTGTGCCGCCTATGCCCGCCCGGGCGTGGGCGAGACCTGTCTCGACTGGCAGGCCCGCTACCAGGCCGACATCCCCCTGGTGCTGGCCCTGTGCTGGCAGGCGGCGCGTCGGCGCGCCATGCCGGATCCCGCCGGGCTGTGCGCGTTGCGCGAGGCGCTGGCGCCCTGGCGCGGCGCTACGGTGCTGCGCCTGCGCGCCCTGCGCACCCGCCTCAAGCCCCTGAGCCCGCCTCGGAGCCGCGGCGCGCAACTGCGCGCCGCCGTGCTGGCGGCGGAACTGGAGGCGGAACGGGTGCAGCTGGAATACCTGGCCCGGGCACTGCCGGACGCACCAGGACAGGAGGCATCCACCGGGCCGGCCCGACAGGCGCTGGCGCACTATCTGGCAGGGCTGGGGGTGCCGGACGGCGAGCGGGATCAGGCCGTGGCGACCCTGCTGAGGCAGCTCGATGCCCCGCCTCACGATGGCCTGGAAACCGGGCGCTGACCCGTCGGGCTTGTTCGGCGCATCCCTGCGCCTCACCCCATGGGGGCTCGCGCGACGAATCGCTCCCGGCGATTCGTTCAGCCCGACCCGCATGCCTGCGGCAGTGAATTTGTGAGTCCGGGTATCAGTGCACGGGAGATGCATAGGACACCATGGGTTTCGGTTCAATCCATGTTCCCGCGTCCCTGAACTCCCCACGCGATCAGCGGTGTCCGCATCCGCCAAAAAGGCACCGCTCACTCCAGGCTGCGGCTGGCGATCTCGTAGACATCCCGCGACAGCCCGTGGGTGTCCACGATGCGCTTGAGGGCCTGCCGCATCAGCTTCTGACGGCCCGGATCGTAGCGTTTGAAACGGCTCAGGGACTTCACCAGCCGGGCGGCCACCTGGGGATTAAGGGGGTCCAGGGCGAGCACCTGGTCTGCCAGGAACTGATAGCCCGAACCATCGGCGGCATGGAAGTGCACCGGGTTGGCGGTGGCGAAGGCGCCGATCAGCGCCCGCACCCGGTTGGGGTTGCGCAGGTTGAAGCCCGGGTGATCCATCAGGCGCTTGACCCGCTCCAGGGCGCCGGGCAGACAGGTGGCGGCCTGCAGGCTGAACCACTTGTCCAGCACCAGGGGTTCGTCCTTCCAGCGCGCCTCGAAGGCGGCCAGCGCCGCCTCCCGCTCCTCGCAGGGGCAGTCCATGAGGGCGCGCAGCCCACCCATGGACTCGGTCATGTTGCGGGCATGGCGGAAACGGGCATAGGCCAGGGCGCGGCCATCGCCGTCACCGGTGGCGGCCAGGTAGGCGTAGGCCAGGTTGGCCAGCCGGCGCCGGCCCATGGTGGTGGCGTCCAGGGCCAGCGGGTCGGTGTCACCGTGCCGGTCGACGATGCCTCGCCAGCCCTGGCCGAGGCGATCCCCCAGGCCCCGGCGCAGGAACTGCCGGGCCTGGTGAATGGCATCCACGTCCACCACCTCCATCTGCTCCGCCAGGTAGCTCTCCCCGGGCAGGCTCAGGGCCTCGGCCACCAGGGCCGGGTCCAGTTCCCGGTCGTCCAGCACCCGGGCCACCGCCTCGACGAAGCGCGCGTCCAGGGCGGGCTTGCGCCCGGCCTGCAGCTCGGCCACCAGCTTGAGCAGGATGCGCACGGCGTACTGCTGGCCCGCCTCCCAGCGGTTGAAGTCGTCGCCGTCGTGGGCCATGAGGAAGGCCAGCTGCGTGTCGCTGTAATCGAACCTGAGCTTCACCGGTGCGGAGAAGTTGCGCAACAGTGAGGGCACCGGCGCCTCGGGCACGTCCTCGAACACGAACACGTGATCCGGCGCGGTCAGCTCCAGGACCCGTTCGCCGCCGGCGGCACGACGCTCGCCCTCCAGGCGCAGGGGGATCTCCCGTCCCTCGCTGTTCAGCAGGGCCATGGCCAGGGGGATGTGCAGGGGCAGCTTCTCCGCCTGGCCCGGCGTGGGCGGGCAGGACTGGCGCACCGTGAGCCGGTAGCGCCGGGTCTCGGCATCGTAGGCCCCGGCCACATCCAGCACCGGCGTGCCGGCCTGGTCGTACCAACGGCGAAACTGGGAGAGGTCCCGGGCGCTGGCGTCCTCCATGGCGCGCACGAAATCGTCGGTGGTCACCGCCTGGCCGTCGTGGCGCTCGAAATACAGGTCCAGCCCCTGGCGGAAGCACTCGCGGCCCAGCAGGGTCTGGATCATGCGCACCACCTCGGCGCCCTTCTCGTACACCGTCATGGTGTAGAAGTTGTTGATCTCCATGTACGACTGGGGACGCACCGGGTGGGCCATGGGGCTCGCGTCCTCGGGGAACTGCAGGCTGCGCAGGCGCTGCACATCGTCGATGCGCTTGACCGCGCGCAGGCTCTGGTCGGCGGTGAATTCCTGGTCCCGGAACACCGTCAGCCCTTCCTTCAGGGACAGCTGGAACCAGTCCCGGCAGGTGACCCGGTTGCCGGACCAGTTGTGGAAATACTCGTGGGCGATGACCGATTCGATGGCCACGAAGTCCTCGTCGGTGGCGGTGTCGGCACGGGCCAGCACGTACTTGGAGTTGAAGACGTTGAGGCCCTTGTTCTCCATGGCCCCCATGTTGAAGTCATCCACGGCCACGATCATGTAGACGTCCAGGTCGTACTCCCGGCCGAAGGTCTGCTCATCCCAGGCCATGGACTTCTTGAGCGAACGCATAGCGTGGTCGCACTTGTCCAGGTTGTGCCGCTGCACGTAGATGCGCAGGGCCACCTCCCGCCCGGAGCGGGTCACGAAGCGATCCTCCTGGCAGGCCAGATCGCCGGCCACCAGGGCGAACAGATAGCTGGGCTTGGGGAAGGGATCGTGCCACAGGGCGTAGTGCCGGCCGCCGGGCAGGTCGCCGCGCTCCAGCAGGTTGCCGTTGGACAACAGCACCGGGAAGGCCGCCTTGTCGGCACTCATGCGCACCGTGTACTCGGCCATCACGTCGGGACGGTCCGGGAACCAGGTGATGCGCCGGAAACCCTCCGCCTCGCACTGGGTGCAGAAATTGCCGCCGGAGACGTACAGCCCCTCCAGGGCCGTGTTGCGCTCCGGGTGGATGAGGGTCTCGATGGCCAGCTCGCAGCGCTCAGGCAATCCCTGGATCCACAGCTGATCCCCCTCGATGCGCCAGGAGGCCGCATCCAGGGCGCGGCCGTCCACGGCCAGGGAGACCAGGGTCAGATCCTGGCCATAGAGCATCAGAGGCTGGCCGTGCGCGCCCTGTTCACGGGCGATCGAAAGCCGCGAACGCACCCGGGTCTCGGCGGGGTCCAGCTCGAAATCCAGGCTCACCCGCTCCACCCGCCAGGCGGGCGGCGTGTAGTCCTTGAGGTAGATGGTGCGCGGGGCGGCGTCTTTCATGGAGCGAGTCCTGGGGCTGGAGGTGCCCGGAGGCGGGGCAGAAGATGGATTCAAGACTATAGCCTCAGCCGGCACCGGGAGACCAGACGACCTGGGGCCAGTGAGGCTTTACAGCGCTGAACTTAACAAAATTGTCATGTTTCGGACGGGCGGTAGAAAAGCCGGGCACAACCGTGCATGGGTCTCACTTTTCCAAACACTGTATTCAATCTAGCCTTACACACAAGGGCAACGCTAACGGTTCGCAGGGAAACCGATGGATACGCGGCCCCACATGTCAACACACCAAATAAGACCCGCATCACCTGGAGTTGAAACCATGAAAACCAAGAACCTGTTCGCCCGTCTGAGCCTGATGCTGTTCTGCCTGCTGCCCGTCGTGGCCGCGGCCAACTACGCCTCCCCCGAGACCGTGCCCGGCACCACCTACGTGAGTCCCGCCGATGCCAAGGCCCTGTTCGACCGTGGCGTGCCCTTCGTGGACGTGCGCACCGCCTCCGACTTCGAGGCCGGCCGCATCCCCGGCGCCGAGAACCTGACCGTGGAGCGTGACCAGTCCCAGAGCAAGATCACCGAGCAGAGCCTGCTGGAAGTCATCGGCTCCAAGGACGCCGAAGTGGTCCTGTACTGCAACAGCACCCCCTGCTGGCGCACCGCCGTGGCCGCCGAGCGCGCCGTGGAATGGGGCTTCACCAAGGTCTACTACTACCGTCTGGGCTTCCCCTCCTGGCGTGACGCCGGCTACCCGGTGGAATAAGCGGGCCTGAACACCGGCGCGCCCCGGACACCGGGCGATGCGCCCACGCAGGGAAGGCGCGCAAGGCCTGTTTCTATGGAAACGCCTTGCGCGCTTTTTTTTGCCCACCCCGATGCCCCGAGCATCCTAAAGACCCACCGCGCTCGGCCGACAAACATACAAGAACCATAACAAGGCGCACCACAGCGCCGACACGAACTGCACAGAGGAGTTTTCCATGTCCCTGAAGATGCGACTGACGCTGCTCGCCCTGGGCGCCCTGCTGTTCGCCTCCATCGCCCTGATCGGCACCGCGCGCATGGCCCAGAGCGAGGCAGAGACACGCTTCGAGGCCCTGATTCTGAGCAGCAAGGCCGAGCTCTGGGGCAAGATCCTGAGCACCGAGGTGGAGCGCATGGGTACCGGCATGCAGGGCCTGACCCGGGATCGCAACACCCTGGCGGCCATGGCCGCCGGTGATCGTGCCGCCCTGGCCGACAGCGCACGCCCCACCTTCAACCGCCTGAGCGCCTCGGAGACCATCTCCCGCCTGCAACTCACCGATACGAGCGGCCAGGTGCTGTTCTCCGCCCCGGCGGATTTCACCGGTGTCACCCGCAAGGCGGTGGTGCAGCAGGCACTGGCGGAGCGCGCCGTGGTCCAGGGCTTGCAGCGGGACGAGGACGGCACCCTGGTCACGGTGCTGGCCTTCCCCATGTACCAGCGCGGCCAGCTGGCCGGTGCCGGCGTGTTCATGCGTACCCTGGACACGGCACTCTCCGACCTGTCCATGGCCAACGAGTCGCGCAACTTTATCGTCGGTCAGCGGGGCGTGGAGTACAGCACCGACGAGGGCTTCCTGCAGACCATCACCGGCGACACGGCCCGGCTAGTGGCCGGTGAGCCGGTGCAGCGGGTCCGGGATCGCGACGGCCGCTGGTACTCCGTGGCGGTGATCCCCGTGACGGCCCCCGACGGCCAGGCCCTGGCGCACCTGGTCAGCGTCAGTGACTACACCGAGAGCTTCAATTCCCAGGCCAACATCAACCGCCTGGCGATCCTGATCTCCGTGCTGGTGCTGGTGGTGCTGGCGGTGCTCATCTACTGGTACACACAGCGCGCCTTCGCGCCGCTGCTCGGCGCCGTGGACACCCTGGACGCCATCGCCAAGGGCGACCTGAGCCACGACCTGCCCGAGATCAACCGCCGCGACGAGACCGGCCGGCTGATGACCGCCATGCGCACCATGCTGCTGCGCCTGCGGGACATGATCAACGAAATCAACGCCGCCACCGGCCAGGTGGCCGCGGCGGCGGAACAGATGTCCGCCACCACCCAGCAGACCAGCGCCGGCATCCAGCGCCAGCGCGGCGAGATCGAGCTGCTGGCCACGGCCATGACCGAGATGAGCCAGACCACCCAGGACGTAGCCCGCAACGCCCAGGAGGCGGCCGACTCCGCCAACGCCGCCAAGCAGGAATCCACCAGCGGCGAGAAGGTGGTGCACCAGACCATCGGCGCCATCGAGGCCCTGGCCGCCTCCGTGGAGGAGACCGCCCAGGTGATCCAGCGCCTGGAAAACGACACCGACAACATCCGCGTGGTCCTGGACGTGATCCGCGGCATCGCCGAGCAGACCAACCTGCTGGCGCTCAATGCCGCCATCGAGGCCGCCCGGGCCGGTGAGCAGGGCCGCGGCTTCGCCGTGGTGGCCGATGAGGTGCGCACGCTCGCCACCCGCACCCAGGATTCCACCCAGGAGATCCAGCGCATCATCGAGCAGCTCCAGGGCGGCGCCGGCGAGGCGGTCAAGGCCATGGAGAACGGCCGCGGCAAGGCCCACAAGACCGTGGAGGAAGCCGCACGGGCGGGCGAATCCCTGTCCCGCATCCGCGCCGCGGTGGAGGTGATCACCGACATGAACCACCAGATCGCCAGCGCCGCCGAGGAACAGAGCGCGGTGGCCGACAACATGAATCAGAGCGTGGTGACCATCAACCACGTGGCCGAGGAGACCAGCGCGGGAGCGGTACAAACCGCCAACGCCTCCGAGGAGCTGGCGCAGCTGGCGATGCGCCTGCAGGAGCTGGCGGGCCAGTTCCGCACCTGAAGGCGGCTTGAAAATGACGCCGTGGGGGCCATACTCCGGGTAGGCATACCGAACCCGGGAGGCCCCCATGTTCGTCAAAGACCGCAACAATGGCCATCTCGTCGAGGTGATCGACGGCGCCGCCCTGATGGACCCGATCCAGAAGCAGTTCAAGGGACGCTACAACTGGGGTGAGGATCTGCCCGAGCCCGAGGCCTTCACCAAGGCCGACATGATCTTCCCCTCCGGCGAACCCCTGCCCCGCTGCTGGCTCGACATCCACTACCGCGACAACGAACTGCGCCGCTGAGACAACCCTGCGGCCCGTGTGCTTGAAACCGCGGCGGGCCGCAGGGAAGATGGGTCTGCGAAAAACCTTCTGCCGCAGAGACGCGGAGAAAGGAATCGGACAGGATTAACATGATTTACATGATAGTGAAGGCTTCGCCTTGACTGAATTAATCCCGTAAATCCTATTAATCCTGTCGATGTTTTCAGTTCTCTGCGTCTCCGCGCCTCTGCGGCAAATCGGGAAACAAACAACCATGAATATCCAGACCGACATCGAGCGCAAGCTGCGCGAGGCCTTCGACCCCGTTCACCTGGAAGTGGTCAACGAGAGCGCCAATCACAACGTGCCGCCCGGCTCCGAATCCCACTTCAAGGTCACCATCGCCAGCCAGGCCTTCGAGGGCGAGCGGCTAGTGGGGCGCCACCGCAAGGTGAACGCGGTGCTCTCCGAGGAACTGGCCGGGCGCATCCACGCCCTGGCCCTGCACACCCTCACCCCGGACGAGTGGTTCGAGCGCGCCGGCAGGGTGCCCGACTCGCCCCCTTGCCTGGGCGGTTCCAAGGCCGGCTGAACACGTGGGCGATGTCATTCAATTCAAGCGGCCCAAGGCCGCGGAGAAGCACAAGGGCAAGACCCTATGCCGCTCCAACTTTCACAAGTGGGAAGTGCTCAAGGAAAAGCAGTTCGACGTGAAGCAGGGCAAGCTGGTCACCGTGGAGCGTTGCGCCCGCTGCGGCGAGATCCGGGTCAGGACGACCTGAACAAAGGCAATTCAAGATTCAAAATTCAAGATTCAAAGGTGATGGGGTTCCTTTGAATTTTGAATCTTGAATTTTGAATCTTGAATTTTGAATCTTGAATTTTGAATCAAACATCACTCCCCCGGCACATCGCACCGGCCGAAGAAGTCGAAGTGATCCAGACCCTCGCTGATGCCACCCGCGTGCCCGGCGCGGGCGAAGTAGATGCGCTGGAAGCCCTTCAGACGCCGCAGCTCCGGATGGTGGTTGCCCACCACCACCCCCAGGGTGCTGCCGCGCAGCATGTCCTCGTCGTTGCCCGAGTCCCCCGCCACCAGGATGCGCTCCAGGGGGATGCCCCACTTGTCCGCGAAATAGCGCACCGCGAAGCCCTTGGAGGCCCGGGCCGGCAGCAGGTCCAGGAAGCGGTCGTGGGAGTAGATGATGTTGGCGTGCAGGTCCTGCTGGTGCAGCAGACGTTCGATCTCCTGCATGGAAGGGGCCAGCTCCGGGTCCACGAAGAAGCTCAGCTTGTGGCGGCGCTGATCGATCTCCGGCTGCAGTTCGATCCCCGGCAGCTCCAGCAGCTGCACTTTCAGCCCCTCCCGGTCCCAGCGGTGGTCGATGTGCTGTGACCAGCCCTGGTCGGGCGTGATCTCCGGGCCGTAGTGGACCTCGGCACCCACGGAGGTGATGAGCAGGTCCGGCGTGGGCACGCCCCATTCCTGGAGCACTTGCAGCGCCGAATCCAGGCGCCGCCCGGTGGCGATGCCGAAGGCCACGCTGCCGCCTTCGTCCTTGAGACGCTGCACCAGGGCACGCAGGCTGTTGCGATCCCCCAGCAGGGTGTTGTCGATATCGGAGATGATGGCGCGATCCGCCCTGGCCAGCTTGCCCGAGAGACGCTGCTGCCCGCGACGGAAGCGGCTGGCCTCCCGGCGCAGGGATTTCACCTGCCTGATGTACTTCTCCGCATGTCCCTCCCAGGCATAGTGCCTGCGCACGCCCTTGAGTCCGCTCTCGGACAGCTTCTTCCAGTGTTCCCGGTCGCTGACGATCTTCCAGATGGCCTCGGCCATGGCCCGTGCGTCCAGGGGATCCACCAGGGTGCCGTTGTGACAGTGGCCCACGATGTCCCGGGGACCGCCGTCCCGGGTGGCGACGATGGGCGCGCCGCAGGCGGCGGCCTCGATCAGCGTCAGGCCGAAGGGCTCGGTGAGCGCCGGATTGACGAACACGCCCCGGCTGCGGGTCACCAGGCGATAGAAATCGGGCACGTCGTCCGCGCTGTGATGCTTCGGGTAGGCCACCCGGCCGTAGAGGTCGTACTCGTCGATGCGCAGCAGCACCTCGGTGAGGACCTCGCGGGCGCCCTTGTCCAGATCGCGGATTGCATCCCGGTTGCCGGCCACCACCACCAGGTTGGCGTGCTCGCGCAGCTTGTCATGCCCGGCAAAGGCCTCAATCAGGGTGGGGATGTTCTTGCGCTCGTCGGGCCGTGACAATGCCAGCACCAGGGGCAGATCAGGCCTTCTCAGGAAACGACTGAGCACATCCCACACCGCCGGGCGGCGGCCGCGGGGTTTCGGCGGCGAGAAGCGCCCCAGGTCGGTGCCGGGGGGCAGGACCACCATGCGCTCGGGACGGTAGTGGTCGTAGAGGCCGTACTGCTCCTCCACCTCCTGCTGGGTGCTGGCCACCACCCGGTAGGCGTGGGCCAGGGTCTCCTCTTCGGCCTCGATGCGCCGGGACATGTTGTAGCGGGACTCGATGTCCTCGTCCTTGAGCCCCTTCTCCCGCAGGCGCTCGCGCTTGACCCGCCCCAGGGAATGCCCCGTGTGCACCAGGGGCACGCCCAGCAGGTTGGACAGGCGCGTGCCCACGTAGCCCGCATCCGCGTAGTGGCTGTGGATCACGTCCGGCATCAGGCCCACGCTGCGCACGTGCCGCAGGGCGTTGTCCGCGAAACAGTCCAGGTAGGGCCAGAGGGTCTCCTTGCGCAGGTAGCGGCGCGGACCGCAGGGCAGGCGGATGATCCAGGCGTTCTCGGCGAGCGGCTCCTCGGGCCGGGCGTAATCATCGGAGACCTTGGCATCGATCACCTGGCGGGTGATCAGATCCACGCGCCCCACCTCCGGATGGGCCGCAAGCGCGCGGGCCAGTTCCACCACGTACTTGGTCTGACCGCCGGTGTCTGCGTCGCGGCCCAGCTCCAGCTCTTCTGCGCGGATCAGGCCGTGCACGCTGACGAGCACGATATACAGGCCCTCGCCCTGCCGGGCCTTGCTCTGGGTCTTCTTCATGGGGCTTCCTCTGCACCTCCGAGTCGCAGCATGTCGAGGCCCGAAGGATCCTTGATGAATTTGTCCGCCAGGATCAGCGCGGTGGCGGACCAGGTCTGGTTGTAGTTGGCGCGCCGGCCGATCAGCCGGCCGTTGCGCCCGTCGTAGTATTCGGGCCAGCCGTCATGGGCCAGCCGGTGCAGGGCCACCTCCCGGGCGCGCTCGGCGAGATAGCCATGGCCGGTATTGAGCGCCGCGGCCACCAGGGCCCAGATGAGCGTCGGCCAGTTGCCGCCGTTGTGGTAGGACCAGGGGATGTTCTTGGGGTCCGAACCGGTGAGCAGGCGCCATTCCTCGCCCTCCATGGCGGGGTAGCAGATCTTCACCGGCATCATGCCCGCCAGGTCGTCCCAGCGCTGCTGGAACACCTCCATAATGAGCCGCGACTGGCGCGCATCCGCCAGGCCGAACAGCACGGCCAGCAGGTTGCCGAAGGAGAAGAAACGAAAATCCATGCGCCCCGGCCCCAGGTTGCCCACCAGGTAGCCGGCATCCTCGGGCAGCCAGTCGGTGACCCAGTCGGGGATGCTCTCCGGGTAGATGTTCAGCGCGTTCTCGATGTCGTGGCCGAACATCTCGGTGCGCGCCCGGTGGATGTGGTTGAGCCGCGCGAGATCCAGCCAGTAGTAGTGGCGCACGTAGTCGGTGAGCTGATCGAGCCGCTTGCGGGACTGGCGGATCACCGCCTGGCTTTCGGCGTCCGCGGGATCGAGCATGGCGAGCCCCGCCTGCAGTGCGCCGAAGAACAGGGCCTGGATCTCCAGGGGATGACCGTAGACGCCCATGCGGCGGTCAATCATGAATGAGCCGTCGGGCACCAGCAGGGTGGGGAACACCTCGAAGCGGTCCTGCAGGCAGATGTTGAGGATCAGCCGGATGCCCCGCTGGCACTCGGTGCTGCGCACGAAGCCCGTATCGCCGGTCACCCGGCAGTAGGCACGCAACAGGATGATCCACCACATCATGGAATCCACCGGCGCCACCCGGCCGATGGCCCGGTCGCCGAAATCGGCGTGCAGTTCCTCGCGGCCGTCCTCGTGGACCAGGACGCGGAAGCTGGCGGGCATCACCTTGGGCAGCAGGCGATGACCTTCCATCTCCTCCTGCTGGTCGCGCAGTCGCAGCACGATGGAGAGAAAATTGCGCACGATCTCGCCCCGCCCATCGAGCAGAAACACCAGGCCCGAGGGCACGAAGTCGCGAATGAAGCAGTCGGCGTAGTTCTCCGCCGGGGCATGGGCATCGAGACTGGCGATGGTGCCCACCGGCTGGCCCTGGTAATGCACCATCGAGGCCTCGAGCAACCGGTAGGCGGAAGCGATAGGGTCGGTCACGCCGGTTTCCCTGAAGAGAACGGATGAATGGAATGCTTATTTCATACTACCGGATCAGAACGGGGGAGACACGGGTTTGAAGTAGGAAGTAGGAAGTGGGAATTGGGAAGTGCGAACTGGGAGCCTTTACTTCCCACCTCCCAATTCACACTTCGCACTTCATTTCCCACTTCCCAATTCACACTTCGTACTTCACCGGGGGTGGACCGGCATCGGCGGCGGTGTGGCGGGTTTGGCAAACAGGTAGCCCTGCACGTAATTCACGCCGGACCCCTGGAGCCACTGCCATTCGGCGATATGCTCCACGCCCTCAGCGATGGTCTGGATGCCCAGGTCCCGGGCCATCTCCACCAGCTTGCCGAGCACCTTCTGCTTAAAGGAATCCTCGTGCACGCCGGAGACCAGTTCGCGATCAAACTTGACGAAATCGGGCTTGAGCTGGGCGAGCAGGTTCAGGGAGGCGTAACCGGCACCCAGGTCATCCAGGGCAACGCGGAACCCCTTTTCACGATAATAATTGATGATGCGCAACAGGTGCGGCACGTCGCCCACGTGCTCGCTCTCCACCACCTCGAACACAAACTGTCCGGGATCGACCCCCACCTTCTCTGCCTCCTTCACCGTGGTCTGCAGACAGAAGGAAGGCTCGTAGATGGTGGTGGGATTGAAGTTGATGAACACCGGCGTGGAGAGGCCGTGTCCCACCGCCTGGCGGATGGCGTTGATGCGCGCGGCACGGTCCAGGTGGAAGGTGAGTTCCGAGGCCTTGGCCTGGGCCAGCAGCTTGCCCGGATAGACCACGGTGCCATCCGGCATCTGCCCGCGCATCAGGGCCTCGTAGGCGAAGGGTTCGGCGGGGCGGTCGATGTGCACGATGGGCTGGTAGTGGAAGCTCAGGCGCTCATCGTCGATCATGTCCATCAACCAGTCGCTGCTCAGGCGCGACAGCAGGGTCGAGAGGGGCTGGGTCTGCATCAGCTGGGCGATGCCGAAGCCTTCCCCCCGGGGCAGGAAGACGGCACGACAGCCCTCTACCTCGGCCTCGCTCATCAATCGAGTGAGCAGATCCCCCAGGGACTGGATGCCCTGTTCGCTCACCGGCACACCCAGCACGCCGGGGGCCGGCACATCCACCATCAGACCCTGCTCGGCCAGGCGCTTGGCAAGCGTCTGGTGGGTGTGACTCAGGAAGGGCGCGAGGAACAGGGTACCCGGGCCGTTCTCGGGCCGGCGGATGGTTTGACAGTCTTTGCAGGCCATGTGGGAACGCCTTAATGTGGGTTGAGCGGGCATGACCCCGGAACACACTGGGATGCCTGTCACATAATTGGGTCCAGAATACCCCATCGACCTGGTGCGATTAAGAGGAGAGTGCCCCGATGAAAGACCCGAACGACGAAACCGGCGATTACAGCGACGAACGACTGCGCGAGCGGCTGAGCCCCGAGGCCTTTGCGGTCACCCGACGGGCGGGCACCGAGCCGCCCTTCAGCGGCAGCTACTACGATCACCACGAACCGGGCACCTACCTGTGCGTCTGCTGCGGCGCGCCGCTGTTCAGTTCCAGCCACAAGTTCGACTCCGGCAGCGGCTGGCCCAGCTACTGGCAGCCGGTGTCGGAATCGGCACTCACGGTGCACCGCGACACCAGCCACGGCATGATCCGCGACGAGGTGCGCTGCGCCCGCTGCCACGCCCACCTGGGCCACGTGTTCCCCGACGGCCCGCCGCCCACCGGCCTGCGCTACTGCATCAACTCGGTAGCGCTGGCATTTGAGAAAGGCTGATTCAAAATTCAAAATTCAAAGTTCAAAGGTGGAGGCCCTCTCTCCGTGCATTCCCTTTGAATTTTGAATCTTGAATGTTGAATCAGATCTTTGCTTCCCCGTAGCGCTCCTCCAGCTCCCGGATGCGTCGGCCGGTGTCGCCGGGGGAGCCGCTGTGGCGGGCCAGGGTCTGGTAGGCCACGGGCACCACGAACAGGGTGAAGAAGGTGGCGAACAGCACGCCTGAGAACACCACGGTGCCGATCACGAAGCGGCTCTCGGCGCCGGGTCCGCTGCCCAGGATCAGCGGCAGGGTGCCCATCACCGTGGTCACGGCGGTCATCAGTACGGGGCGCAGGCGCAGGCGCGCGGCATCCATCAGGGCCTGGTGAAACCCGATACCCTGGTCACGCAACTGGTTGGCGAACTCCACGATCAGGATGCCGTTTTTGGCCGCCAGGCCGATGAGCATGACGATGCCGATCTGGCTGTAGATGTTGAGCGTCTGGCCAGTCACCCACAGCCCGAACAACGCGCCGGCGATGGCCAGCGGCACCGTGAGCATGATCACCAGCGGGTGCACGAAGCTCTCGAACTGGGCCGCCAGCACCAGGAACACCACCAGCAGGGCCAGGGCGAACACGAAGATCACCGCCCCGCCCGCCTTGCGGAATTCCAGGGAGTCCCCCTTGTAGTCGATGCGCGCGGTCTCCGGCAGCAGCTCGGCGGCGATCCGGTCCAGGTAATCCAGGGCCTCGCCGAGGGTGTAGTCATCGGCCAGCCCGGCGGTGATGGTCACCGCGCGCATGCGGTTGTAGCGGTTGAGGCTGGCCGCGTCCGCCTGCTCCACGAAGGTGACCAGGTTGGACAACGGGATCAGCTCGCCGCTGCGCTGGGACCGGACGTAGATGTTGGTGATGTCGTTGGGCGTGCGGCGCTGCTCGCGCTCGCCTTCCAGGATCACGTCGTACTCCTCGCCCCGGTCGATGTAGGTGGTCACGCGCCGTGAGGCCAGCATGGTCTCCAGGGTGCGGCCGATGGTCTCCACGGACACGCCCAGGTCCGCGGCCCGGTCCTTGTCGATGGTCACCATCAGCTGCGGCTTGGTCTCCTTGAAGTCGGAATCCAGGCCGCGCAGGCCCGGGTTTTCCGAGGCGCGCTCGATGATCAGGTCGCGCCAGCGTGCCAGCTCCTCGTAGTCGGGGCCGCCCAGCACGAACTGCACCGGCTGGCCGGCGCGTCGCCCGCCCAGTCCCTGGCGCATCACGGTCACCGCGCGCACCCCCGGGATCTGGGCCAGCTCCGGCTGCAGGGCGGTCATGATCTCGCTGGCCGAGCGTGAACGCTCGTTCCAGTGCTGCAGCACCACGATGCCGATGCCGTCGTTGACCACCTCGGAATTGCCGAAGCTGCGCGGCGTGCGCGCCAGCACGCGGATGGCCTCGCCGCTCTCCAGCAGCGGCATGAGCCGCTTTTCCACCTCGCGCATGTTTTGCACCATGGTGGGATAGCTGGTGCCCTCCGGCGCATTGACGAACACGAAGAAGGCGCCGCGGTCCTCCCGGGGGGCATACTCGTTGGGGATGATCTGGATCAGCACGGCGATCACGGCGAACAGGCCGATGAGCACCACGCCGGTGACCACCGGGACCTTGAGGGACAGGGCCAGCACTCGGCCATAGAGATTGCCCAGGCGCTCGAAGGCCACGTGCATCACGTGGCTCAGGCCCGTCTTCTGGTTGTCGGCGCGTATCAGGCGCGCGCACATCACCGGCGAGAGGGTGAGCGCCACCAGGCTCGAGAAGGCCACGGCAGCGGCCATGGCCAGGGCGAATTCCGTGAACAGCCGGCCGATGTTACCCTGCAGGAAGGCGAGCGGCACGAACACCGCGATCAGCACCAGGGTCGTGGCCACCACCGCGAAGCCCACCTGCCGCGCACCCCGGTAGGCGGCCAGCAGCGGCGGCTCACCCAGTTCGATGCGCCGGTGGATGTTCTCCAGCACCACGATGGCGTCGTCCACCACCAGGCCGATGGCGAGCACCAGGGCCAGCAGGGTGAGCAGGTTCACCGAGAAGCCCAGGGCATAGAGCGCGGTGAAGGCGGCGATCAGGGACACGGGCACGGTCACCGCCGGGATGAGCATGGCGCGCACGTTGCCCAGGAACAGGTAGATCACCAGGATCACCACGCCCATGGCGATGAACAGGGTGGTGTAGACCTCCTTGATGGCGCCCTCGATGAACACGGAACTGTCGTAGCTCTGATTCAGATAGACGCCTTCAGGCAGGCTCGGCCGGATACGCTCGGCCTCGGCCTTCACCGCCTGGGCCACCGCCAGGGTGTTCGCAGTGGACTGCTGGATGATGCCCAGCCCCACCATCGACACACCATTGCCGCGCAGCTCGGTGCGCTCGTCCGCCGGGCCGATCTCCACCCGGGCCACCTCGCCCAGGCGCACCAGGTGCCCGTCGTCGCCACGCCGGACCACCAGGCGCGCGAAATCCTCCGGGGTGCTGTAGGCGCGCGCCACGCGCACGTTGAACTCCCGGTCCAGGGATTCCACCCGACCAGCGGGCAGTTCCACGTTTTCGCGCCGCAGGGCCTGTTCCACGTCTTCCACGGTGAGCCGGCGGGCCGCCAGGGCCTCCCGGTCCAGCCAGATGCGCATGGACTGGGTCAGCGCTCCGCCGACACGCACCAGTGCCACGCCCTCCACCACCGAGAAGCGATCCACCAGGTAGCGTTCCGCATAGTCGGTGAGCTCCATGCGATTGAGCCGATCGCTGGAGAGATTGAGCCACAGGATCACGTCGGCGTTGGTATCAGCCTTGAACACCATGGGCGGGTCCGCCTCGTCGGGCAGCTGGCGCACTACCCGGGAGACCGCCTCGCGCACGTCGTTGGCGGCGGCATCGATGTCGCGGCCCACATCGAACTCGATGGTGATGCGCGAGCGTCCGTCGGCGCTGTCGGACTGGATCCACTGGATGCCCTCGATGCCGCTGACCCGGTCCTCGATCAGCTGGGTGATCTTGGTCTCCACGATGGCGGCATTGGCGCCCGGGTAGTCGGTGAGGATAGTGACCACCGGCGGGTTGATGTCCGGGTATTCGCGCAACGGCAGGCGGTCGAAGGAGATGATGCCGAAGGCGATCAACAACAGGCTGATGACAACCGCAAAGACCGGCCTGCGGTTGGCGACATCCGAGATGATCATGGGCGCTGTGCCTCGGCCTCGTCCTGCGCCTGGGTACCGGCCGGCTCGCGCGGGGCCACCTTCACGCCGGGACGCACCCGGTGGGTGCCCTCCACCACCACGCGCATGCCCTCCTCCAGGCCCTCCAGCACCTCGACCCGGCCCGGGGCACGACGTCCGGTGCGGATCAGCAGGCGCTCCACCCGATCCTCGTCGTTGACCACGAACACGTACTGCTCGTCACGCACGGGCACCAGGGCGCTCTCGGGGATGGACAGGGACACCGCCTCGTTTTTCTCCAGGCGCACGGTCAGCAGCATGCCGGGACGCAGCAGCCTTTCATCGTTGGGGATCTCGGCGCGCACGATGCCGGCTCGGGTGGCGGGGTCGATGCGCGAGTCCACGGAGGTGACCGTGCCGCGGAAGTCCCGGCCCGGGTAGGCGGCGCTGCGCGCGGTGATGGTCTGTCCGGGGCTTACGCCGGGCAGGAAGGTCTCCGGCACGGTGAAGTCCAGCTTGATGATGCTGATGTCGTCCAGGGTGGTGATCAGGGTGCCCGGGCTCACCAGGGCGCCGACACTCACCCGGCGCAGGCCCAGCACCCCGCTGAAGGGGGCGCGGACCACGCGGTCGTCCAGGCGGGCCCGGGCGGCCTCCAGCCGGGCCTGCGCCTCGGCGACCCGGGATTCCTGCTCGTCCAGGCGCTGGCGCGGCAGGGCACGATCGGCCACCAGGCCGCGGATGCGGTCCAGTTCGCGGCGCTGCTCGGCCAGGCGCACTTCCGCCTCGCGCAGCTCGGCCTGCTCCTCGGCGCTCTCCAGGCGCACCAGCAGGTCACTCCGGCGGACCTGTTGCCCGTCGGTGAAGTTCAGCGCCTCGACGCGCCCGGTGACCTTGGCGGCCAGATCCACGGATTCGTTGGCGCGGGCCGTGCCCAGGGATTCCAGGGTGGTGACGTAGGTGTCACGACTGACCTCGGCCAGCACCACCGGTACCGGGCCGCCGCCTGCGCCGCCCCCGCCCGCCTGACGGGCCGGGCCCTGCTGCTGGAAATGCATCACCACCGCCACCGCAATGACCGCGGCGACCATGAGCACCAGGGGCGCGAGACGCTTTTTCACGCAATCGAATCCTCAGGCAAGGTGTGGGTCAAACCAGGTGCTCGCGCCCGTGGGGGGCACCGAAGTCGACCTCCGGCCCGCGGGGGACGATACCACTGGGATTGAGCTGTGCGTGACTGCCGTAGTAGTGGGTCTTGATCTGGTCAAGATGCACGGTCTCGGCGATCCCATCCATCTGGTACAGCTCCCGGGTGTAGGCCCAGAGATTGGGATAGTCCACGAGCCGACGGCGGTTGCACTTGAAATGGCTGTAATAGACCGCGTCGAAACGCACCAGGGTAGTAAACAGGCGCCAGTCGGCCTCCGTCAATCGATCGCCCACCAGGTAACGCTGCCTGGAGAGCCGGTCCTCCAGCCATTCGAGGGTCTCGAATAGCCGCTGGTAGGCCGCCTCATAAGCCTCCTGGGTGGTGGCAAAGCCGCAACGGTAGACACCGTTGTTGAGGTTCTCGTAGATGCGCTCGTTGACCGCATCGATCTCCGCGCGCAAGGCCTCGGGGTAATAGTCCTCGTGGCGGTCCGTGAACGCCTCGAAGGCGCTGTTGAACATGCGGATGATCTCCGAGGACTCGTTGTTCACGATGGTGTCGCGCTGCCTGTCCCAGAGCACGGGCACGGTGACGATGCCCGTGTATTCTGGATCGGCCCGGCTGTAGAGCTCGTGCATATAGCGCGCGCCATGCACATGGTCCTGGGTGGAATCCGGGTAGGGCTCGAAGGTCCAGCCGGCCTCGTGCATGTAGGGGTTGACGATGGAGAGCCCGATCAGGTCCTCGAGCCCCTTGAGCTTGCGGAAGATCAGGGTGCGATGCGCCCAGGGGCAGGCCCAGGAGATGTACAGGTGGTAGCGTCCGGGCTCGGCGGGAAAACCGCCCTCGCCACTCGGTCCGGCCGCGCCGTCGGCGGTGACCCAATTTCGGAACTGGGAGTCCAGGCGCATGAATTCGCCGTCCTGGCTCTCCGCCTCCAGCCAGTCCTCGTCCCGCAGGACACCCTTGATCATCAAACTCATTGTTTTTCCTCTGCGAATTCATCCCCCCAACCGATCCAGGGCGGCCTGCCGGCCGTCGATGCCCTGCGGGCAAGGGAATGGATGACCTGACTGGCGCATCCTCCATGCGACATGGCAAGGGCCCCGGGAGTTCACCCCCGGGGCCCTGCCCATAAACCCCGCCTGTCCCGGCGGGCTGGACGGCCTCAGCGGCCGCGGCGAGCGTCGATGCTCCAGGCACCGGCACCGTGGGCAAAGACGTACAGCAGACCGGCGAGCAGGAACATCACGCCCAGCAGGATGCGTCCGACCAGGGTGGAGACGGGATTCAATGCGTTCATTGTCGATGTCCTCTAGATATGTGTATTGACTTCCATGCCCATTATCTACGCATATTTTCGATATAAAAGCGCAAAATATTGACTTATTTGATCTAATAAATAGATAGATTTCACGAGTAAGGGATGACATGAAAACTCCCCGGGTCACCTTGGAACAATGGCGCGTCTTCCAGGCAGTGGTGGACTACGGCGGCTTTTCCCAGGCCGCGCGCCAGCTACACCGCAGCCAGTCCTCGGTGAGCTACGCCGTGGCGAAACTGCAGGAACAGGTGGGCATCCCCCTGCTGCGCATCGAAGGTCGCAAGGCGGTACTGACCGAGGCGGGCGAGGTGCTGCTGCGCCGCTCCCGGACCCTGCTCAAGGATGCGGGCAGCCTCGAGGAGCTGGCCCGGTCCATCAGCGAGGGCTGGGAATCGGAGGTCCGCCTGGTGGTGGACGCCGCCTTCCCGCCGGAACTGCTCATGGAGGCCCTGCGCCGCTTCATGCCGCTCAGCCGCGACACCCGCGTGCAGCTGCAGGAGGTGGTGCTCTCCGGGGCCGAGGAGCTGCTGCTGGCCGGTAATGCCGACCTGGTCATCGGCACCAGCGTCCCGGCCAGCCACCTGGGCGACCTGCTCATGGAGATCGAATTCATCGCCGTGGCCCATCCCGCGCATCCCCTGCACCAGCTGGACCGCACCCTCACCAGCCAGGACCTGCGCGATCACATGCAACTGGTCATCCGGGACTCGGGCTCCCGCCGGCGCACCGACTTCGGCTGGCTGGACGCGGAACACCGCTGGACGGTCACCAGCCTGGACACCGCCGTCAGCGCCGTCACCGCGGGGCTCGGCTTCGGCTGGCTGCCCCGGCACCGGATCAGCCAGGCCCTGGCGCAGGGGCGCCTCAAGGCCCTGCCCCTGAACGCGGGCCTCACCTACACCGCGCCCCTTTACCTGGTGTTCCGCGATCAGGACAACGCCGGGCCGGCCACCCGGGCCCTGGCCCGGGTACTGAACCAGATCTGCCGCGGCGAGACCGCCGAAGAGCCGGAGACCTCGCCGGACATGTCAGCTTTCCCGACGGATGGCTACCCGGAACCCTCTGATTCGGGGAATAATGGGGCACAATACTCATAAGATATTCGCCGCCTCCGTCTGAATGTCAGGTAGCCCGTGGCGAGTGACCCAAGATGACCACCACCAGGGAGCCGATACCGTGAGACGGACCGGAAACGAGCACGCGTTGCCGGGCGGGATCGACAATCGTCCGCCCACCCGGTCTGCCTCCCCAAGGACAGGATGTCCGGTGACCCCATGGCCCTGAGCGGCATCGACAAGACCCTCCAGGCCCCACGCCGGCGCGGCTCCGATCCTGGCAGCGCGCCGTCCGAAGGGGCCAAGCCCGGCCAGCCCTGGCAGCTGCGGCTGCCCAATCCCACCCGTCAGTACCGCCTGCTGGCGGGCCTGCTCACGGCCCTGATGCTGGCGCTCTCCTATGCCCAGTGGCCGCAGGTGCTTGATACATCCGCTTATCAGCTGGCTGCGCGCCTGATCCCCGCCGAGGCCGACGTCTCCCGGGTCGCTTACGTGGAGCTTGGCGATCAGCCCCGCAGCCTGAATTACGATCACCTGGCCCAGACCGTGCGTGCCCTGCAGTCCCTGGGTGTGCAGACCCTGGGTATGCATCTACCCCTGGACCAGTCCCAGTCACCCGCGAACATCAACCGCCTCATGCAGGAGGCCGAACGCCGGGACCCCGGCGCACCCGACCCCCGCTGGCTGTCCCAGCTGGACCGTGATACCCGACTGGCCACGACCCTGAACCGCCATGGCGGCGTGGTCCTCGCCGCCCTGCCGCTGACCCGATCCGCGCAGCCCGGGGAATCCACCCTGGGCATCCTCTCGCCGGTGACGGTCGGGGAGTCTGCCTGGCATGCCCACCCCTGGCTCAAGCTCTGGATGCGCCCCCCGGCGGGCAGCGCCCCGCCGCCCCTGAGCGCCCCCCTGTCGCCCCTGAGCGCCCCCCTGTCGCCCCTGGCCACCGCCGCCGTGGGCGTCGGCGCCGCCCTGCCCGCCACCGACAGGCAGGGCGTGATTCTGGCCCTGGAGGATGCATCAGGACCGAGGGCCGGCTTCCTGCTGCCCCTGCTGGCCCTGTCCGGCGACACGCCACGGGCCGCGATCCTGGAACCGGGCCGCGGCCTGCGCCTGGGTACTGAGCTGATTCCCCTGGGCCCGGACATGGGCGCCCATGTCCTGCCGCCGCGCCGGGACCTGCGCCGGGGCGGCGTGGAACGACTGTCCATCGACACGGTGATCAACGCCGGCCCCGGCAGCGAGCGCCTGGCCGGACGCACCGTGATCCTCGGTCCCGGTGTCACGCGCAGCCTGGGCGGTCAGCCCGAAGGCGCGGTGCCCGATGCCCTGTGGCAGACCTACGTGCTCGGCAGTCTGCTGAATGGCAGCTGGGTCCAGGTACCCGCCTGGTTCCACGGCATGGAGAGACTGCTGCTGGTGCTGGCCGGCCTCTACCTGCTGGCCATGCCCATGCGCCTGATGGACCGCCCGAGCGGCCTGCTGGTGACCGTGCTGCTGGCGGTGGTGATCTTCAACGCCGGCCTGCTGGCACTGCTCATCCGCCAGATCTGGCTGCCGGTGACCCTGCCCGTGGTCGCCCTGCTCGCGAGTCACGCCCTGCTGTGGGTCTGGCTGAACCATGCCCGGCGTCTGGAACAGGACCGCCGCGAGGCGGACAAGGCCCATCGCGAGCTGGGCAACCTGCTGCGCACCCAGGGCCAGCTGGAAGCGGCCTTCACCCAGTTCCGCCAGGTGCGCCAGATCGACGAGGAACTCCAGGAGGCCCTCTACCAGCTGGGCCACGACCTGGTGCGTCGCCGCCAGTACGGCCAGGCCCGGGAGGTCTACGGGCATCTGGAATGGATCTCGCCGCGCTACCGGGACGTGCTGGTGCGCATCGAGCGCCTCAAGGGCCTGTCGAAGCAGAACCGCCCGCGCCTGGGCCCGGAGCCCGGCACCGCGGACCAGACCCTGATCGTGGACGGCGAGACCCTGGAGAAACCCACCCTGGGCCGCTACCAGATCGAGTGCCAGCTGGGCCGCGGTTCCATGGGCGTGGTGTACCTGGGTGTGGATCCCAAGATCGGCCGCAAGGTGGCCATCAAGACCCTGGCCCTGAACCAGGAGTTCGAGCAGGAGATGCTGGAACAGGTGAAGTGGCGCTTCTTCCGCGAGGCGGAGGCCTCGGGCCGTCTCAATCACCGCAACATCGTGACCATCTACGACGTGGGCGAGGAACACGATCTGGCCTTCATCGCCATGGACTACCTGGAAGGCAGCTCCCTGGACGCCTACACCCGCCGGGAGACCCTGCTGCCCGTGGACGAAGTGCTGGATGTCTGCGCCCAGGTGGCCGAGGCCCTGGCCTACGCCCACGGTCAGCGCGTCATCCACCGGGACGTGAAACCGGCCAACATCATCTACGACCGCAGCCACGGCTCGGTGAAGATCACCGACTTCGGCATCGCCTGCCTCACCGACAACAACCGCACCCGCACCGGCACCATCCTGGGCACCCCGGCCTTCATGTCCCCCGAGCAGGTCTCCGGCAAGGATGTGGACGGTCGCTCCGATCTGTTCGCCCTGGGCGTGACCCTCTACCAGCTGCTCACCGCAGAACTGCCGTTCACCGCCGACACCATGGCCGGCCTGGTCTACCAGATCACCCAGACCCGGCATCAGTCCCTCTCGGAGCTGCGTCCGGAACTGGGGCCGCTGGTGGCCCTGATCGTCAACAAGGCCCTGGAGAAAGACGCGGACAAGCGCTACCAGACCGGCACCGAGATGGCCAAGGCCCTGCGCGACTGCGCCATCGCCCTCAAGCGCAGCCCGCGCTCCGGGCAGTTCAGCAACCCGCGCGCCATCACGCCGTAAGGCCGGGATCCTTCAGCCCACCCCTTGAACCCGGCCCGTGGCCGGCATGACAATGACCCCATGAGCCAGGACCGTCAGGACGAACGGGATGCATACAGGCGCAGAATTCCCGTCGAGGACCTGCGCATGGGTATGTATGTCTGCGAACTAGACCGCCCCTGGCTGGAAACCCCCTTCCTGCTGCAGGGTTTCCCACTGCACACGGACCGCGAACTGGAGACCCTGCGCCAGCTGTGCCGCTACGTCTACGTGGACACGGAGCGCAGCGAACCTGGCAGCATCCCGCTGCGACACGAGTCCAGCCTCCCGCACCCGGCCAGCAAGGAAACGGTCACCATCCGTGAGACCCCGTCCAACCTGACCCCGCCGCCCACCGAGCCTGCCCGATTCCAGGATCACCTGAAAAAGGCGGCCCGGGTCCGCAACAAGACCCACGACTACCTTCGCCGCACCCTGGAGCACGTGCGCCTGGGCGAGACGGTGGACACCGCCGAGGCCCAGCAGCTCATCTCCGAACTGGTGGAACAGGTGGTCGAGACCCCCAGCGCCATGGTCTGGATGACCCAGCTGCGCAACCGGGACGAGTACACCTCCATCCACAGCGTCAACGTCTGCATCCTGGCGCTGACCTTCGGGCGCTACCTGGGCCTGAACAAGGACATGCTCAAGATCGTGGGCATGGGCGCCCTGCTGCACGACATCGGCAAGCTGTGCGTCCCCCTGGAGGTGCTCAACAAGCCCGGCGCCCTGAGCCACGAAGAATTCGAGATCATGAAGTCACACCCTACCGCGGGACACACCCTGCTGTGCGAGGATCCCAACGTGCCCGTAGGATCGCTCGAAGCGGTGCTCTACCACCACGAGCGCGGCGACGGGCGCGGTTACCCGCGTGGTCTGACGGCGGAGCAGATCCCCTTCACCGCGCGCCTGGTGTCGATCGTCGACATCTACGATGCCATGTGCAGCGACCGGGTCTACCACGACGGCCTGCCGCCCCAGGAGGCCCTAAGCCGGATCTACCGACTGGGCGGTCCCGCCCTGGACCGGGAACTGGTGGAGGCCTTCATCCGCTGCATCGGCGTCTACCCCATCGGCGCCCTGGTGGAACTGACCACCGGAGAGGTGGCCGTGATCGTGGGCCTGAACGAGCGCCAGAAACTGCGCCCGGTGGTCCAGCTGCTGCTGGAGGCGGATCAGCGCCCCCCCAGCGAACGACGCCTGATGAACCTGGGTAGCAGCGCCTGGCGCGGGCGGAAAGATGCCCCGGCGGTGCAGCGCATCCTCGAACCCGGCGCCCTGGGCATCGACCTCACCGCCCTGATCCTCGAACAGACCGAACAGCCCCCCAGCGCAACCAAGCCCGAGGAGATGCGCCAGTGATCGACCCGGTCGCCGAGAGCTACGACCAGATCCCCTACGAAAGCCACCCCATCACCGAAACCCACCCGGATCGCCTGGCGGCCATCGCAGGTCTGTTCGGCATCGATGCACCCCCACCCGCCCATGCCCGGGTCCTGGAACTGGGCTGCGCCGCCGGCGGCAATCTCATCCCCATGGCCTGGCACCAGCCCGGCGGACACTATCTCGGGGTCGAACTGTCCGGTGCCCAGGCCGCCCACGGCAGCCGCATGATCGCCCACCTGGGCCTGCCCAACGTGGAGGTGCGCCACGGGGACATCATGGACGTGGCCCTGGACGGCGAGCCCTTCGACTACATCATCGTCCACGGGGTGTTCTCCTGGGTGCCGGACTTCGTGCAGACCCGCATCCTGGAGATCTGCGCCCGGCGCCTGTCTCCCACGGGCGTCGCCACCATCAGCTACAACACCCAGCCCGGCTGGGGCCTGCGCGGCATGGTGCGCCAGATGCTGCTGCACCACACCCGGGGCATCGAGGGTCCCGCCGCGCGGCTCGCCGCCGCCCGGGAACTGCTGGACTTCCTCGCCACCCCCATGGATCACCCGCCGCCGGGCCACGACTGGCTGCTCAAAGAGGTCAGCTACCTGCAGAAGGCGAGGGACAGCTACCTCTATCACGAGTACCTGGAAGACTCGAACAGCCCGATGCTGTTCTCCGAGTTCATGACCCGGGCACGCAGCGCCGGTCTGCAATACCTGGGCGACGCCCAGCTGCACACCCTGTTCCCCAGCACCCTGGGCGAGGCGGTGGCCGAGCGATTCGAGGCCATGGACGACCTGGAGCGGGAGGAACAGTACCTGGATTTCCTGCGCCTGCGACCCTTTCGTCAGAGCCTGCTGTGCCGTGCGGACCTGTCCATCGTGCGCGAGATCGACCTGGACTGGCTGGCCGGGCAACGGCTCTACAGCCCCCTGCGCGCCGACCGGGACGACCAGGGCCACACGCTCTGGCGCAGCCCCGGCGGCACCGGCTATCACGTCAGTCATCCCCAGGCCCACCGAATGCTGGGCGCCCTGGCCGAAGCCTATCCCCGCGCCCTGACGCTGACCGAGGCCCTGGGCAAGGCCCGCCCCGACGGGGCCCTGATGGGCGAGCTGTTCAACCTGTTCGTCTCCGGCGCGGTGCAGATCACCCGCCTGGACAACCCCGACCTGCCCCGCGCCCGCCCCGTGCGCCCCCGGGTCTCGGCACTCGCACGCATGCAGGCCGAGATGGGCGAAGGCCACCTGGCCACCTTCCGTCACGAAAGCCTCGGGCTGGACCAGGTGTCCACGAAACTGGTGTCACTGCTGGATGGCCACCGGGACCTGGAGGCGCTGGTGGACGCGCTACTGAAGGAGGCCGAAACCGACCCGGCCCTGCGTGATGCCATGGGCCTGAAGGCGGCAGGAAAGAAACCGCCCCGCGGGCAGGTCAGGGCCAACGTGGAGCGGCTGCTGCAGATCTTCGCCCATCATGGGCTGTTGCTGGACACCACTTGAGGTAACGAGCGCAACACTGGCACTTGATCTCGCAGCGTGACAGACGCCACAGATGCGACGGATCCTCTCACAGAGCCACGGAGACACGGGGTCTTGAAATGAAATACCTTTCTCCGTGACCCCGTGTCTCCGTGAGAGGACGGCTTTTTGCTTCGAGCCCCGAATCGTTACACCTGCTCGAAATACTCCCGCAGATAGGTCTCGAAGGACACCCGATCGGCGGCCTCGATGGCCTGCTGGCGTTCCAGGGAGGCGCGCGCCTCGGCCTCCAGTTCCGCCTCACGCTCGGGGGGCAGCGTGAGGCTGCGGAAGTAATCCCGGTGCTGCATGGACAGGCGCCGGGCGAAATCGTAGAAGCCTTCGTGACGCTCGGCCATTTCGGCCAGCATGCGTGCCGAGGGGGTGAGCGAGGGATCCTCGACCTTCTCGCGCTGACGATTGAGGGCGGTGGTATAGGGTCGCGTCGGGTCATCGCCGTCCAGCACGGCGCACAGGGGCTGCATGGACTCCAGCACCCGGTCCGCCCAGATGCGCAGGGGGACCTCGTCGCCGTTGCGCAGCAGCATGAGCTTCGGATCCCGGCCCCGGTGCGCGGCGGCGCTTTGGTTGTGGTCGATCTGCAGGCGTTCTACCTCGCCGATCACCGGGCTTTCGCGCAGCAGGCAATAGAGCATGAAGGCTTCCAGAAAACGCATCTGGGTCTCACAGACACCCAGGGGCTCGAAGGCATTCACGTCCAGGGAGCGCAGTTCCACGTAGCGCACGCCGCGCTTGCGCAGGGCCAGCACCGGCTTTTCGTTGCCCTGCAGGATGGGCTTCGGACGCACCGAGCTGTAGTACTCGTTCTCGATCTGAAGGATGTTGGCATTGAGCTGTCGGTACTCGCCATCGACCACCACGCCGATCTTCTCGTACACCGGTGAGGGGGTGCTGATGGCGCAGGCCAGGCTGTCGGTATAGGCCTCAAGGCTGTCGTAGGAGGCCTTGATGCCGGTCTCCTCTTCCTTGCGGTTCTGGTAGCCGATGTCGCCCATGCGCAGGCTGGTGGCATAGGGCTCGTAGTAGGTGTTCTCGTTGAACTCCGGCATGTGGGTGGGCCTGCCGCCCAGGAAGGACTTGCACACCGCCGGCGAGGCGCCGAACAGGTAGGGCACCAGCCAGCCCAGGCGCTGCAGGTTGCGGATCATGGCGAAGTAGCCCGCGTCGATGAAGCGGCGCAGATCCCCCGACTCACCCTCGAGCTTCTGGAACGCCGGCCAGAAGGCCTCGGGCACGGAGAAATTGAAATGCACCCCGGCGATCACCTGCATGACCCGGCCGTAGCGATGGCCCAGCCCCAGGCGGTAGACGGTCTTCATGCGCCCGGCGTTGGAATTGCCGTACTGGGCCACCGGGATGGCCTCCTCGCCGGCCAGCACGCAGGGCATGCTGGTGGCCCAGAGGAATTCCGCGCCGATGCGGGGATAGGTGAAGGTCTGCAGGTCGCGCAGGAAGCCGAGCGCCTGCCCCGGCTCGACGAAGGGCGGCGTGATGAACTCCAGCAGGGCCTCGGAATAATCCGTGGTGATCCAGGGATGGGTCAGGGCCGAGCCCAGGGCGTGGGGATGGGGCGTGCGAGCGATGCCCCCCTCGGGGCTGACCCGCAGGCTCTCCTTTTCCAGACCCATGAGCGAACCCCTCAGCAGGGGATGGTGTCCGGCATCGAGCAGGCGCTCAAGGCGCGCTTTGAAGAGATCGGTCAACGGGGCGTATCTCCCGGGGAAAAGTCAGGCAAGATAACCGTGTTGCGCCATGATGAACAAGTCATGACATGATTCACCCTTCGACCCTGAACCACAATCAGCGTGCGGTGTCCGGTAGACACACCCAAACAAAACCTTATTTGTATCCATGTTGAACCGACTCAAGGACTGGCGCGAGCGCCGCATCCTGAAACAACACCCCATACGCGAGACCCTGTGGGTAGAGGGTCTGCGCGCCCTGCCCATGCTGGGCCGGCTGGACGCCGGGGAGCTTCACCAGTTGCGCCGCCTCACCACCCTGTTCCTGCACCAGAAACGTTTCCTGGGCGCCGGCGGCCTGGAGGTGGCCCCCGCCATGGCTCTGGACATCGCCCTGCAGGCCTGCCTGCCGATCCTGCACCTGGGCCTGGACTGGTACGAGGACTGGGTCACCATCATCGTCTACCCGGACGATTTCCTGGCGGAGCACGAGTACACCGACGAGCACGGCGTGGTGCACGTGGAGCGGGGTCCGCGCAGCGGCGAGGCCTGGGACCAGGGTCCGGTGCTGCTGTCCTGGGCGGAGGTGGCCCAGGGCGAGGGCCTGGTGCTGCACGAGTTCGCCCACACCCTGGACATGCGCAACGGCCAGGCCAACGGCATGCCGCCGCTGCATGCGGACATGTCCAGGGAACACTGGGCCGAGGTGATGAGCGAGGCCTTCGAGCGCCTCAACACCGCCGTCGACCGGGGCGAGGAGACCGAGATCGATCCCTACGCGGCCAGCGATCCGGCGGAGTTCTTCGCCGTCACCAGCGAGTATTTCTTCGCCGAACCCCAGACCCTGTGGCGGACATTCCCGAAGGTCTACGAACAGTTCGTGCGCTTCTATCGCCAGGACCCGATGGCCGCCTACCTCTCGGCATGAGCCGTTGCAGCCGTCATGTCACTGACCTGCGGCAGAAATTCACGGATCGAACACCCGTCACTGCCCGCAGGCGGCCGTTAGAATGATGCCTGAACCTCCGGTCTTTTCCGGGGTCGATCAAACGACGTCGTCAGAATTCACACACACGCCCAAACCCCAGGACACCCCGGCATGATCCTTCTCAAGCCCTGGCGCTTCAGCCTCGCCGCCCTGTTCCTGTTCGCCCTGCTCTCCTCGGCCCTGCTCTCAAGCACCGGCCATGCCCAGCAGGCCACCAGTTCCTACATCGCCATGGACCCGCCCGTGGTGGTGAACCTGGCCAACCCGAGCCGGGCCCAGTATCTGCAGATGGTGGTGGAATTGCAGGTGGGTTCGGTGGAGGACGCGGGCATCGTGCAGGCCCACATGCCGGTGATCCGGGACACCCTGATCCTGTTCTTCGGAGGGCGCGACCCCGCCGAGATCCGCCCCGTGGCCAACCGCGAGGAACTGCGCGCCGAGGCCCTGGCGGCCATCCGCGAGGCCCTGGAGACCCGATCCGGCCGGCCCGCGGTCGAGGGCCTCTACTTCACCAGCTTCCTGATTCAGTGAGGTTTGTTATAGGTCATTTGTCAGTAGTCAGTGGTCAAAACAACTGACTACTGACCACTGACAAACAACAATCTACAATCCCAGCCCCACCCGCACACCGTCCAGGATGAACTGCACCGCGAGCGCGGAAAGGATCAGGCCCAGCAGTCGATTGACCACGTTGATGCCGGTCTCGCCCAGGCCCCGGACGATCAGGGGTGCGAACCACAAGGCCAGCAGGGTGAGCGCCAGCACCAGGATCACCACGCCGATGAGTCCCGCCATCACCCCCGCGCCATGGCCGGCGGAGGCCATGAGCAGCACCGTGGTCATGGCGCCGGGTCCGGCGATGAGCGGGAAGGCGAGCGGGAACACGGAGATGTCCTGGCGCTTCGTGGCCTCCTTCTGCTCCTTCAGTGTGGTGGCACGCAGACCCGACTGGCGGGCGAAGATCATGTCCAGGGCGAGGATGAACAGCAGGATGCCACCGGCTACCCGGAAGGCCGGGATGCTGATGCCCAGCATGCTGAGCAAGGTGCCACCCCCCAGCATGAAGGTGATCAGGATGGCTGCCGCCAGCAACACGCCGTTGCGTGCGATGCGCCGCTGTTCGCTCAGACTGGAACCATGGCTGAGCGCGGCGAAGATGGCCGCCACACCGATGGGATCCACCACGATGAACAGCAACACGAAGGCTGCCAGCAGGGTCTCAAACATGCCGGCAGTATAGCTTGAGATGCGAGCCTGATCGCTCGCCTTCTCAGGCCCTGATGCTCAGTCGAAAAATTCTTTTGCCACAGAGGGCACAGAGATCACAGAGAAAACCCGGTCATCTCGCAAAGACGCAAAGGCGCGAAGAAAACCTGATCAAATGGTCTTCTTTGCGACTTTGCGTCTTCGCGAGAAATCAGGCTTTTTGAGCATTTGGAATTTTAACTCTGTGCCCTCTGAGGCTAAGCGCCTTTCAGCAATCCTCAGACCGATTCAATGCGGCCGGTGCAGATAAGGCATCTCGCCGCGATGCACCATGTGGCGGATCAGGTCCGCGCGGCCGGGGTCTTCCTGGTTGAGCTCCTCGGCGCAGACCGAAGGCACGTGGGCGGACTCCGCCAGCAGCACCTCCAGCTCCCGCAGGTCCACCTTGGGCTCGGTGAGTTCCTCCGGGGCCGGGTTCTCCTTCATGCGGGTCTCCCAGAACATGCGCGGATGCCAGCAGTGCAGCTGCACGTCCGGATGCTGGAACAGCTCGACGCAGCGGCGGTTGAGTTTGTCGTGAGGCATGGAAGCGTTCGCCATGGAAATCCTCCTTGTTCACGGTGGGGATGAATGAAACACGCCCCTTAATCCTAGTAAATTGATCGGAAATTTCAAGCGACTGTTCTGGTGAGGCGAGAGGCGTCAGGGGTTAGGCGTGCACCCGTGAACTTCGCCCCCTTACCCCTTACGTCTCACGCCTCACGCGCCATTTCACCCTTCCAACTTCATCAGCGCTTCCATCCACTCCGCCTCCACCGTCTCCAGCGCCCGCGTCACTTCCCCCTGGCGGGCGAGCAGCTTCTGCAACTCGGCCTTGTTGGCCTCGTCGTAGATGTCCGGCTCGGCGAGCCGGGTCTCGATGCGGCCCTTCTCGGCCTCCAGTTCACCGTGGCGCTTTTCCAGGCGCGCGCAGGCGTCCCGAAGCGGCTTGAGACGCTGACGTTCCTCGGCGGCCTCCCGGCGCAGGGCGCGCCGGTCCTGGGCGCTGTTCCCGCCCCCGGATGGCTCCGCCGCACTGGCCGGGGGGGATTCCCGGTCCTGGCGGGCGAGCCACTGGCGGTAGTCCTCGAGATCCCCGTCGAAGGGCACGGCGCGGCCGTTCGCCACCAGCCACAGGTCGTCGCACACGGATTCCAGCAGGTGCCTGTCGTGGGAGACCACCACCAGGGCGCCTTCGTAGTCCTGCAGGGCGATTTCCAGGGCCAGGCGCATCTCCAGGTCCAGGTGGTTGGTGGGCTCGTCCAGCAGCAGCAGGTTGGGACGCTGGTAGACCAGCATGGCCAGCACCAGGCGCGCCTTCTCGCCGCCGGAGAACGGCGCCACGGGGGCGAGCGCCGCATCACCCACGAAGCCGAAGCCACCCAGGAAATCCCGCAGGGACTGCTCCCGGGCCTTGGGGTCCAGGCGCTGCAGGTGCAGCAGCGGCGTGGCCTGGGGGTCCAGCTGCTCCAGCTGGTGCTGGGCGAAGTAGCCCACCGCCAGATCCGGGGCCGGTTCGCGCACACCGGACAGTGGTGCCTGGCTGCCGGCCAGCACCCGGATCAGGGTGGACTTGCCGGCCCCGTTGGGGCCCAGCAGACCGACCCGGTCACCGGGTCGCAGGGCGAGGCGCACCCCGTCCAGGACCACCCGCTCGCCGTAGCCGGCGGCCAGGCGATCCAGCTGCAGCAGCGGGTTGGGCAGGCGCGCGGGGGGCGGGAAGCTGAAATGAAACGGCGAATCCACATGGGCCGGGGCCAGCCGGGCCATGCGCTCCAGGGCCTTGACCCGGCTCTGGGCCTGGCGGGCCTTGCTGGCCTTGGCCTTGAAGCGGGTGATGAAGGCCTCCATGTGGGCGATCTCCCGCTGCTGGCGTTCGTAGAGGGCCTGCTGCTGGGCCAGGGCCTCGGCGCGACGCTGCTCAAAGTCGCTGTAGTTGCCGGTGTAGAGGGTGAGGGCCTCGCGCTCGATGTGCAGCACGTGGTCCACCACCGCGTCCAGGAAGGCCCGGTCATGGGAGATCAGGATCAGGGTGCCCGGATAGCCGGCCAGCCACTGCTCCAGCCACAGCACCGCGTCCAGGTCCAGGTGGTTGGTGGGCTCGTCCAGCAGCAACAGATCGGAGCGGCACATGAGCGCCCGGGCCAGGTTCAGGCGCATGCGCCAGCCGCCGGAGAAATCCGACACCGGGCGCGAAAGGTCCGCATCGGAAAAGCCCAGGCCGTGCAGCAGCCGCCCGGCCCGGCTCTCGGCCCACCAGGCGTCGATGGCGTCCAGGCGGGCATGCAGCGTGCCCATGCGGGTGCCATCGCCGGCGGCCTCCGCCTCCGCCAGTTCCGCCTGCAGGACGCGCAGTTCCGTGTCACCGTCCAGGGCATAGTCCAGAGCCGAGCGGCTCACCGCCGGGGTCTCCTGGGCCACCGAGGCGATCACCCAGTCAGGCGGCAGGCTGCAGCTGCCGGTGTCGGCGTGGAGTTCACCCCGGATCAGGGCGAACAGGCTGGACTTGCCGGTGCCGTTGGCCCCGGTGAGACCCACCCGCCAGCCGGCATGCAGGGACAGGTCCGCCCCCTGGAACAGGATCCGGGGGCCGCGGCGCAGGGTGAGGTCGGTGAACTTGAGCATGGGCGCGAAGTGTAGCAGCGGCGGGCCCCTTCGTACCGGGCCACGGATTTCTGACACCCGAGGCATCGACGGGCGGCAAACCTCGGCCGCCCGGCGTCATTTTTCCGGCATCGCACAAAATAACAGCCATAACCCGCTGTATTTTCAAGAATAAAAAATGTGGCACGGAAATAGCTTGAGACAGGAGCATCCAACCCTGGAGAACCGGGCCATGAAGCTGACCTATCGCCACAACCCTCTGCAAAGCCAGCATTCGCCGCTGCCTGGCAATGCCGCGCCGGGCCGTGCCCGCACGCCGGCACCGCTCAGCCCCCTGGAGCTGGCCCAGCGTCTGCAGACCAGCCTGGAACTGGAGCGGGTGCTGGAAATGTTCTCCGAGACGATCCAGTGGGCCTTCCCCCACGACGGCATGACCTACGACCACCCCGGCCTGGGTCTGCATGCCTCCTGGGGCCGGATCTCACGGCACAGCTGCTGCTACAACCTGGTGGTGGAGCGGGAGGAGATCGGCGAACTGCGTTTCCTGCGCGGCCGCAAGTTCCGTGACGAGGAGCTGACCGAACTGGAGAACCTCATGGGCGTGCTGGTCTATCCGCTGCGCAACAGCCTGCTGTATCGCCAGGCCGTGGAATCGGCCCAGACCGATCCCCTCACGGGCCTGAGCAACCGCGCTGCCATGGAACGCCTGCTGCCCCGCGAGCTGGCGAGCCTGCGCCGCGGTCAGCACGAACTGGCCCTGCTGGTTGTGGACGTGGATCACTTCAAGCGCATCAACGACACCCTGGGCCATTCCGCTGGCGACCGCGTGCTGCGGGCCACCGCCAAGTGCCTGCGGGAGGCGACCCGGGAGAGCGACATGCTGTTCCGCTATGGTGGCGAGGAATTCGTCATGCTGATGCGCACCGACAGCCCCGAGGACGGCCTGCAGGCCGGCGAGCGCATCCGCACCGTGTTGCGCGAATGCCCCGAGCTTCAGGCCGCCGCATCGGGCATGCAGCTCACCGCCAGCATCGGCGTCGCCCAGGCCCATCCCCTGGACACCCCCGCCACACTGTTCGACCGTGCCGACCAAGCCATGTACCTGGCCAAGCAGGCGGGACGGGACAGGGTGGTTGGAAGTGAGAAGTGAGAAGTGGAAAACAAACCACCCTCACCCCGGCCCTCTATTCCGGGCGTCCTGCCCTCCACCCTTCGGACCAGCCTGCCGGCTGATCACAAATCTGTCTGGAACAGATTTGATCGTCCGATAGGACGACCCGGAGGGTGGAGGACAGGATGTCCGAAATAAATCCGCCCCCAGCGGATTTGTCCCTGAGGGAGAGGGAAGCGCTTCTACTTCTCACTTCTCACTTCCCAATTCCCACTTCGTACTTCCTTCCCAATTCACCCTTCCGACTTCAGCGACACATGGCACTGGTACCGGGGACGCAATCGCCCTCGGCCTGGCTGCTGCGATAAAGATCGGTGAGCGTCCGGTACTGTTCAGCACTCAGATTCTCCCGCACCGCCTGCACACAGTTCATGCGCATGTTCACCAGCCGGGTCTCCAGCTGCCCGATCTGCTCGGCGATGGCCTCGCGATCGGACAGGTCCGCGCCGGTCAGCACCTTCTCCCGCAGCTGCTGACGCAGCTTCAGCTGTTCCTGCTCCACCGCCTGACGACGGGCCGGTGCCGTGGCGCGCCACTCGCTCACCCAGGCCCGCTGGGACTCATCCAGACCCAGCGCATCGGCATGCCGCACCAGCAGGGGCATGAAGGCCACGATGGGCCGGGACAGCTCCCGCTCGGCAGCACCCTGGGCCAGGGCGTTACCGGCGCCAAGCACCACCAGCAGGGCAACAGCGAATACAGACTTGCGCATGATCAGATCTCCATTGTTTCAAGTGAGGGGTCAGGGTTTAGGCGTGAGGGGTGAGGAGTCAGGCGTTAGGCGTAGGAGCGGGATTGCTTTTCACTCCTCACGCCTAACCCCTCACGCCTCTCATACAAACCACCACTTCAACGCGCGTAGTACTCCGCCAAGGCGCGGATCTCCTCGTCGCTCAGATCCCAAGCGAACTGGGCCATGCCCTGGTGCACGTCGTTGTGACGGGTGTTGTCACGGAAGGCCTTGAGGGTGCGCACCAGGTACTCCGGGCGCTGACCGGCCAGGGACGGGGTCTCGTTGCGACCGCCCTGCCCCTCCACGCCATGACAGCTGGCGCAGGGGGTGATCAGGCGCTGGGGATCGCCGCGACGCACCAGGTCGTTCACCGGGTGTCCCTTCTTGAGCGGCGCACTGCCGGGCAGGGGCTGGGCGGCATAGAAGGCAGCCACGTCGGCCATGTCCTGCTCGCTCATCATGCGCGCCAGCACCACCATCATCTCGGCCCGGGCGTCCTCGTGGCGCAGGCCGTCGCGGTAGTCCAGCAGCATCTTGTAGGTGTAGGGCGCACGCTGACCGGAAAGCGCCGGCCAGTGACGACTCAGGGACTCGCCCCGCTCGCCGTGGCAGGAGGCGCAGAACAGCGCATCGTGCAGTCTCGCGCCCCGCTCGGCATCCCCTTCCGGCATGGCGGCGAGCGCCGCGTGCAGGCGCACCGGCGTCCAGGTCTCGGCAGGCGCTTCGCCCTGCCCGGCCAGGGCCTGCCCGCCCAGGACAAACAGCAGCAGGAACAGCAACAGGTGTTTGCTCATGATTCTCTCTCCCCTACGCGAAGCAGTCTTCGGTGAAGGTACGCATCCAGTTCTGCTGGTACAGGGCGCCGATGCGGATCTGGGCGCGTGAGGCATCCAGGGGCAGGAAGCGCGGCCCCTCCATGCGCGTGATGCGTCCGTCCACCAGGCGGAAGATGTCGGCCACGTACAGGCCGTACTCGGTACCGGCCAGGGCATAGCAGGTGTTCTCCCACAGGGGCGCCTGGGTGTCGCGCCCGGCCAGCAGGTCCACCACGGCCCGGGCGGCCACCTTGGCCTGGGTGTTGGCGGAGAAGCCGGACTTGGGCATGGCATCGGCCACGCAGGCATCGCCGATCACGTGGATGCCCGGATGACGGGTGGACTCGTGGGTGCGGCGGTCGATGGGGCAGTAGCCTCTCCCGTCCACCAGGTCCAGCTCGAAGGCCACGCGGCCGGCCACCATGGGCGGCACGATGTTGAGCACATCCGCCTTGAAGCGCCCGGCCTCGGTCTCGACGCTCAAGCTTGCGGGATCCACGGACAGCACCCGGCCGCCGTCACGCCCGGCCACCCAGTCCAGCATGCCCGGCGCATCGTGGATCTTCATGGGCCACTCGCCCTCGGTGGGCATGCCCTCCTGGAAGCGCTCCGGCACGTTGTAGCCGTACAGGCGGTTCCAGCCCAGCAGCATGCTGGGGCCCGGCACGAAGCTGTCCTTGGCATCCAGGATGATCACCTTGGCGGTCGGGTTGTGCACCTTGAACCATTCGGCCATCAGTGCACCGCGCTCGTAGGGCCCGGGTGGGCAGCGGTAGGGGTTGGGCGGGGCCACGATCACGAAGGTGCCGCCGGGGCGCATGGCATGCAGCTGGTCGCGCAGCAGTCGGGTCTGGGTGCCCGGGATCCAGGCGCTGGGGATGCGGCTCTCGGCCACGGACGCGCTGTAACCCTCGATGCGCTCGTAGAGCAACTGGATGCCCGGCGAGACGATCATGCGGTCGTAGCCAAGCGTTGCACCGCCGGCGGTGCGCACCGTGCGCCGATGGGGATCCACGCCGGTGACCATGTCGAACAGGAACTCGATGCCGTAGCGGTCGCGCAGGCGATCGTAGCGGACCTCCAGATCGTCCATGCCGATGTGGTCGTTGAGCACCTCGCTGGAACCGTAGGGACGCAGGTAGACCGGGTTCTTCTCGATCACCGTCACGCGGATGTTCGGATCGGCCAGCTTCAGGTACTTGGCGGCCGTGGCGCCGCCCACCCCGCCGCCCACGATGACCACGTGGGGCGCGGCATTGGCGAACACGCTCTTGATGGACAGACCCGAGGCCAGCATCGCGCCGGCGCCCAGGGCCTTGAGAAAATCACGTCGCTGCATGGTCTCTACTCCTCGGTTCCCTGGGCGGCGAAGAACTCGGCCATGGCCCGGTATTCCTCGTCGCTGAAGCCCACCGCCACGCTGTGCATGAGCGTGGACGGGCGAGTGCCGTCGCGGAAGGCGCGCATGGCGCGCACGAACTCCTCCACCTCCATACCCGCCAGGGGCACGAAGGCGGCGGTGCCGAGGCGGCCATAGGTGCCATGGCAGGCGGCGCAGGTGTTGCCCATCATCTCGCCCGTGGGGCGTTCGGTCTGCTGCGCCACGGACTCCTGGGCAGGGGCCGTGGCGGCGAACAGCGGCAGGAGCAGGGCGAGTGTGTAAACAAACTTCTTCACGGTCGTCTGCCTCCTCATCACAGCGCCCACCAGACAAAGCCGAGCACGAAGTAATGCACGATCCACAGCACCAGCATGGCGATGGCGATGTTGCCCATGCGGTCCACCACGGCGCTGGCGGTGTACACGCCACGGGTTTGTCCGGCCCGCCAGGCCACGGTCAGGTAGTAGGCCAGCACGCCGACACCTAAGACGCCGAAGGTGACGAAGAAGGTGAGCGTGCTGTACCAGTCCATGTTGATGCTGTAATCCAGGGCGTTGTAACCGTGCACGCCGTGGAGCTTCGCCCAGCGCAGGGCCTCCCGGGCCACCGCCACCAGGATGATGGCCACGGTGCCCACGCCGAGCACGGCATAGGCCCAGGGGCTGTCCCCCTTGCCGCGCACCCAGTGGGCAAAACCTACGAAACCCAGCAGACCGGCGGCCGCCACCCACACCCAGGGGGAGAAGGCGAAACCCGCCACCGCTTCCGGCAGGGTCGCCATCCACACCGCGCCCAGCACCAGGGACACCACGCCGCCCAGGTTGATCAGCCGGTAGGCGAGATCGCGCACCCAGTCCAGGTAGTTTGGTTCGACGTCATCCCGGGCACGGAAATAGCGCTGGTAGGCCACCAGCAGCGCGCCGGTGACCGGCGCCGACAGGGAGATGAAGAACAGGAAGCGCCAGGGATGGAAGGCGTGCAGCGCCGTGCCCCGGGTCTCCAGGTCGCCATGGGGGGCGTACCAGCTCATCCAGTGCTCCGGCTGCAGCATCTGCTGGGCGAGCACGTGCATGATGAAACCCACCACCAGCAGCAGGACCACCGAGGCCACCATGGCGCCGGGACAGCTCAACTTGCGCGCCGGGTCGGCCAGGTGGTGGTTGCGCCAGTAGAAGACGTACATCAGGGTGTAGCCCACCAGCAGGATCAGGATGAAGCCGATCACCCACCAGGCGGACAGCACGTTGGCGGTGTACCAGAACGGGTCGTAGATCACCTGCACGAACAGCAGCGGCGCGACCCCCAGCACGATGGCCACCGAGACCATCACCTTGGCCACGTTGATCATGGACTGGGCCAGGCGGCGGCGATGGGCGTCCTTGCTGAACGCCCCCCACAGGGTCAGGGTCGAGGCGCCGAGCATCATCTGCACGGCGGCGATGTGCAGCGCGAAGGTCAGCACCCCCAGCACCAGGAAGATCACCGGGTGGGAGGGGATGCCCGCCGGGTCGCGCAGGGCATAGAGCAGTTCGGTTTCCATGGCCTTACTCCTTCATGGAGACGGAAGCGGGCAGATCGTCCGCCTGTGCAATCGCGGCGCGCTGCGCGGCGTAGCGCGCGGGCACCTGCGGGTCGTTGAGGCTGGCCATGTACACGGCCAGGGCCTCGGCCTCGTCATCGGTGAGCGGGATCAGGGGCATGTACAGGGTGTTGCCCGTGGTGAGCGCGCCCTTGAGATAGGTCTTGATGCGCGCCACGTCGGTGTGGCCGCCCAGGTAATTGCGCAGCGGGCGCATGCCGGTGTCGGTGACGCTGTGGCAGTTGGCGCACATGGACAGCGCGATGGCGCGTCCCACCCGGGCGGCGTTCTCGCCGTTCACCTCGCGCAGTTCCTCGGGCAGGAACACGTGGGTCTTGAGCAGGCCGTGTTCCTGGATCACCGGGATCTCCGAGCGGATGCCCATGCCCGGCACGTCACGGCCGATCACCTGGTTGGAGTAGACGTACTCGCCTGCCACGAAGGGCTTGCGGATGGACTCGCGCGCCACCTCCTCGGGCCACAGGCCGAACACCAGGATGGACACCGTGGCGATGGAGGCCACCACCGGCGTGAGCAGGCGCGGCTGGATCAGGGAGGCGATGAAATACACCAGGATGCCGCCCAGCACCGCCAGCAGGCTCACGGAGAACCAGTCGGGCAGACGGGCCTGCATCACCAGGTGCGCGTGCTCAGGCAGGGTGCTGGTGTACCAGCTGAACAGCGCCGTGCCGGTGATGGTGGAGACGATGCCCAGCCAGGCCAGCTTGCGGATGATCTCCCGGCGCAGGTCCAGGTCCGTCAGGCGCGAGGCCACGATGCCGCCCACCACGGCGGTCATGGTGAACATGAAGGCCGAGCGCATGGCCAGCTGGGCGAAGGTGTTGGAACCGTAGAAGCCGTTGAGATAGCCGCCCTCGGCGAACCACGCCTCCTTGCCCGGCCAGAGCATGAAGGACAGGATGCCGATGATGATCAGCATGGTGGCGTAGGAGGCCAGGGCGAAGATCCAGGTGATGCGCAGGTGGGTGCGCTGATCCACCTTGCCCACCAGGTAGACCACCATGTACACGCCCACCACTTCGATGACGAAGAACACCCACTCGGTGGCCCACTTCCACACGAAGCTGTGGATCAGCGCCGAGATGCCCCGCGGGCTCGCCACCGTGGTGGAGTACCAGATGCCGACGCCGGTGATCGACCCCGCCACGTAGGCGAACACCAGCAGGAACAGCCCGTAGCGCTTGATGAAAATGAGCAGCTCGGGCTTGTTGCGCCGGTAGGCGATGGTCGCCAGGAAGGCGAAGAAGATGGCCGCCCCCACGGAGGTGTGGGAGAACAGCACGTGGATGGTGGCGATGAGACCCACGACCCAGCCGCTGCCGATCGTAGGCTCGTACCACGTGGGATAAAGGCCGATGAGTTCCATCGAGACCCCCTGCTGATATGGCTTTGTGTCGGATCGCCTGCCGCGCGCTGCGGCAGACACCTTTCGTTGTATCGGCAAGGCCTTGTGCACAGGCCGTGCCAGCAGGGGGATTACGCCTCGGAGGGACTGTCAACTGCTTGAAATAATGAGAAATCCATCAAGCTGCCTGTTCTCGTCCAAGTCGGGACCGGCCAGCTCGATGCGTCATAAATGGCAGCAACAGACAAAAAGACCGCCAAATATGGCGGCCGCGAAGAAAAGACCCGGGGACGGGTCAGCAGGATGACTCGGCGGTGTTTGAATGCTTTTAAATCCTGTTAATCCTGTCCATGATCCCGCCCTTCCCGAAGCCCTTCCAGCTTCCGGTACAGGGTGCGCTCGCTCACCCCCAGCAGCCGCGCCAGTTCCCGGCGCTCGCCCCGGTAGCGGGCGCTGACCCGACGCAGGTAGCGGCCCTCCAGCTCGTCCAGGGGGATGATCTCGCCCGATTCGGGGCACAGGTTCTCCTGCCGGGCCGGGTGGGGTCCGAGCGCCAGGTGGCGGGCCTCGATCTCCCGGTCGTCCGCCAGCAGGCTTGCCCGCTCCAGCAGGTTGCGCAGTTCGCGGATGTTGCCGGGAAAGGGGTAATCGCGCAGCGCGGCCAGGGCATCCCGGCCCAGGCGCTTGCCCCGGGCCGAGGGGATGCGCGCCAGCAGCGCCTCTGCCAGCACGGCCAGGTCCTCTCGCCGCTCCCGAAGGGCCGGCAGTTGGATGGGAAACACGCTGATGCGGTAGAAGAGGTCTTCCCTGAACTCACCGGCGCGCACCAGGGCCTCCAGGTCCCGGTGGGTGGCGCACACCAGCCGGAAGTCCGCCTTCTGGGGCTCGATGCCGCCCACCCGCCGGAAGGTGCCGGTCTCCAGCAGGCGCAGCAGCTTCACCTGCATGCCCAGGGGGATGTCGCCCAGCTCGTCCAGGAACAGGGTGCCGCCGCGGGCCGCCTCCACCAGGCCCACCTTCATGCTGGTGGCGCCGGTGAAGGCACCGCGCTCGTGGCCGAAGAGCTCGCTTTCGAACAGGGTCTCGGTGAGGCCCGCGCACTCCACCGCCACGAAGGGGCCGGTGTGCCGTGGACTGAGTTCGTGGATCGCCTGAGCCACCAGTTCCTTGCCGGTGCCGGTCTCTCCCAGCAGCAGCACCGTCGCCTCGCTGGGCGCCACGCGCTGCACCAGCCCCAGCATGTGGTTGAAGGCAGGCGAGCGCCCCACCAGCTTCTCGGCACTGGGCCTGGCGCTGGCCACCTTGCTCTGGCGCATGATCTCCAGCACGTAATGCACACGCCCATCGGCACGCGGTATGGGTCGGGTCTCCACGTCCACGTGCTCCTCGCCCCGGGGTGTCTGGTGCAGATGCAGGACCCGCTGGGCCTGCCCCGTCTCCAGACACCCCTTCAGGGGACAGCTCTCCCCGGCCTGGTCACAGGGAACCGTGTAGCCATGGGAGACCTGGAAGCACTTGCGCCCGCGGCCCGCCTCGCCGTAGACGCGCCGGTAGGCGCTGTTGGCGGCCAGGATGCGGTAATCGGGATCCAGCAGCACCGCCGGCTCGTCATGGGAGTCCAGCAGTCCGAGGAGTTCCGGGGAGAGGGGAGCAGGAGAGGACATGGGCGACAGGCCTGAACTGCCAGAATTGACAGATCACACGATACAAGATCCAAGAGACAAGAGAAACCCGCCCCTCTTGCCTCTTGGATCTTGTCTCTTGGATCTTGCCTCTTGTCTCTGCCGTCCTAGCCCGCATATCTCACCACCGTTCGTAGCGAGGGCGCCGAGATGCCGCTGTGACGGGGCGCGCGGAGCGGAAGACGGCGCAGGCGTAGCCGACACTACGTCAAGCCGGCTGGAGGGAGCACGCCCCGTCACAGCGAGCAGATCGGCGGCCGCAGTAGAAGGGTGGTGAGATATGCGGGCTAGAGCACGGCCGGCACCTGCTTCGACAGGGCCTGCTTCTCCTTCACCGCCTCGGCGCCGGTGAGCACGAAGCCGCCCACCTCATCGCCCTGACTGAACACCGCGCGCACGCCCTCGCCCACCGACTCGATCTTCCACTCGCCCACCGCACCGGGCGCAGGCGGGGCCACCACCACCGGGTGGGCGGGGGTCTTCACCACTACGGGCATGGCCGGATAGCTGACCTGGGTAGGTTCGCCGGCCAGGGTCTTCGCCAGGGCCCGGGCCGCGTGCATGATGGGCATCACGTAGGGCAGCACCAGACCGGCCACCTGGGCACAGTCACCCAGGGCATAGACGCCCTCGGCGGAGGTGGCGAGAGTGCGATCCAGCACGATGCCGCGATCCACTTCCAGACCCGCTTCCCGGGCCAGTCGGGTATCGGGGCGCAGGCCCACGGCGGAGAGGATCGCGCCGGCCTCGACGGTCTCGCCGTTGTCCAGGCTCAGGCGAAAGCCCGTGTCCTTGCGATCGATGCGCTTGACCACGGTCTCCAGGTGGAATCGGATACCGGCGGCCTCGAGCCCCTTCTGGATGGCGCGACCCGCCGCCTCCGGGACCAGGCGCCCCAGGGGGGCGGTGTCGGGCCCGATCACGTCCACCTCGCGTCCGCTGCCGCGCAGGTCATTGGCGAACTCGCAGCCGATCAGGCCAGGGCCGATCACGGCCACGTGCCCCACCCCCTCGATGGCCTCGCGGAAGCGCCCGTAGTCCTCGCGGCTGTTCACCGACAGCACCGCATCGGCACCGTCGCCTTCGTAGGAGAGGCGAATGGGCTCGGCGCCCACCGCCAGCACCAGGCGGCCGTAGTCCAGGGACTCGCCGTCCTCAAGGCGCACCTGCCGTGCGGCGGTGTCGATGGCCGCCACCCGGCGCCGGGTCAGGATGCGCGCATCCAGCTGCCCGGCCATGGCCTCGGCGCTCTGGCTGATCAGGGCCTCGGGATCCTTGTTGGAGGCAAACGCATTGGACAGCATGGGCTTGGAATAGAAGGCCCCGTCGTCCGCCGTGACCAGGGTCAGCGGCGTCTCTTTGTCCAGCTTGCGGAACTCACGGGCCAGGGTATAGCCGGCCAGTCCCGTGCCGATGATGACGATTCCCGACATGTCTTCAGGCTCCCGCGTAGCAGCGGCCCAGCAGGCGCCACCATTTGATGATCGGTTTGTTTTTCATGACATTGCCTCCATTGAGGCAGGTCAGGCGTGAGGTGTCAGGCGACAGGCGTGACACTGCACCACGCCTCACCCCTCACGCCTCCCACCTTACGCCGCGACCAGCACCATCTCGAAGTCGGCCTTGGCCACGCCGCACTCGGGGCATTCCCAGTTTTCCGGGATGTCTTCCCAGCGGGTACCCGCGGCGATGCCGTCCTCCGGCATGCCCACGGCCTCGTCGTAGATGAACCCACACACCACACATTCCCACTTTCTCATGATCGATCTCCAATAACCTGTTCAGTTGTCTGTTTGAGGCGGGGCAACGCCCCGCCCCCTTGTCTCTTGCATCTTGCATCTTGGATCTTGTCTCTGCGCCTTTATGCGACCTTGCGAGCCGCTTCCACCCGCGCCAGCGCATCCTTGTAGTGATTGGCGTGACGCTCTTCCACCCGGGCCAGGGCGGCGAAGCGCTTGGCGGCCTTCTCCAGGACGCCCTGGAAGTAGTCGGCGTGCTCAATGGACTCGGCGATCTGCTCGTCGAACTCGCGCACCGCGGCCTCGTTCTTCTCCTGCATGGCCATGTGACGGAACTGCGGGTACATCTCGCTGTATTCGTAGGTCTCGCCCTCGATGGCCAGTTCCAGGCACCGGGCCGGGTTCATCTTGGCCTTGGGAAACAGCAGGTCCAGGTGACCGAATGCATGCTGCACCTCCTGGGCGGCGGTGGCCTCGAAGGCCTGCGCGGACTCGATATCGCCCATCTCGCGGCACAGCTTGGCGAAATACAGGTACTTGATATGGGCCATGGACTCGCCGGCAAACGCGGCTTCCAGGTTCTTGACGGTGACCGAACCGTTCTCGGACTGCTTCATGATGTTGACCTCCGGGTTTGAAAAGTTGCGCCGCGGTGTTGCGGCATGGAGGTCATATTAGGAATTGACTATCGATATATCCAATTTAATTAAACGAACACCATGATAGCTTTGGGCTATGATGGACTGAAAAATCATGGGGTCCGCAAATGAACGCGAATCAACGCAAATAAACACAGAGCACCATGGTCGCTGCCTTTATCGCCCCCTCCAAGGAAGCAGTCAACGAGCGCAGAACGGACTGGTTCAGACCTTTTCGTAATTTGCGTTGATTCGCGTTCATTCGCGGACCCCCGGGGTTTTGCGGACCCCCGGTTTAAGGATTCAGGGCCTGATCGGTTCCACGCAGCTGAGGTCGGCGTCCAGGATGGCCTGGCGCACCGCCTCGATGGCCTTGGGGCGGGGGAAGCTCACCCGCCAGGCCAGGGCCACCCGGCGGGTGGGCACGGGTTTGGCGAAACGGCGGATGGTCAGCAGGCGCTGGGCGTAGCGGTCGGCCCCGGCGGCGGTGCAGGGCAGGACGGTCATGCCCATGCCCGAGGCCACCATGTGCCGGATGGTCTCCAGCGAACTGCCCTCCACGGTGCGCTGGATGCTGTGGTCCGAGGTCACGGTGCGGTGGCAGTTGGGACAGAGTTCCAGCACCTGGTCCCGGAAGCAGTGGCCCGCGCCCAGCAGCAGCAGATTCTCCGAGGCCATGTCGGTGAGCTTGATCGTCTCCCGTGCGCTCCAGGGGTGGCCGGCCGGGAGCACAGCCACGAAGGGCTCGTCGTAGAGCGGCAGGGTGACGATGCCCGGTTCCTCGAAGGGCAGGGAGATGATGATGGCATCCAGGTCCCCCTGCTTGAGGCGCTCCGAGAGCCGCGCGGTGTAGTTCTCCTCGATCACCAGGGGCATGTTCGGCGCCGACTCCCTGAGCGCCGGGATCAGGTGCGGCATGAGGTAGGGGGCGATGGTGAAGATCGCCCCCAGGCGCAGGGGTCCGCTCAACTGGTCCTGCCCCTGGCGCGCGGCAAGCACCACCGCGTCGGCCGCCTCCAGGGTGCGCTGAGCCTGGGCCACCACCTGCTCGCCCACGGGGGTCACGGAGATCTCCCCCCGGTTCCGCTCGAACAGAGTCACGCCCAGCTCATCCTCCAACTTCTTCACCGCCACGCTCAAGGTCGGCTGGCTCACATGGCAGGCCTCGGCGGCGCGGCCGAAATGGCGTTCCCGGGCAACGGCGACGATGTAGCGGAGTTCGGTGAGGGTCATCAGTAAGGCGCTAGAGACAAGTGGCTAGAGACAAGATACAAGAAAAACCTGTTGGGCGAGACCTTCAGTCATGGGGCATTTCACACACCTGTGTGGCATATGGCCCGCAACTCCCAAGATGCATCGTTCTGCCCCCCTGTCGCCGCGCCGTTTGCGGCTGTGGCCTGGTAATTGCCTACAGGTCGAAGGGATAACGACAACCACTATGGGGAGACACCATGCCACACCATCGCCTGGCCCTGGCCATCGCAGTTGCACTGAGCATTCCCTGCGCCCACGCGGACATCATCCTGGCGCCCATCACCGTGACCGCCACCCAGGAAGTCGCGATACCCGCCACGGATCAGCTTACCGAGCACACCCCGCTGCAGAGCCCCAAGGCCGACGCGGGCGAGGCCCTGCGACTGATCCCGGGGGTATCCGGCTCGCGCATGGGTCAGCACGGCATCGACCCCATCATCCGGGGCCAGACGGCGGATCAGCTCAACGTGCTGATCGATGGCGGCTTTGTATTCGCCGCCTGCCCCAACCGCATGGACCCGCCCACCAGTTTCGGCTCATTGATGCTGTATGACCGTATCGTGGTGGAAAAGGGGGTGCAGAGCCTGCTGCACGGCCCGGGCGGCAGTGGCGGCACCATCCTGTTTGAACGCGACACCGCCGAGATGGCCGCCGAACCCGGCGTGCGCGGGCGACTGAGTTTCGGCGCCAACGACAACGGCCTGCACGGCGACGTGGGCCTGGACATGCTGATGAGCAACGGCCAGGGTTATGTGCGCGTGCTGGGGGAGGCGCTCAACGCCGGCAACTACGAGGACGGCGATGGCAACGAGGTCCCCTCCTCCATGAAAAAGCGCGCCGTCACCCTGATCGGCGGCTACCGCCACGACAATCACAGCGGCGTGGAGGCCTCGGTGGATCGATCCCGGGTCACCGACGCTCGCTATGCCGGCGCCGGCATGGACTCTCCGGATGATGAGCTGAGCGCCTACCGGCTCAAGGGCTGGGCCGAGGCCCTGGACGGACCGGTCAGCGGCGTGAAGGCGGAAGCATGGCGCAGCGACGTGGACCACGTCATGGACAACTTCTCCCTGCGCGAACCGGCCAACCCGATGATGCTCAGGCGCTCGCCCACCACCTCCCGCACCACCGGTGGCCGGCTGATTCTGAGCTCGCAACTGGATCGCGCCGAGTTGGACTACGGCGTGGATCTCCGGCGGGTGGACCGCGATGCGGTCCTGCTAGACGCCCTGAGCGGTGACCTGCTGTTCCGCACCTGGCCGGATGCACGCCAGGACAACCTGGGACTGTTCGCCCAGGCAGACATGCAGACTGGCACGGCCGGACTGCTGCGCGCCGGTCTGAGGGTGGATCGCCACGAATCCAGTATCGACAGCGATCTGGAAGGACAGAGCATCGCCAACGCCATCGCGCCCTGGGTGCCGGAAGGCACGGCGGAAGCGGCCGGCAAGACGCGCAGGGACACCCAGGTCAGCGCCCTGCTGCGTTATGAACATGCGATCAACGGCTCGCTCACCGCCTTCACCGGCCTGAGCCGAACCATCCGCCAGCCGGATGCCACCGAGCTCTACTTCTACCGACCGCACATGACTGAACGGCTCATCGGCAACCCGTCCCTGGACGCCGAGAAGCACCATCAGCTGGACCTGGGCGTGGTCGGCCAGGGACCGCGCCTGAGCTACGAGGCCGCGCTTTTCTACGACCGGGTGGAGGATTTCATCCTGCGTGACGATGTGGGCAGCACCCTCAGCTTCCGCAACGTCAGGGCCACGCTCTGGGGCGCGGAACTGGGCGCCGGTTTCCGCCTGCATGATGACCTGATCCTGAGCGGCGCCCTGGCCTACGTGCGCGGCCGAAATGAAAGCGATGGCCGCGACCTGCCGCAGATCCCGCCGTTGAACGGGCATGTGGGCCTGGAATACCAGCCCGCTCAGTGGCTGCTGGGCGCGCGCACCCGCTTCGCCGACAAGCAGACCCGCATCGACACCCTGGGCGGCCTGGACACCATTGAAACCCCGGCCTGGGCCGTGCTGGATCTGTACGGCAGCTACCGGGTGAACCGGCAGCTGGAAATGCGCGCGGGCGTGGACAACCTGTTCGACCGTCACTACGCGGAACACGTCAACCGCAACTACTCAGCCCTGTTCGGAGACCCAACGGATCGCATCTACGAGCCGGGCCGCACCCTGTGGGCGCGGGTCAACGTGACGTTCTGAGAGAGGTGTGAGGTGTGAGGTGTGAGGTGTGAGGTGTGAGGCAGAGCATCCCCGCCTTACGCCTTACGCCTTACGCCTTACGCCTTACGCCTTACGCCTTACGCCTTACGCCTTACGCCTTACGCCTTACGCCTTACGCCTCACTCCCCCTCCAGGGCGTACTTCTTGATGCGATACAGGAGGGTGTCCCGGGTCAGGCCCAGCAGACGGGCGGCCCGGGTGCGGTTGCCCTGGGTACGGCCCAAGGCCTGGCGGATGAGGCCTGCCTCCAGCCGATCCAGCTGCACGCCGTCCCGGGGCAACTGCCAGTCAGGCAGGTCTCCGAGCGCATTGGAACGGACCTCCAGCTGCAAGTGTTCCGGGTCGACCGTCTGACCGCTGTAGAGCACGACACAACGTTCGCAGAGATTGCGCAACTCCCGCACGTTGCCAGGCCAGCGATGACGGGTCAGCAGACGCCGGGCCTGAACGGAGAAGCGAGGCGGGCTGACCCCGTGGCGCGCGGCCAGCTTTTCGGTCAGGGCATCCAGCAACACCCCGATGTCCCCCGGCCGCTCCCGCAGGGGTGGCAACTCCAGGGGGATCACGTGCAGCCGGTAATAGAGGTCTTCCCGGAACCGGCCTGTATCCACCCAGTGGCGCAGGTCGCGATGGGTGGCCGCGAGCACGCGGACATCCACCGGTTCCGGAGTATCACTGCCCAGGGCCTGGCATTCTCCCTGTTCCAGGAAGCGCAGCAGCTTTGCCTGGGCACTCAGGGGCAGCTCGGCCACCTCATCCAGAAACAGGGTGCCGCCCTGGGCCTGGCGGATGCGCCCGGGCCGGTCCGTCATGGCGCCGGTGAAGGCACCTCGCCGGTAACCGAACAGCTCCGCCTCGACGAGATCCCGGGGTAAGGCGGCACAGTTGACCGCCACCCAGGGCCCGCGAGCACGTCGGCTCTCGTGGTGGATCAATCGCGCCAGCAGCTCCTTGCCGGTGCCGGTTTCCCCGAGCACCAGGGCGGTGGCGTCAGTGGCTGCGACCACCCGCGCAGCGCGTAACACCGAGAGGAATTCCGGGGATTCGCCGATCATATCCTGGGGATGAAAGCCAGTGGGCTGCATGCTTAGCTCAGGTTCGGTTTGAAGGTCGATGGGTTTCATACATTGTCGGCCCGACAGACACCGTTTCAAGCCTGCCAGTTAATGCATCATCAGCGGCAACGGCGCCATGACCACGATCAACAGCCCGGCGGTTCGCCGCACCCCTGGCCGCCGGGTGAACCGGGCCAGTTGCCCCGCCATGACACCGGCGCTCACCAGGGCCGGCAGGGTCCCCAGGCCAAAGAAGCCCATGAACAGGGCGCCCGCCAGGGCGCTCTCGGCACTCACACTGTAGATCAGCGCGTAGTAGACCAGGCCGCAGGGCAACCAGCCCCAGATAAGGCCGAAGCCGAAGGCCTGCCAGAGACTGCGCACCGGCAGCATACGACGCCCCAGGGGCTCCAGTCGCATCCACAGCGGCCTGCCCAGGTGCTCAATGCGGCTGAGCTGCGGCAGCAGGCCAGCAATGTACAAACCCAGGGCCATCAGGAAGACCGTTCCCGCCACCCGTGCGACCATCCACACATCGGGACCGAGACGGGCACTCAGAAAGGCGCCGCCGGCACCCATCAGGGCGCCGGCCAGCATGTAGCTGCTGACACGACCAAGACCGAAGGTGGTGTTGAATAGGGCCACGCGCGCGGGGGTCGAGCGCGCCGTCGGAGACAGACTCATGCCCAAGGCCCCGGCGATGCCGCCGCACATGCCCAGACAGTGAGTGACGCTGAACAGCCCGATCAGGAACGCCACCATCCACTGAAGATCCATCACCCGAGCACCACCCGTCCCTCGGGATGATCCAGACTCAAGCCCATCACCCGCTGCCCCAGACACACCACGTGGCCGGCGTGCCGGTCGGCGCCGTTGAGGCTGAAATCGAAATGGTATTCCCGCCGCAACAGCATCGTACCCGACTCGCTCCTGGCCAGTCCCATGCGCGTTCGCACAACGGACTGATCCAGGAACTGCACGTTCATCTGATCACAGGCCCGGCGCGCCGCCCGCAGCACGTTCTCCCGGCATTTCAGACTGTCGTTGATGTACCAGAGGATCAGGCTCGCCAGCAGGATGAGAAGGATCGGCGTCATGGGAGGAAAGTGTAACTTGAAGTGGGAAGTGAGCATTGGGAAGGACGAAGTGAATGATGTCACGCCTTTTTCGCACTTCCCAATTCACACTTCGCACTTCGCCTCACCTGATCCGGGTTAAAATACCTGCCATGCCCCATACCGATTCTCCCCTGCCCGACCTGAACACCCTGGTTTCCCTGGTCCGTGACGCGGGGCGCGAGGAACTGCTGCCGCGCTTCAACCGCATCGGCCACGAGGTCAAGGCGGACGGCTCCCTGCTCACCGAGGCGGACCTGGCCGTGGACCGGCGCCTGCGCACGGCCCTGGCGGACGCCTGGCCGGAGGTGGCCTTCCTGAGCGAGGAGATGAGCGCCGAGGAGCAGCGCCGGCTGCTGGCGGACACCAGCCGCCCCCTGTGGTGCCTGGACCCCCTGGACGGCACCAGCAACTTCGCCGCCGGCATCCCGCTGTTCGCGGTCTCCATCGCCCTGCTGGAAGGTGGCAGGCCGCGCCTGGCGGTGACCTACGACCCGGTGCGGGACGAATGCTTCAGCGCCATCGAGGGCGAAGGCGCCTGGCTCAACGGGGAACGGCTCAGGACCAAGTCCTTCGACACCCCCCTGTCCCGGGGCGTGGCCCTGGTGGATCTCAAGCGCCTGCCGGCGCCCCTCGCCCGGCGCCTGGCGGAATCCCCCCCCTACGGCTCCCAGCGCAACCTGGGCAGCTGCGCCCTGGAATGGGCCTGGCTGGCGGCGGGGCGCGGGCATGTCTACCTGCACGGCGGCCAGAAGCTCTGGGACCTGGCCGCCGGCGTACTGCTGCTCACCGAGGCCGGCGGTCGTGCCAGGACCCTGGAGGGCGAGCCCCCCTGCTGCCGGGGCACGGGGCCGCACTCGGCCATGGCCGCCCTGGATCACGCCCTGTTCGAGGCCTGGCAGGCCTGGCTGGACACCCCCGCCAGCGGGGCTCCGTGAGCAAACGCGGCACACTGCGCTGGCTCTCCTCCCGGCTGCGACGCCGCTGGCCCAGCCACGTCCCGGTGGCCCACAAGCTGGCCCTGATCATCGCCGCCCTGGCGGTGCTGGTGATGGGCATCCTGGGCGCAATCCTGCTGGCCCAGCACACCCAGACCCTGCGCGGCCAGGCGGAGAGCTTTGGCGAGACCCTGGCCCGCCAGCTGGCCGGCGCCTCGGCGGAGCTGGTGATGGCGGAGGACCGGCTGGCGCTGGCCGCCCTGGTCAACAACTTGGTGCAGAGCGAAGACATCCGCGGCGCGGCGATCCTGGCCGTGGACGGCACCCCCATGGCCCAGGCCGGCGTGCAGCCCGACAGCGGCGTGGTCTCGGAACCCTGGGGTCAGGGACGCCGCTGGCTGATCCGGGAGACCCAGGAACCGGTGGCCTCCCACCGGGCGGTGCTGCGCTACCAGCAGGTGGAACTGGGCCAGGTGGTGGTCACCCACAGCCTGGCCCCCCTGGAGGCCACCACCCGGCGCGCCATCGGCCTGGTCACCGGCGCCACCCTGCTCATGGCCCTGCTGGCAAGCCTGGCGGCCGGCATCCTGGGCAAGCGCCTGTCCCGGCCCATCGACGATCTCATGGACGCCAGCCGCGCCATCGGTGCCGGCAACTACGGCTTTCGCTTCACGGAACGGCGCAACGACGAGATCGGCCACCTGATGGAATCCTTCAACGAGCTGGCCCGGGGGCTGCTGGAAAAATCCCAGGTGGAGGCGGCCCTGTCCCGCTACGTCTCCCCGGGCGTGGCGCGCCAGATCCTGGACAACTTGGAGCAGGTGCAGCTGGGCGGCCGTCACGTGGAAGGCACGGTGCTGTTCGCCGACATCGCCGGCTTCACCAGCCTGTCGGAACGCCTGCCCCCGGCCCGGGTGGCGGACCTGCTCAATGAATACTTCGGCTACATCACCCGCATCGCCACCCACCACCAGGGCACCATCGACAAGTTCATCGGCGATTGCGCCATGGTGGTGTTCGGTGTCACCGACCCGGACCCGGACCATCATGTCCACGCCCTGCAGTGTGCCCTGATGCTGCAGCGGCTGGTGGCACGGCTCAACCGGCAGCGCGATGCCCGGGGTGAGCCGCGGGTGGAATTTCGCATCGGCATCAACAGCGGCGAGATGCTGGCGGGCAACCTGGGCGCCAGTGACCGGATGCAGTACACGGTGGTGGGCGATACGGTGAACCTGGCCTCGCGGCTCATGGGCATCGCCGAACCGGGGCAGATCGTGGTGCGCGACGAGATGATGCAGGACCCCAGGGTGTCCGGCATTGTTCACGCCCGCCAAAGCGACGAGATCCGGGTGCGCGGCCGGGAGGCCCCGGTGGTCACCTACCGCATCGAGCCCGCCCGGGAGGAGCCGGAACTGGACCGGGACATCGACCAGCTGCTGCACGCGGAGCCCCTGCGATGAGACACCTGCTGCCCGTCCTGTGCATCGCCCTGCTGAGCCTGGGCGGCTGCGCCATGCTGGACCCGCTGAGCGCCGACCCCCAGGCCCGCATCGAGGCCCTGGACGAGGCCGGCGAATACGGGCGCGCCCTGGCCCTGCTGGACCGGCAGCTGGCCGCAGACCCGGACAATGCACAGCTGCGCCGGCAGCGCGCAGACCTGGCCCGGCGCGCCGCGCGCTTCGAGCAGCGCATCCTCATCGAGGCCGCCGAACACCTGCGCCGGGACAACTGGGCCGGCGCCCGTGAGCGCTACGACCACGGCATCGCCGTGCTGCCCGACAGCCAGGCCCTGATCGCCGCCCGGGACGCCTTCGAGGTCCAGCGCCAGGAACATCTGCGCATCCTGCGCACCCGCCTGATGCTGGCCCGTGCCCATGGCCTGGTGCGGGAGCGCCCCCTGGTCGACGAGATCCATCGGGTCGCGCCCGGCAGCCTGCGCGCCCGGCAGCACTTCCTGCGCACCGAGCGCGAGGCCCGGGAACTGGCCGACGAGCTGACCCTCCTGGGCGAGCGGGCCCTGGCCGAGGACGATCCCATGCTGGCCGTGGAGGCCCTCACCCTGGCCCACGCCCTGGCGCCGGCCCATGACAGCGCAGAACGCCTGCTGGCCGCCCGCGAGGCCCGCCAGGCGCGCTTTCCGCCCCCGGCCGAGGAACTGCCCGGGGATCCCTCGCCTGAGAGTATCGCCACGGAAGCGACGACCCAGGCCCTGAAGGCCCGCTTCCAGGCGGCCTTCGCCGCTCAGGATCTGGCCCTGGCCCGGCATCTGCTGGAAGTGCTGGAGGCCCGCAACGGCAGCGACCCGGCGTTGCGCCGCCAGCGCCAATTGCTCAACCAGGCCATCGACACCCAGGTGAGCGCCGGCCTGGAGGAAGGCCGAGTCCTCTACGCCCAGGGACGCATCCGGGAGGCCCTGGAGATCTGGCGCCCCCTGAAGGCCCTGGCCCCGGAAAACCGCGAACTGGAGGCCCATGTGGAGCGGGGGGAACGGGTGCTCAGGCGGCTGGAAACGGGGCATTGAGAAGGATGAAGGTTGAAGCTCGTAGGCCCGATAGAGCGCAGCGGTATCGGGCGACACCTGCCGGACACCGCTATCGCTCTGTCCGACGGGACTCTGAAAAGAGGAAAAATAAAAATCATCCTCTCACGGAGACACGGAGGCACGGGGAAAGCGTTTCAGCAGATCTTCTCAGTGTCCCCGTGCCCCCGTGAGAGGAGTCTCAGCGGGAAAAAGTGGGCGTGTGATGGGTTGGCGAGATGCTACGAGATAGGAGACGAGATGTTGAAAAGGGGGAAATAACCGGCTTCCGGCTTTCCAATTCACACTTCCTTCCCCGGATTTGTTAAGGTGCCGCCTCCCCCAAAGCCCCGGTGATCATGTCCGAGCCCACAGCCCAGGAACCCCGCTACACCGTCCAGGTCGGTGACACCCGCATCACCGTGCTGGGTACGGCCCACGTCTCCCGCGCCTCGGCCGAGGCGGTGGAGGCCCTGATCCGCAGCGGCGAGTTCGACGCCGTGGCCGTGGAGCTGTGCCCCAGCCGGCACAACGCCATCGTCAATCCCGACGACTTGGCGCGCATGGACCTGTTCCAGGTGCTGCGCCACGGCAAGGTGCCCATGGTCACCGCGAGCCTGGCGCTCGGCGCCTACCAGCAGCGCCTGGCGGAACAGTTCGGCATCGAGCCCGGCGCCGAGATGCGCGCCGCCATCCGCGAGGCCCAGGCGGACCACCTGCCGGTGCTGCTCATCGACCGGGAGGTGGGTACGACGCTCAAGCGCTGCTACCGCAACGTGCCCTGGTGGCAGCGTTTCAGCCTGTTCGGCGGCCTGCTGGCCGGGGTGATGAGCAAGGAGAAGGTCAGCGAGGAGGAGATCGAGCGCCTCAAGGAAGGCGACATCCTGGAATCCACCTTCACCCAGTTCGCCCAGGAATCCCAGTCCCTCTACGAGCCGCTGATCGCCGAACGCGATCGCTACATGGCGGCGCGCCTGCGCCAGGAGGCGAACCACGGCGACTACAGGCACATCCTGACGGTGGTGGGCGCGGGGCACATGAAGGGTATTCGCGAGAATCTGGAAGCCGAGTGCACCGACTCGCCCCAGGCGGTGCTCAACCACCTGGACCAGGAACCGCCGCCGGCACGCTGGCCCAAGGTGCTGCCCTGGGTGGTGGTGGCCCTGATCCTCACGGGTTTCGCCATCGGCTTTGCCCGCAATCCGGAACTGGGCTGGCAGCTGGTGCTGGACTGGGTGCTGATCAACGGCGGCCTGGCCGCCGCCGGCGCCCTGATCGCCGCGGCCCACCCGCTGACGGTGCTGACCGCGGCGCTGGCCGCGCCGCTCACCTCCCTGAACCCCACCATCGGTGTCGGCTTCGTCACCGCGGCGGTGGAGACCTGGCTGCGCAAACCCAGCGTGGGGGATTTCGCCCGGCTCAAGCAGGACACCACCCACCTGGGCGGCTGGTGGAGCAACCGGGTGTCACGCATCCTGCTGGTGTTCTTCTTCTCCACCCTGGGCTCGGCCATCGGCACCTACGTGGCCGGCTTCCGAATCTTCGATCGCCTGGTGGGGTGAGGACGATTTAAAATTCAAGATTCAAAATTCAAAATTCAAAGGGAAGAGCGCCGGATTTACCCGCATCGGGATTTAGCACTAGGAGCCTGGGCGGTAGAAGTTTTCGGTCGAGCATAAATCGATGCTGATCTGCTGGGGCCGGGTGGCGCCGGGACTGTTATCCAGCCACAGTG
>NZ_KB898944.1 GCF_000377945.1 Thioalkalivibrio sulfidiphilus
AGGAAAACACCCCGTTGGCGTAGGCATACGTCAGCACCTTCACCATCATCGCCGGATCAAACGGCTGTCGGCGCCTGCCATCGCCTTCATAGCGGGCATGAAACGCCGTGAGATCCAAGGCGTCCACCGCATCGGAGACGAAGTAGGCCAAATGCTGCTCCGGAAGCCACTCCTTGAGCGACGCGGGCAACAGTAACTGCTGATCGGGATTGTAGGGGCGGTAGGTCGTCGGCATAGCCAATTCTAACGCTGCAGGTTTCTACCGCCCAGGCTCCTAGGGTCAGGATCAGGGAAAGCGATGCCAGGGATGTGTTCATGTTGCGCCTCCATGTGCTCGGACTGGGTGCCGTGTGTGTTGCCCCGTGATGGGACGGTCTCCGGCCGTTTTCCGTGCCGGCCTGCGCGCATCATAGCGCCAGCGGATTGCCGGGGCGAGCGCCCGGGCGAGTCACCCTCCCGGGGACATTCCATGAAAAAGGCCATGCCCGTTCGGGCATGGCCTTGATGAGGGGCGGTGCGGCAGCAGCCAGGGACTGATGCCTACTGCGGGCGCCGGAACAGCTCACTATTGCGGGCGGTGTCGCGGTCGGAGACCACCGGGATCTGCACGTCCTCGATCTCCTCGTTGGCCAGCTGATCCCCTTCCACCATGGGCGGCGGGGTCTGGGGCCGCATCTCGAACACCTGGGAGATGTCCGGCAGCTGGACCCGGGAGATCAGCTCCGCAGCGGAGTCACGGGCCATGGGGTTCTGCAGGGTCAGTACCAGCCCGGTGGACAGCACCAGCGCGGAGAGCATGAACCGCTGGTCGCCAAGAAGAGTGTTCAAACGTTCGGTGAGGTGCATGGGCTATGCCTCTGGGATTGCTTGATGGTGAAACCGTAAGCCCGCGGCTCCCCGGGGTCAAGTCTCCCTCCGACCCGTGCGGCCATGGGGCTGCGCTTCTTTTGCCTTGTTTTTGCAGGGTTTTGTGCACCAATCCGGTGCCAGGTACCGTGGTCCTGGAAGCGGCCAGAACGTGGGTTTGTACGGAGAGAGCCGTCTGGCCGGCCGTGTACCCATGGGTGACGAGGTCTGGTCGGAATCATGCGCAGGATCATGGGTGTCCATATTCGTGATCCGGGTGTCCATATTCGTGATCCGCGAACAGCCGGCAATTTATGGATGCGCCTGGTCGAGATGGCATTCCGTGCCCGGACAGATACCGAGGACCAACGGCGGTGTTTCTCTGATGGATGGAAGATTCTGCGCCGCTCCGTAAGGTTATCGTCGAGGGGCCAGGACCCCAAACCCCAGGGGACACCATTACGGGCCTGGAATCGCGCGAGGCTCTGACGAGATGGCACTGCATGGATGACTCCCCCTTCACGCTGATCGTGGTCGCATCAGCGCTCATTGGCCTGGTGGCCGGTTTCGTCATGCATCGTTCCGATTTCTGTGTCACGGCCATGTTCCGTGACCTGTTCCTGGTGAATGACCGGTTCCTGCTGCGCATGCTCGCGCTGCTGGTGGTGGTGAGCATGATCGCGTTTGAATTTGCCCGCCTCGGCGGACAGCTTTCCCCCTATCCCTTTCCGCTCCTGGGCCCCGCTTCACTGACCACCCTGGTGGCAGGCGTGCTGTTTGGCATCGGCATGGTGCTCGCCGGTGGCTGCGTCGTGGGAACCCTCTACAAGCTGGGCGCGGGCAGCGTGGTGGCCGCGGTCGCCTTCATTGGTCTCCTGGTCGGTTCCGTGCTCTACGCCGAATGGCACCCTTGGTGGAGCGCTCTGGCCCGTTCCACGGCACTGCATTCGGCGGTCACCCTGCCGGAACTGCTGGGCCTGCAGCCCGCCTATCTGATCCTGCCCCTGGCACTGGTGGGGCTGGTCTACCTGGTGCGATGCCAGCGTCTCGGCCTGCTCAGCCGCCCGGCCTTTGCCCGGGGCCACATCGCGCCCTGGCAGGCAGCCTTGGTGCTGGCGGCCCTGGGCCTCATCTCTTGGTACGTGATCGGCATGCCCCTGGGGATCACCACTTCCTATGCCAAGCTCGGCGCCACCCTGGAATCCCTGGTCCAGCCCGAGCGGGTCGCAAGTCTCGCCTTCTTTCAGACACAGGGCCTGAACTACACGCCGCCGTTCGCGGACGCTGCGGTGCAGGGCGGGGCGGGCCCGCAACTGGATGCCATCGCCGCCATCCAGTATCCGCTGATCGCCGGTATCGTCCTGGGGGCCGCCGTGTCAGCCCTGAGCGTGGGCGAGTGGCGCTTGCGCTATCGCATTCCTGCCCGCCAGTATGCCTCGGCCCTGTTGGGAGGGATTCTGCTGGGCGCCGCTTCGCGCATGGTCCCGGGGTGCAACATCTGGCATCTGTGGGGCGGGGTTCCCATACTGGCCACGCAGAGTCTGCTGTTTCTGCTCGGCCTGGTGCCTGGGGCATGGATTGGCAGCAAGCTGCTGTCCAGGATGGTGATTCGCTGATGGCCGAGAGTACACAGGACAACGTCGTGCTTGATATCAGGGGGCAGATCTGTCCCTCCTGTCTGTTGTTGGCCCTGAAGGAGCTCAACCGATACGGCGAGGCGGTACGCAGCGGCAGGCTGGAGATCGTCGTGATCACCGACGACCGGCAGGCCACCAGTACCATTCCCGCCGCCGTGGACAAGATGGGCTACATCGCGGAAGTGACGCACATCCCGGAAGGCTACCGGATCTGCCTGCGCGGAGGGGTTTAAGGTGAGCGGCGTGGGGATGGACTACCAGTCGGAGTACTACAAGGCGATCTCCTATATCCGGGACAAGATCGATCAGATGCTGACCCTGATCGGGACGCTGCCGCTGCGCCCCGAGGAGCTGGACGATCGCACCCTCATCGATCTCGATCCCATCGGCATCGTCAGCGATGCCTTCGGGCAGATCCTCTCCCACCTCCATGACACCAATCAGAAACTCGATGTGGCGCGTCAGGAGATCCGGGCCATTTTCGATTCCATGGATGCTGCCGTCGTCGTGGTCAACCACGATGGCAGCATCGATGATTGCAACCGGCAGGCCCGGGAGTGGCTGTTCGGAGATCTGGATGCCCATCTGCTGATCGGAAGACCGCTGGCGGAATTGTGTCCCTGCGACAGTGAAATGCAGCAGCAAGTGCTGTCGGGCAGGGGGCGTGGGCAGACGATAGAGGTGGGCGGCCGCCATCTTCAGATCATCGTCTCTGACATCACCGACGCCCATCAGAACAGCATCAAGAAGGTGGTCATCTGTTTCGACGTCACGCAACAGAAGAAGACGGAGGCAAGCCTTGGCCTGTATGGCAAGGTCTTCGAGAGCACGGCGGAAGGGATCGCCATCACCGACAGCAGAATGCGTTTTCTGCAGGTCAACGAGGCCTACTGCCGGATCACCGGGTACAGTGACGGGGAACTCCTGGGCCGGACGCCTCGCATGCTCAAGTCTGGCCATCATGATGCGGCCTTCTATGCGGATATCAGCAAGACGCTGGAGGTCCGGGGACACTGGCGGGGCGAGATCCTGGATCGCACGCGTGATGGCCGCGTCATTCCCCTGCTGCAGACCATCAGCGTGGTACGCGACACCCAGGGCGCGGTGAGCCACTACATCACCATCGTGACCGATATCTCGTCCATCAAGGAGACCCAGAGTCGCTTGGACTTTCTGGCCCACCACGACCCGCTCACCGAGCTTCCCAATCGGCTGCTGTTCACGGCACGGCTCGAGCATGCCATCGACTGGGCGGTGCGCAACCAGGCGCACTTCGGTCTGCTGTTCATCGACCTGGACCGTTTCAAGACCATCAACGACAGCCTGGGTCATCAGCTCGGCGACAGGCTGCTGGTGCAGGTGGCCAAGCGGTTGCGGGGGCTGGTGCGCAAATCGGACACCATCGCCCGCCTGGGCGGTGACGAGTTCGTGGTGCTGGTCGAGGGCATTCATACCTCCAGCGAGGCGGAATTGCTTGCTGAGAAGCTGGTGCATGCCATGCGCCAACCCTTCTTCCTGGAAGAGGCCGAACTGCACATCGGCTGCAGCATCGGTATTACCCTCTACCCTGAGGACGGCGAGGATCCGGTGACCCTGCTGAAGAATGCCGATGCCGCCATGTACCGGGTCAAGGACTTCGGGCGCGACGGGTTCTACAAGTTCAGCCAGGATCTGGCCGAGGCCGTCGACGAAAGACTGGAGCTTGAGACCGCGCTGCGCCAGGCCTTGCGTGAAAATCAGCTGCAGGTGCACTACCAGCCGGTGATCGACCTGACACAGGGTCGGATGGTGGCGGTGGAGGCCCTGGCGCGCTGGCAGCATGCGGAGCGGGGCGAGATATCGCCCAGCAGCTTTATCCGCCTGGCCGAGGAGACCAAGCTCATCCTGCCGCTGGGCGGGTGGATGGCCCGCACGGCCATCGGACAATTCCGCCTCTGGCGTGACCGTGGTGTCGAGCTGGATTACGTCTCCATCAATACCTCGGGGATCGAGCTGTTCGACCCCGGCTTCGTGGACGGCTTGTTCGAGGCCCTGGAAGAGCACGGCCTGGAAGGCAGCCACCTGCAGATCGAGTTGACGGAGAACGTGCTCATGCAGGACTTCGAGTCCTGCCGTTCGGTGCTGGCCCGACTGCGCGAGCAGGGGATCCGCATCGCCATCGATGACTTCGGCACCGGCTATTCATCCCTGGCCTACCTCAAGCAGCTGCCCATCGACATGCTCAAGATCGACAGGTCCTTCATCAAGGACGTGCCCAGCGATCCCGGTGACTGTGCCATCGTGGAAACCATCATCGCCATGGCCCACCGGCTGGGGCTCGCCACGGTGGCCGAGGGCGTGGAAACCGAGGAGCAGGAAGACTATCTGCTGGCCATCGGCTGTCAGCGCTTGCAGGGATACCGTTATGCCCGGCCTCTGGATCCCGTCTCGCTGGAGCGCTTACACGCGGCTTCAGTCCGGCAAGCGGCGCCGGACAGTGCCTTGAGTGCTGCTAGGGTTCCAGGGGGCAGGTAAGTGCGACGTCAGCTGAGCATCCTGCTGTTCCTGGCCATCCTGCTGGCCTCCCTGGGCACCGCCCTGGTGGTGGCCCTCTCCATGCACAGGGAGCTGGTGGCCAGCAGCGATGCGCATGTCTCCAGGCTGCACGATCAGCTCCGGGATCGTTTCCATGCCTTCGACCTGTTGCTCGCGGAACAGGAGCAGGGCCTGAACCGCCGCCTGGAGGGCATCCTGCCCCGGGTGGCGCAGGAGCTCGAGGCCATGGTCGATGACCCCCTGGGCGCCACGCCCGAGCAGCTGGATCTGCTCAGCGACCGCCATGGGGTCTCCTATCTCTACCTCATCGACCGCGCAGGCCGGGTGGTGGCCACCAATTTCGCACCGGACCTGGGCCTTGATCTGGCGGCCGCCGGCGAGGGCATGCGGCAGATGTTCGAGCGCCTCTACGGCAGCGGCCAGATCAACGCGGACCGCTTCAATGCCTCCATCCACACCGGTCGGCTCTACAAATACGCCTACTACGGCCCCCGTGACCGGGACTACATCCTGGAGGCGGCGGTGGACCTGCGCCACTACCTGCAGACCGAGGTGAGCCCGCGCATGGACCAGTTCCTGTTCAGGGATCTGCTGCGCCTGGGCACCGCGGACAATGGGCAGGTGACGGATTTCGACCTGTTCATCGCCACCGAGTACGGCGGCTGGTCCCTGTGGCGGGAAGGCCGCCGCCTGGAGGCGCAGGTGCTGGCAGCCCTGTACGAGGAGGACCGCGTGGTGCTGCAGGACAACGGCAGCCTGGCCGTCTACGAACACCTGCGCCGGGTGGACGCGGACGGCGCCGAGACCGACAGTCTCATCACCCTGGTGGCCCACGATCGCAGCGACCAGGAGCGGCTGCTGATGACCTCGGTGGGATTCGCCCTGCTGCTGGCCATGGCGCTCGGGATGCTGGCCTTCCTGGTGGCCCGTGTGATCATGCAGCGCAGCCTGCTGCGGCCGGTCTTGCAGATCGTCAGCCGGCTGGACGACGTGAGCCGGGGGGAGTTCCGTCGCCTGCCCACCACCGGGGTCTCGGAGCTGGACGTGATCACCCGGGGCGTGAACACCATGCTGGAGCGCATCGACGACCGCGAGGAACGCCTGCTGGAGGCCAAGCATGAACTGGAGCGGCGGGTGCAGGAGCGGACCGCGGCACTGGAGTCCCTCAATGAACAGCTAGCGCACCTGGCCACCACCGACCCGCTGACCGGGCTCGCCAACCGGCGAAGCTTCTTCCAGGCCGCCGAGCGGGAGCTGGGTCGCGCGCGGCGCGCCGGCTACGCCACGGTCGTTGCCATGCTGGACCTGGATCACTTCAAGGACGTCAACGACACCCACGGCCACGCCGCGGGGGACCGCATCCTGGAACTGGTCAGCCGCGTGCTCGTCAAGGAACTGCGCGACGCCGACCTGGTGGGCAGGCTCGGCGGCGAGGAATTCGGCCTGCTGCTGGTGGATGTGAGCGTGGCCCATGCCCGGGAGATCGTGGAACGCATCCGCACCCGGGTCATGCACTGCGACACGGGCCTGGATCTCAGCGTGACCCTGAGTGCTGGAATCGCCGACTGCGATCCCGCCATGGTCGGGCTCGACGTGGCCATGGCCCTGGCGGACCGCGCCCTGTACGAGGCCAAGCACCAGGGGCGCAACCGGGTCATCACGCGGGCCATCGGCAGCCCGTCATGAACATCCGTCACGCCAGCGAAGAGGCCGATCTCGTTGCCTGCTACCCGGTGATGCACGCGCTTCGCCCACGGCTTGATCTGGAAGATTTCATCGCCCGGGTGCGACGCCAGCAGGCCGGCGGCTATCGCCTCGCCATGCTGGAGGCGGACGGCCAGGTGGTGACCGTGGCCGGCTATCGCCTGGGTGACAACCTGGCCTGGGGCCGCTTCCTTTACGTGGATGACCTGGTGACCCTGGAGAGCGCCCGTTCCCGGGGTCACGGGACCCGGATGCTGGCCTGGCTGCGTGCCGAGGCCCGCCGCGAGGGCTGCGTCCAGTTGCACCTGGACTCGGGCGTGCAGCGCGAGGATGCCCACCGTTTCTACCTGCGCGAGGGCCTGCAGATGACCAGCCTGCATTTTGCCGAACGCCTGGACTGATCCCTGGCCGATCCGGAGCTGCGTTGTTGCTATGACGGGCCGGACCCTTTGAACTGTCCAGCCGTTGTACTGTCATTGGGAAGGTAAGACTGCCCAATCTGTCGACAACGACGGCCACTGCCTTCCTTAAAGGATCTCACCATGACCCACCCGCGCACCTTGATCTGGGCGATGCTCACCCTGCTGCTGACCATTCCCCAGGTCCAGGCCCAATGGGAACTGGGCGTGGGCGTGATCGCCCGTGACGCCATCCAGAAGGGTGCCGACAGCGACCCCTTCGTGGTGCCCCTGATCACCTACTCCGGAGAGCGCGTCTACTTCCGCGGCATCGAGGCCGGCGTGCGCCTGTACGACACGGAACAGCACAGCACCACCCTGTTCGCGCGTCCCCGGCTGGACGGTTTCAAGGGCACGGACGATCCCTTCCTGGAGGGCATGGCTTCGCGGCGCAATTCCCTGGACGCGGGCCTGCGCCACACCGTGCGCGTGGGGCCGTGGCAGTACACGGCGCTCGCCACCACCGACGTCCTGGGCCGCAACGACGGCCAGACGGTCTCGGGCACGGTGGGCTACGTATTCGGTTCCATGCGAAGCCTCCTGTTCGTGCCCTACGCGGGCGTGGAATGGATGAACGCGGATCTCGTGGACTACTACTACGGCGTGCGTGATGCCGAGGCCGTCCCCGGCAGGCCGGCCTACTCGGGCTCCGATGTCTGGAACCTGGTCTACGGTGCGCGCATGGTGGCACCCATCACCCCGCGGGTGTCATTCCAGGGTGTGCTCGCAGGCACCCGCTACGGCGACAGCGTGGCCGACAGCCCGCTGACCGAAGACCGTCACCGGGCCATCGCCATCTTCGGGGTCTCCTACCGGTTCTGAAACCGGATTTCCTACCGGACCCCGATCCGGGGGTCCGCCCGGCTCGGGGCCTTGCCTGTGTCCGGTCCTCGGCCGGATCTGAACCTGCCTTTCAGGGATGCGCCGCAGGGCATGCTTGCTGCGGTTCATGACCTGTTCGCGCTATAGTCTTCACCAAACAAGCGCCATTGGGGGCGGGCCTGGGGGTAGGCGGGTCGATGTTTTCCTGGTTCAGACGCAAACACAAACCGCAGCCCGAGGGGTTCACGCTGGCGGCTGCGCGCGCGCTGGCCCCGGAGAGCGACGCGGCGCCGGCTGCAACCGCCGTCCCCGAAGCCGCCGAGATCCATCGGCGCTACCTGGCCAGGCTGTTCCGTGCCGCCGTCGATGCCGATGCCGCCCTGCGGGAGGACGAGGCCGCCTGGCTGCGGCAGCGCGAAGAGGAACTGCGTTCGAAGCATGTGAGCCTGCTGGAACAGGTGCCGCGCCTGCCGTCGGTGATGCCGCGCCTGCTGGCGGCCATCAATGACCCGGCAAAGGGCAATGCCCGGGAACTGGCCGCCCTGCTGGAGAGCGATCCCGTGCTCGCCGCCAACGTGCTCGGCGTGGTCAACACGCCGGCCCTGCGGGTGCGCCGGGAGCCCATCGAAAGCCTGGAACAGGCGGTGGTCATACTGGGCTTTTCCGGCATGCGCGAGGTGATTGCCGCCGCCGCCATCAGCCCCATCGTGAACTTCAACCGTGACCGTCGTCTGGACGGGGAGGTCGTCAAGGGTCTCTGGTCCCAGAGTCTCGACGTGGCCGTGGCCATGCGCACGGCGGCCCGCAGGACGGCCTCGCCCCACGGTTTCGAGCTCTACCTGGCCGGGCTCACCCACGCCAGCGGTCTCATGGCCCTGCTCCGCGGCTTGGGCAGCCTGACCGCGGCCGCGCCCAGCGGGGCGTTTCTCAGCGGCCTGGAATCCCTGTCACGACGCTACACGGTCGCCATCGTGCGTCACTGGGGGCTGCCCGAGCACACGGCCCATGTGCTCTCCTGCCGGACGGGCGGGCGTTGCAGCCATCCGGAGGCGGCCATGCTTGAACAGGCCGTGACCCTCATGCGCGCCTGCGTGCTGGGGCAGGCGGGATTGCTGGATCAGACGCAACTGGCAGCCCTGCGTCAGCGGTTGCCGGACTACGCCGAGGGCTGGTGCCAGGGCGCGGCACATGCCTGAGCTTCATATCCAGGGGCCCGGCGTGGCATGAAGATCTGGGTGGACGCCGACGCCTGTCCCGGGGTGATCCGGGAGATCCTGTTCCGTGCCTCGCAGCGTACCGGCGTGGCGCTGACCCTGGTGGCCAACCAGCCGGTCAAGGTGCCGCCCTCACCCCACATCAGCATGCTGCAGGTGTCTGCGGGTTTCGACGTGGCGGACAACGAGATCGTCAAGCGTGTCAGCGCGGGCGACCTGGTGATCACCAGCGATATCCTCCTGGCGGCGGAGGTGATCGCCAAGGGAGGCCATGCCCTGAGTCCCCGGGGCGAACTGCACACCCGGGAGAACATCGGCGCGCGGCTCAACATGCGCGACTTCATGGACACCCTGCGTGCCAGCGGCATCCAGTCCGGCGGTCCGCCGGCGCTCAACCAGAAGGACCGCCAGGCCTTCGCCAATCAGCTGGACCGGCTGCTCGCCAAGCGTTGACGGCGGCGCCCGGCGACGCCTGTGCACGGATCAATATTCCGTAGTCCACGGGCCATCGGTAGGTTTATGCTCAGACTCCGGAAGCCCGGCATTCATCTTCGAGCTGCCATGGCATGGAATGCCGATCATCCCTTACATGCGAGGTCATCCCGTATGCGTAGCCGTCTCGTTTCCCTGCTGCTGGTTTTCCTGGTCGCGTCTTTGTCCGCTGTTTCTCTTGCCGCCGACACCGAGGGCAAGCCCTTTGCCGAGAAGCGCGTGGTCCTGCAGATCAGCGAGGACTCGGTGCAGCGCCAGACCCTGGTGCTGAACGTGGCCAACAACCTGATCCGTCACTACGGACCCGACAAGGTGGACGTGGAGATCGTGGCCTTCGGCCCGGGGCTCAACATGCTCATCAAGGGAAACGCCAATGACGAGCGCATCAACACCATGGCCCAGCAAAATGGCGTGCGCTTCGCCGCCTGCCTGAACACCTTCTCCAACATGACCCGCACCCTGGGCTACGAGCCCGAGCTCAACGCCAACGCCGTCAAGGTGGATGCCGGCGTGGTGCGCATGATCGACCTCACGGAACAGGGCTACGTGCTGATCCGTCCCTGAAGCCCCGGCGCCGGGCAGGATGCCGTCCTGCCCGGCGCGCTCTCCTTTCCTGTACGCATCCTGTGGTCTTTGCCTCCCCCATCGGGGGCGGTGTCTGCATCTCGTGCGTCTGCTATGGTATCTAAATCGAGCGATTTCCCGAGGAGACGAACCATGGCTGGATTGACCGCTGAGACCTGTGAGGCTTGTCGCGTCGGCGCGCCGACGGTGACCGAGGAGGAGATGCAGATCCTGGGCAAGGAAGTGCCTGAATGGAAGGTGGTGGAGGTTGACGGCGTGAAGCAGCTGGAGCGCCAGTTCAAGTTCGACAACTTCGTCGATGCCCTGGCCTTCACCAACCGGGTGGGTGAGCTGGCGGAGTCCGCCGGTCATCATCCCGCCATCCTCACCGAGTGGGGCAAGGTGACCGTGAACTGGTGGTCCCACAAGATCCGCGGCCTGCACCGCAACGACTACATCATGGCGGCCAAGACCGACGCCCTGGTCTGATACCGCGACAGCAAGGCCCGCATCACCCACAGGACGCAAGCATGGAACTGAAGGTCATCATCGACCAGGACGAGTACACCCTGAACGTGCCCGACGAGATCATCGCCGGCGCCGGCGAGGTATTCGATCGCATGGACCGGGACATGGACGGCGGCTGGCAGATGGGCCGCGACTGGGTGGCCGAGCCCAGCGTCGAGGACCGCATCAAGATCGTCGGCGACAAGCTGCTCACGGCACTGGAACAGGAAGACCACAACCTCGGCCGCGTCATGGCTGCCTACATCCTCAGCCGCGCCCCGCACATCGACTGCCTGCGCCTGGATACCTCCGGCGAGGTGTCCAGCAGCGAGGTGAAGTACCGCTAGCGGGGCTGATCGTCCCTGCAGCGCATCTCAAGCCGCTGCCTGGCTTGACCGGAGGTCGGTATGTTCATCAGCGTGCTGGACCTGTTCAAGATCGGCATCGGGCCCTCCAGTTCCCACACCATGGGGCCTATGGTGGCCGCCGGCAATTTCGCCAAACGCATCCGGGAGTACCTCGCCGACCATCCCGGTCTTCAGGGATAGCAGGCGCGGATCAGCGCCCGGTTTTCCTGGCAATAGGAGTCATGACCCAATGAAAAAATCCGCAGTGATGATCGGTGCCCTGCTCGGGACCGCCGTGATGGCCGTGCCTCTGTGGGCCGCGGGTCCCGGTGGTGCAGGCCAGGGCATGGAACAGGCGCGAGACGCTCTGATCCTCGCCCAGGGCCAGGGCGGTGGCATGGGCGGCGGCGCAGGTGCCGGCCGTGGCCAGGCCCAGGATCCCGCGCGTGTCGAGGAGCGGGTCCGCGAGCAGGTGCGCGAAAACGAGGCCGACAGGGAACAGGCGGAGCGTGCCCGGGAGCAGATCCGCCAGGAGACCCAGCAGCGTCAGGACGGTGCCGGTCCCCAGGACAACCGTGGCATGCAACAGCAGCGTGAGCGCGTGATGGAGCAGGAACAACGTGAACTAGGCCGCGGCTCCGAGCAGGGGCAGGCAGCCCGGGAAGAACATCGCAGGAAGTGGTGGCGCTTCTGGGATCGTTCCGGCGAGTGATTCCGCGCTCCAATCCGAGATTCCAGTGCAAGGGCGGCGTGTGAGCACGCCGGCCTTTGTTTATCGGCATTCCTGGTGCCTGCGAGATGGTGTTTCCGTACAGGTGGATCGGCCCTGGAGCAGAGGTCGGCACAGAGGAGACCCAGGCCAAGGAGTCGGCCTCGCCGGTGTGTTACCGGGGCGAACATGACTGAGCTGAACTGCCCCCTGTGTGCCGCGATCGCCCCCTGGTACACGGCCGACCAGTACCGGGACTTCTTCCTCTGCCCGGATTGCGACCTGCTGTTCGTCGACCCGGGAACCCATCCATCCCCGGATGAAGAGCGGGTCATCTACGACCTGCACGAGAACGATCCCGCCGATGCCGGTTACCGGCGTTTCCTGTCACGCCTCACCGGTCCGCTGATCGAGCGCCTGGAGCCCGGACATGCCGGGCTCGACTTCGGCTGCGGTCCGGGGCCGGCGCTGTCGATGATGCTGGCCGAGGCGGGTTTCGAGGTGGCGCTCTACGATCCCCTGTATGCCCCCGATGCGCGGGTGCTGGAACGCCGCTACGACTTCGTCTCCTGCACCGAGGTGGTGGAGCATTTCCATGATCCTGCCCGGGACTGGCCTCGGCTGATGCAGCTGCTGCGCCCGGGCGGCTGGCTGGCGGTGATGACCCGCATGCGGGTGCCTTTAGAGAAGTTCCCCGGCTGGCAGTACAAGAACGACCCCACCCATGTGTGTTTCTACAGCCCGGCGGTGATCCAGTGGCTCGCGCGCCGGCTGGGGCTCGAACTGCATCTGCACGAGGGCGATGTGGTGCTGTTCCGGCGTCCTGTTTCGAAGTGAGTGTCGATGCGCTGAAAAGCGATCCTCTCACGGGGACACGGAGCCACGGAGGTTGAGTGCGCAAGCATTCCCCGTGTCTCTGTGGCTCCGTGAGAGGATGAGGATTTGGTTGCTTCGATGTGCGAATAAACCCCGTTCTCTCGTGGGGGCGCGGAGGCGCGGAGGCGCTGAGAAAAAACACTTCTTGAGTTTTCCCCTGCGTCCCCGCGCCTCTGCGAGAAAACAGGCTTTTCCCAGCTGAAAAATCCTAAAACACGATGTCTCGCCAAGACGCAAAGACGCCAAGTAATTCCAGTTCAAGATTTCTTCGCGACTTTGCGTCTTGGCAAGAGCACAGGGTTTTATCCCGTCAGGGTTCGGCGGTCAGCGCCTCTTCCTGCTGCTTGACGGCACTGCCTTCCGGGCGCGGGAAGCGCAGGCGTCGCGGATAGGGGAACACGTCGCCATACACGCCGCGCTCCACCTCCGCCTGGCGTGCCTGCCAGTAGCGGTAGTCGAACAGTTCCGGATGCAGCTCCCTGATCAGGCGCCGCTGGGCCGGGTCGGTGGTGAGGAAGGTGGGGAACTCTTCGGGGAAGATGTCGTTGGGTCCCACGGAATACCAGGGCTCGGCGCTCAGCTCATCCTCGGGGGTGCGCGGCGGCGGGATCCTGCGGAAGTTGCACTCGGTCAGGTAGCAGATCTCGTCGTAGTCGTAGAACACCACCTTGCCGGCGCAGGTCACGCCGAAGTTCTTGAACAGCAGGTCGCCGGGGAAGATGTTCACCGCCATGAGCTGCTTGATGGCGCGTCCCCAGTCGTCCAGGGCCTCGCGCATCTCCTGGGGGTCCGCCTGCTCCAGGTAGAGGTTGAGCGGCGCCATGCGCTTCTCGATGTACAGGTGTCGGATGAACAGCTGATCGCCGTCGATCTCCATCTTGGAGCCGATCTGTTCCCTGAAGGCCTCGATCAGTTCCGGCGGGAAACGGTCCAGGGGGAAGGCCACGTCGGAGAACTCCAGGGTGTCGGCCATGCGCCCCACGCGGTCGTGCATCTTCACCTGCTGATAGCGCTTGCGCACCAGGTCGGCGGTCACCTGCTTCTGGGGCGCGAAATGGTCGCGGATCACCTTGAACACGTAGGGATAGGAGGGCAGGGTGAACACGGTCATCACCAGACCGGGCGTGCCCGGGGCCATCTGGAAGGCGTCGTCGGTCTGCTCCAGGTGATGCAGGAAGTCGCGGTAGAACTCGTTCTTGGCCTGCTTGTGGAAGCCGATGGCCATGTACAGTTCGGCGATGGGCTTCTCCGGCATCAGGTCCTTGAGGAAGCACACCGTGGCCGCCGGCACCGGGGTCTTCACCAGGAAGTAGGCCCGGGCGAAGCTGAACACCGCTTCGGCCCGCTCCTCGGTGGTGAGCAGGGTGTCGGCGTAGATGCCGCCGTGCTCGTTGTTGATCAGCGGCACGATGAACGGGTGGGCCTCTGCGCCGCGCACCACGCGTCCGATCAGGTAGGCCCCCTTGTTGCGGAAGAACGGGAACTCCATGACGTCGATGCGCACCTGGTGCAGGTCGCCGCCGGCCAGCGGTGAACGGGCGCGCAGGGCCTCGGCGATGCGCCGGGCATCCCGGTCGATGTCCTCGTAGGGCACGTTGAAGTAGAAGGCGGAGAGGATCTCCCAGGCGCAGGTCTCAAGCCCCCCGTCACGGGGATGGAAGGACATGAAGCCCCGGTAACGGCTGGCCAGGGCGGCTCGGTCGGCCACCGACTCCACGAAGATGTTGCGGTTGTTGAAATACTTGCGCTCGAACAGCTGGCAGAACACCGAGTTGTAGAAGGTCTCCGCCAGCTCCGGACGACTGTGCTGCTTGAGCAGCCCGGTGTAGACGGTCTTGACCTCCTGCCACAGGGGTTCGTCCAGTGCCTGGATGCCGAAACTGGTGCGCAGCTTGTCGATGGTCTCGCGCACCCGCTGGTCATAGAAGCTGATGCGCTTGGCGGCGGCGTGGCGGGCCGCCTCCCAGGCCGCCTCCTCGAAACGCTCCCGGGCACCGCTGGTGATCTCCTGGAAGAAGGAGAAGTGGCGCTCGAAACCGGTGAGGATGGAGCGGGCCAGTTGTTGGGCCTTGTCGATCATGCGCAGCGGATGCTCCCGCAATCGGAGAGGATAGCATTCAGTCTAGACAAGAATGACGGGTGTGTTTATTGGATTTTTTAATGATTACCATTGGAAATTGACCTCTGTTTCAGCCGTCGGGGCTGGGGTAGTGTCGCTGTCATGCGCTTGTAAAGCGCGCCGCGCAGCCCTGCTGCGCGAGCCACAACGACAGCAAATCACCAGCAGACGAGGACGAGACCATGAACAGAGAACAGCAGATCAAGGCCCTGGAGCGCGACTGGGCGGAGAACCCCCGCTGGCAGGGTGTTGCCCGGGGCTACAGCGCCGCCGACGTGGTCCGTCTGCGTGGTTCCCTGCAGCCGGAATACACCATTGCCCGGCGTGGCGCCGAGAAGCTCTGGCGCCTGGTCAACGGCGAGGCCAAGAAGGGTTACGTGAACTGCCTGGGCGCGCTCACCGCCGGCCAGGCCCTGCAGCAGGCCAAGGCAGGCGTGGAGGCCATCTATCTCTCCGGCTGGCAGGTGGCGGCGGACAACAACAGTTCCGAGACCATGTACCCGGACCAGTCCCTGTACGCCTATGACTCCGTGCCCACGGTGGTGCGGCGCATCAACAACACCTTCAAGCGCGCCGACGAGATCCAGTGGAGTCGCGGCATCTCCCCCGAGGACGACAACGGCGTGGACTTCTTCCTGCCCATCGTGGCGGATGCCGAGGCGGGCTTCGGCGGTGTGCTCAACGCCTTCGAGCTGATGAAGAATATGATCACCGCCGGCGCCGCCGGGGTGCATTTCGAGGACCAGCTGGCGGCGGTGAAGAAATGCGGCCACATGGGTGGCAAGGTGCTGGTGCCCACCCAGGAGGCGGTGCAGAAGCTCATCGCCGCGCGTCTGGCCGCCGACGTGATGGGTGTGCCCACCGTGCTGCTGGCGCGCACCGACGCCGAGGCCGCCAACCTGCTCACCTCCGACGTGGACGACAACGACCGGCCCTTCATCACCGGCGAGCGCACCAACGAGGGCTTCTACCGGGTGAAGAACGGCCTGGAGCAGGCCATCAGCCGCGGCGTCGCCTACGCCCCCTACGCGGACCTGGTGTGGTGCGAGACCGGCACGCCGGATCTGGGCTTCGCCCGGGAGTTCGCCGAGGCGGTGCGGGCGAAGAACCCGGACCAGCTGCTGGCCTACAACTGCTCGCCGTCCTTCAACTGGAAGAAGAACCTGGACATGAAGACCATCGCCGGCTTCCAGGACAAGCTCTCCGAGTACGGCTACAAGTACCAGTTCATCACCCTGGCCGGCATCCACAGCATGTGGTTCAACATGTACGACCTCGCCTATGACTACGCCCGGGGCGAGGGCATGCGCCACTACGTCGAGAAGGTGCAGGAGCCCGAGTTCGCTGCCCGCGAGCGCGGCTACACCTTCGTCTCCCACCAGCAGGAGGTGGGCGCCGGCTACTTCGACGACGTGACCACCACCATCCAGGGTGGCGCGTCCTCGGTGACGGCCCTGACCGGCTCCACCGAAGAGGCCCAGTTCGAGGAAACCCACTGACGCGTCCTGCCGCCGTCGCGCCTCGCGACTATCATTAGAAGTCGTGAGGCGCGACGGCGCCGTTTTGCGAGGGCAAGCCCATGGAACCTGCAGCCTACGGACTGACCGCCACCGCCGACCTGTGCGACCAGCACGGCGAGGCGGCGAGCGTGTGCGAGACCCACTTCGGCGATTACGGCGGCATCACCGCCTTTGCCGGAGAGATCGTCACGGTGCGCTGTTTCGAGGACAACGTGCTGGTGCGCCAGACCCTGGAGGGGGAAGGCCGGGGCAAGGTGCTGGTGGTGGACGGCGGAGGCTCCCTGCGCTGCGCCCTGTTCGGCGACATGCTGGCCCAAACGGCGCTCGACAACGGCTGGGCGGGGGTGATCGTCAACGGCTGCATCCGCGACGTGGCGGTGATCGTCACCCTGCCCATCGGCGTGAAGGCTCTGGGTACCCATCCCCGCAAGAGCGAGAAGCGCGGCGAGGGTGCGGTGAACGTGCCGGTGAGTTTCGGTGGCGTCACCTTCCGGCCGGGGGAGCGGGTGTTTGCGGATGAGGACGGGGTGGTGGTGCTGAAGTAGGAAGTGTGAATTGGGAAGTGGGAAAGAAAACCACCCTCACCCCAACCCTCTCCCTGAGGGAGAGGGAGGAGTTTTGCTTCTCACTTCCCAATTCACACTTCCTACTTCCTTTCCCACTTCTCAATTCACACTTCGTACTTACGTTTCACTCCAAATGTTCGTACGCAATCAGCGTCAGGAAATCCGCCAGTTCCTCCGCCTTCGTGATGTCCGCGAACAGCTTCGCGGCGAGTTGATAGTGGCCTGACGCGAAGGCCTCATCACCCACCTCCTGGCGGATCGTCTCCATCTCCTCGGGTATGAGTTGCTCGACCATCTCCAGGCTCACGCGCCGCCCGTCGTCCAGCACGCCGCCCGGATGGCGGATCCACTGCCAGATCTGGCAGCGGGAGATCTCGGCGGTGGCGGCGTCTTCCATGAGGTTGTGGATGGGCACCGCACCCCGCCCGCCCAGCCAGGCGGCCATGTACTGGATGGCCACGTTGATGTTGTTGCGCAGCCCCGCCTCGGTGATCGTGCCCTCGGGCACGGCGATCAGCTCATCCCGGGTGGGATCCACGTCGGGGCGTTGGCGCATGATCTGGTTGGCGTCGGGCATGTATTCGTTGAACACCGCCATGGCCACAGGCACCAGGCCGGGGTGTGCCACCCAGGTGCCGTCGTGGCCGTCCTTGACCTCGCGCTCCTTGTCGGCGCGCACCTTGGCGAATGCCGCCTCGTTGGCGGCCTCGTCACCACGCACCGGGATCTGCGCCGCCATGCCGCCCATGGCAAAGGCGCCGCGGCGGTGACAGGTCTTGATCACCAGCTGGGAATAGGCGCGCATGAAGGGCACGGTCATGGTGACCTGGGCGCGGTCCGGCAGCAGGCGGTCGGGGTGATTCCGGAAGGTCTTGATGTAGCTGAAGATGTAATCCCAGCGGCCGCAGTTCAGGCCGACGATGTGGTCCTTCAGTTCCCAGAGGATCTCGTCCAGCTCGAACACCGCCGGCAGGGTCTCGATGAGCACCGTGGCCTTGATGGTGCCGGCGGGGATGCCGAGGTGCTCCTGGGCAAACAGGAACACCTCGTTCCACAGCCGCGCCTCGGTGTGGGCCTGGAGCTTGGGCAGGTAGAAGTAGGGGCCGGTCCCCTGGTCCAGCAGGGTGCGGGCGTTGTGGAAGAAGTACAGGCCGAAGTCGAACAGGGCGCCGGGAATGGCGCGACCGTTCACCCGCATGTGCTTCTCCGGCAGGTGCCAGCCCCGGGGGCGCACGATCAGCACCGCGGTCTGCGCATTGAGCGTGTAGTGCTTCCCCTCCGGGGAGGTGAAGTCGATGCTGCGGTTGACCGCGTCGCGCAGGTTCACCTGGCCCTCCAGGCCGTTGCGCCAGGTGGGGGAGTGGGCGTCCTCCAGGCAGGCCATGAAGCATTTCGCGCCGCTGTTGAGCGCATTGATGAGCATCTTGCGGTCCGTGGGGCCGGTGATCTCCACGCGCCGGTCGCGCAGATCCTCGGGTATGGTGCCGACGGTCCAGTCGGCGGCGCGGATCTCCCGGGTCTCGGCCAGGAAGTCCGGCAGTTCGCCGGCATCGAAGCGGGCCTGGCGGGCCTTTCGGGCGGCCAGCAGGGCATCCACCCGGGGGGCGAAGTGCTCGTGCAGGGCCACCAGGAATTCCAGGGCCTCGGGGGTGAACAGGTCCTCGAAGCCCTCGATGGGGGCGGTGAAGCTCACGGCCTCGTGCATGGTGGTTCCTCCTGCCGTCGGTCGGCTTATTCTGGTTTGTGGTTCGACCTAAGGTAGAAAACCCGCCACTATTTGACTAGCTTATTCAACCTATACTGACTATTAAATTGATCAATGAGGCTGGCAGCCCATGAGCCGATCCGCCGCGCCCCCCGCCACCCCCAACCGCCTGCGCCAGCTGCGTGCCTTCTGCCAGGCGGCCCAGACCGGCAGCATCTCCCGGGCCGCCGAGCGCCTGTGCGTGAGCCAGCCCTCGGTGTCCCTGCTGATCAAGGGGCTGGAGCAGGACCTCAACGTGCTGCTGTTCGAGCGCCGCGGCCCGCGCATCGAACTGACCGCGGCCGGCCAGGTGCTGCTGGAGACCAGCCTGCCCCTGGTGGAGGGCATGGACCACCTGCCGGAGGTGTTCGCCGCGCGCCTGGGTGAGGCGGGGCAGGGCAGCCTGGACCTGGCGGCGGGGGAATCCACCATCCTTTACCTGCTGCCCGAGTACGTGAAGCGTTTCAGCGAGCGTTACCCGGCGGTGAAGCTGCACCTGCACAACGTCACCGGCCGGGACGGACTGAAGATGCTGCGCGCGGGCGAGGTGGACTTCGCCGTGGGCTCCATGATCGACGTGCCCGAGGACATGCACTACCACCCCATCTTCACCTACGAGCCCATGCTCATCACCGCCCTCAACCATCCCCTGGCGAAGAAGAAGAAGGTGAGCCTGGAGGACGTCTCCCCCTGCGGCCTGATCCTGCCGCCGCGGCATCTCTCCACCTGGTCCATCGTGGACCTGGTGTTTCATCAGCACGGCCTGGATTACCACGTGGTGCTGGAGGCCGGCGGCTGGGAGGTGATCAAGAAGTTCGTGGAACTGGACATGGGCGTGTCCATCGTCACCAGCATCTGCCTGACCGGCGAGGAGAAGCTGGCCGCCATTCCGCTGAGCGACTATTTCCCCAAGCGCACCTACGGCGTGGTGATGCGCAAGGGCAAGTTCCTGTCACCCCAGGCCTGCTCCTTCCTGGAGCTTATGGATCCGGATTTCACCCGCTGCCGGCATGCCGACCAGATGCGCATGCTGGGCACGGGCCGCGTCGCGGACATGGTGGAGCAGAGCGTCGATTTCACCGGTCACGACCGCTCCTACCCCTGAAAAAAAATGTCAGAATGACGAACGAGCTCATGCGCCCCTGGACCTGCCCATGATGAAAGTACAGGTACACCACAAGGACAGTCTGATCGCCGTGCAGGCGCTCCCACCCGGCACGACCCGCATCGGGCGCAAGGAAGACAATGACATCGTGCTGCCCGACCGGACCGTGAGCGGGCACCATGCGCGCATTCACCACGCCTACGGCCTGGCAGTGCTCGAGGACCTGGGCAGCACCAACGGCAGCTCCGTCAATGGCAAGCGCGTCACCCGCCGTGCCCTGGAGAACGGCGACATCATCGTCATCGGCAATTGCCAGTTGCGCTTCGAGACCGATGAGAAGGTGCGTACTGACGAGCCGGAGACCCAGGACAGCGGGCCGCCCACCCAGATCCTGCGCGTGAACACGCCCGGGATGCCCCCCGGCCCCGTGGGCGGGAAGGCCACCCAGCACATCCGCAAGCTGCGCGCCGGTGTCTCGTCCGATCCGGCGGAACTCTCCCTGCGCCTGCGCTTCATGAGCGGCCGCAACCAGGGCCGGCATCTCGATCTCATCAATACCGTCACTGCCCTCGGCCAGCCGGGGCAGGAGGTGGTGGCGCTGGTGCGCGAGGCTGGCGGACTGATGCTTCGGGTCATCGAGGTCAACGAGGGCCTGGTGCTGGTCAACGGCGAGGTCGTGGCCGGCGGCACGCGCGCACTCAAGCATCACGACATCATCCAGCTGGGTGAGGTGCGCATGATGGTGCTCTTCGAGCATCCCATCGCCGCCATGGAAAAGGGCACCGAGGACTGGTCCCTGGATTAAGGTCCCTTGTGCCGAATCATGCCTCGTGATGGTGCGTCCTGCGCACTGATCGGGCATATCCGCCAGGCGGTTGTGCGCTCGCCATACCTTGAAGATGCAGCGGGAACAGGCATCAATGCTGTTATCGGTGCCTGATATTTGTGCCTTCGTGCCGTGATGAACGCATCCGGGTCTGTCGGCCGCCGATTCCCCTAAAAAATACTGGTTCGGTTCTTGCTTTGCTGATGGGTTGTGATGCCTGTACCCGGCATCCAAACCCGGATTCCAACCGCACAGGGCCAGACCAGACCATGACCGACCTGCACCTCTCCCCCGAAGCCATGCGACTCATGATCCAGCTGCGGCGCCTGCTGGCCTCGGATCACGATGTGCACGTGGACATGGCGGCAGAGCAGCCCTGGGTGCAACTGTTGGACGCCACCCGTGAATGTCGTGATCGCAAGGCGGATATGATGGCCGAGGCGGTGTGCGACGCGCTCAGTCGGAGCAACCCGGACTCGCTGGTGGACGCGCTGCGCGCGCGCCTGCGCCCCGGTTTCAGCCCGCCCCTGCACGAGCGGCAGGTGGGTTTTCGTCCTGGCAAGGTCTACCGGGGGCAGCGGGTACGCGACGAGCAGCCCTCGGCGCCCTCGCCCGGGGCCGCTCCTGTCGCGCCTGAGCCTGAGCAGCCGGATGCACCGCCGCGCCGCGTACTGGTCTATCGGGGACAGAAACGGGTGGTGTGAGCCGTGCCGGGACAGTGACCGTGCGTGGCTGAAGCATCCGTCACCCGACGGGGCAGATCTTTGGGCTCACGGGTGACAGCCCTTGCGCGCGGTTATACTCAGGCGGTCATGGGCTGCCGGGGTTATTCATGGACTCTTTCAACCGGACTTCTCGCGTGCTCGTCGCCTTGCTGCTGACTTCGCTGCTGCCGGGCGCGGCAGTCGCGGCCGATGAGGGTCGTTTCCAGGTGCTGGACGATGCGGTCGTGCTCGATCGCCAGACGGGGCTGATGTGGATGCGTTGCAGCCTGGGCCAGCGCTGGGAGAACGGGCGCTGTGCCGGCACCCTCGGCGAGTACAGCTGGGACGCGGCCCGTGCCGCGGGCACGGGCTTCAGTCACGCCGGTTTCGATGACTGGCGTCTGCCAGAGATCGACGAGTTGCGCAGTCTGATCCGCTGTTCCGAGGGCATGGATGGCGAGGGCCGGGAGGCGCGTTGCCGTGCCGGTTCTGCCATGCCCACCATCGATACGGATCTCTTTCCCGATACCCCGGACGGCTACTACTGGTCCGCCACGCCGTTTCGCGGCGATCCGCGTCATGCCTGGATCGTGCTGTTCCGCGATGGCGGCGCTTACGACGGGTATGACCGGGACTGGGATCATCACGTGCGGCTGGTGCGCGAAGTGCGCTGAATTCAAAGGACTGCTCTCTCGCGGAGGCGCGGGGGCGCGGAGAAAGACAAGACGATCTCTCGCCAAGACGCTAAGACGCCAAGAAATTATTTTGAATGGCTCTCTCCGTGTCCCCGTGGCCCCGTGAGAGAAAATTGGTTTTCTCCCGGATCAAGTCAAAACCCCGTCCTCTCACGGAGCCACGGGGACACGGAGGAAAGATTCAAAGCGCTTTTCCCCGCGCCTCCGCGAGAGAATCATCCTTTCAACGTTCAAGATAGATGACGAACGCGCGCCGATGCCGTAGGCTCGACCCATGCGCGGACTTGTCCCTCCCGATCCCGAAACCGGCGTCTCCATGCCCCGCTACGCGGTGGTGTACATGCCGGCCCGTGCGCGCAAGCGTTTTCCCGCCGGTTGCGTGCAACTGATGGAGTCCGCGGAGGCTGCCCTGAATGCCGCCGATCCCGCCGCCCGGCAGTTCGCCGCCCAGGTGCTCGGCCCCTCCAAGTCCTCGGAGGGGCAGTACCTCTACTACCTGCTGGAATGGCTCGATCCGGCTGCGCCCTGATCCGGAAAGGCTCTTCTCTCGCGGAGGCGCAGAGGCGCTGAGAAAAACAATGCGATCTCTCGCCAAGACGCCAAGATGCGAAGAAATTATTTCGAATGGCTCTCTCCGTGTCCCCGTGGCTCCGTGAGAGAAAATTGGTTTTCTCCCGGATCAAGTCAAAACCCCGTCCTCTCACGGAGCCACGGGGACACGGAGGAAAAATTCAAAGCGCTTTTCCCCGCGCCTCTGCGCCTCCGCGAGAGAACAGGCTCTTGCACTCATCGCAGGGGCTCCCGCACGGTCCCGGTTTCGTTATAGTGCCGCCAGGTCAGAGCACAGGATCAAGACCATGAATACACTGCCCTGGTATGCGGCCGGTCTCGGCGCGGCCCTGTTGTGGGGGATCCACTATCCCCTGTTCGTGGTGCTGTTCACCTGGCTCCTGTTTCGCCAGGTGCATGTCACGCCCAGCGCCGCCATCGGCGGCGTGCTGGTGATGGCGGGTGCGGCGCTGATCATCTGGAATCATCCCTGAGTCAGGGCAACGGCGGGTTTCCAGGGCGGCCCCGGTCCGGGATAATCGGTCCCGCACATTCACTCATATCGAGGACAGACATATGGCCATGGCAAGCGCCCGCCACCTGCTGGTGGACTCCGAGGAACTCTGCAACGAACTGAAGGCCCGCATCGAGGCTGGCGAGGATTTCGCCGCCCTGGCCAAGGAATACTCCTCCTGCCCCTCCGGGCAGCAGGGCGGTGAGCTGGGCCGATTCGGCCGCGGCCAGATGGTGCCGGAGTTCGACCGGGTGGTGTTCTCCGCACCGGTAAACACCGTGCAGGGGCCGGTGAAGACCCAGTTCGGTTATCACCTGCTGGAGGTCACCTCCCGGCAGGATTGAACCTGCAGGTTCCGCATGACGAGCCCGGTCGATGCATGTCGGCCGGGCTTTTTTGTTTCTCAGCCTTGCGCCTGATAATCGCCGGCCCGCGCGCGGCTCAGCGCCCAGATCCCCAGTGCCGGTCCCGGCAGCAGGAGCCAGCGGTTGTTGTGCGTGCTCATGGTGTGTTCAGGCGCCGCTGCCTATGATCGTCATGGACGGTTGAACGGAGGTGGAACGATGCTGTTGAAAAGAATGGCCGCGTTACTGGCCGTGCTCCTGCTGCTCGCGGCCTGTGCCCAGATGCGGTCCCAGGGTGGCGAGGCCGTCCTGCCCGAGCCTCGCGGCGGGTTCGTCACGGACATGGCCGCCTTCGAGCAATTCATCGCCACGCGCCCGCGCCCCGAGGACTTCCGCAGGGTCTATCCGGACGTGCTGCTGGTGCTGCCCGGCGACATCGCCACCCGGGAGTACCGCATGAACAACAGCCGCTACTTCGCAAGCCTGGATGAGGCGGGGCGCATCACCGGCGGCCAGTTCCAGTAAGGCATCAGCCGTTGCGCGGTGCGGGCGGCGTGCGTTCGTAGAGCGGCTCCATGACCGGCTTGAGCCCCTTGGCGTCGTCGATGAACAGCTGCAGGTGCGGGAAGGGGATCTCGATGCCGGCGGCGTCCAGGGCCTCCTTGATCTGCTCCAGCAGCTGCGCGCTGATGCGCGGCTGGATGTCCATCTTGTCCGGGGTGATCCAGTACAGCACCCGCAGCTCCACAGAGGAGTCCGCCAGCTCCGAGGCGGACACCCCGGGCATCATGTCCGGCGCCTTCAGGACGTCCGGGTGGGCCTCGAGGATGGGCAGGATCACCTCGCGGGCGGCCTTGATGGATTCCTTGTAGGCGATGCCCACCGGGATGCGCACCCGGGTGGGACCCTCGGCGCTGAAGTTGATGATGTCCGAGGAGGCGACGCTGTCGTTGGGGATCATGGTGAAGATGTTGTCCCGGGTGCGCAGCCAGGTGGTGCGCAGGGCGATCTTCATGACCTTGCCTTCCTGGTCGTGGATCCTGACCCAGTCACCGATGCGAAACGGCCGCTCGATGAGGATGGTGATACCGGCGATGAAGTTGGACAGCGTGGACTGGGCGGCGAATCCCACTGCGAGCCCGACGATGCCGAGACCCGCCACCACCGAGAGGATGTCGAAGCCGAACTGGGCGAGCACCGTGACGATGCCGAAGGCCACGATCAGCACCGAGACCACGTTGCGCAGCAGCTGCTCGATGGAGGGGTCCAGGTTGTAGCGCTGCAGCAGGGTGATGAGGATGCGCGTGACCACCGCCCAGGCCAGGTAGAACATGAGCGCGATGAGCGCCGCCTTGGCCACGGCGCCGAGCAGCTCGGTTTTCACCCCCAGCTGGGCCATGATGGCCAGGGCGGTAAGCAGGAAGAAGGCGTAGCGCAGACCGATGAGCAGGGGGTGGAGCACCGTCTCGGTGAGCCGGAAGCGGCGCAGGGTCACCTGCATCAGCCAGCGGATCAGCAGGTAGCCGGCGAGGAAGATGGTGATGAGGATGGCCGAGACGATGAGCTGGCTGGCGATCTTCGCCAGCAGGGCGGTGAAGTCCACATCCCCGGGGCCCAGCACGCTGAAGGTGTCCGACAGGCTTTGTCTGAGGGCCTGCAACAGGTCGGTGGTGAATCCGCTTTCCTGGTCCAATGTCCTGCCCTCGTGTGATGGGATCCGGTCGATAGCTTATCATTGTGCCCCTGCCCATCCCGCCCCGAAGGGCACGAGGTTTTTTCCGGATGCTCAAGTTCCTCACATTGCTGGCCCTGATCTGGTTCGTCTGGTGGCGCGTACGGCGCTTCCTGTGGCACCGGCGTCTGCGTCGGGAGGGCCGGGAGATCCCCGTTGAGAAGGGGCCGCGCCCGATCACCCTGATGGCGGGCCTGCTGCTGGCGGTCTATGGCGGTTACATGCTCTGGCACCTGTTCAGTCTGAGCGGTTCGGGGGCCTGAGCACCCTCTTGGCCCGGACAATGCACCCAGGCGGCCGCCGGCCTGTCGAGGTGCCAGCGGTCTCGCACCCTGTCTCGTTTGCATGGGGCGGCCCTGGCCGCCTGCCGACCGCGAACCTGCGGCTGATGGCGGGCACGGCCCGCCCTATGCTGTTCAGGAAGGCTGACAGGGAGAGACAGGCGCTGAGGTCACGATCATCGCGATCCCTGGTGCAATGTCCTGGCCAGGCATGCCGGCGGCGCCGGGAAGGTATAGAATGCCCGGTCCGGCGATTTGCCCCGGGATTCATGCGTATACACGAAGGTCAGCCATGTTCCTTGCCCCCTTTCATGCCAGCGCCAACGGCCTGGTGACCATCAGTGCCGAGCAGGGCAGTCGCTTTGCCAAGGAGATCGCCGGCGATTTCAATCCCATCCACAACCCGGATGCCAAGCGCTTCGTGGTGCCGGGCGACCTGCTGTTCTCCCTGGTGCTGGACCGCTACGGCCTGAACCGGCGCATGGCCTTCAGCTTCACGGGCATGGTGGGGGCCGGGGTGGCTCTGCGTTTCCCCGAGACCGACGCGCCTGCCTTCGCGGTGGAGGACACCAGCGGCAAGGGCTATCTGAACGTGGAGCGGGAAGGCGCCGTGAGCCGCGAACCGGGCCTGGTGGAAGGTTTCACCCGCGCCTACGTGGCCTTCTCCGGCCAGACCTTCCCCGGCGTGCTGGTGCCGCTGATGCGCGAGCACGGCGTGATGATCAACCCGGAGCGCCCGCTGGTGATCTACGAGGGCATGAGCTTCGATCTCAAGCACCTGGACTTCGTTGCGCCGCAGCTGGAACTGGTGGATGCCAGCCTGGCGGTGAGCGGCAAGCGGGGCGACGTGAGCCTGCGCTTCGGCATCCGCGCCGACGGCGCCCAGGTGGGCACCGGCGCCAAGAAACTGGTGCTCAGCGGCCTGCGGGAGTTTGACGAGGACGACATGGACGCCCTGGTGGATCAGTACGCGGGCTGGAAGGTCGCCTACCAGGGGGGGCTGTAACGCCGGTCCGTAGGTCAGGCTTTTCAGTCCGACAAGCGTGTCTGCCGAAGCATCGCTGTCGGGCTAAAAGCCCGGCCTACGGGTGAGGGCCTCAGGATCAGAAGTTGTCGGTGGAGGTGAACAGGCCCACGCGCAGGTCCTTGGCGGTGTAGATCTCCCGGCCGTCGACGCTGACGGTGCCGTCGGCTATGCCCAGGATCAGCTTGCGGGTGATGATCCGCTTTACGTCCACCTGGTAGGTGACCTTCTTGGCCTTGGGCAGCACCTGGCCGGTGAACTTTACCTCGCCCACGCCCAGGGCCCGTCCGCGGCCCGGGTTGCCCAGCCAGGCCAGGTAGAAACCCACCAGCTGCCACATGGCGTCCAGGCCCAGGCAGCCGGGCATCACAGGGTCGCCGGGGAAGTGGCATTCGAAGAACCAGAGGTCCGGATGGATGTCCAGCTCGGCCTTCATCTCGCCCTTGCCGAAGGCACCACCCTCGTCGGCGATGCGCGTGATGCGGTCCATCATGAGCATGTTGGGCACGGGCAACTGGGCGTTGCCGGGGCCGAACATCTCCCCATGGCCGCATTTCAGGAGCTGGTCACGATCGAAACTTTCTACGCGCATGAAGGCATCCGGTCACAGTCAGAAAGCCGCCTATTGGACCGGATTCTGCGCCGAGGTACAAGGTTACGGGGCTTTACCTTGCCACTTGAGACTTGCCACTAGCCACTTCTCTTATCCATCCCATGGCAGCCGCGCCAGCTCCGCCCGGGTGAAGAAGCGCCCATGGCGCATGAAGCCCGCGATGATGCCATCCTTGAGCGCGGTGATGCGGCCTTCCTCGTCCCGTTCCACCACCCAATGATCCGGCAGGCTGTCCAGCAGGTGCACGGCAGACAGGCTGCCGTCCAGATTCACCGAGAGGTGGGTTTCCTGGCTGTCCAGGTCCCGGAAGGCGGGCAGAAAGCCCAGGATGGCCGCGCCGGCGGTCATCTCCGGGATCTCCCGGTAGGCGGGGCTGGTGATGCGGTCGTGGGTCAGTTCGCTGCTGTGCATGGTCCGGGCTCTCCGTGAGGGCGGTGGTCTGTTCCCCTGTTATGCTTTACGGCAGCGCCCGGGAATTCTTTAATGGGATCTGCGCGCGAACCGATGGGGACCCCGGTGACGGGGCGGTGGGAGGCCTCTTCCCATGGAACACACAAGAACAAGGAGTCTGCATGTCCGCTGAAGCCCTGCTTGGCCTGTGGGCCGAATCGCTGCCGGTGTCCCTGATCATCTGGCTGGTGCTGCTGGTGGTGGTGCTTTACGCCGGCCGGCGCTGGATCGAGCCCCTGGCAGCGACCGTGCTGGGCGGGGTGGACCGGATGCTGCGCTACAGTGCCCGCTCGGTGCGCGCCGCGGCCCGCTGGGTGGACCGCCGCCAGCGCCTGTACCTGCGCTGGCTGGAGCGGGAACGCCTGGACCAGCGACTGTACCGGGAGCTGCGCGGCCTGCATGACCGGGTGAACCGGGACCTGGGGGGGTATCCGGTCCTGCAACACAGCCTGCATGCCCAGATTCAGCGCCTGGAGCGGGACTATCACGCCACCGAGGACGTGCCCCCGCCGGAACCGGCCTGGCTGCGCACCGTGGCGGACCTGGCCGCCAACCCGCCCCAGGGGGATCCCGCGGTGGCGCGGGTGCTGGAAGACATCCATGACGGCCTGCAGCGGGCCAGCCGCGCCTCCCTGGAGCAATACCAGGCGGCCAGCCGCAAGCGACTGGAACTGCTGCGGGACATGCTGCCCGCCTGGCGTGCCCTGGGTGAGCGGCTGCGGGGCGTGGAACAGGCCATCCAGGGGGTGACCGCGCGCAGCCGTCAGGTGGACGAGGTGCTGTCCCGGGAACGGGCCCTGGCCGATGGCGGTCCGGAGCTGGACGCGGGCCTCGGTGTGGGGGCCATCGGGCGCACCCTGCTGGGCCTGCTGTTGCTGGGTCTCATGGCCGTGGCGGCGGTGATGAGCTTTTATCTCATCCAACGCCCCATGGCGGAGAGTTTCGGCATGACCGAAACCCTGGGTCCCTGGCCGCTGGCCTCCGTGGCCGCGGGCCTGCTCATCGCCCTGGGGATCGCCGCGGGCCTGCTGATGACCGAGACCCGGCGGGTGAGCGGCCTGGTGCCCGCCCTGGGCACCCTGGATCAGCGTGCCCGGGCGCGGCTGTTCTGGGCCGGTCTGTTGGTGCTGCTGGTGGTGGCGAGCCTTCAGGGTGCTCTGGCCTTCTCCCGGGACATGCTCCTGGGCCGCGACCAGTGGCTGGCCCTCATCATGTCTGGGGAGCCGGATCCCGTGATGGCCGCGACCCAGTGGATTCCCGCCCTGACCCAGATGGTGATGGGCGTGCTCCTGCCCCTGCTGCTGGCCTTGAGCGCCGTGGTCCTGGACACCTGCCTGCGCCACGGCCGGGCCGTGCTGGGCATGCTTGCCGCTCTTGCCCTGCACCTGCTGGGATTTGCCCTGGGCCTGGCGGGCAGGCTGGTACGCTGGATCGCTGCAATCGTGATGGTGATCTACGGCCTGTTGATCTTCGTGCCGGTGAAGCTTGAGGCCCTGGTGCGGCAGAAGGTCAACGGTCGGGTGCCGGAAGTCGGGAGGTGAAGTCGGAAGGGTGAATTGGGATGTGGGAAATAAAGAAAGGCCGTTCAACTCACCCCAACCCGCTGCCTGAGGGTAGAGGGAGTTGGTTTGATTCGCACTTCCCAATTCACACTTCGTACTTCCGTTCCCACTTCCCAATTCACCCTTCCAACTTCAATCAGCACTGCTCCCACGGCAGCCCGTGAAAGCGCCAGCCGCCCTTGCTGGAGCGGTGGTGGTGTTCGTCCAGGTCGCCCTCGAAACCCTCGTTCACGTTGAACACCTTCCGGATCCCTGCCTCCAGCAGGGCGCGGCCGGCCTCCTTGGAGCGTTTGCCGCTGCGGCAGATGAGCACCACCGGCGCGCAGTCCTCCGGCCCTTCGCACAATACCCCGCCCAGCAGCAGCTTGCGCACCTCGGTGACGAAGTGCGGGTTGATGGTCCAGTCCGGCTCGTCCATCCAGGGGATGTGGATCGCCCCCAGCGGATGCCCCACGAACAGGAATTCCATGGTGGAGCGCACATCCACCAGCAGGGCACGAGGGTTGCCGTGGACCAGTTCGTGGGCCTCCTGGGGGCTGAGGCCCACGGGGGTGAGAGGGTCAGTCATGGCGCATGCTCCCGGGGTGATCTGCTTCAAGCATAGCCTAGCAGTGCATGGGTCAAGGTTTCCGGGATGAATTCAGACTTTGCTTATGTTTATTGATCCGCATCAATTGTTGTCGATCGCGCACCAGTTAGCGTTCCTCTCATGGACACCGCCAAAGACGGTGACGCTCGGTTTCCAACAACCCTTCAGAGGGGAGATGCAATCATGAAAAAATGGCAATCATTCGCAGCCGCCAGCTGCCTGGCACTTTCCGCCGCCCCCGCCATGGCCCTGGATCAGGGCGACATGCTGCTGCGCTTCGGACCGACCTGGGTGATGCCCAATGATGATAGTGGGGCTGTCAGCGCGAACGGCGCTGCTATCGCGGGTTCTGGGGTTGAGGTGGATAATGGCGTTGCGCTCGGGATCAGCTTCACCTACATGATGACGCCGAACCTGGGTGTCGAGGTGCTCGCGGCCACCCCGTTTTCCCATGACGTGAAGGGCAAGGGGAGTCTGCAGGGTGAGGGTACTATTGCCACCATCAAGCACCTGCCGCCCACCGTGTCTCTGCAGTATCACTTCTCGGACTTCGGTCAGTGGCGTCCCTATGTGGGCGCGGGCATCAACTACACCACCTTCTTCGACGAAAAAGGCAAAGGTAACTTCGCGGGTGCGGACGTGAGCCTCAAGGACTCCTGGGGCTGGGCCTTGCAGGCAGGGATGGATTTTGATGTGAACGATCGCTGGTTCGTGGGCGCCAGTGCCTACTACATCGCCATCGACACCACCGCGACCATTCGCGATGGGGGAACCACCTATCGCGTGAACGTGGATATCGATCCCTGGGTCCTGATGGTCGGCGGCGGTCTGCGCTTCTAAACGGCCAATTCAACATTCAAAATTCAAGATTCAAAGGGAGGGCAACGGTCTCTCTTCCCTTGAATCTTGAATCTTGAATCTTGAATTCCGAATCGCGCCTCAGCGCGCCCGCTTCTCCCGCACCAGGTTCACCAGCCTGAGCAGCATGCCCAGGTTCTGTTTCTCCACGGCGCTCACCTTCGGGTCCCGTTCCACGGCATCGCGCCCCAGGCGCTCCAGTTCCGTCAGTTCCTCGTCGCTCAGCTTCTCGAAGTTGAAGCCCTCGCCATAACGGGCCTCCAGGCTGTCGAAATAATCCGCCAGGGGCGGGCGGTAGTCGTCGTCTGTGCTCATGGCGCGGGCTCTTTGGAATGGATTCGCGCCGATTGTAACAGTCCTGAAAACCGTTCCGTTGCGCCGTGTTATGTGACTTTCGCACGGCAGCCTGCGGGCAGGGGCACGTAGAATGTGGCGGTTTTCCTTAGTCCTGCCGGAGGTCTCCGCGTGAAGTCCGTTGTGCTGCTGCTCTGCCTGCTCCTGTTCTCCGCCGCGCTGCACGCGGAGACCGCCTATATCAGCGACGACCTCAACGTGGCCATCCGTTCCGGCAAGACCTTTCAGCACCGCATCATGCGCTTCGTGCCCAGCGGCGCCCGGGTGGAGGTGTTGCAGCGGGACGAGGATGGCTACGTGCTGATCCGCACCCAGGAGGGCACCGAGGGCTGGCTGGAAGGCAGCAACCTCGCCAACCAGCCCCATGCCCGGGATCGGCTCGCCCAGGCGGAACGTCAGCTCGCGACCCTGCGCGATCAGCGGGGAGAGCTACAGGGCCAGATCCAGACCCTGCGCGGCGAGCGTGACGAGGCCCTGGGCCAGGTGCGGCAGACCCAGGCCGAGCTGGAACGCCTGGCCACCGAGATGGAGAATCTGCGCCAGGCCGCCGCCCGGCCCCTGGAGCTGGCCCAGGACAACGAGCGCCTGCGCGGTCTGCTGAGTCAGACGCGCACCCGGGCCGAGACCCTGGAGCGGGAACTGGCCGAGGTGAAACAGACCGAGCAGCGGGAGTGGTTCATGGTCGGCGCCGCCGTCACCGTGGGCAGCATCCTGCTGGGCATCATCCTGACCCGCATCCGCTGGCGCCGCCGCAACGACGGCTGGTCCTGATCTGCATCGATCTCTCGCCAGGGCCAGGGCGGGTCGTTCAGATTGGCAGGTATTGACGACTTGTCTTGGCGACTTTGCGAGAGATCGGCTCTCCCGTTCCGAATGACGGGCTTTGACGGCACGGGATCGAGGGGGATATATTCGGCACATCGAATGTCTCCCTGCCGGAGTGCCTCCCATGGTCCGATTCCTTGCCGCGCTGGCCGTACTGGCTGCGCTGCTCACCACTGTCCAGGCCGATGAGCTGGACGAGATCCTCAAGCCCATCCAGGTCACCGAGCGGGTCTGGTACTTCAAGGGCTCCCTGGAGGGCCGCACCTACGAGAACCAGGCCTTCAACAACAACCTGGCCTTCGTGGTCACCGATGAGGGTGTGGCGCTGATCGACAGCGGCCCGTCCAGTCAGGTGGCCGAGCGCGTGGCCCGGGCCGTGGCCATGGTGAGCGACAAGCCCATCCGCTGGGTGATCAATTCCGGCAGCCAGGACCATCGCTGGCTCGGCAACAGCTACTTCGCCGATCAGGGCGCCGAGATCATTGCCCTGAAGCGCACCGCCGAGACCCAGGCCCGCTTCGCCGATCAGCACATGGCCCGTCTGCAGGGGATCCTGAAGGAGCGCCTGGAGGGCACCCGCCCCATGCCGGCCCCCGAGCCGGTGGACGCGGACCGTCATGCCGTGACCCTGGGCGGCGTGGATTTCGAGCTGATCTACGCGGGCGACGCCCACTTCCCCGGCGATGTGCTGGTGTGGCTGCCCGGCGAGAAGACCGTGTTCACCAGTGACGTGGTCTATCTGGAACGCATGCTGGGTATTCACCCCTGGAGTGACATCCGGGGCTGGCTCGAGGCCTTCGCGGCCCTGGAGGCCCTGGAACCCGAGCACGTCATCCCCGGCCACGGCCGGGCATCGGATCTGGCCCAGGCCCGGGCCGAGACCGGCGACTACCTGCGGGCCATCCACGACGGCGTGCGCGAGGGCCTGGAGAACTGGGAGCAGCTGGACCAGACCGTGGAGCGCCTCGGCGAGATGCCTGAATTCCGCCACCTGACCCACTACGACGAGTGGCACCGGATGAACATCAACCGGGTCTACCTGGACCTGGAAGCCAATCCCTGAGCCCTCGTACACAGATGTCGCTCTTGTAGGAGGCCCGACCCCGGGCCGAACGGGGTTTGGCTCGCAGGTGTTCGCGGCGGGGTCGCCGTTCCTACAGATAACTCAGGACACTAGCCGCCTGCATGATCCGCGCGACCTAGCGGGCGCTGCCCCTGCTGCGCGTGGAAATTTCCGGTCTGTCCATTCGCCTCAAGGGTTGGCGCCAGGACAGCCCCCCGGCCATTGCCCGCATCGAGTACGAGATCATCGTCAGGAACGAGGCCGACGAGGAAATGCTCGATCTCCTGCACCGCAATATCCAGAAAGGCACCATCTTCCACACCCTTAGTAAGGCTACTGCGCTCAAAGACACCGTCCGCGCCGCCTGATCGTCGCAATAATGGGGTTCTTGCATCTTGTCTCTTGTATCTTGTCTCTAGCGCTCTATTTGAAACCCCCGTCCCGCTTCGGTAGGATTCGGCGGGTTCGAGCGCCAGCCCCGCCGAGCCTGGCGCAGCCCATAACCCACAAGAACACGGTAGCCACCATTCCCCCATGCTGTTCGCCGTCCTCTCGGGATTCCTGATCGCCGCGATCGCACCGTGGCTGCACCGCCTCTCCGGCCGCCACAGCGGCTGGCTGCTGGCCTTGCTGCCCGGCGCCCTGTTCGTCTACTTCCTCGGATTCATCCCGGAGGTCTCCGACGGCTCGGCGGTGCGCCTGGTCTATCCCTGGGTGCCGGGGCTCGATATCCAGCTCTCCTTCCTGGTGGATGGCCTGTCGCTGCTGTTCGCCCTGCTGATCTCCGGCATCGGCTTCTTCATCGTCGCCTACGCCGGCCGCTACCTGGAAAAACACCGGGACCTGGGCCGCTTCTACGTGCTCATCCTGTCCTTCATGGCCTCCATGCTGGGCCTGGTGCTGGCGGATAACCTGATCGCCCTGTTCGTGTTCTGGGAACTGACCAGCATCACCTCCTACCTGCTGATCGGCTACAACCACGAGGACAAGTCCGCCCGCCAGTCGGCCCTCCAGGGCCTGTTCGTGACCGTGGGCGGCGGCCTGGCCCTGCTCACCGGCTTCATCATGCTGGCCATCGTCGGTGGCAGTTACGAGCTGTCCGAGATCCTGGCCTCCGATGGTCTCCAGGAGCATGCCTGGTACCTGCCCATGCTGCTGCTGATCCTGGCCGGGGCCTTCACCAAGTCCGCCCAGGTGCCGTTCCATTTCTGGCTGCCCAACGCCATGGCCGCGCCCACGCCGGTGTCTGCCTACCTGCACTCCGCCACCATGGTGAAGGCGGGCGTGTACCTGCTGGCACGCCTCAACCCTGGTCTGGGCGGCACCGAGACCTGGCTGCTGATCCTGTCCCTGTTCGGCGGGCTCACCATGCTCACCGGCGTGTTCCTCTCGGCGCGTAGCACGGGGGTGAAGAAGGTGCTGGCCTATTCCACGGTCATGGCCCTCGGCACCCTGGTCATGCTGATCGGCGTGGGCACCGAGACCGCCATCATCGCCGCCGTGACCTTCCTGCTGGCCCATTCCCTGTACAAGGGCGCGCTGTTCCTGATCGCCGGCATCCTGGACCATGAGGCCGGCTGCAAGGACTTCCTGCAGACCGGCGGTCTGCGTCGTGCATTGCCGGTGACCACCTTCTTCGCCGCCATCGCCGCCCTGTCCCTGGGCGGTGTGCTGCCCCTGTTCGGTTTCATCGCCAAGGAGCTGATGCTGGAGGCGGTGCTCGAGGCCCCGAGGGTCGCCGGCATCCTGACCGCCTTCGCCGTGCTCACCGCCATCCTGGGCGTGCTGGTGGCCGCCATCGTGGGCATCAAGCCCTGGTTCGGCCCCCGGGTGGAGACCCCCAAGACGCCCCACGAGGCGCCCCCGGCCATGCTCGCCGGTCCCGCCGTGCTGGCCTCCCTGGGCCTGATCTTCGGCCTGGCGCCGTGGCTCGCCGAGGGCGGCATCCTGGCCGCCGCCGCCACGGTCGTGTACGGCGCGCCGCTGACGCCGAAGCTGGCGCTCTGGCATGGCATCAACGCGCCGCTGATGATCAGCATCGCCGGGCTGGTGCTGGGTCTTTTGCTTTACACCCAGTGGGCGCGCTTCCGTGCCGCCTTCACCTGGCTGGACCCCCTGGCCAGGCAGATCGGGCCGGAACGCCAGTACGAGCGCATCATGGCCGCCATGGTGGCCAGTGCCGACTGGCAGACCCGGGTGTTGCAGAACGGTTACCTGCGCTACTACCTGCTGGTCATCCTGATCACGACCCTGCTGATGGTGGGCATCACGGCGCAGATCTACGACATCTCCATCGGGGAACTGTCCTTCAGCGGCGTGCAGCTGCAGGAATGGGCCATTCTGGGCATCATGCTGGCCGCCGCGTTCGTTGCGGTCACCTTCCGTTCCCGTCTGGGCGCGGTGGCCTCCCTGGGTGCGGTGGGCTTCGCCGTGGCGCTGATCTACGTGCTGTTCAGCGCGGCGGACGTGGGCATCACCCAAGTGCTGGTGGAGACCCTCACCGTGTTGCTGCTGGTGCTGGTGCTGTTCCGCCTGCCGGGCTTTTTGAACCTGTCCTCGCGACTGGTGCGTATCCGCGACGCCATCGTCGCCCTGTCCGTGGGCGGCATGATGACCCTGCTGATGCTGAGCACCACCCACACCCGTCTCTACGACAGCATCTCCAGCTATTTCGTGCAGGAGAGTGTTCCGTTGGGCTATGGCCGCAACATCGTCAACGTGATCCTGGTGGACTTCCGCGCCCTGGACACCCTGGGTGAGATCTTCGTGCTGGCACTGGCCGCCGTGGGTGTCTACGCCATGATCAAGCTGCGCGCGGAGGACAGCCGCAAATGAACATGCAGTCCCTGATCCTGCGCACCGCGGCCCACTTCCTGCTGCCGCTGCTGATGCTGTTCTCCGTGTTCCTGCTGTTGCGCGGCCACAACGAGCCGGGCGGCGGTTTCATCGGCGGCCTGGTGGCCGCGGCGGCCATCCTGCTGCATCTGTTCGCCATGGAGATCAAGTCCGCCCGCAGTGTGCTGCACGTGGATCCGCGCACCCTGATGGGCGTGGGCCTGGCGCTGGCGTCCCTGTCCGCCGTGCCCGCCGCCTTCCTGGGCCAGGCCTTCTTCACCGCCCAGTGGCTGACCCTGGACGTACCGGCCCTGGGCGAACTGAAGGTGGGCACCGTGCTGCTGTTCGACATCGGGGTGTACCTGGTGGTGATCGGTGCGGTGCTGACCATCATGCTGTCGCTGGCCGAGGCGGAAGACTGATTTGAAGTGGGAAGTGTGAATTGGGAAGTGGGAATGGAAGTGCGAGGTGGGAATTGGGAAGTGAGAAGTGAATAGATAACGATCAGGGAGGCTCCGGGTCATGGATGATTTGCGGGGCAGGACGAAGCGCCTGGCGCTTAACGTAATTCGATTTGTGGGGCAGCTGCCGGGGTCAATGGAGGGGCGAATCATCGGTAGGCAGGTACTGCGCTCGGCGACATCGGTGGGCGCGCATTATCGGGAATGCCGACACAGCCGCTCCCGGGCGGAGTTCAGAAGCAAGCTGGGCCTCGCCCTGCAGGAGCTTGAAGAGACGCTCTACTGGCTGGAATTGTTGAAAGAATCCAAGGTGTCCGCGGGCCCAGGGCTTGAGGCACTCATGTACGAATGCGACGAGTTGATCGCCATATTGATTGCATGCATCAAAACAACCAAACAATCAGGCAAGGCATGATGGCCAATGCGAGGGTAGGTGAAGCGGGTTTCCATTCCCACTTCCCAATTCTCCCTTCCCATTTCAGGAGCGTTTCCACATGGAAACGTTAATGGCTTTCGCCGTCGGCGGCCTCTATGCCGCCGCCATCTACATGATGCTGCGCCGCTCCATCGTGAAGCTGGTGATCGGCCTGGTGCTGCTGTCCAACGCGGCGAACCTGCTGATCTTCACCGCTGCGGGCATGGACCGCGGCCTGCCGCCGCTGATCCCGGAAGGTATGCTGGTGCCCGACGGCCCGGTGGCCGATCCCCTGGCCCAGGCCCTGATCCTCACCGCCATCGTGATCGGCTTCGGTGTGCTGGCCTTCGCCGTGGTGCTCATTCACCGGGCCTACGAGGTGGTGCGCGCCGATGACATGGACCAGATGAAGGACACCGACACATGAGCACCATGGTCGCGTTGCCCGTACTGCTCCCGTTGATCGCGGGTGCGGTGTCCCTGGCCCTGTGGCGGTCGCGCTTCGCCCAACGCTCCATCGGCGTGGTGGCCAACCTGGCGCTCATGTGGGTGTCGGTGGAACTGCTGCTGCTCACCTGGAACGAGGGCATCCAGGTCATGCACATGGGCAGCTGGCCGGCGCCCTTCGGCATCGTGCTGGTCTCCGACATGCTGGGTGCCATCATGGTGGTGCTCACGGCCATCATCGGCCTGGCCACCGCCGTGTATTCCCTCTCCGGGGTGAGCCGGCGCCACGAGCACTACGGGTACTACCCGCTCATGCACCTGCTGCTGGCGGGTGTGAACGGTGCCTTCCTCACCGGCGACATCTTCAACATGTACGTGTGGTTCGAGGTGATGCTGGTGGCCTCCTTCGCCCTGCTGATCCTGGGCGGCGAGCGGGCGCAGATGGAGGGCGCCATCAAGTACGTGACCCTGAACCTGCTGTCCTCGGCCCTGTTCCTGTCGGGCATCGGCCTGCTCTACGGGCTGACCGGCACCCTGAACATGGCGGACATCGCCATGAAGCTGAACAGCGTGGAGGACACCGGCCTGATCACCGTGATCGCCATGCTGTTCATGGTGTCCTTCGGCATCAAGGCCTCCGCCTTCCCTTTCTTCTTCTGGCTGCCGGCCTCCTACCACACGCCCCAGGTGGCGGTCTCGGCCCTGTTCGCCGGCCTGCTCACCAAGGTGGGTGTGTACGCCCTGTTCCGGGTGTTCAGCCTGATCTTCGACCACGACGTGGGTTACACCCACACGCTGCTGCTGTGGATGGCGGCGCTCACCATGCTCACCGGCGTGCTCGGCGCGGCTGCACAGTTCGAGTTCCGGCGCATCCTGTCCTTCCACATCATCAGCCAGATCGGCTACATGATCCTGGGCCTGGCCCTGTTCACGCCGCTGGCCATCATCGGCGGCGTGTTCTACCTGATGCACCACATCATCGTGAAGGCCAATCTGTTCCTGGTCAGCGGCGTGGTGTATCGGCTCAAGGGTACCCATGAACTCAAGGACCTGGGCGGGCTGTACCGCAGCCATCCCTGGCTGGGCGTGCTGTTCCTGATCCCGGCCCTGTCCCTGGCCGGTCTGCCGCCCCTGTCCGGCTTCTTCGCCAAGTTCATCCTGATCCGCGCCGGCGTGGAAGTGGAGGCCTGGTGGGTCGTCGCCGTGGCCCTGGTGGTGGGTCTGCTGACCCTGTATTCCATGATCAAGATCTGGGCGGAGGTGTTCTGGAAGGCCCAGCCGGAAGGTGTGTCGCACCCGGTGGATCCCGCGGCCCACCAGGGTGGCCTCTGGCTCATGGTGCTGCCGATCGTCGGTCTGGGACTCATGACCCTGTTCATCGGCCTCTGGGGCCAGCCCATCTACCTGCTGGCCGAGCGGGCCGCGGTGGAGATGCTGGATTCGTCCCGCTATATCGATGCGGTGCTGGGCTCGGCCCAGGGGGTGCGGCCGTGATCGCCCTGGTCTGGAACTTCGCCCTGGCCCTGGCTTGGGTGGCGCTCACCGGCAGTTTTACCGGCGTCAACCTGCTGGTGGGTTTCGTGCTCGGCTACGTGATCCTGGGCTTTGCCCTGCGCCACAAGCCGGTGTTCGCCAACTACGTGAGCAAGGTGCCGCGCTTCATCCGTTTCATCGGCTTCTTCATTTCCGAGCTGGTCATGTCCAACCTCAAGGTGGCCTACGACGTGCTCACCCCCACCCATCACATGCGCCCGGGGGTGATCGCCTTTCCGCTCGAGGCGCGCACCGACGGTGAGATCACCATCGTGGCCAACCTGATCTCCCTGACGCCGGGCACCCTGAGCCTGGACGTCTCCAGCGACAAGAAGGTGCTCTACATCCACGTGATGTACCTGGATGACGAGCGGCAGGTCCATGACAGCATCAAGTACCTGGAGTCCCGGGTGCTGGAACTGCTGCGTTGAACGGAGGAGCCATGCTGCAGATCGCCGCCATCCTGTCCTACCTGCTGCTCAGCCTGGCCCTGCTGTTCGGCTTCATCCGCCTGGTCAAGGGTCCAACCCTGCCGGACCGGGTGGTGGCCCTGGAGCTGATCGCCTCGCTGACCATCGGCTACATCGCCGTGTACGTGATCACCAGCGGCAAGACCGCGTTCCTGGACGTGGCCATGGTGCTGGCGCTCACCGCCTTCCTGGCCGCCGTGGGTTTTGCCCGTTACCTGGAGAAGGGAGGCCAGCGCGATGATGATTGAGATTCTCACCGGCATCCTGCTGGTGGTGGGCGCCGCGTTCATGCTGATCGCCGCCCTGGGCGTCTGGCGCATGCCCGACCTGCTCACCCGCATGCACGCCACCACCAAGGCCGGCGTGCTGGGCGCGGGCCTGATGCTCGCGGGCGTGGCGATCTTCTTCGCCGAGGTCAACGTGCTGGTGCGCGCCCTGGCGGTCATCATCTTCGTGATGCTCACCGCGCCGGTGGCTGCCCATGTCATCGGTCGTGCCGGCTACTTCGTGGGCGTGCCCCTGTGGGAGCACACCCTCAAGGACGAACTCAAGGGCCGCTACGACGACGAGACCCATACGTTGGCGAGCCCGCCCGAGGCCGCTCAGCGGCCGAAGGATGAAGGGTAGGCCCGAATCACAAGCCATCGACCCCGTGTAGGAGGCCCGACCCCGGGCCGAACCGCCCAAGCCTCGGCGAGTTCGGCCCGGGGTCGGGCCTCCTGCGGCGTTTGACAGGTCCGCGGATCCGCGCCAGCCTCTTCATCTGAGTCTCTGCGAGCGTCACCTCCCCCGATGAATGTCCGTGACCTGATGACCCCCGAGCCGATCACCGTGGCACCGGACACCCCGGTCGCGCAGGTGATCGCCCTGCTGGTGAGCCAGGGCGTGAATGGCGTGCCGGTGGTGGATGCCTCGGGCGCGCTGCTCGGCATGGTGACCAGCGGTGACCTGATTCATCGCCTGGCCGACGAGCGCCTGGAACCGCAATCCTCCCTGTGGCGCGAATCCTTCTACCGTTCCGTGTTCAGCGCGGCCCATCGGGATGCCCCGGACCCCGCCGAGGGCGCGACCGCCGCCCAGGTCATGAGCCGCGACACCGTGTGCGTGGCGCCGGAGGATGACATGGTGGTGGCGGCGCGCCTGCTCATTGCCCACGGGGTGAAGTCCCTGCCGGTGCTGGAGAAAGGTCGTCTGGTGGGCATGATCTCGCGCATGGACCTGCTGCGCTGTCTGCACGCCCATCCCGACTGCTGCAATCCCCTCAAGAAGACCGACTGAGTCCATGCCCCGGTCCGAACTGCGCGGTGTCCGAACATGCTGCTGACCGCGCTGGCCATCTTTGTCGTCACCATCGTGCTGGTCATCTGGCAGCCCCGGGGGCTTGGCATCGGCTGGAGTGCCGTGGCCGGCGCCCTGGTGGCGCTCGCCACCGGCGTGGTGGGTCTCGCCGACGTGCCGGTGGTGGTGGACATCGTCTGGAACGCCACCCTCACCCTGGTGTTCATCATCATCATCTCCCTGCTGCTGGACGAGGCGGGCTTCTTCGAGTGGGCGGCGCTGCACGTGACCCGCTGGGGGGCGGGCAGCGGTCTGCGTCTGTACGTGTTCATCGTGCTGCTGGGGGCGGCGGTCTCGGCCATGTTCTCCAACGACGGCGCGGCGCTCATGCTCACGCCCATCGTGCTGGAGATCCTGCGCGCCCTGGGCTTCGGCGCCGGGGCCATGCTGGCCTTCGTCATCGCGGCGGGCTTCATCGCCGACACCGCGAGTCTGCCCCTGGTGATCTCCAACCTGGTGAACATCGTCTCGGCGGACTTCTTCGGCATCGGCTTCCTGGAATACGCCCGGGTCATGGTGGTCGTGAATATCGTCTCGGTGCTGGCCTCGCTGGCCGTGCTGGTGCTGCTGTTCCGCCGCCGCATCCCCGCCCGCTACGACCCCTCGCAGCTGCGCGCGCCCCACGAGGTGATCCGGGACGGGGCGGTGTTCCGTGCCGGCTGGTGGGTACTGGGCCTGCTGCTGGCCGGCTTCGTGGTGCTGGAGCCCATGGGGGTGCCGGTGTCCTTCGTGGTGGGTCTGGGTGCGGCCCTGCTGCTGGGCGTGGCGGCCCGGGGGCGAGTCATCGCCATCCGCCGGGTGCTGGGCAATGCCCCCTGGCAGATCCTGATCTTCTCGGTGGGCATGTACCTGGTGGTCTACGGTCTGCGCAATGCGGGGCTGACCGCGGAACTGGCGGGGCTGCTGGACTGGTTCGCCGGGCAGGGGGTGACGGTGGCGGCGCTGGGCACCGGTTTCCTGGCGGCGTTCCTGTCCTCGGTGATGAACAACCTGCCGGCGGTGATGGTGGTGGCGCTCGCCATCGACGAGTCCGGGGCCGCGGGGCTGGTGAAGGAGGCGATGATCTACGCCAACGTGATCGGCTCGGATCTCGGCCCCAAGATCACACCGATAGGAAGCCTCGCCACGCTGCTCTGGCTGCACGTGCTGGCCCGCAAGGGGATCACCATCACCTGGGGTCAGTACATGCGCATCGGGCTGCTGATCACCCCGCCGGTGCTGTTGGTGACGCTGCTGGCGCTGGCGGGGTGGATCTCTTTGAAGTGAGAGGTGTGAATTGGGAAGTGCGAAGTGAAAATCCTGCTTCCTACTTCCCAATTCACCCTTCTCACTTTTCAACCACTTCCAGCGTCACCTCCACATTCCCATGCAGGGCCTTGTGCACCGGGCACTGGTCGAGCATGCGGTAGAGGGTCTGGCGACCCATCTCGTCCAGTTGCGTATCCACGTGCAGGCGTACCCGCAGGGCGTCGATGCAGCACTGCTGCACGCTCACGCCCCAGTGCATCTCGATGCGCAGGGTGGGGGGGAGCTTGCGGCGTTCCAGGAAGCGGCCGGCGAATTCCGACAGGCAGCCGCCCAGGGCCACGGCCAGGTGTTCCACCGGGCGCAGGCCCAGCACGCCTTGGTCGGATGCATCCCGGGGCTCCAGCTGCAGCTGTCCGTCGGCCCCGCGATGCAGGACCAGCGTGCCGCTGGATGGGGGTTTGGCGCCACCGGGATAGGACGGCGACGAGGGGGGCGAGACGGGCAGGGCGTTGGCTTCCGTTTCCATCATGATTCCTGAGGCTAGTAGTACGGCGGGGATGGGGAAACAGCCACTTTGGGATATGCCTCAGGAAAAATGGGGATACTGGCCCGGGCCGGGTCACTTGTATGCCCGGGGTGGCATCCGCTAGCCCGCATATTTCACCAAGGCGGCCGGCGGCTTATCCGGGGGAGGGGATCAGGATGGAGACGGTAACTCGGGAGCGGCTCAATATCGGCGTGCTGGCCACCAGCCAGGCCTTCTACAGCATCACGGCCATCACGGTCATGACCCTGAGTGGCCTGGTGGGTCTGCACCTGAGCCCCGATCCGGCGCTGGCGACCCTGCCGGTTTCCGCCATGATGCTCGGCACCCTGCTCACCACCCTGCCGGCCTCCCTGTACATGCAGCGGGTGGGTCGCCGGACGGGTTTCCTGACCGGCACGACCCTCGGTGGCCTGGGCGGCCTGCTCAGCGTCTGGTCCATCGGCATCGGTTCCTTCTGGATGTTCTGCGCCGCCAGCCTCCTGTTCGGCGTGCTCATTCACCAGGTGGGCTGGGCAATGCTCAACCTGGCCATGATGCCCTTCGTGCTGATCGTGCTGCTGGCGGCGCTGTGGCTGCGGGGCAGGGGGCTGCGTGAGGTGTAAAACCACCCTCACCCCGACCCTCTCCCTGAGGGAGTGGGAGAAAAACGCCTAACCCCTAACCCCTAACCCCTAACCCCTAACCCCTAACCCCTAACCCCTAACCCCTAACCCTATCAATAAATCCCCACCGCCCGCTGTTCCTGGCGGATCCAGGCGATGATGTGCGCGGCGTCCTCGCCGTCCACGGCGGGGATGGGCGGCATGTCGCCGAAGTTCCAGTGATGCTGGTGCACGCCCCGCGCCATGGCGATATAGAAGGCGAGGTCGGAGTGGTGGGAGGGCTCGTAGATGCGATGGATCAGGGGTGGGCCCTGGTCCGTGCCCCGGGCCTCGGCGCCGTGGCACTGCATGCAGTTGGCCTGGAACAGTTCCCGGCCCCGACGTGCGTCGGTCTGGAATCCCTCGGGGGGGATTCGGAAGTCGGCGCGTGGGGTGACGGTCTCGGCCGGTGAGGTGGTGCGTGTCGGCTCGGTGCTCGTCGCCGGTGGAGTGTTCTCGGGCGATTCGCCGCAGGCAACGAGCAGGCCGAGCAACGCGCTGAGCAGTACGGTGGTGTGAATCTTCATCGACATCATTCCTGTGCTGGGTAGTCAAACCGATCCGGCGGGCAGTGCGCGACCGCCCTGGCCGGACAAAGGCGAGATGCATCAGGCGATGTCGGGTGGCCTGAGGCTGCCCGGCGGGAGATGTTCGATCGTGGATTGAGACAGTATGGAGGCGATGACGAAGCGGCCCGGGTGCGGGTCGTTCAGCAGGCGCCACAGGCTGGCGGACAGGCAATGTCCGCAGGAGCCGCAGTGATCGCAGGCGTGATCGGTGGTGACCTGTCCGTCGGAGAGTTGTCCGTTCGGCGCCTGTGCCGGGTGGTCAGCGCAGTGCGCCGTGCCAGCCGTGGAATCCATGCTCGATGCCATGGACCACGCGCCGCCCACGGGGGCCAGGATCAGCGACCAGGCGATCAGCAGACTGAGCAGGATGCGAAGGCGTCGGGACATGAACGGTACGGTCGATGGGATCTCGGATCACGCCACTGTACCACAGCGGCCCGACCACTCAGGTTTCCTCGTGTCCTGATCCAGACCCCAAGCAAAAGCCCCGGCGCGAATGCGCCGGGGCTTTTTGCTTGGGCGTTAGGGACGTCCCGGCCCCGACGCGCATCAGGCCGCGTGACGGGCCTTGGCTTCCCGGGCGGCCTTGGCCTCCTCCTCGGAGTAGCCCTTGCCGGCCCACAGCATGTCGTAGGCGATCTCCTCGTTGCCGTTCTCGCACAGGGCCAGCACGTCCTGGAACAGGGGCTGGAAGGTCTCGCTGCGATGGGAGGCCTCGTGCTCTTCCATGCTGCGCCAGAAGGTGACGATCAGCGCTTCCTTGCCCTTCAGCGGACTTTCAACGGCCTGGCCCACGGTGGAGCCCTCGTTGGAGACATCACCGCTGTTGAGGCACACGAAGCCGCCCACGAAACCGGTGTCGGAGTGGTAGGTCTTCACGTTCTCGCACAGCACGGCCACCCGCTCCTGCAGGTCGTCCACGGTAAAGCCGTCCTTGAGGATCACGCGATTCACGGTGACCACGCCGTCGTGGGGGAAGTTGGGGATCAGGCTGCTCATGATGTCTCTCCTTGTTCAGATTGAATGGACTGATAAGCACATCAGTGAGTACTAATATAAATATCCTAGTTTAGATGTCAACTATTGTCCGGAGGATTCTCGGGATATGGCCTGGACACCCCACAAATTGTGTTCTCGAGACCTAAAAAGCCCCATATGACGTGGTAAGCTTGCGGCCACTGACCGGATCGACCGGTCCGGCACCTACAAGCCCAAATCCAGAGGAGAGACACCATGCGTATGGCAAGACTGCTCGCCGCCGCCCTGCTGGCCGGCGCTGGCGCCACGGCCCAGGCCGGTGGCATCGAGGCCTACCTGAGCAACAAGACCGCCCAGCTGACCTTCACGGGTGATGCATCCGGTATCGGCCTGGCGGGGGCGGAGATGTCCTTCGGCCTGTTCTACAGCGACGACAAGGACTACATGGGCAGCTTCGGCCTGCATGCCGCCGGCACCCCGGCAGGCGACATGCCCCTCACCTTCGGCCTGGGCGGCAGGATCTACGTGGGCAGCACCGACCGCCCGGACCAGAACTTCCAGGCCCTCGCCCTGGGTGGCGGGGTGCGTTACACCATTCCCGCCAACATGCCCATGGCGATCGCGGCGGACATCCACTTCGCTCCCTCCGTGACCAGCTTCAGCGACGCCGACCAGCTGCTGGACGTGGGCGTGCGTTACGAACTGGAGGTCACCCCGGGCGTGTCCGGCTTCCTGGGCTATCGTGAGCTGACCCTGGATCTGGACCGGGACAGCAGCTACAAGGTGGACAAGCACGTCCATTTCGGCGTGCGCTTCAGATTCTGATCCATGTCCAGTCAAGACCTGCCGGAGGATCCCCTTGAGCGGGTGCTGGCCATCATGGCCCGCCTGCGGGATCCCGAGGCAGGCTGTCCCTGGGACCTGAGGCAGACTTGGGAGACCATCGTCCCCCACACACTGGAAGAGGCCTACGAGGTGGCCGATGCCATTTCGAGAAGGGACTTCGAGGCCGTGCGCGGGGAGCTGGGGGACCTGTTGCTGCAGGTGGTCTTCTACGCCCGCATCGCCGAGGAGGAGGGGCGCTTCGACATCCAGGACGTGGCGCGGACCCTGGCCGAGAAACTGGTGCGCCGCCATCCCCACGTGTTTGCCGATGTCCGCTATGACACCGAGGCCGAACATCACGCCGCCTGGGAGGCGGAGAAGGCCCGCGAGCGGGTCGAGGCCGGCGAGGGTCGCGGGCCTCTGGACGGCGTGGCCCTGGCGCTGCCCGCGCTCACCCGCGCGGTGAAGCTGCAGAAGCGTGCCGCCCGGGTGGGTTTCGACTGGGACGGCCCAGGTCCGGTGCTGGACAAGGTGCTGGAGGAGTTCGAGGAGATCCGCGCCGAGATCGAGGCCGAAGCCCCCGAGGCCCGGCTCAGGGACGAGGTGGGTGACCTGCTGTTCTCCGTTGCCAACCTGGCCCGCCACCTGGGCGTGGACCCCGAGGCCGCCCTGCGTGGCACCAATGCCAGGTTCGAGCACCGCTTCCGCTTCATGGAGCAGGCCCTGGCCGCCCAGGGCCGGCGCCTCGAGGACGCGGACCTTCAGGAGCTGGACGGGCTGTGGGAGCAGGCCAAACAAAAGTAGGAAGTGGGAATTGGGAAGTAAGGTCTTTCACTTCCTACTTCCCAATTCCCACTTCTTACTTCAATTCCCCCTTCTCACTTCCGACCCGATTCCCTGTTACCCTTGGGCCACACACCGATAGCCCGCGTCACGCCCAACATGAACCACATCGCCACCGCCCCCGAGGGGATGCTCCCCGCCACCATCGTCGAGATCCGGCAGGAGACCCCGCACATCAAGTCGCTGCTGCTGGAGGTGGGCGAGCGCTTCAGCTACCGGCCCGGCCAGTGGATCGACCTGGTGGCGCAGGTAGAGGGTGAGTGGGCCGTCGGCGGCTATTCCCTGGTCTCCACGCCTTCCCTGCGAGGGCGCATCCAGCTGGCCGTGAAGGCGGCGGATCACCACGGCGTGACCCGCTACCTGCACGAGAGCGCCCGGGTGGGGGACACGGTGTACCTGTCACCGCAGGGACAGGGCGGTTTTTATTTCGAACCCCATATGGCGGACAAGGTGGTGTTGCTGGGCGCCGGGATCGGGGTCACGCCGCTCATCGGCATCCTGCGTTCCATCCATGAATCCATGCCCCAGGTGCAGGCAACCCTGGTCTACAGCGTCACCGAGAGCGCGGAGATCCTGTTCCGGGACGAACTGGAGCGCATGGGGCTTGCGCCCAACATCCGCTGCGTGATCACCGTGACACGGGACGCCGAGGACTGGCGCGGTCACACCGGGCGCATCAGTCATGACCTGCTCTCTGCCATGAACCTGCCGAAGGATGCCCTCTACTACTACTGCGGCAGCCGCGACTTCATCGAGGACATGACAGAGCTGCTCGCCGGCATGGGTATCCCCAGGGAACGGCTGGTGTTCGAGAAGTGGTGGTAGGAGGGCGCTAGGAGCCTGGGCGGTAGAAACCTGCAGCGTTAGAATTGGCTATGCCGACGACCTACCGCCCCTACAATCCCGATCAGCAGTTACTGTTGCCCGCGTCGCTCAAGGAGTGGCTTCCGGAGCAGCATTTGGCCTACTTCGTCTCCGATGCGGTGGACGCCTTGGATCTCACGGCGTTTCATGCCCGCTATGAAGGCGATGGCAGGCGCCGACAGCCGTTTGATCCGGCGATGATGGTGAAGGTGCTGACGTATGCCTACGCCAACGGGGTGTTTTCCT
>NZ_KB898945.1 GCF_000377945.1 Thioalkalivibrio sulfidiphilus
ATACCTATCACAGTCATCATCGGTCCTTTCCCATTCGGGGGGTGGTTGAGTCACAATAAGCACCGGTTCCCCGACCTCGCGCTTTTTGCGGCTTCGACCTTGTAATGCAAAGTCCAGCTTGGCTGGCTTTTGGATACTCCACGAAGTCAGCAATGAGGCGGGGAGCCGCTCTACGTACGAGGTCAGACAAACGCTGCCTCCAGGTCGGGACGGCTTACCCGGTGTCCGGCTGATAACCTATCAAACCAGACCTGCTCAACATACAAGGTCGGGCTTTAGCCCGACAGCAGAGTGTCCCGGAGCCAAATGGGCCTCGGGCTGAAGCCCGACCTACGGGTGAGAGCGGTGGAACCCTGTTCCTGCTGGACGAACCCACCACCGGCCTGCACTTCGAGGACATCGCCCGGCTGCTCAAGGCCCTGCGGCGCCTGCAGGCGGAGGGTCATTCCCTGATCGTGATCGAGCACAACCTGGACGTGATCCGCGCCGCGGACTGGCTCATCGACCTCGGCCCCGAGGGCGGCGACGGTGGCGGTGAGATCGTCTGCGAGGGCACGCCGGCGCAGGTGATGAAGCACCCCGGTTCCCATACCGGCGCGGCCCTGCGTGCCAAGGCGGCCGGTCGCATCGCAGAGTCCTCGGCAGCGTCTCATCGCAGAGCAGCGAAGAGGGTCCCCGCCGAGATCCGCATCAGCAATGCCCGGGAGCACAACCTCAAGGGCGTGGACATCCAAGTGCCCCGGGACCGCTTCACGGTGATCACCGGCGTGTCCGGCTCGGGCAAGAGCACCGTGGCCTTCGACATCCTGTTCAACGAGGGCCAGCGTCGCTACCTGGAATCCCTGAACGCCTACGCCCGCTCCCTGGTGCAGCCGGCCTCGCGCCCCGAGGTGGACGCGGTCACCGGCATCCCGCCCACGGTCGCCATCGAGCAGCGCACCAGCCGCGGAGGACACAAGAGCACCGTGGGCACCCTGACCGAGGTGCACCACTTCCTGCGCCTGCTGTACGTGAAACTGGGCACCCAGTATTGCCCGGACTGCGACGTGCCCATCGAGCCCCAGACCCCGGAGGCGATCCTGGCCGCGTTGCTCAAGCAGTGGAAGGGCCGGGAGGTGCACTTGCTGGCGCCCCTGGTCTCCGCGCGCAAGGGCTATTACACGGACCTGGCCCGCTGGGCCCGCAACCGGGGTTTCAGCCATCTGCGCGTGGACGGCGAGCTGATCCCCACGGACCCCTGGCCGCGCCTGGACCGCTACCGGGAACACGACATCGAACTGCCGGTGGCGAGTCTCAAGGTGATGCCCAAAGCGGAGGGTGCACTGCGCGAGGCCATCGCCCGGGGCTTGGATCTGGGCAAGGGCATGATCCGCGTCGCACCGATCTCGGGCCGCGCCGAGAAACTTTACTCCACGGAACGGGCCTGCCCGTCCTGCGCCCGGTCCTTCGACGTGCCGGACCCGCGCCTGTTCTCCTACAACGCCCGCCATGGCTGGTGCCGCACCTGTTTCGGCACCGGCGTGGTGCTGAAGGGCTTCGACGAGGCCCACAGCGGCGAGGAAGGGGAGTGGCTGGAAGAAGGCGAGTCGCGCCAGACCTGTCCCGCCTGCCACGGCCAGCGCCTGCGGCCCGAGGCCCTGGCGGTGCGTTTCCGGGAACGCTCCATCGGCGAGCTGTCGGCCCTGCCGGTGAAGGCGGCACGCGCCTGGTTCGAGAAACTCAAACCGAAGGCGCGGGAATCCGCCATCGCCCGGGACATCCTGCCCGAGATCCGCGGCCGGCTGGCCTTCCTGGAACAGGTGGGTCTTGGCTACCTGAGCCTGGACCGGGGCGCACCCACGCTCTCCGGCGGCGAGGCCCAGCGCATCCGCCTGGCGGCGCAGCTCGGCACCAACCTGCAGGGGGTCTGCTACATCCTGGACGAGCCCACCATCGGCCTGCACCCCCGGGACAACCGCATGCTGCTGGACACCCTGCATCGCCTGCAGGCGAAGGGCAACACCGTGGTGGTGGTGGAGCACGACGAGGACACCATCCGCAGCGCGGAACACGTCATCGATCTGGGCCCCGGCGCCGGGGAACGGGGCGGACGGCTGGTGGCCCAGGGCAGCGTGAAGCAGGTGATGAAGGCGGCCGAGTCCCTGACCGGCCGCTTCCTGGCCCATCCCCTGAAGCACCCGCTCATGGCGCGTCGGCCCACAAAAGCGGGCCAGGAACCGGCCCTGCACATCGAAGGGGCACGGCTCAATAACCTGCGCGGTGTGGATGTCTCCATTCCCCTCAATCGCCTGGTGTGTGTCACCGGGGTGTCCGGCTCCGGCAAGTCCACCCTGGTGCGGGAGGTGCTGTACCGGAACCTGGCGGAGCGGGTGGGCAGACGGGGGCGCAAACCGGCGCTCGAAGGCTGCGCCGCCCTGGAGGGCTGGCAGGACCTGGAGCGGGTGCTGGAGGTGGATCAGACCCCCATCGGGCGCACGCCGCGTTCCTGTCCCGCGACCTACGTGGGCGTGTTCGACCGCATCCGCAAGCTGTACGCCGAGACACCCGAGGCGCGCCTCAGGGGCTGGAACGCCTCGCGCTTTTCCTTCAACACACCCGGCGGACGCTGTGCCGTGTGCGAGGGCCAGGGGGTGCGGCGCATCGAGATGAGCTTCCTGCCCGATGTGGTGGTGCCCTGCGAGGCCTGCGGCGGCGGGCGCTACGGCCGGGAGACCCTGGAGGCGCGCTTCAAGGACCGCTCCATCGCCGATGTGCTGAACATGAGCGTGGACGAGGCCGTGCCGTTTTTCACCGCCCACCCGGCGATCCACCACGCCCTGCAATTGCTCCAGGACGTGGGCCTGGGTTACCTGCGGCTGGGGCAGCCCAGCCCGACCCTCTCCGGTGGCGAGGCCCAGCGCATGAAGCTTGTGACGGAGCTTTCAAGAAGCGGTAAGACCTTCGCCAACACCGTAGGTCGGGCTTCAGCCCGACAGCCCGAGGCTTGTTCAGGCATCGCAAGTCGGGCTGAAGCCCGACCTACGGCACGACCTTCGGGCCAGGCACGCTCACGCGGCAGTCTCTACATCCTGGACGAGCCCACCGTGGGCCTGCACATGGCCGACGTGGAGAAGCTCATCCGCGTGCTGCACCGGCTGGTGGAGGCGGGGCACTCGGTGATCGTCATCGAGCACAACCTGGACGTGATCGCCGAGGCCGACTGGATCATCGACATGGGGCCCGAGGGGGGCGACGGCGGCGGGCGCGTGGCGGGGCAGGGCACGCCGGAGAGCATGGCGCGCCGCAAATCACATACCGGGCGTATGCTGGGAGCGTTTCTGGAGGGTCGTAGCGGGGTGTGACGCAGGCTGGTGAGCGCTGGCCGGGCGACCTTCAGGTCTCCAGCGGGAGCATGCCCTGCTCCGGCGCCAGGTCGACCCGGCGAATGCCCGGGCAGTCATCCCGGCCCTTGGACTGGTAGAGGGCCGCATCCACCCGGGGCAGGATCTCGTCCAGATTGTGGCCATGGAGCGGGGCCTCGCCCATGGCAAGGGTGGTGCCGAAATCCAGCCCGTTGTCGCTGGCGTAGGCGCGCACCCGTACCTGGATGCGCTCCGCCACCGCATGCGCCTCGTCCAGGGTGGTGTCCGGCAGCAGCATCACGAATTCATCCCCGCCCAGACGCGCCGCTACGTCCGTCGATCGCAGGGACTCGCGGAGGATATTGGCGAAATCCTGCAGGACTTCATCGCCACGGGCATGGCCGAGGCTGTCGTTGATGGACTTGAAGCGGTCCAGGTCGGCAAGCATGACCACCACGGAGCCGCCCTGGCGCTCGATCAGCTCGAACAGGTAATCGGAACACTCGTGCAGTGCACGCCGGTTCATCAGCCCGGTCAGCGTGTCCAGGCGGCTGCGTTCCTCCAGCTGGGCGCGGCCCTGCTCGATGCGGTTCATGAGCAGGTAGCTGTAGACCAGGATGCTGGCGCCGAACAGGTTCAGGAACAGCAGGCCGGGTGTGAATTCCTGCACGCTGCCCATGTAGCGCAGGGTGAACACCAGCATGAGTGCTCCGAAGCTGACCGCCAGGGCCTCGGCGAACATGTGCATGCCGTAGCGCATGCCGTTGCCCAGCACCACCATGATGTAGACCAGCATGGAGGGGGGCAGGGTGTAGGGATCGTTGAGCACGGCCACGGAGACGATGGTGATGTCCATCCACATGGCGATGCGATAGCGCGCCGGGCAATGGTGCTGGCGCCAGGCATGGATGACGACGCCGGCGTGGAGGATGAAATAGAGGGCAAAGGCCGCGTTGAGCTGCGCCAGGCTCATCCAGGCGGGCTCGATATCCTCCACCAGGTTGAAGAAGGCCAGCCCGAGGAACCAGAACAGGTAGCGGGTAATAAACTGGACCTTCTGTTCGGCCCAGCTGGGGTTGCCACGGGGTGGCGTGATGGGCTGGACACGGCGGTCCCCGCGCCGGCGATCCGCCGCGCGCAAGTCACTGTTCCCCGCCGATTTTGAACCCTTCCCCACCCTGGATAACGTCCTGTGCAAGCCCTGTTTCCGTAGCCCTTGTCCGGCCAACGCTCAACACTACCTCTAAACACCCGCCCGGACAATCCACCGGGGATCGTCTGGCGGGCCCTGTCGTGCTATGGTTCTGCCCCATGAACCAGGATCAACGGGGACACGCCATGAGCCATGAGGCCGAGCACGACAAGACGCCGGAAATGGCGGTCGACTTCATGCAGGACGATCACGAGGAGGCTCATCGCCTGCTGGATCGCATCGTCGAGAGCCTGGCGGCCAGCACCGGCAATGAAAGCCCGGGCCTGCGCAAGGATCTGAGGAATTTCATCGAGCACACCCGTGCCCACTTCAACCGGGAAGAGTCGCTCATGAAAGAGATCGACTTCCCGCCGTTCCCCGTGCACAAGCAGGAACACGACCTGCGCCTGGAAGAACTGGTCAGCTGTCTGGATGACCTGGACGCCGGCGCCGTCGGCCTCGATGACGTCCGGGAACTGTTCATGGGCCGCTTCCTGCCCTGGTACCGCCGCCACTGCGCCACCATGGACCAGGCCACGGCCAACTTCGCCGAGGCACATCAGAAAGCCAAGGAGTAGGTGCTGCGCGTGAGGCGATAGGGGTAAGGCGTAAATCCGGTCGACTCTCATTACATAAAAACTGCATCCTTGCCACTTGCCACTTGCCACTTGCCACTTGCCTCACGCCTCACGAAGCAGCTTCATCGCCAGCGCCTTTTCCTTTTTCACCACCAGTTCCGCGAGTGTCACCCGGTCAAGGGTGGCCATGAAGGCATCCCGCGCATCGTTGAGCGCCCCTTTGAGTCTGCAGTCCGGCAGGATCACGCACATGGGCGTGCTGCAGTTGATGATCTCGAGGTTTTCCTCCATGTCCCTGACCACGTCACCGATGCGGATCTCCGCAGGCGGACGGGCCAGGCGCATACCGCCGTGCTTGCCCCGGTAGGTCAGGATGTGGCCGTGTCCGGCCAGTTCGTGGACCACCTTCACCAGGTGATGGCGTGAGATGTCGTAGGCATCGGCGATATCCGTGATGCGGCTCAGGCGGTCGGGATTGACCGCAAGATAAATGAGCACGCGCAGCGCGTAGTCGGTGTGACGGGTCAGTTGCATGACATTGCCTGCTCAGGCGATGGCCTCGGTCCGCTGCGGGCTAGTGCTCCAGGCGCCGGTACTTGATCCGGTGCGGGGTGTCCGCGTCGCTGCCCAGGCGCTTGTGGCGGTCGGTCTCGTACTCGGTGTAGTTGCCGTCGAAGAACACCACGTTGCCGTCGTCCTCGAAGGCGAGGATGTGGGTGGCGATGCGGTCCAGGAACCAGCGGTCATGGGAGATGACCACCGCCGAGCCGGGGAAGTCCAGCAGGGCCTCTTCCAGGGCGCGCAGGGTCTCCACGTCCAGGTCGTTGGTGGGCTCGTCGAGCAGCAGCAGGTTGCCGCCGCTCTGCAGCAGCTTGGCCAGGTGCACCCGGTTGCGTTCACCGCCGGAGAGCTCCTTCATGAGCTTCTGCTGGTCGGAGCCCTTGAAGTTGAAGCGCCCCACGTAGGCCCGGGACGGCATCTGGTAGCTGCCCACCTGGATGATGTCCTGGCCATTGGAGATCTCCTCCCACACGGACTTCTCGTCCGCCAGGTGATCGCGGCTCTGGTCCACGTAGGCCACCTGCACGGTGTCGCCGATGCGGATGTTGCCGTTGTCGGGTTTCTCCTGGCCCACGATCATGCGGAACAGGGTGGATTTGCCCACGCCGTTGGGGCCGATCACCCCGAGGATGCCGCCCCGGGGAATGGCGAAGGACAGGTTTTCGTACAGCAGGCGGTCGCCGTAGGACTTGGAGATCCCGTCCACCTCCACCACCACGTCGCCCAGGCGGGGACCCGGCGGGATGTAGATCTCCTTGGTCTCGCTGCGCTTCTGGTAGTCGGCGGAGGAGAGTTCCTCGAAGCGCTTGAGTCGCGCCTTGCTCTTGGTGCCCCGGCCCTTGGGATTGGAGCGCACCCATTCCAGCTCCGCCTCCATGGTCTTGCGCCGTGCGCTTTCCTGCTTCTCCTCCATCTCCAGGCGCTTCTCCTTCTGCTCCAGCCAGGAGGAGTAGTTGCCTTCCCAGGGGATGCCGTGGCCGCGGTCCAGCTCCAGGATCCAGCCGGCCACGTTGTCCAGGAAGTAACGGTCGTGGGTCACGGCCACCACGGTGCCGGGGAATTCCTGCAGGAAGCGCTCCAGCCAGGCCACGGACTCGGCGTCCAGGTGGTTAGTGGGTTCGTCCAGGATCAGCATGTCAGGGTTGGACAGCAGCAGCTTGCACAGGGCCACCCGGCGGCGCTCACCGCCGGAGAGCTTGGTGACGTCCGCCTCCCAGGGGGGCAGGCGCAGGGCGTCGGCGGCCACCTCCAGCTTGCGGTCCAGGTCCCAGGCGCCGGCCGCGTCGATCTTGTCCTGCAGCTCGGCCTGTTCGGCCAGCAGGGCGTCGAAATCCGCGTCCGGGTTGGCGAATTCCTCGGCAATGGCGTTGAAGCGGTCCACCAGGGCCTTGGTCTCGCCCACGCCGTCCTCCACGTTGCCGCGCACATCCTTGCTGGGGTCCAGCTGCGGCTCCTGGGGCAGGTAGCCGATCCGGATGCCGGGCTGGGGGCGTGCCTCGCCCACGTAGTCCTTGTCCACCCCGGCCATGATGCGCAGCAGGGTGGACTTGCCGGCGCCGTTGTAGCCCAGCACGCCGATCTTGGCGCCGGGGAAGAAGTTCAGGGAGATGTTCTTGAGAATCTCCTTTTTCGGCGGGACGACCTTGCCCACACCGCTCATGGTGAAAATGTATTGAGCCATGGATACCTTGAGGAAATCGGGAACGTTTGTGAATTTACGGACTCGTAATGGGCGGGCATTATCCGGCAAAGCCCACGATGCTTTCCAGTCGGCGCCTTTTCAAGGGGCCGGCGCACAATAAAAACCGCAATACCAAAGGAGATTCACCGTGAACACCCAGATGATGCACAAATCCCTCATGACCCTGGCGGGCCTGGCCCTGCTGGCCGCGGGTCCCCTGCAGGCCGCGGAGCGGGTGGAACTGGAGATGGGCGGGCTCACCCACATCGCCCACCTGGAGATGGCCCCGGGCAAGTCCCTGGAAGACGGGGTGATCCTGATGCTTCACGGCACCATGGCCCATGGCCGCATGGAGATCATGGAGGCCCTGCAGAACCAGATGGCCGAGCGGGGCTACAACAGCCTGTCCATCAACCTGAGTCTGGGGATGGACGCGAGGGAGGGCATGATGGACTGCGCCGCCCCCCACAAGCATCGTCACGAGGATGCCCTGGCCGAGCTGGATGCCTGGATGGGCTGGCTGAAGGCGCAGGGCGCAGGCCAGGTGGCCCTGATGGCCCATTCCCGGGGTGCGGCACAGATGGCCTGGTATGCGGCCGAGCACAATCCGGAAGGTGTGGAGAAGATCGTGCTGGTGGCGCCGGCCACCTCCGATCATGCCAAGACCGCCCGTGAATACGAGTCCCGCTACGGCGTGCCCCTGGCCCAGGTCTACGAGCAGGCGGTGGAACTGCAGCGCATGGGCCAGCCTGAGACCCTGATCGAGGGCATCGGCTTTCTGTACTGCGCCGACGCCAGCGCCAGCGCCGCCACCGTGGCCTCCTACTATGCCGACAATCCCAACTTCGACACCCCGACCCTGCTGCCGAGGCTGAGTCAGCAGGTGCTGGTGATCGCCGGCAGCGAGGACACCGCCGTGCCCGACCTGCCCGAGCGCATGGCGGCCCTGGAAGGCCAGGCGAACATCCACTTCGGCATGGTGGACGGCGCCGACCACTTCTTCCGGGATTTCTTCGCTGACGACGTGGCCGACAAGGCGGCCGAGTTCATCGGCTGGTGAGGAAAGGCCTGGTCCGCGAATGAACGCAAAGAACGCAAATGATTCCTGTTGATCAGGTCTTGATTTGCGTTGATTCGCGTTCATTTGCGGACCCCGGCCGTTTCGTTTGATGCGTTGTCGGGAACGGCGGGCGGTGGTATGATGCGCCCTTCCAACGCAGGCGCGTAGCTCAGCTGGTTAGAGCACCACCTTGACATGGTGGGGGTCGTTGGTTCGAGTCCAATCGCGCCTACCAGATGCAGTGCAGGCTGCAAGTGACAGTTCTCCGGGATCCCCGGCACGGCTGATCCACTTGCAGCCTTTCTTGACCACCAACAGCGCACGACCCTTCGTACCGGCCGGCGCAGGAGAAGACCATGCCCCTCATTACCCTCCCCGATGGCAGCGAACGCCGTTTCGATGCCCCTGTCACCGTGCGCGACGTGGCCGCCGACATCGGCGCCGGTCTCGCCAAGGCCGCCCTGGCGGGCCGGGTCAACGGCAGGCTGGTGGACACCAGCCACCTGATCGAGGACGACGCGAACCTCGCCATCATCACCGACCGTGACCCGGAAGGCCTGGAGGTCATCCGCCATTCCACCGCCCACCTGCTGGCCCAGGCGGTCAAGGACCTGTTCCCCTCCGCCCAGGTGACCATCGGCCCGGTGATCGACAACGGGTTCTATTATGACTTCGCCTTCGAGCGCCCCTTTCATCCGGACGACCTGGAGAAGATCGAGGCCCGCATGAAGGAGCTGGCCAAGGCGGACCTGCCCGTGTTCCGCTCGGTCATGGACCGGGACGAGGCGGTGGATTTCTTCCGGAATCAGGGCGAGGAGTACAAGGCGCAGATCATCGCCGACATCCCGGCCGGCGAGACCATCTCCCTGTACAAACAGGGCGAATTCATCGACCTGTGCCGCGGTCCCCACGTGCCCAGCACCGGCAAGCTCAAGGCCTTCAAGCTCACCAAGGTGGCCGGCGCCTACTGGCGGGGCGACTCCAGCAATGAGATGCTGCAGCGCATCTACGGCACGGCCTGGGCTAACAAGCAGCAGCTGGACGACTATCTGCACCGCCTGGCCGAGGCTGAGCGGAGGGATCACCGGCGCATCGGCACCGAGCTGAACCTGTTCTCCATCCAGGAGGATGCCGGCGGCGGCCTGGTGTTCTGGCACCCCAAGGGCGCCCGCATCCGCCGCGCCATCGAGCAGTTCTGGTTCGATATGCACGAGCGGGCCGGCTACCAGTTCCTGTACACCCCGCACATCGCCAACCTGGACCTGTGGAAGACCTCGGGGCACGCGGATTTCTACTCGGAATCCATGTACGAGCCCATGGAGGACGACCACCAGGCCTTCCAGCTCAAGCCCATGAACTGCCCGTTCCATGTGCTGGTGTACAAGGACCGGCTGCATTCCTACCGGGACCTGCCGCTGCGCTGGGCGGAGATGGGCACCGTGTACCGCCGGGAGATGTCCGGCGCCCTGCATGGCCTGATGCGGGTGCGCGGTTTCACCCAGGACGACGCCCACATCTTCTGCCGCGAGGATCAGATCGAGGCGGAGATCCTGCGTATTCTCGATCTCACCCTGGAGGTGTTGCAGGCCTTCGGCTTCGACGACTTCGAGGTCAATCTCTCCACCCGCCCGGACAAGGCGGTGGGCTCCGACCAGATCTGGGAGCACGCCACGGCGGCCCTGAAGGCGGCCCTGGAGAAGAAGGGTCTGGCCTACTCGGTGGACGAGGGCGGCGGCGCCTTCTACGGCCCCAAGATCGACATCAAGATCCGCGACGCCATCGGCCGGGAATGGCAGTGCTCCACGGTGCAACTGGACTTCAACCTGCCCGAGCGCTTCGAGATGGAGTACGTGGCGGAGGACAACAGCCGGCGCCGACCGATCATGATCCACCGGGCCCTGCTGGGCTCCGTGGAGCGTTTCTTCGGGGTGCTCATCGAGCACTACGCCGGGTCCTTCCCCCTCTGGCTGGCGCCGGTCCAGGTCCAGGTGCTCACCATCACCGATCGGCAGGACGATTATGCCCGGGAAGTGGCCGACAGGCTGCGAAACCGGGGCATCCGGGCCGACGCGGACTTGAGAAACGAGAAAATCGGCTTTAAAATCCGCGAGCATACGCTTCAACGCGTCCCTTATCTGCTGGTCCTGGGTGACCGGGAGATGGAGACGAATACCGTGGCCGTGCGCACGCGCAGCGGCGAGGACCTCGGCAGCATGGATCTAAACCAGCTGTCCGAACGCCTCGCCGGTGAGATCGCGAGCCGCGGCCGCTCTCATTTGGAGGATTAAAGTATCAGCGCTGGAAAAGAGACTCGCCTCAACGAACAGATCGCCGTCCCCAAAGTCCGTCTGATCGACAAGGACGGGGAAAACGTGGGGATCGTGTCCATCGACGAGGCACTGCGGATTGCCGAAGAGGCCGAACTCGACCTGGTGGAAATCTCGCCCAATGCGGAGCCACCGGTCTGCCGTGTCATGGACTACGGCAAGTTCAAGTTCGAGCTGAGCAAGAAGGCCCAGCAGGCGAAGAAGAACCAGAAGCAGATACAAATCAAGGAAGTGAAGTTCCGGCCCGGAACCGACGAGGGTGATTATCAGGTCAAGCTCCGCAACCTGACCCGATTCATCAACGACGGAGACAAGGCCAAGGTCACCATCCGTTTCCGGGGTCGCGAAATGCGTCACCAGGAACTGGGCGGCAAGCTCCTGGACCGCATCGAGGCGGACCTGAGCGAAATCGCCACCGTCGAGCAGCGGCCCAAGATGGAAGGCCGTCAGATGGTGATGGTGTTTACGCCCAAGAAGTAGGGCGCGTCAGTCAGAATTACACAGCCCGCGATCGGCGCCAGGGCGGCCGACGGGGGATTTCAGCGACCCAGGCGGGGCACGACCCCAGGCCTGTATTTTTAGGAGAGCAAACATGCCCAAGATCAAGACCAACCGGGGCGCCGCCAAGCGGTTCAAGCCCACCGGTTCGGGCGGGTTCAAGCGAGCCCAGTCCCACCGGCGTCACATCCTGACCAAGAAGAGCACCAAGCGTAAGCGCCATCTTCGCTCCACCGGCATGGTTGCCGAGTGTGATGTGGCATCCGTACGCCAGATGCTTCCCCACGTTTAAGGAGACGCCACCATGCCACGAGTCAAGAGAGGCGTTACCGCCCACGCCCGCCACAAGAAGGTCCTGAAGAAGGCCAAGGGTTATTACGGCGCGCGCAAGAATGTCTACCGCGTTGCGGTCCAGGCCGTCACCAAGGCCGGCCAGTATGCCTACCGTGACCGCCGTCAGCGCAAGCGTCAGTTCCGCGCCCTGTGGATCGTGCGTATCAATGCCGCGGCCCGTCAGTTCGGTCTGTCCTACAGCCGCATGATGGACGGTCTGCACAAGGCCAACGTGGAGATCGACCGCAAGGTGCTGGCCGATCTGGCCGTGCACGACATCACCGCTTTTGGGCAGATTGCCGAAAAGGCCAAGGCTGCCCTGGCGGCGTAAGCACCGCACGCGCGATTGACCGGCGCCCGATCACGGGCGCCGGTGAATGCTCGAAAGGGGGAAAGGCCTGGCCTTTCCCCCTTTTTGTTTTCAACCCGACGGAGACTCGCCGTGGAGCAACTCCAGAATCTGATCCGCGATGCCCTCAAGGCCATCGAAGGCGCCACCGACACCCAGGCCCTGGACGCCCTGCGGGTGCAGTACCTGGGCAAAAAGGGTGTGCTCACCGAGCAGCTCAAGGCGCTCGGCAAGTTGCCGCCGGAGGAACGCCCGGCAGCGGGCCAGGCCATCAACCGGGCCAAGGAGACGGTCAACGAGGCGCTTGCCGCGCGTCTCGAGGCCCTGAGGGCCTCCGAGCAGGAGGCCCGGCTGGCCTCCGAATCGGTGGATGTGACCCTGCCGGGACGGCGCCAGGCCGTGGGCGGCCTGCATCCCGTGACCCGGACCATCGAACGCATCACCGACCTGCTGGGCCAGCTGGGATTTCAGGTGGCGGAAGGTCCAGAGGTGGAGGACGACTACCACAACTTCGAGGCCCTCAATATCCCGGCCCATCACCCGGCGCGGGCCATGCACGATACCTTCTACTTCGACGCCAACCGACTGCTGCGCACCCATACCTCGCCGGTGCAGGTGCGGGTCATGGAGCAGGGCAGGCCGCCGTTCCGCGTGATCGCGCCGGGGCGCGTCTATCGCTGCGATTCCGACCTGACCCACAGCCCCATGTTTCACCAGGTGGAGGGGCTGCTGGTGGACGAGGGGGTCACCTTCGCCCATCTGCGCGGCGTGCTGGACGCCTTCCTGCAGGCCTTTTTCGAGCAGTCGGAACTCAAGACCCGCTTCCGGCCCTCCTATTTTCCCTTCACCGAGCCCTCCGCCGAGGTGGACATCCAGTGCGTGCACTGCGGCGGCGATGGGTGTCGCGTGTGCAGCCACACGGGCTGGCTGGAGGTGATGGGCTGCGGCATGGTGCACCCCAATGTCTTCGCCCACGTGGGCATCGACAGCGAGCGCTACACCGGCTTTGCCTTCGGCCTAGGCGTGGAGCGCATGGCCATGCTGCGCTATGGCGTGAATGACCTGCGGCTGTTCTTCGAGAACGACGTGCGCTTCCTGCGGCAATTTGCGTGAGGGCATAAAGACCTTTTTGACAGGATTAACATGATTAACAGGATTATTAAAAACACTTTTCAATTGATTGTTTTTCATAATTAATCTTGTAAATCATGTTAATCCTGTCGATTTTGATTTCCCGGAATGAGCGATAAGGCATGAGAATCAGCAATCAGTGGCTTCTGGAGTGGGTGGATCATGGGCTGAGCCCCGAGGAGCTGGGTCACCGGCTCACCATGGCCGGTCTGGAACTGGACGCCCTGGAAGCGGCGGCGGGCGAGTTTTCCGGTGTGGTGGTGGGCCATGTGCTCAAGGTTGAACCCCATCCGGACGCGGACAAGCTGCGGGTCTGCCAAGTGGAGGACGGCTCCGGCTCTCCGGTCCAGGTGGTCTGTGGTGCCCCCAACGTGGTCGAGGGCATGAAGGTGCCCTTTGCCCGGGTCGGCGCCGTTCTGCCAGGTGAGTTCAAGATCAAGAAGGCCAAGCTGCGCGGCGTGGAGTCCTTCGGCATGCTCTGCTCCGCCAGGGAACTGGGTCTCGCGGAGACCAGCGAGGGGCTCATGCCGCTGCCCGCGGACCTGGCCGCCGGGACCGATGTGCGCGAGGCCCTGGGACTGAATGACACGATTCTGGAAGTGGATCTGACCCCCAACCGGGCGGACTGCCTGTGCATGGCCGGTATCGCCCGGGAAGTGGCGGCGTTGACCGGCAAGCCTCTGTGCATGCCCGAAATTTCGCCGGTGGGCGCCGACGTGGATGAGCGCTTCCCGGTGAGCATCGAGGCCGCCGCTGATTGCCCCCTGTATCACGGCCGCGTGGTGCGTGGCGTGAATCCGGGCGCTGAAACGCCGCTGTGGATGCGCGAGAAGCTGCGAAGGGCGGGTATCCGCAGCCTCGGCCCGCTGGTGGATGTGACCAACTACGTGATGCTGGAACTGGGTCAGCCCATGCATGCCTTTGACCTGGCACGCCTGGAGGGCGGCATCGTGGTGCGCCGGGCGCATAAGGGTGAGCAGCTGACCCTGCTGGACGGCCAGGAGATCAGGCTCTCGGAGGCGGACCTGGTGATCGCCGATCAGGCCAAGGTGCTGGCCCTGGCCGGCATCATGGGCGGGGAGGCCAGCGGCGTGGGGGATGAGACCCGTGACGTGTTCCTGGAAAGTGCCCATTTCGCCCCCATGGCCATCGCCGGCCGGGCACGGCACCATGGCCTGCACACCGATTCTTCCCACCGCTTCGAGCGCGGCGTGGATCCGGCCCTGCCGAGCCGTGCCCTGCAGCGGGCCACGGCCCTGCTGTGCCAGATCGCCGGCGGACAGCCGGGTCCGGTGGTGGAAGCGCGGGGCGCTCCTGTCGAGGAGACCGCACCCATCATGCTGCGTGCCTCGCGCATCGGCCGGGTGCTGGGCGCCCGGATCGAGGACTCAGAGGTGACCCGTCTGCTTACTGCCCTGGGTTGTCAGGTGGAGCCCATGGCCGGAGTCTGGCGGGTCACGCCCCCCAGTTTTCGCTTCGACCTGTCCATCGAGGTGGACCTGATCGAGGAGGTGGCCCGGGTGCATGGCTATGACCGGTTGCCCGCAGAGGTGCCGCCGCTGAGCCCGGAGCTAGGTGGAGTCGATGAGGCGCGCCTGCCCCTGTCCCGGATTCGCCACCTCATGGCGGACCTGGGCTATCAGGAGGCCATTACCTACAGCTTTGTGGATCCGCAGCTGGAGGCCCTGTTCTCCCCTGATTCCCGCCCCCTGGCCCTGGCCAACCCGATCTCCTCGGAACTGGCAGTGATGCGTTCCACCCTATGGCCCGGCCTGGTGAAGGCCCTCAAGTACAACCTCAATCGCCAACAGGAGCGGGTACGCCTGTTCGAGACCGGCCTGAGCTTTGTCTCCCAGGGTGATGATCTCAAACAGCATCCCATGATTGCCGCCGTGGCCACCGGGGCCCGCTGGCCGCTGCAGTGGGCCGAGCCTTCCAGGGCCATGGATTTCTTCGATCTCAAGGGTGACGTGGAGAGTCTGTTGAGCCTGGCGGGCGGGGACGTGAGCTTTGAATCGGCCCGTCATCCCGCCCTGCACCCGGGCCAGTCTGCCCGGGTGTGGGTGGGCGGCGAACCCTGTGGCTGGCTGGGTGCCCTGCATCCGTCCCTGGTTTCCCGCCTCGATCTGGACCAGGATGTCTATGTCATGGAGCTCAGCCTGGATGCGATCAGGCAGGGTTCTGTGCCTAAATTCACCGAACAGTCCAAATTTCCGGCGATCCGGCGCGATCTTGCCGTGGTGGTTGATCAGGGCTGTCCGGTGTCCCGTATCGAGGCGGCGATCCGGGATCTGGCCATTTCATCGCTCAGGGAAGTGGTTGTATTTGACGTATATACGGGCAAAGGCGTACCCGATGGTCGAAAAAGTCTCGCTTTGGGATTGATTCTACAGGAGTTATCGCGCACTCTTACCGATCAGGAAGTGGATGCCGTGATGCAGGGCATCGTGAAAAAACTCGAACAGGATGTCGGAGCTACACTAAGGGCTTAAGCACATGGCGCTGACCAAAGCGGATATGTCGGAACGTCTCTTTGAGGAACTCGGCCTCAACAAGCGTGAGGCCAAGGAACTGGTGGAGATGTTTTTCGAAGAAGTCAGGATGGCGCTTGAACGTGGGGAACAGGTGAAGCTGTCGGGTTTCGGCAACTTCACCCTGCGCGATAAAAATCAGCGGCCTGGCCGCAATCCGAAGACCGGTGAGGAAATCCCCATCTCGGCACGCCGAGTGGTGACCTTCCGTCCGGGACAAAAACTCAAGGCGCGGGTTGAAGCATATGTTGGAAGCGGGGAATAACAGCGAATTACCGGTCATTCCAGGTAAGCGCTATTTCACCATCGGGGAGGTCAGCGAGCTGTGCGGGGTCAAGCCCCACGTGCTTCGCTATTGGGAGCAGGAGTTTCCTTCACTGCGCCCCGTCAAGCGCCGCGGGAATCGCCGCTATTACCAGCGCCATGACGTCATCCTGATCCGTCAGATCCGCAGCCTGCTCTATGAGCAGGGTTACACCATCGGCGGTGCCCGCCAGAAGCTGGCCGGTCAGGATGCCCAGGAAGACACCTCCCAGAGCCAGCAGATCATTCGCCAGATGCGCCTGGAGCTGGAAGAGATCCTCAAGCTTCTCAAGCGCTGAGAGCGCCCGAGCGGCGCCTGGATATGCCGCTCAGGGATACTCGTCCGTGTTCGCACATTCATAATCCGGAAACACGCTTTCCTTCTGCGAAGGGATCGGCTATTCTTCGCAACCCTCGGGGCGTAGCGCAGCCTGGTAGCGCACCTGCATGGGGTGCAGGTGGTCGGAGGTTCAAATCCTCTCGCCCCGACCAAATTGATCTGACCAGTACCGAGCAAGGGGCTCCGCGTTGCGGAGCCCCTTTTCGTTTGTGTGCGGGCAGGAATCGGGCGGTACAATGCCTCTCACCGCTGAGCCTCTCACTGCCGGCCGGCGCCCGACAACGGAGACACGATCCATGCCCATGAATCCGAGACGTGCTGGTCTCAGTTCTCTCAAACTGCTGGAGAACCTGGCCCTGGTGATCATCACCGTGGCCACCACCATCGCCATCTTCCAGGAGGTGATGGTGATGATCGAGCAGCGCGAAGTGCGTCTGGCGGATCTGTTGTTGCTGTTCATCTACCTGGAGGTGCTCGCGATGGTGGGCATCTACATCAAGTCCGGTCAGTTGCCGGTACGCATGCCCATCTACATCGCCATCGTGGCCCTGGCCCGCTACCTGATACTGGACATGAAGGAGATGGACTTCTGGCAGATCATGGGTGTCACACTGGGCGTGCTGCTGCTGGCCGCTGCGGTGCTGGTCATCCGCTACGGCCATGTGCGTTTCCCCTACGAGAGCTACAGTGGTGACCAGCCGGCCGCTTCGCCGTCCAAGTCCACGAAGCCTCCCGGCTCCTGAATCCCGCTGCCGCTTGCATGACTCGTGATGCGTCGGTCCTGCATCTCCTGGTGCCCGGCCTGCTGGACCGGATAGGGGAGTGGCAGGCGAGTTACGGTGGCGTGGGCCGTTTCCCGGCACTGGAATGGTTGCTCGCCCGTTCCACGCGCCATTCAGTCCCGCATGCGAGTCTCGGGGATGTTCTCGCCGGGCTGTTCGCCATCGCCGGTCCCATGCCCGCCGGTGCCCTGACGCGCCTGGCATTGACCGGCGAGCGGGATGAACAGGCCTGGCTGTGCATGGATCCGGTGCACCTGGAGGCCGGCATCACTGACCTGGTGCTCACCGGCCCGGATCAGCTGCGTCTCGGCCTGGACGAGGCCCGGGCACTGGCCGCGCGCATCAACGCGCATCTGGCCGAAGACGGCCTGCACATCGAGGTCAACGCGCCGGGACATTGGCACCTGCGCCTGCCCGCCAACAGGGCCGTGCCCGAGACCCGCAGCCTGGGCGAGGTGCTGGGACGCCCCATCAACGGCCGTCTTCCCGCCGGTCCGGAGGCGGCCTACTGGCACCGCCTCATCAACGAGTTGCAGATGGTCCTGTTCGATGCCGCCGAGAATCGTGCCCGGGAGACCCGCGGCCTGCCGTCGGTCAACAGCGTCTGGCCCTGGGGCGGCGGCGTCCTGCCTTCAAGCCTGGTATCACCGGTCTCCCGCCTGTGGGGTGACGATCTGCTGCTCGCGGGGCTCGCTCGGTGTGCACAGGTGCCTATTGAGCCGCTGCCCGAGACCGCCGAGCCGGTGCTCGCGGCAGGTGGTGCGCGATGCGTGCTGCTCGACACGCTCCAGGCCGATGCCGCCCTGGATGACCTGGAGGCCTGGCAGGCGGGCATGGGGGGGCTGGAACGGGCCTGGTTCGGACCACTGCGCAAGGCGCTCGGCTCGGCGTCCCTGAAGCGGCTCGTGATCCACAGCACCTGTGGCGACGTGTTCGAGGTGCCAGCCAGTGCCCGCTGGCGGCTGTGGCGACGCAGCGAGCCGCTAGCCCGCATATCTCGCCGGTCGGACACCGGCGGACGCGTAACAGACTGAAACGCAGGTGGAATATACTGAAATGATCGGTGAACTCAGCAGACAGGTCTGTTCCCGCCGGTGTCCTATCGCGGTTCAGGCTCGTCTTCGCGGACGTCAGCTTGCTCTTCACTCAACCCATAGCTACAGCTATGGGTTTCGCTCCAGAGCGGCGCCTACGGGCACGAATCCTTCGCCTGCTCCCGCGATCCCGGTGAGATATGCGGGCTAGGGAGAGTCGTCTCATGAAGGCCCTGCGCACCATCAGACGCCGGCAGCCGCCTGCGGGCGTGGCCCTGCCCCAAGGCGATGTCCTGGCCCGCGTGCTGGCCCTGCGGGGCGTGCTCGATCCGGCCCAGTGCGATTATGGTCTTAAGGGGCTTGCCGCCCCGCATCTGCTCTCCGGCATCGAGTCGGCCGTGGAGCGACTCGAACGTGCCCTGCGCAGTGGTGAGCGCATCGTGGTGGTCGGGGACTTCGATGCGGACGGCGCCACCAGCACCGCCGTGGCCCTGCGGGCGCTCTCCGCCCTGGGTGCGCGGGATGTGCACTTTCGGGTGCCCAACCGCTTTGAATACGGCTACGGGCTGACGCCCGAGATCGTGTCGGTGCTGCGCCCGCTGGACGCCGGTCTGCTCATCACCGTGGACAACGGCGTCTCTAGCCTTGACGGTGTGGCTGCCGCGCGCCATGCGGGCATGTCGGTGCTGGTGACCGATCATCACCTGCCCGGAGCATCGCTGCCCGCAGCCGATGCCCTGGTGAACCCGAATCTTCCCGACGACCCCTTCCCCAGCAAGCACCTGGCCGGTGTGGGCGTGATCTTCTACGTCATGCTCGCCCTGCGCGCGCGCCTGCGGGACAGCGGCTGGTTCGACACCCGCGGCATCGATGAACCGAACCTGGCGGAATTGCTGGACCTGGTGGCCCTGGGGACCGTGGCCGATGTGGTGCCGCTGGACCAGAACAACCGCATTCTGGTGGAGCAGGGCCTGCGACGTATCCGCGCCGGTGCAGCGATCCCCGGCATCGGCGCCATCCTGGAGGTGGCCAGGCGGACCCCGGAGCGCAGCGTGGCCACGGACCTGGGCTTTGCCGTCGGCCCCCGTCTCAATGCCGCCGGCCGCCTGGACGACATGGCCCTGGGCATTCGCTGTCTGCTCACCGATGACCCGGTCGAGGCCCGTGCCCTGGCCGCCGCCCTGGACGATCTCAATGCGGATCGTCGCGACATCGAGGCGCAGATGCAGGCGGAGGCCCTGGCAGGCCTCGAGGCCCTGCCGGTGGACTCCTGGGGGGATCGCTACGGGGTGTGTCTCTACGAACCCCAGTGGCACCAGGGGGTCATCGGCATCCTGGCCGCGCGCATCCGCGAGCGCATCCACCGCCCGGTGATCGCCTTCGCCGATGCCGGTGATGGCCAGATCAAGGGTTCCGCACGCTCCATCCCGGGGCTCCATATCCGCGATGCGCTGGATGACGTGGCCGCGCGCCATCCCGGCCTGATCAGCAAGTTCGGCGGCCATGCCATGGCCGCGGGACTGAGTCTGCCGCTGGCGCATCTCCAGGCGTTCAGCGAGGCCTTCGATCAAACCGTCGCCGCGCGCGTCTCACCCGAGGACCTGGAAGGGGTCGTGCACAGCGACGGCGAACTCTCACCGGGCGAGATCAGCCTGGACACCGCCGTGCGCCTGCGGGATGCCGGCCCCTGGGGGCAGGGCTTCCCGCCCCCGGTGTTCGACGGGGAATTTGAGATCCTGGATCGACGGGTGCTCAAGGAACGCCACCTGCGCCTGCAGTTGCGCGCCGCCCCGGGTGCGCCGCCCATCACCGGCATCGCCTTCAACGTGGACTGGGATGACTGGCCCGAGGGTCTGTGCCGGGTTCGCCTGGCCTACCGGCTGGAGGTCAACGAATACCAGGGCCTGGTCAGTCCCCAGCTCATGATCGAGCACGTGGAGAGGTGCTGAATTCAATATTCAAAATTCAAAATTCAAACTGTAGAGGCCATGCGAAGCATTCTTTTTGAATGTTGAACTTTGAATCTTGAATTGCCTCCCGCCCTTAATCGCGGGAGGCACTTTCGTGTACAATTGCGCGCTTTTCCGACCCGGACAGACCATCCATGGAACTCAATCCGCTTTACACCCAGATCGACGATCTGCAAGGCCGCGTGGACGCCTTGAGGGGGTATCTTTGACTACGATGCCAAGCGTGAACGCCTGGAGGAAGTGAGTCGGGAACTGGAAGACCCCAACGTCTGGAACAACCCCGAGAGGGCTCAGGAACTGGGCCGCGAGCGCTCCCGCCTGGAGGAGGTGGTGCTGCTCATCACCCGCATGGACAAGGCCCTGGGCGATGCCCGGGACCTGCTGGACATGGCCGCGGAGGAGAATGACGCCGAGACCGTGAGCGCGGTGGAGGCGGATCTCGCGAAATACGAGAACGACGTAGCGCAGCTGGAATTCCGGCGCATGTTCTCCGGCGAGATGGACGAGAAAAACGCCTACATGGACATCCAGGCCGGCTCCGGCGGCACCGAGGCGCAGGATTGGGCCAACATGCTGTTGCGCATGTACCTGCGCTGGGGCGAGCGGCGTGGGTTCAAGACCGAACTGATGGAGGTCTCCGAGGGCGAGGTGGCCGGCATCAAGAGCGCCACCATCAAGTTCGAGGGCCCTTATGCGTATGGCTGGCTGCGCACCGAGACCGGCGTGCACCGCCTGGTGCGCAAGTCCCCCTTCGATTCCGGCAACCGCCGGCACACCTCATTCGCCGCCGTGTTCGTCTCCCCCGAAGTGGACGACAGCATCGAGATCGACATCAACCCGGCGGACCTGCGAGTGGACACCTACCGGGCCAGCGGCGCGGGCGGTCAGCACGTGAACCGGACCGAGTCCGCCATCCGCATCACCCATATTCCCAGCGGCGTGGTGGTGGCCTGCCAGGCGGACCGTTCCCAGCACAAGAACCGGGACACGGCCATGAAGCAGCTCAAGGCCAAGCTCTACGAGCTGGAGTTGCAGAAGCAGAATGCCGCCAAGCAGGCCCTGGAGGACACCAAGTCCGACATCGGCTGGGGCAGCCAGATCCGCTCCTACGTGCTGGACCAGTCGCGTATCAAGGACCTGCGTACCGGTGTGGAAGTGGGTAATACACAGGCGGTGCTGGATGGCGACCTGGATCAGTTCATCGAGGCCTCGTTGAAGAGCGGACTTTGAGTGAATTGGGAAGGGTGAATTGAGAAGTGGGTAATGAAGGGCGAAAGGCGGAACATCGATGACTGATCAAGAACAGGGCCAGGAAGAACACAAGCTGATCGCGCAGCGCCGGGAGAAGCTGACCAAACTGCGCGAGCGGGGCGTGGCGTTTCCCAACGACTTCCGCCGCAACGTGATGGCCGGCGAGCTGCACGCGGAGTACGACGCCAAGCCCGCCGAGTTCTTCGAGCAGAACACCATTCGGGTGTCGGTGGCCGGGCGCATGATGGCCAAGCGCATCATGGGCAAGGCGAGCTTCACCCAGATCCTGGACATGTCCGGCCGCATCCAGCTCTTCATCCAGCGGGACAGCCTGCCGGAAGGCGCCTACTCCGACTTCAAGACCTGGGACGTGGGCGACATTCTGGGCGCCGAGGGGACGCTGTTCAAGACCAAGACCGGCGAACTCACCGTCAACGTGGACAGCCTGCGCCTGCTCACCAAGTCCCTGCGCCCGCTGCCTGAGAAGTTCCACGGTCTCTCAGATACCGAGACCCGCTACCGGCAGCGTTACGTGGACCTGATCATGAACGAGCCGGTGCGCGAGACCTTCCGCACCCGTACCCGGGTGATCCAGTTCATCCGCCAGTTCCTGGATCAGCGTGGCTTCCTGGAGGTGGAGACCCCCATGATGCAGGCGATCCCCGGCGGCGCCACCGCACGCCCCTTCACCACCCATCATCACGCCCTGGATATGCAGCTGTTTCTGCGCATCGCCCCGGAGCTCTATCTCAAGCGCCTGGTGGTCGGCGGCTTCGAGCGGGTCTACGAGATCAACCGCAATTTCCGGAACGAGGGCCTCTCCACCCGGCACAACCCCGAGTTCACCATGGTGGAGTTCTACGAGGCCTACGCCACCTACCACGACCTGATGGATCTGACCGAGGACCTGCTGCGGGATCTGACCCTGGAAATCCTTGGCAGCACCCAGGTCCACTACCAGGGCGAGACCTACGACTTCGAGCGCCCGTTCACGCGCATGACCGTGAAGGAATCCATCCTGCACCACAACCCGGACGTGAGCGAGGCGGATCTGGCGGACCTGGAACGGGCCCGGACCGTGGCCCAGAGGCTGGGTATTCCGCTCAAGGACAGCTATGGCCTCGGCAAGGTGTGGATCGAGATATTCGAGAAGACCGTGGAGGGCAATCTGAAGGACCCCACCTTCATCACCGCCTATCCCACCGAGGTCTCGCCGCTGGCCCGGCGCAACGACGACGATCCCTTCGTCACCGACCGCTTCGAGTTCTTCGTCGGCGGGCGCGAGATCGCCAACGGCTTCTCGGAGTTGAACGACTACGAGGACCAGGCCGAGCGTTTCCGCAAGCAGGTGCAGGAGAAGGAGGCGGGCGACGACGAGGCCATGCACTTCGACGCGGACTACCTGCGCGCCCTGGAACACGGCATGCCCCCCACCGCCGGCGAGGGCATCGGCATCGACAGGCTGGTCATGCTGCTCACCAATAGCCCGTCCATCCGCGATGTGCTGCTGTTTCCGCACATGCGACCGGAGAGTTGAGCGGTCTGCTGGTTGCTGGTTCTGGAAGTCAAAGGCAACCGCGACGCAGAGGCGCGAAGGCGCAGAGGAACGCAAAGAAATATTTTCAGCAATAACGCAAAAGGCCCGATGATCAGCACTGATCACCGGGCCTTTTTGTTTCACTTCCGAACCCTCTGCGTCTTTGCGCCTCTGCGTCGCGGTTGACTTTCTATCCGCCGATACGCCGGATCAGACCAGCCGCAGGTACCCCGCGATCACCAGCACCGTCATTACCGCGCCGACGATGTAGAGGATGTTAGACAGGCGCTTGTTGTTGGGGCGGCTGAAAAACGCCGCCCAGAAGGCCAGCAGGATCAGGACGACCAGGAAGAACAGGAAGCGCATCAGGAGGCCGCAGCCATTTCGAAGGAGTAGGGCAGGGTTTCCAGACTCACGGCCGGATGTTTCTCACCAGCCAGGTGCAGACCTCCGGCCTCGGCGGCGGCGATCTGCAGGACCGCGAGGGCCATGACCTTGCCGTCCGGGTGCAGCTGGGCGTCCACGATCCGGCCCGCGGCCTGATCCTCCTCGGCCTCGCCGCCGCCGGCGCCCAGGATCTCGGTGCCCGGCGCCGGGGGCTGGTCGGTGTCGATGCTGACCCGATACATGCGCCGTTTGAGCTTGCCCAGGTAGTGCATGCGTGCCACCACCTCCTGACCCGGGTAGCAGCCTTTCTTGAAGCTCACTCCGCCGATCAGCTGCATGTTGGCCATCTGGGGCACGAAGGCCTCGCTGGTGGCCGGCGTGATGTTGGGAATGCCCGCCAGGATATCCAGCAAGGCCCAAGGTCCGGCACCCACCGGGGCGCAGCGCACGTTGAGCTTGTTCCAGAGCTGCTTCATGGCCTCCAGCTCCCCATAGAGTTCGAAACGCGGGTGGGGGCCGGGCACCCGGATGGCGGTGATGTCGTTGTGATGGAGCACGTCGTTGACGGCCGAGGGCGCACCGCCCAGGGCCGTCTGGAGTTCCTCCACGGCCCGGGGGCCGGACAGGCCGATGCGCACCAGGGCGTCATCCGCATCCTCCAGGGTCACCTTGGATCGGAGCACGAACATGCGCAGGCGCTTCAGGACCGACTCCACCATGGCCCGCGGCATGCGCAGGTAGTAGCTCTCGCCCCGCCGGAAGACCCGGAAATTCGCCAGCATGCGGCCCTTGGGGGTGCAGTAACTGTTCAGATGGCTGTGGGCGGAGTCCAGACCCAGCACGTCGTTGCTGAACTGCCCCTGGAGGAAACTGCCCGCTTCTTCGCCGTAGGCGACGATCAGGCCCTGGTGGGAGAGGTCGCAGATGACATCCCCGCTCACCACCACACGGCGCTCACGTTCGGCGTTGCCGAAGTCCGCCACCGAGCCGTTGTCGAATTCGGCGCCCGCATCCACGAGGAAGTCTTTCCACTCGGGTTTCATGGTTTCTCCAGGGTGATTGAACTAAGCTCGGCCATATTAGACCAAACCCAAAAATGCTGTCAGCAGGCTGACAGCGTGCAAAAATACAGCTAATCTAGATGACTGGTGCGTTGCACAATCGTGTCCAGACACGCCGATTGGGTTGACCACCAGACAAGAATAAAATTCATCGTCCAGAGGAGTCTCCGCATGCGCCGTGAAGGTCGGCCTGTGTTCCTGAATCTCTTCAAGATTCGGCTCCCTGTCCCGGGTGTGGCCTCCATCGCCCACCGTATCAGCGGTGTGCTGCTGTTCCTAGCCATCCCCCTGTTCCTGTTCATCTTCCAGCGATCCCTGCAGGGCGAGGCGGGCTATGCCGAGGCCCTGGCACTGCTCAGACACCCGCTGGTGATGCTGATCAGCCTGGTGCTGCTGTGGAGCCTGCTGCACCACTGGCTGGCCGGAATCCGTTACCTGCTGATCGACGTGGACGTGGGTGTGGAACGCACTGCGGCTCGCAAGAGCGCCTGGACGGTGCTGGTGCTGGCACCGGTGCTCACGGTCATCATCCTGGGAGTGCTCTGGCTATGAGGGGCGGCATGAGTGGCATGGGGGCATGGTTGTGGCAGCGCCTGACGGCCCTGTACCTGGGGGCCTACATCCTGGTGCTGCTGCTGGCACTGGTGTTCAGCGGCGGACCTTCCGCCGGGGCATGGCAGGGCTGGATGACCCATCCCGGGGTGCTGCTGGCCTCGGCCCTGTTCCTGGGCGCCTGGCTCATGCACGCCTGGATCGGGCTGCGTGACGTGGTGGTCGATTACGTGCATCCCTTCGGCGCCCGGGTCACGGTCCTGGCGGCAGTGGCACTCTTCCTACTGACCTGCGGCATCTGGGGCACCTACATACTCATTCAGGCGGCATCCTCATGGGCGTAACGGTTCGCAAGTTCGACGCACTCATCATCGGCGCTGGCGGCGCCGGCCTGCGCGCGGCACTGCAGCTGGCCAACGCGGAGGCCAGCGTGGCGGTGGTCTCCAAGGTCTTTCCCACCCGCTCCCACACCGTGGCGGCCCAGGGTGGCGTGAATGCCGCACTGGCCAACGTGCTGCCGGACAGCTGGCACTGGCACATGTACGACACGGTCAAGGGCAGCGACTGGCTGGGCGACCAGGACGCCATCGAGTACATGTGCCGGGCGGCACCCAAGGTGGTCTACGAGCTGGAACACTTCGGCGTGCCGTTCTCGCGCCTGGACAACGGCAATATCTACCAGCGGGCTTTCGGCGGCCAGAGCCAGCACTTCGGCAAGGAGCAGGCGGCGCGCACCTGCGCGGCGGCGGACCGCACCGGCCACGCCATCCTGCACAGCCTCTACCAGCAGAACATCCGCGCCAAGACCCACTTCTTCGACGAATACTTCGCCGTGGACCTGCTCAAGGACGAGGAGGGCTATGTGCTCGGCGCGCTGGCCTTCGAGATCCTCACCGGCGAACCCATCGTCATCGAGGCCAAGACCACGCTGCTGGCCACCGGCGGCGTGGGCCAGCTGTTCCGCACCTGCACCAACGCCCTGATCAACACCGGCGACGGCATGAGCATGGCCCTGCGCGCGGGCATCCCGCTACAAGACATGGAGTTCTTCCAGTTCCACCCCACGGGCATCGCCGGGCGCGGCATGCTCATCACCGAGGGTGCCCGTGGCGAGGGCGGCTATCTGCTCAACGCCGATGGCGAGCGCTTCATGGAGCGCTATGCGCCCAACGCCAAGGACCTGGCCAGCCGCGACGTGGTGAGCCGCGCCATCTACACGGAGGTGAAGGAGGGCAGGGGCTGCGGACCGGAGAAGGATTACGTGCTGCTGCAGCTGACCCACCTGGGCCGGGACAAGATCATGCAGCGTCTCCCGGGCATCCGGGAGACCTGCATCACCTTCCTGGGACTCGATCCCATCGATCACCCCATTCCGATCTATCCGACCGCCCACTACACCATGGGCGGCATTCCCACCAACCGCTTCGGACAGGTGGTGGTGCCGGTCAAGGACACGCCGGAGGATCCGGTGCCGGGTCTGTATGCGGCGGGCGAGGCGGCCTGTGTCTCGGTGCACGGTGCCAATCGCCTGGGCGGCAACTCCCTGCTGGATATCCTGGTGTTCGGCCGCGCCGCGGCCAATCACATCATCGATGTGCTCGAGCACAACCGATACCACCGTCCCCTGCATCAGCCGGCCGTGGATGCGGCCCTGGAGCGCTTCCACCGCTGGGATCGCAAGGGCGACGGCGAGCACGTGGATCAGCTGCGCCAGGAACTGCGTAAGGTCATGGAGGCCCACTGCGGCGTGTTCCGGACCGAGGAGGTCATGGCCGAGGGCGTGGCCAAGGTCAAGGCCATCGCCGAGCGGGTCAAGGACGCAGTGCTTCGGGATCACAGCAAGGTCTTCAACACTGCGCGCGTGGAGGCCATGGAGTTGGAAAACCTGGTGGACTGCGCGCTGGCCACGGTGCAGTCGGCCCTCGGTCGCAAGGAAAGCCGCGGCGCCCACTCGCGCATCGACTATCCCGATCGCGACGACACCCACTGGCTCAAGCACACCCTGTACTTCAAGCACAGCGACAGCCTGGATTACAAACCGGTGCGCACCAAGCCCATGACGGTCGAGAGCTTCCCACCCAAGGTTCGGGTGTACTGATTCATCATTGGTGACCGGGTTTCTGTTCGAACAGGGACCCGGTCTGTTCCTGGCGATTCTGTAAAAAATTCCGTCGTTTCTTCTCCTTGAATTGCCTACGCATTTTTGATCTGACTCAATGGCATCGTTGAGTCATTGATCTATGCTTTAATTCATCGTGCAAGCATTGAACATCTTTGACTCTGTCGTGTCACAGGCAGGGCAGATGATGTGCACGGAAAGACTCGATTCCCCCGTTATCTCACACCCGCAATGAACACCCATCCCGCAAGGAGACAACAATGAAGAAGAAACTCATCCAAGTGACTGCAGGTCTGGGCTGCATGCTTGCAGCCGGTCTGCTGGTCCAGGGCCACGCGCATTCCGATCGCGAAGAAATCAAGGGCACGGCCGCCTACGTGCTCGACGCCCGCGGAAACGTGGTGCGCAACGCCACCGGTGATTGCTGGCGCACCATCCACTGGACCAAGGAACTGGCCGTCAAGGGCTGCGATCCGCACCTGTTCCCCGAGCGCGCCGAAGCGCCGCCTCCGCCCCCGCCCGCCGCACCGGCCCCGGCACCGGCTCCGCCGCCCCCGCCGCCCCGCCAGGTGCAAGAGACCCGCACCCTGGGTGCAGCCGCCCTGTTCGCCATCAACAGTGCGGCCATCAGTCCCCAGGGCAGGGCAGAACTGGACCGGCTGGTGAGTGACCTCTCGCGCCTGGATAACGTCCAGAACATCCACGTGGTGGGCCACACCGACAACACCGGCGCTGCCGACTACAACATGGATCTGTCCAAGCGCCGTGCCGAGAGTGTGAAGGCCTACCTGGTGGAGAAGGGCATCCGTGCCGACCTGATCACCACCGAGGGCCGGGGTATCACCCAGCCGGTGGCCAGCAACGCCACCACGGAAGGTCGTGCCCAGAACCGTCGCGTGGAGATCACCATCCGCGGCACCGAGACCGTCACCGTGCCACGCTGAGGGATCAGTCAGGCTACTTGGCTGAGCCTGAGGGCCGCTGCCGGAGAAATCATCCTCCGGCAGCGGCCTTCTTCATTTCTGGCTGCTAGATTCATCGGGGCCTTGTGACATCTGCCACAGGATTACGGTCCCACGTGCCGTGCCCAGGTCTGGCATCAGCGACCCGAGGCTCAGTAAGATGCCAGCCACTGTGTCGTTACGCCGCGTCAATTCAGATCTGACCACCTCCGAGTGGCTCGGTGTGACCTCAATGCCCACAAGCCTCGGGCCCTTACCCCGGAGAGCGACTTGCCCCTCGGACAATTGCTGATCATCCAGTACTGCACCCTCCTGGTCTTTTCAGCCCTGTACACCCCTCAGCCCCTGCTGCCTGTACTGGCGGCGCATTTCGGTGTGGGCGAGGCGCGGGCCTCGCTGCTGATCACCGTGACCCTGCTGCCCCTGGCTGTGGCGCCCATCGCCTACGGCTTCCTGTTACAGAAGATGGCGGCCCGTCGTCTGCTGCGGGTCTCCATCTGGTTGCTGGCCGCCTCCCAGGTGGTCGTTTATTTCGTGGATCGCTTCGATGTGCTGCTGGGCCTGCGCCTGCTGCAGGGTATGGTGATCCCGGCCATGCTCACCGGCCTCATGACTTACCTGGGTGCCAGCGCCGGACCCGGTCGCATCGCCCAGGTGATGGCTGTCTACGTGGCATCCACCGTGATGGGTGGTTTTCTGGGGCGCGCCCTGTCGGGGGTGATCGCGGCCAACTTCGGCTGGCGCTGGTCCTTCCTGCTGCTGGGCCTGGCCACGGTGCTCGCAGCCCTGTTGCTCACCCGCCTGAAGTCCGATCCGCCGGTGAGCTTCCAGCGACTGCGCCTGTCCGCCGTGATCGAGATCCTGCGTCAACCCAGTTTCCTCAGGATCTATGGGGTTGTGTTCTGCGCCTTCGGGGCCTTCGCGTCCCTGCTCAACTTCCTGCCTTTCCGCCTGGTGGAGCTGGGCACGGGCATGAGCGAGAGCGGCATCGGCCTGATGTACTCCGGCTACCTCATGGGGGTGGTGGTCTCGCTCGTTTCCCTGCGCCTGGCCTCAAGGATCGGGGGCACGGTGAATGCCATGCTGGTGGGCACCCTGATCCTGGTCACGGCCCTGCTGTTCTTCGCTGCGAGCCCGGTGTGGGTGATGTTCCTGGGCATGTTCGTGCTGTGTTCAGGCATGTTCATGATCCATTCCCTGGCCCCCGGGGTGCTGAACCAGCAGTCCGGAGAACACCGGGGGGTGGTGAACGGCCTGTACATCGCCTTCTACTACGCCGGTGGCGCAATCGGCTCCTTCCTGCCGGGTTTCCTGTACCACGGTTTCGGCTGGTATGTGTATCTGGGGTCCCTGGCCCTGGTGGTGGGCCTGGCGGGTAGCCTGCTTTGGGGGCTCAGGCGGTAACAATCCCGATTTCCTGTGTATACTTATCTAGATGACATATCTGTGACGCCGAACCATCGGCCAGCAGTCGTGTCATTCATTCTGGTCAGGGAGTTGCACAAGTAAGGGACGCAAGTCGTTCACGCCGCCAGCCGGACCAAGATGCCTCGCAGGGTGCCCCGGTCCGGATCGGTGATTATTCAAACTGATCCATAAAATAAGATAGCGGAGGGGTATCATGATTTTCTCCAAGACCCGTTTCCTCAGTACCCTGGTGGCCATCGGTGCCACCTTTGCCCTGTCACTGGCGGCCATCCAGCCCGCCGAGGCCCAGCGTCAGACCATCCGTTTCGCCACATCCAACGTCGGCTCCTACGGCTATGCCGTGGGTAACGTGATCTCCGAGATCCTGCAGCAGAACCTGGGCCGCGGTTATGCCGTGGTGGTGCAACCCTATCCCTCCACCTCCGGCGCCATGCGCTCGGTTATGGATGGCGACGGCGAGTTCGGCTATACCGCCGACGTGGGCATGCGCAGCCTGTACGACGGCGAGCGCCCCTACGACAACTACACCCCCCGCCGCGGCATGCTGGTGCACACCCTGTACGTGTATCCCATGGAGACCTTCATGCTGGTGGCCGACCGCCGCAAGGGTGAGTTCAACTCCTACAAGGACTTCGACGGCAAGCCCGGCTACTACACCCCCGCCGGCTTCATGAACTGGCTCAACATGCGCCGCGTGTTCGCCGCCCTGGGCTATGAGTTCAACCACGTGGAGATCGACAACACCACCGTGGCGGATGCCTTCGAGGCCAACACCATCGCCGGTTCCGCGGGCTATACCACCGCCGGTGTCTCCCTGCCCACCTACTGGCGCGAGGCCGAGCTGCGCGCCAACCTGGCCGCGGTGAATCCCTCCGAAGAGGAGATGGCGAAGCTGCGTGCTGCCGGCCTGAACCCGGTGCAGGTGGATCCCTCCAAGGCCTTCAGCCAGGAACTGGGTGTGGACACGATCTACGCAGTGCCCATCTACTTCGCCTACAACGTGCGCGCGGACATGGATGCTGACCTGATCAAGAACATCCTGGACATCCTGTACAAGAACAAGGACAAGCTGGTGGAAGGTGACGCAGGCTTCGGTCCTCTGGCTGACGACTTCGTGGGTACCCAGGCCGCCGGCGTGGCCGCCAACCCCGATATCCCGGTGCATCCCGGCCTGGCCGCGTTCCTGAAGGAACACGGCGCCTGGAATGACAGCTGGACCATCGCGGGCCAGTAAGCTCTCAGCTAACCAAACCACAGGGCGGGTAACGCAAGCAACGTTCCCGCCCTGTTTTGTTGTGACACTGGAAAGCGGGGGCAGACTGTGTCCTTACTCAAGAAGACGCTCACCTCGGAAGTGGCGTATGTCCTCATGGGCGCGGCTTTTCTCGTCGCCCTGTATCAATACCTGTTCAGCGGTGAGACGGCCTACCTCTGGCTGGTAGCGCCGGCACTCGCGCTGCAGATCCTGCATCTGCAACTGCAGGGGCGCTTCTATCCCGGGTTTTCAGCCGCCGCGCGGCAGGTACTCGCGCTGGTCTACCTGGGCCTCTGTATTTACGCCCTCTATTACCTATGGCCGGGCATGCATGACATCGGCACCTGGCGCCAGATCGCCCACACCGATGTGACCTTGTATGTCGGCCTGGCGATGCTTTTGCTGGCTGCGGAGATGCTGCGCCAGGGCGGCGTGCTCACACTGCGCAACGTCACCTTCATCCTGGGCGCCGTGCTGTTCGTCTCGCTGATGCATTATTTCCTGACCGGTGCCGGCGGGCAGCGCTACCTCGCGGTGCGCCTGGTGCCCCTGGCGATGATCATCCAGATTCTGTACCTGTATCAGAATCAGTACCTCTACTCCCGTCTGCCCGCAGTGATCAATCACACGGCGGTGATCGTCTATATCGGCATCTGCCTGTATACGACCTACTACCTGACGGCCAATTTCGAAGACATCGCCATCTGGCGCCAGGCGGCCTACACCACCCATGACTTCGTGGTCGGTGTGCTGATCTTCCTGGTGGTGATGGAGCTCTCGCGCATCATCCACCCGGTGCTGTTCTGGGTGAACGTGGTGCTGGTGTTCTACGCCCTCTGGGGCCATCTCAGCCCCATCGATTTCTTCTGGCATCCCAGCGTCAACCTGGATCGCATCATCACCTCCAGCACGGTGGAATTCTCCACCGGCGTCTACGGGCGCTATTCGCAGCTGTCGCTCACCCTGATCGCCGCGTTCCTGCTGCTGGCGGCGGTGGCCAGCGGGTTCGGCGCACAGCGCGCCCTGGTGGACGTGATGCGAAGGCTCGCCGGTCGCTCGCGCCATACCATTCCCCAGACCGCGGTGCTGGCCTCGGTGTCCGTGGGCATGGTGAGCGGTTCCGGCTCCGCCAACACGGCGGTGACCGGCAGTTTCACCATCCCGCTGATGAAACGTTATGGCGTACCCGGCACCTTCGCCGGGGCGGTAGAGACGGCCGCCTCCATGGGCGGTCTCATCATGCCGCCGTTGATGGCGGTGGCCGGCTTCCTCATGGCCGAGTTCCTGGGCGTGCCCTACTGGGACGTGGTGGTGCGCGGCTTCGCCGTGGCCTTCGTGTACTTCGTGTCCCTGATCCTGGCGGTCTACCTGCTCAGTGTGAGGCTTCTGCCCAGCACGCCGATCCAGGTACCGACGGTGCCGCTGTATGACTGGATGCGCACCACCATCTTCTTCTCGGGGATCATCTTCCTGATCCTGCTGATGAGCACCTTTGGCTATGGCGCCCTGCGCGCCGCGCTGTACACGGCGGGTGCGATCCTGGCGATGCTGCTGCTCACCTGGCTGTACTTCAAGTACGTGCTCAAGGACCCCAAGCTCCAGGAAGAGACGCTGCTCGGCAACCTGCGCACGGTGATCGAGACCCACGCGGAGATGACCGCCTACCTGACCCTGCTCATGGCCACCCTCGGCATCATGATCGGGCTGTTCACGGTCACCGGTTTCATCACCCGCATGGGCTCCCTGCTGCTGCAGCTGGGTGACTTCCACATCGTCGCCATGATCCTGATGGCCTGGATCTTCGGCTGGCTGGTGGGCACCGGTCTGCCGCCCACGGCCACCTACATCATCGTCGCGGTGATCATCGTGCCGCCCCTGCGCCAGATGGGCGTCGATCCCTGGGTGGCACATTTCTTCGCCTTCCTGCTGGCCATCTGGGGCGAGCTCTCGCCGCCCACGTCACTGACTGCAGCGGTGGCGGCCAAGATCGCCGAGGCCTCGTTCATGAAGACCATGTGGGAGGCGCTCAAGATCTGTCTGCCCATCACCATCATGTCCTTCGCCATCTTCGTGCGCTCCGACATGGTCGTGAACCCGGGCTGGGCCCAGATCACGGATACCCTGCTGGTGGCGGCGGGTACGGCGGGCGTGACCTTTGCCACCTTCGGCCGCTTCTTCGTCGGTCGACTCAACAACTGGGGCATGCGCATTTTCATGCTGGCCCTGTCCCTGGTGGTGGTGTTCTACCCGCATGATGGTGTGGCCACCGTGGCCGCCGTCATCGTGGTGCCGCTGATCATCCTTGGTGTGATTCGGCACCGCACGCTGGCGGCGCCGCCGGAGGTTCCTGCCGCCAGCACCGCCACGGGGAAATAGCCCATGCATATCGTGATCCCTGACGATTACCAGGACTGCGTGCGCGAGCTTGCCTGCTTCCAGCGGCTCAAGGGCCACCGGGTCACCGTGTACAACGACACGGTGCGCGACCTGGACACCCTGGTGGAGCGCTTCAGTGACGCCGAGGCCCTGGTGCTGATCCGGGAGCGTACGCCCATCACCGAGGCCCTGCTGGAGCGTCTACCAAAGCTTCGGCTCATCAGCCAGACCGGCAAGGGCATCGCGCACGTGGACCTGGACGCCTGTACCCGACGCGGCGTGGCCGTGGCCACCGGCATCGGTGCCCCGTACGCGGCGGCCGAACTGACTTGGGGCCTGGTGCTCGCCGCCATGCGTCACATCCCCGACCAGGTGGCCGCCATGCGGTCGGGCCGCTGGCAGACCCGGCTCGGCACTGGCCTGCGCGGTCGCACCCTGGGTGTCTTCGGCTACGGCAAGGTCGGCAGCCTGGTGGCCAGCTACGGGCGCGCCTTTGGTATGCACCTGCTGGTCTGGGGCCGGGAAGGCAGCCTGGAACGGGCGGCGGCGGCGGGTATCGACACCGCCGAGAGCCAGGAGGACCTGTTCGCCCGCGCCGATGTGCTGTGTCTACACCTGGGGCTCAATCCGGGCACCCGGGGCATCGTCAGGGCAAAGCATCTGGCCCTCATGAAACCCACGGCGCTGCTGGTGAATACCGCGCGCGCCGAGTTGATCGAGCCCGATGCCCTGGTGAACGCGCTCAGGGCGGGACGACCCGGCATGGCCGCCGTGGATGTCTACGAGGACGAACCAGTGCGCGATCACCCGCTGCTGCATCTGGACAACGCCCTCTGCACCCCCCACCTGGGCTACGTGGAGCGGGACGGCTATGAACTCTACTTCGGGGCAGCCTTCGACAACGTGCTGGCCTTCGCCGAGGGTTCACCGCGCAATCTGTCCAATCCGGAAGTGATGCAGGCCTGAGACCTGCATCCCTGTCGAGTCACACATGAAGAAACCACTGAACGAGAAGGGCCTCGCCACGCGCCGTGAAGTGCTGGGTGATGCCTACGTGGACCGGGCACTGGAGAATGCCGATGCCTTTTCCTGGCCCCTGCAGGAACTGGTCACAGGGTTCTGCTGGGATGCGATCTGGAATCGCCCGGGCCTGCCGCGCAAGACCCGCAGTCTGATCAACCTGTCCATGCTCATGGCCCTGAACAAGCCCCATGAGCTCAAGGCCCACATCATCGGTGCCCTGCGCAACGGCTGCACCCAGGAGGAGATCCGCGAGGTGCTGCTCCAGGGGGCCGTCTACTGCGGGGTGCCGGCGGGCGTGGATGCCTTCCGTGTGGCCCGGGAGGCCCTGGCGGAGGCGCGTGCCTCGGGGCTGATTCCCGACGCAGGGGAGGGCGACGCTTGATCCGCGTGTGTTCCCTGGATCATCTGGTGCTGACGGTGGCGGACATCGAGACCACCTGTGATTTCTACCGGCGGGTCCTGGGCATGGAAGTGGTGAGCTTCGGCGAAGGTCGCAAGGCATTGAGTTTCGGCACTCAGAAGATCAACCTTCACCAGGCGGGGCAGGAGTTCGAGCCCAAGGCGCATCGGCCCACGCCGGGGTCCGCCGATCTGTGCCTGCTCATCGACACCCCGCTGGAGTCAGCCATCCGTCATCTGGAACGCTGTGGCGTGAACGTCCTCGAGGGCCCGGTGCAGCGCACCGGCGCCACGGGTCCCATCCTGTCGGTGTATTTCCGTGACCCGGACAGCAACCTGATCGAGATCTCGAACCCACTGGAGCGCGATCTCCCCAGGGAGTAAGATAAAAAACCGTTGCGGGCATGCGCCCGGCGGCACAGTCAAGCGATGCGTGTCATCAGGACACAAGGAAGACGTCATGGAAGTCCCATCCCACCCCTTCGTGAACCCGGAGCAGGTCCCTGCGCTGGGATCTTCCCGCCCGGCAGATGCGGCCAGGCCGCGTCTGCGTGCGGTGCCTGCATCCACGCAGCCGGTGGTGCTGGTTGCCCAGCACAACCGCATCAGTCAGCGCCTGCTGGTCAGCCTGCTTTCCCGCCGTGGTTATGATCCCTGCCTGAGCATGGGGCCTCATCAGGCCTTCGAGATGATCCAGCGTCATCCCGGGCGCTTCGTCATGGCCATCCTCGACCTGCGTGACCCCCTGGCGGGCGAGCTCGATGAGCTGCGCGCCTGCAAGGCCCGGATGGGTGAGGCCTGCCCGCCGCTGATCGTGCTGGGTAATAATCCGAGCCCCGACGCGCGTGCCGCCTGCCGGGATGCCGGCGCCGACTTCTACCTCACGGACGGCCTGCGCGATGGCCTGCTGAGTCGTGCCGTGGATTTCATTGCCCATTCGCGCCTGCCCATGGGATACCGCCTGCCGCAGAGCAGCGAGCCAGCCCCATCCTTACTGGATGACGCCACCGTGGAGCGCCTGCTGTCCATGGACGAGGGCGGCGGTTTCCTGAAGGAAGTCTTCAGGGATCTGCGCGATGACGTGCGAGAACACCTCTGGGTCATGGACCGTGCCCTGAAACGCCAGGACTACGCCCTCTGGCGCAGTGGTCTGCACGCCCTGAAGGGGGCGGCGCTCAGTGCCGGTGCCGCGGCGCTTACGAAGCTGTGCATCGAGGGTGAAGCCCTGTGCCAGCAGGCCCTGCAGGCAGGTCTGTGCCTGGAACATCTTGCGCGCATCCGCAGGGCCTGGGAAGACACCCAGACGGTCCTGCAGCAGATCATCGAGGATGCCCGCGCTCAGCGGGTCTCTGGTGCCGGCTGATCGAACTCCAGAGGATCCAGCTCCTGTTCGCGCCCGGCACCCGGCGGACGCAGTAGAAGGGTGGTGAGATATGCGGGCTAGCAACCCAGGGCGCGGAAATCGTTGATGCGTGCCGGGGCGGATTCCGCCACCTGCACGAAGTCCGGAAAGTCTTCCAGCGCATCATTCAACCCTCAGGCGCAGCCGTACGCCGTCGCTGATGTCGCGGTCCGGGTGCACCACCACCCGTTCGCCCGCCTCGAGACCGGTGCTGGCCTCGCTGTGGAGGGCGCCACGGCGCCCGATACCGACCGTGCGCAGTCTGGCCCGGCCATCCTCCAGGACGAACACGGCCCAGTCTCCCTGATGGCGGAACAGCGCGCTGGTGGGCACGCGCAGGACATCGTCAGACTCCCAGAGCACGAAGCGGGCATTGACCCGGTAGCCGTCGCCCAGCCGCGCCCAGTCCTCGTGCGCCGAGGTGATGTCGGCGATGACCCAGACCCGTTGTTCCTCCACCCCCAGGGCGGAGATCTTGGTAAACCCGGTGGGCTCGACACGACGCACGCGGCCCTCCAGTTCCCGGGTCTCGCCCCAGCGCTCGAAGATCACCCGCATGCCCGGCTCGATGCGCACCGCATCAGCGGAGAGCACGTCCACGGCCACCTCAAGGCGACCGGGGTCACCGATCTCCAGGATTGGCTCGCCGGGTTGCACCACCCGGGCGCTCTCGAAATGTCGGCGCAGCACGAGTCCGCTCACCGGGGATCTCAGTTCCAGGACGGCGAAGGCATCGGGGTCCTGACCATCGGTATGGGCGAGGGCAGCCTGTGCGGCGTCCCGCTGGGCGATGGCGGTCTGCACGCGAAAGCGCGCGGAGCGGGTCAGGGCCTCGGCCTGGTCCAGTTCTGTGGCGGCCCGGTCCAGGGTGCTGCGGGAGATGAGCTGCTGTTCGGCCAGGCCCTTGAGCCGTTCATATTCCTCCCGGGCGAACAGGGCCTGGGCCGCCAGGGCGCGCACTTCCGCTCGGGCGGTTTCCAGGGCGGCCTCTGCCGCGGCCAGGCGCGCACGGGCCTCCTGCAGGCTGCGTGCATCGAGCGCGGGCGAGGCCGGGGCGTCCAGGGTGACCAGTACATCGTCCAGTCGCACCGCGTCACCCACCTGCAGGTGGATGCGCCGGGCCTGGGCAGTCAGCGGGGCCGAGACCTCGTAGCGGTCGATCACCCGGGTGCGGCCTTCCTCCTCGACGGTGATGGCGAGATGCCCCCGGGTCACGGGCTCCACGTCCACCAGCACCGGCGTCGGCCTGAAGCCCAGCACGATGAGCCCGGCAATGATCAGCGCCACAACAACGATGAGAATCTTCTTGATCATCCAACGATCCAGGTCCAGTTCAAAACGCAACGATACAAGAAAAGCCCCTTGCGCATCCCTATCAGCAATTCACACTGACTTGCCACTTGCCACTTGCCACTTGCCACTTGCCACTTGCCACTTGCCACTTGCCACTTGCCACTTCTACTCCCTGCTCTTGAGCACTTCCACCAGATCCAGCCGGTTCAGGCGGCGCAGCACCACCAGTGCCGACAGCACAGTGGCGACCAGGATCACTGCGGCGGCGAAGGCGTAGGCATCGGGGGTGATGATCAGGGGTACCCGGTAGAGATCGGAATCCATGGTGCCCACCAGCAGGTAGACCAGGGCCTTGCCGATCAGGAAACCCGGCAGGATGGCCGCGAGGGCGATGAGAAACAGTTCGCCCAGCAGGATATAGCTGATCTCGCCCCGGGTGAGTCCCAGCACCCGCAGGCTGGCCAGTTCGCGGGCACGTTCCGTGAGCGCGATGCGCGCGCTGTTGTAGACGACGCCGAAGGCGATGCTGCCGGCCAGCAGGGTGCTGAAGAACGCGAAGGTCAGCACGATCTCGGCCATGGAGTCCATAAAGTTCTGGATGGCCTTGAGCCGGTCGGTGACACCGGCCACCCGGGGAACATCCTTGAGGACGTCGATAATCACATCGCGGTGCTCATGATCCACCGCGAGCCAGACCCCGGAGATGGCCGTGCCTTCGCGCATGATCCGGTTCAGGGCGTCCAGGTCCATGTAGGCGGAGGCGCCGGTGAATTCCCGGATCACGCCGGTGACCGGTACCGGCAGCTGTTCACGACGCCCCTCCAGGAATTCTACCCACACCGTGTCTCCTGGCCGGGCATCCAGGTGATCGGCCAGGAAATCGTTCAGCACCAAGCCTTCCGGGGGAAGAGTGACCACCTGAAGCCGGTCATCCAGAATGCGGTGCAGGCGGCTGTCCGGCTCTACCCCGTGGATGGCGGTGCGGTAGATGGCCTGTCCCTTGCTCAAGCGCACGGCGGCGCTTCGAAACGGTTCCACGTGATCCACGCCGGACAGGGCGGCGAGTTCGTACATGGCGCGCCGGGAGGTGGGTTCCGTGAACACCACGGTCAGGTCGTCCCGCTGGGCCTGCCCGTACTGGACCTTGATGAGATAGGTGATGGCGCCTTCCTGGTAGCCGCCCAGCACCAGGATGCCGCAGGCGAAGGCGATGCCGGTGACGGACAGCAGGGCCTTGAACGGGCGGCGCTCGATGTTGCGCAGGATCATGCGGCTGGGCTGGGAGAACAGGCGCTGCAGGCCCAGGCGTTCCACGAGCGTTGCGCGAAACACAGGCGCGGGTTCCGGGCGCATGGCCTCGGCCGGCGGGATGCGCACCGCCCGCACCAGGGCCATCGCGGTGCCCAGCAGGCCCGCGGCCAGGGTGACCAGGGTGCCCAGGGCCACGCTGCGGGCCTGCAGCTGCAGTTCCAGGTAGGGGAAGCGGAAGAAGTCCTGGTACAGGGCCGCCATCATCGAGCCGAGCCACAGCCCCACCGCCGTGCCCAGCATCAGGCCGATGACCAGGATCACCAGCACCATCTGGGCGTAGTGCAGGCCCACGTGGAGATTGCTGTAGCCGAAGGCCTTGAGGATGCCCAGCTGGTCACGCTGGGTATTGATCAGCCGCGTCAGCACCACGTTGAGCAGAAAGGCCGCCACCGCCAGGAAGATGGCGGGGAACACCGTGGCCATGGTTCGCAGCTGCCCCAGCTCCACGTCCAGATAGCGGTGGGAGAGCTGATCCTCGCGGCCCACGGCACCCTGGCCGCCGTAGGGGGCGAGCAGGGCATCCAGTCGGTCGATCACATCGCCGCTGCGTGCGTCCCGGGTCAGGGTGAGCACCAGGTCGTTGAAGGCGCCGTCCATGTCGAAGGCGGCGGCCAGCTGGCTGCGGTTCATCCACAGGATGCCTAAACGGGCGAAATCCGGGAACAGTTCGCCGGGGGCCACGTGGTAGATGTATTCCGGCGAGAGCACGATGCCCACGATCTCGATGTGCTGCAGGCGGCCGTTGATGATCGCGCCGATGCGGTCACCGGGCACGAAGCCATGGGCCTGGGCAAAGGCCTCGTTGACCACCGCCTCGCCCGAGCGTCCTGCCTCCGGCAGCCGGCCCGTGCGCAGGAACAGGCGATTGAGTTCCGAGTTGCGGCCGTCGGGCAGGGAGATGAGGATGCCGGTGGCAGGATCGACGAAACCGGGGATGTCCAGGTTCGCTCCGGAGACCACCCGCGTCTCCACCTGCTGAACCCCGGGGATGTTCTCCACCGCCTCACGCAGGGATTCGGGGGCTCGTTTCACCGTGACGAAGATGTCCGCGAATCGGTAGTCCCGGTAGTAGGCGTCCCGGGTGAGGGACAGGGCATCCAGGGAGGTGAGCGACATGACCAGGGTGGCCATGCCGCCAGCGATCACCACGGCAATGGCGAGCACCTGGCCGCGCATGTGCCAGAGCTCCCGCAGCAGCTTGCGATACAGGGCGCTCACCAGCTCAGATCCCGGGGTGCCTTGCGCTGTGCGGGCCTGTCGATGCGCTCGATGTGGCCGTCCATGAAATGGATCACCCGGTCGGCCATGTCGGCGATGCCGGCATTGTGGGTGATCACCGCGGTGGTGGTGCCCAGTTCCCGATTGATGCGCTCGAGGACCTCGAGCACCACGATGCCGGTCTTGGAGTCCAGGGCGCCGGTGGGCTCGTCGCAGAGCAGCACCGCCGGGCGCTTGGCCACCGCCCGGGCGATGGCCACCCGCTGCTGCTCGCCGCCGGAGAGTTGCGCGGGAAAATGGTCCATGCGTTCACCGAGGCCCACCATCTCCAGGGCCTCTTCCGGTGACATGGGGTTTCGGGCGATCTCGGTGACGATGGCCACGTTTTCACGGGCCGTGAGGCTGGGGATGAGGTTGTAGAACTGGAACACGAAACCCACGAAGTGGCGCCGGAACTCGGTCAGCTCCCGGTCGCCGGCCTTGACCAGGTTCCGCCCCTGGCAGATGACCTCGCCGCCGCTCGGGCTGTCCAGGCCGCCGAGGATGTTGAGCAGGGTCGACTTGCCGCTGCCCGAAGGGCCGAGGAGGACGACGAATTCTCCTTTGTAGAGATCCAGGTCCACCCCTCGCAGGGCATGGACCTCGACCTCGCCCATGCGGTAGACCTTGGTCAGGCCCCGGGCGCGGAATACCACCTCCTTGTCCGAGTCTTCCTTCATGGCCCCGTGATCATGGTCCCGGTGCTTCAGCCACGTGCCTGAACCTTGTCCTCTTTGGACTCGCCGGTATCGGGTTCAGATCTCCCCTCGGTGGGCCGGTCGGCGTCTTCGGTTGCGGTGGCGCCGTGCTCGTCGCGCCGGGCGGTCACCGGACGCTCAGGTGTCTCCTCCAGCTCCACATGCTCGGGGATGTGGGGGGCATCGCCCATCATGTGCTCGTCGTCGTCGAGCACGCGCTTGGTGCCTGCGGTGGTTTCCTGCTGCTTATCCTTCTCCTCGGAGGCGCCGCTGGCGGCTTCCGGGGGCACCGGGCGGGAGCGTCCTTCCAGCAGGGCGCCGGGGTGATCCGGCAGAAGGCGTTGCGCCGGGGCATCGGCCAGGCGGCTGTAGCTCTCGGAGAGGTGGTCGTAGAGATCCCGGTAGGAACCGGCCATGGAAGTGAACAGGCTGGCGGTCTTCTCGAAGTGCTGGTTCACCGACTGACGGTAGTCGGCCATCTCCTGGCGCTGTTTTTCCAGCTCGGCCTTGAGGGCCTGCGCTTCCTGGCGTCCATGGGAGGTCTGACGGCCGAGGAGGAAGCCCGCGACAGCGGCTGCGATCAGGCCCAGGAGGATGAGGATCCAGGTGGTGGTGGCAGTCATGGGGGCTCCGGATGATTTCATTAGATCGTTTAATCAGTTTGAACCACCCCTTCGACCCGACTCAAGCGCATATGTTGCGCGGCGTGCGACTAAACTGACAGATATCAAATCCCATGCAGACGGCCGAGGCTGATCATGCTGGCTGGGTGCGGGGGCCGTGGCCGGACCGAGGTGGCATGCTTATGGACCACGGTGCGTTCGTGTCACGGGTCGGAGTCAGGTGCAGTGAACCTGACTGTATTCTGTTTGCTCTAAGGTGCATAATGCCAGTCATATAGATGACCTGAGAGACTGCGGGTCAAGAACAATAACCCCACCAGCGCCGAGGAGTCGTCCGATGCGTTTCTCCATCTACCGCTTCAACCCGGAAACCGACACCGAACCCTACATGCAGGATTTCGAACTTCCGGACTCCCAGGTGGAACCGGGCATGATGCTGCTGGAGGCGCTGCTTCGGCTCAAACGCCAGGACGAGACCCTGAGTTTCCGACGCTCCTGCGGCGAGGGGGTGTGCGGCTCCGATGGCATGAACATCAACGGCACCAACGGACTGGCCTGCGTCACCCCCTTGGCAAGCCTCAAGCAACCCATCACCCTGCGACCCTTCCCGGGCATGCCGGTGATCCGCGACCTGATCGTGGACATGGGTAACTTTTACAACCAGTACCGAAAGGCCAAGCCCTACCTGGTGATCAATGATCCGGTGCCGGAGGTGGAGCGCAAGCAGTCTCCGCAGGATCGCGAGAAGCTGGACGGCCTGTACGAATGCATCCTGTGCGGCTGCTGTTCCGCCTCCTGTCCCTCCTACTGGTGGAACCCGGACAAGTTCCTGGGTCCGGCCGCGTTGCTGCAGTCGGCCCGGTTCATCCTGGATTCCCGGGACCAGGCCACCAGCGAACGACTGGAGCAGCTGGACGATGCCTACAAGCTCTACCGTTGCCACACCATCATGAACTGCGTGCAGGTCTGCCCGAAGGGCCTCAACCCCACCAAGGCCATCGGCGAGATCAAGAAGCAGATGCTCAAGCGCTCCCTGTGACCACGGACGAACAACTCGCCAGCAGCGACGTGGAGGCCCTGCGCCGCCTGCGCTGGAGTTGCCGGCGCGGCATGCTGGAACTGGACCTGCTGCTGGAGGCCTTCCTCAAGCACGGTTTTGTGAAACTGGACGCCCGGGGTCGCGAGACCTTCGAGCGTCTGCTGGACTATCCCGATACCACCCTGCTGCAACTGCTCATGGGGCAGATGCAGTCCAGCGACAGGGACGTCGCCCATGTGGTCGAATTCATCCGCCAGACCGCTCGTCATCCATCCTGAGCCATCCCGCTACCTGGCCGCATGGCTGGTGCTCGTGCACGGCCTGGCCGGGGCAGGGCTGATCGCTGCCGCGATGCCCCTGGTCGCTGCCGTCGGCGTCGGTGTTCTGCTGTTTTCCTTGAGGCTTCATCTGATGCGCCTGGGATTCCTCGCCGGGCGTCCCGTGATCCAGGGCCTGCGCCTGGAGGTGGATGGCCGGTGTCGCGTGCAAACCGCCGACGGGCGCTGGCGCCCGGCGGTCATCCTGCCCGGCAGTTTCTGCGCCCCGTGGCTGTGCGTGCTGCAGCTGCGGGTGGAGGGGCGCTGGCAGAGCCTCAGCCTGGCGCCGGACAGCCTACCAGCGGATCAGCTGCGGCGGCTGCGTATGGGCCTGCTGGCCCTGCGCGCGAATTCGCCTGAGCACGCCCGGGGTATTCGGGCCGGCCTGGTGCGCCTTGGTATACTGCGCGGCAAACACCCTGTGGAGACACTGCCCATGCCCACCGATCAGGAGCGGCTGGAAGCCCTGCTCAGTGACGATCCGGACCACGTCTACAGCGACGAGGAACTGGACGCCATCGAGGCCATCGATCCCGAGATGGCCCTGCGCATCGACCGCGTGCAGACCCAGGCCCGTCGCCAGGGCGGAAACGTGGTGGCCGAGGGTCCCATCGACGAGGCCGTGGTACGGGAGGCGGTAGAAGAGGCGCGCAAGATCCTCATGCAGGACGGCGGCGACATCGAGTTCGTCGCCATCGAGGACCGCACCGTGCGCGTGCGCCTCAAGGGCGCCTGCGTGGGCTGCCCCCGTTCCACCCTCGATCTCCGAAACGTGGTGGAGCGCCTGGTGCGATCCAGGGCGCCGGGGGTGGCTAGGGTGGTGAATGAATTTTAAGGTGCAATTCAAAATTCAAGATTCAAGATTCAAAGGTGCATGCCTCGATCTGATGCATCTTGATTTGACGGGAGCATTTCCCCTTTGAATCTTGAATCTTAAATTTTGAATTCACCATTATGTGACCACGTCCGGCTTGTCCCGTCCCGTGTGTTCCCGGATGCCGGCGATCTGCTCGGCGATGGCGATGAGTTCGGCCAGGGCCTCCTGGGTGTCCAGATCGTGGCGCTCGGGGTCGGGTTCGAAACGCTCTACGTAGAGTCGCAGGGTGGCACCTTCCGTGCCGGTGCCGGAGAGCCGGAACACCACGCGGGATCCGCCCTCGAACAGCACCCGCAGTCCCTGATGCTCACTGCGCGAGCCGTCCACCGGGTCGGTGTAGGCGAAGTCGTCGGCCTGCTCCACCAGGTACTCGCCGAAGCGCTGGCCCTTGAGCGCTGCCAGTTTGTCTCCAAGACCCTTCATGAGCGCCTCGGCCCGTTCCGAGTCCACCGCCTCGTAATCGTGGCGGGTGTAGTAGTTGCGCCCGTAGAGGCGCCAGTGTTCGCGCACGATCTGCTCCACGGACTGGCGCTTGACCGCCAGCAGGTTCAGCCAGAACAGCACCGCCCACAGGCCGTCCTTCTCGCGCACGTGGTCTGAACTGGTGCCGAAGCTTTCCTCGCCGCACAGGGTCACCCGGCCTGCATCCAGGAGGTTGCCGAAGAACTTCCAGCCGGTGGGGGTCTCGAAGCATTCCACCCCGAGACGCGCCGCCACCCGGTCGGCGGCCTGGCTGGTGGGCATGGAGCGGGCGATGCCGCGGATCCCCTGGCGGTAGCCGGGCACGTGGTGGGCATTGGCGGCGAGCACCGCCAGGCTGTCGCTGGGGGTGACGAAAAAGCGCCGCCCCAGGATCATGTTGCGGTCGCCGTCGCCGTCGGAGGCCGCGCCGAAATCCGGCGCCTCACGGCCGAAGAGCTGCTGCACCAGGTCGTGGGCATGGGCCAGGTTCGGATCCGGGTGTCCGCCGCCGAAGTCGGCCAGGGGTTCGGCGCGCATCACCGTGCCGGGTTCCGCGCCCAGCCGGTTTTCCAGGATGCGCACGGCATAGGGTCCGGTGACCGCGTGCATGGCATCGAAGCGCATGTGGAAATGCCCCGAGTTGAACAGGGCGTGGATGCGGTCGAAGTCGAACAGGGACTCCATCAGGGTCTCGTAGTCGGCCACCGGGTCGATCACTTCGACGGTCATCTCGCCGAGCCTTGTCTCGCCCAGGTGGTCGATGTCCACGTGGGGGGCCTCGGCGATGTGGTAGCGCGAAAGGCTCAGGGTGGCCTGGTGGATGGCGCCGGTGACCGATTCCGGGGCCGGGCCGCCGTTGGCGATGTTGTACTTGATGCCGAAGTCCGCGTCCGGGCCGCCGGGGTTGTGGCTCGCCGAGAGCACGATGCCCCCCTGGGCCCGGTGCTTGCGGATCACGCAGGAGGCGGCGGGGGTAGAGAGGATCCCGCCTGCGCCCACCATGACCCGGGCAATGCCATTGGCGGCGGCCATGCGCAGGATCACCTGGATGGCCTCGCGGTTGTGGTAGCGACCGTCGCCGCCCAGCACCAGGGTGCCGCCGTGCAGGTCTTTCTGGGTGTCGAAGATGGCCTGGACGAAGTTTTCCAGGTAGTGGGGCTGACGGAATACCCGGACCCGCTTGCGCAGGCCCGAGGTACCCGGTTTCTGATCCTTGAAGGGACGGGTCTCGACAATGGCGATCTTCATGGGGATGCGGTTTTCCTGAGCAGGGTGAATAGGCAAACGTTAGCAAAGACGGCGCCCGATGTCGCTGTGCTACCATGCCTCTCATGTTGATCCAGGACATCAAACCCGCTTATCTCGAACCGGTGCCGCAGAGCTTCGCGGCGCTGATGGATCTCTATGAGGCCAACTACATCAGGCTGCGCCAACTGTGTCCGGAACTGGGTGATCTGCAGGGTGAGTACGTGTCCCGGGTCGCCGGGGCCATGGACCTGCATCTGGAGGTCCTGGAACACACCCCCTACACCAGCACCGCCCGCCTGACCTATCTGTTCGCGGAGCCGGAGGGCACCCGCCGCAGCCCCGATCTGCTGGTGCGCATGTTCCACGATGCCCGCCAGGTGGAGGTGCTCGGTCGCCACTGCCGGCCCCTGGATGTGAACATCACCGTGGAAGACCTGCCCCGGCAGCGCTCCCTGGCCTGCAAGTGGCGCCTAAACCGCTTCCTGTTCAAGTGGCTGGGCTACAGCCTGCGCCAGGGCCACCGCTTCCATCTGCCCGAGACCGATACCCCCGCCACCGGTCTGCCTTTGGAAATCGCCCCCTGAGGGGGCCTCTCCCGCCTGAAATCCCCTATTACCGACAGAACCACTCGGATTTTTTGTGGTCGTATTGTTGACTGTGTCGGTCAACTATTGTATCAATACACCAATTCCTGACCATCCAGGTCGGAAATTCACATTCTGCCAACCCAACCTGAAAGGGGTGGATCTATGAAGCTCTCAACCAAAGGTCGCTACGCCGTCACCGCCATGATGGATCTGGCCATCCACGACAGGATCGGTCCGGTGACCCTCGCCGACATCTCCCAGTGCCAGGGCATCTCCCTGTCCTACCTGGAGCAGCTGTTCGCCAAGCTGCGCAAGCACGGCCTGGTGGAAGGCGTGCGTGGCCCCGGTGGTGGTTACCGCCTCGCCAAGCCCGCAGACCGCATCACCGTGGCCAATATCATCACCGCCGTGGACGAGAACGTGGACGTGACCCGCTGCCAGGGCAATGAAGACTGCCAGCAGGGGGATCGCTGCCTGACCCACGAGCTGTGGAAGGATCTGAGCCAGCAGCTCTACAGCTTCCTGGACGGCATCACCCTGGCCCAGTTCGCCAACCGTCCCGAAGTCCAGGCCGTGGCCCGCCGTCAGGACCGCGAGATCAACCGTCACCACTTCATCTTCAGTCGCACCGCCGCATAAGGAGGTCGCTGTGATGGCTAACAAGACCCCCATCTACCTGGACTATTCCGCGACCACGCCGGTGGACGAGCGCGTGGCCGAGGAGATGGCCAAGTACCTGACCCGCGGCGGTATCTTCGGCAACCCGGCGTCGCGTTCCCACGTATTCGGCTGGGACGCGGAGAAGGCGGTGGAGCGAGCCCGTGAGCAGGTGGCCGAGCTGGTGGGCGCCGACCCCCGGGAGATCGTCTGGACCAGCGGCGCCACCGAGGCCAACAACCTGGCCATCAAGGGCGCGGCGCACTTCTACCAGAAGAAGGGCCGGCACCTGATCACCGTCAAGACCGAGCACAAGGCGGTGCTGGACACCTGCCGGCAGCTGGAGCGCGAGGGTTTCGAGGTCACCTACCTGGACGTGCAGGCCAATGGCCTGGTGGACCTGGAGGTGCTGAAAGCGGCCCTGCGCGAGGACACGGTGCTGGTGTCGGTGATGCACGTGAACAACGAGATCGGCGTGATCCAGGACATCGAGGCGATCGGCAACCTGACCCGGGAGCGGGGTGTGCTGCTGCACGTGGACGCGGCGCAGTCCACCGGCAAGGTGGCCATCGACCTGTCGAGGCTGCCGGTGGACCTGATGAGCTTCTCGGCCCACAAGACCTATGGTCCCAAGGGCAT
>NZ_KB898946.1 GCF_000377945.1 Thioalkalivibrio sulfidiphilus
CAGGCCACGGACGGCCTGTCAGCCGACCTCCCCGGAACGCCCCCGCGCGCAGGGCACCCCGCAGGGGCGAGAAAGTCGGGTGTCTTTTCTTTGGTTACTTTCTTTGGACAAGCAAAGAAAGTAACCCGAGCCCCGTGCAACGGGGATCGGAAGCCTTTGACTTTGACAGTGCTTCACTGACACCCCCCTAACTTCACATTCCCCCTCCACCAAGCTACCATCCACCCCCATCCATCCCCAAGGATGGAGACACCCGCCGGTCCCCGACTGGCACACATAACCCATCAGGTGTTCCGCCCCGACGCACTCGGGCGTGGAATTAAACGGGAAGCAGGTGAGAAACCTGCGCTGCCCCCGCAACGGTAAGGGAAGGGTCGCCGGCCAGCCATGGCCTGCGGCGCCGCGAGACACACACGCCACTGCGCATCCGCGTGGGAAGGCGTCTCGCGGGATCGATCCGATCGATACTCCCCGAGCCCGGAGACCGGCCTGACGGGTTGCAACCGGACCGCGGTGGGCCGTCCGGCGGATAACGGCATCACGATTCCCGTGACGCCGCCCGCCTGTATCTGTCCACCCGGCCTATTTCAATGGCTGCGGAGGGCAACCATGCAAGGGCTTCATTTCAGATCCCGGATCACCGGGGCGTTTGTGCTTTCATCCTGCCTGTTCGTCGCACCGCTCGAGGCTGCCGACGAACTGGAACCCATCATCGTTACCACGCCGATGCGCATGGCGCAGACCGTGGATGACAGCCTGCACCCGGTATCGGTCATCACCCGGGAAGACATCGAACGACTGCAACCGAACAGCGTGCCGGAACTGATCCGTGGCCTGCCCGGTGTGCAGGTGGGTGCGAGTGGCGGCTTCGGCAAGCAGACCGGGGTGTTCCTGCGTGGCGCCAATGCCAACCAGATGATCGTGCTGGTGGATGGTGTGCGCGCGGGTTCCGCCACTGCCGGCGGCGCCGCCTGGGAATTCATCCCGGTGGATCAGATCGAGCGCATCGAGGTGGTGCGCGGTCCGAGGGCCAGCGCCTACGGGGCCGATGCGGTGGGCGGCGTGATCCAGATCTTCACCCGCAGCCCGGCGCGTGAGCCCATGCGCGAGCTTATGGTGGGCTACGGGCGTTACAACACCCGCCAGGCCAGCGCGTCCGTCTCGGCGGACAGCGGTGCCTGGCGCTACCACCTGGGCGCCAGTCACCTGGCCAGCGACGGCTACGATGTGCTGCGCGGCGGCGACCCTGACGATGACGGTTATCGCAACGATGCCGTCAATGCACGCCTGGGCTACCGGATGGACAACGGCCTTGATCTTGAGTGGCGGCTGTTGCGCGCCCAGGGCCGCACGGAGTTCGACTCCTTGTGGACGTCCGGAACTCATGAGGAGGACTTCGTCCAGCAGGCGGTCTCGGTGCAGCTTTCCGGCCCGGCGGGCAGTGCGGGCGGCTGGCGCGTCATCGCGGGCGAGACCCGTGATGAGCGCGACACCCTGGATGGTGATGGCCGTTACCGCTATGACACCCGCCGCCGCAATCTCAGCGCGCAGACGGACTGGCTGTTGAACCGCACACAGCTGAGCCTGGGGGCGGATTATCTGCATGACCAGGTCTCCGGCAGCACGGACTTTGCCCGGGACAGTCGCGACAGTCGCGCCGTGTTCGCGCAGCTGCACTCGGAGTGGTCCCGCCATCAGTTCGGCGCGGGTTTGCGCAACGACTGGCACAGCGATTTCGGCACCCATGGCACCGGCGACCTGGCCTGGGCCTACAGGCTCGACGAGGCCTGGCGGATCCGGGGCAGCGCAGGCACCGCCTTCAGGGCGCCGACCTTCAACGACCTGTATTTCCCCTGGGGATTCGGCAACCCGGACCTGGAGCCGGAACGCGCCCGCAATCTGGAGGCGGGCCTGGAATACAGCCGGGCAGGCCACCGGCTGGGTCTGAATGTCTTCGAGAATCGGGTTCGTGATCTGATCATCTATGACACGGAGACGTTCACCATGCAGAACGTCAACCGGGCCCACATCACCGGCGCGGAGGCCAGCTGGCAGTGGGCCGGGCAGGACTGGCAGCTCGCGGCCAGCTACACCTGGCTGCATGCCCGGGACGAGGAGACCGGCAATCAGTTGCCCCGTCGCGCACGTCACAGTGCCCGCCTGGACGCGGACCGATCCCTCGGCGCACTGCGCTACGGTTTCAGCCTGATCGGGCAGGGACGACGCTATGACGATCCGTCCAATACCCTCGAACTGCCCAGCTATGTCACCATGGACCTGCGCGGAGGGTATCGGCTGGATCGCCATTGGGATGTCTCCGCTGCCTGGAGCAATGTGTTCGACCGGTACTACGAAACCGTGGCCGGTTACCGTCAGCCGGGGCAGGCATTGAACGTATCCCTGCGCGGCAGGTTCTGATCCACCACACAGTGACGAGGTCGCCATGGGCAACCGACTGACCCGCATCTATACCCGCACCGGCGACGATGGCAGTACCGGGCTGGCCACGGGGCTGCGCGTGCCCAAGGACTCGGCGCGCATCGAGGTGATGGGCGACGTGGACGAACTCAACAGCCTGCTCGGCGTCATGCTGGCCGAGCCGGTGCCGGTTCAGCTTTCGGAGCTGTTGCTGGAGGTCCAGCATGACCTGTTCGACCTGGGTGGCGAACTGGCCATGCCGGGGGAGTCCCTGATGCAGGCTGCCCGGGTGGCGTGGCTGGAGACGCGCCTGGATCAGATCAACGAGACCCTGCCCCCGCTCAAGGAATTCATCCTCCCGGGTGGCGGCCGGGCCGCCTCGCTCTGCCAGCTGGCCCGGGCCGTGTGCCGCCGCGCGGAACGTCACCTGGTGCACCTGTCGCGGGATGAGCCCGTCACCGAGGTGTCCCGGCAGTACTTGAACCGGCTCTCCGACCTGCTGTTCGTCATGGCCCGGGTGCTGGCCCGGGAGGTGGGGGAGGGGGAGGTCTTCTGGAAAAGCAGAAGGATGAAGGACGCGGAGAAGTGAGAAGGGCGAATTGGGAAGTAGGGGCTGTGGGCAGAGTCCTCTGCGTGCTTTGCGTCTCTGCGCCCTCCGCGTGTTCAGCGATGCCGGGTTGACGATCCCATGTACCGCATCGGCGTCGACCTGGGGGGCACCAAGACCGAGATCATCGTGCTGGACGGGCAGGGGCGCGAACACCTGCGCCGCCGGGTGCCCACGCCGCGGGACGACTATGAGACAACCCTCTCCACCATCGTCTCCATGGTGCGCGAGGCGGAGACCGATCTGGGGGCCACGGCGACCGTGGGCATCGGTACGCCCGGCGCCGTCTCGGCGCGCACCGGGCGCATGAAGAACTGCAATTCCGTGTGGCTCAACGGGCAACCCCTGCGGGAGGACCTGGAGGCGCGCCTGGAGCGGCCGGTGCGCCTCGCCAACGATGCCAACTGCCTGGCCCTGTCCGAGGCCACCGACGGGGCGGGCGCGGGGGCCGGGACGGTGTTCGCCGTGATCCTGGGCACGGGCACCGGGGCGGGGATCGTGGTCAATGGCCGGGTGCTGACCGGTGCCAATGCCATCGCCGGGGAATGGGGCCACAACCCCTTGCCCTGGCCCCGGGACGAGGAGCGCCCGGGCCCGGGCTGCTACTGCGGGCGGCAGGGCTGCCTGGAGACCTGGCTGTCGGGGCCGGGCATCGCGGCGGATCATCTGCGCATGACCGGCGAGGCACTGGACACCCGTGCCATCGCGGCGCGGGCCGCCGGGGGAGACCGGGATTGCCTGGCAACCCTGGCCCGACACCAGGATCGCCTGGCCCGGGGCCTGGCCCACGTGGTCAATATCCTCGATCCAGACGTGATCGTGCTGGCAGGCGGTGTCTCCGGGCTGCCCGGGCTGATCCCGGGGGTGATGGCCCGCTGGGGTGACTTTGTCTTTTCAGATCAGGTGGATACGCGTCTTGAGCTCGCGCGGCATGGGGATTCCAGCGGGGTGCGGGGCGCGGCCTGGCTGTGGGCTATGGATTTCCGGGAGGGTGCAGGCTGACGCCTACCCCCCAATGGGATACTTTCAAAAAGTCAGACGCTTGACTATAGTCAATGAATCCCTCGAAAGAGAGGGGGCTGAAAGCCCCCCGGATCAGGGGGCAATCCACCCTAGCAGGAGTGATTCATGTCTGAGAAAAAGCTGGCCATTATCGCAACGAAGGGCTCTCTGGATTGGGGCTATCCTCCCTTCATTCTGGCCTCCACCGCTGCTGCCCTGGGTTACCAGGTGCAGATCTTCTTCACCTTCTATGGTCTGCAGCTGCTCAAGAAGAAGCTGGACCTGAAGGTCACCTCCCTGGGCAACCCGGGCATGCCGATGCCCATGCCCATGCCGGTCCTGCTGCAGGCCCTGCCGGGTATGCAGAGCATGATGACCATGATGATGAAGAAGAAGATGGCCTCCAAGGGCGTTGCCAGCCTGGAAGATCTGCGTGAGCTGTGCAGCGAGGCGGAAGTGAAGATGATCGCCTGCCAGATGACCGTGGACCTGTTCGAGATGGATCCTTCCCAGTTCATCGACGGTGTTGAATACGCCGGCGCTGCCGCGTTCTTCGAGTTTGCCGGCGAATCCGATATCTGCCTGTTCATGTAATGGCAGAACAGGCGGACAAGCGTCAGCCTGTGGAGGCGGGCGGCCGCGGCGCGGAGAACCGGGAACGGATCGTCGCCGCGGCCGACCGCCTTTTTTATGAAAAAGGCTTCCAGGCCACCTCCTTCAGCGACATCGCCGATGCCGCCGGGGTCCCCAAGGGCAACTTCTACTACTACTTCAAGACCAAGGATGCCCTGCTCGAAGGGGTCATCGACTGGCGCCGCCAGTGTCTGAAGAAGCTCCTGAACAGCCTCAACGTCCAGCACGATGATCCCCGAGAACGTCTCATGACCCTGCTCACGGGGCTGTGCGCCGGCGAGGACGACATCGTGCGCTACGGCTGTCCCATGGGCACCCTCAGCGCGGAACTGTGCAAGACCGGCCACGAGATGAAGGAGCAGGCCCAGTCGCTGCTGGAGACCATCCGCGAATGGATCGCCACCCAGCTGCAGGCCATGGGCCGGGATGATGCCCCGGAATTCGCCCGCGAGATCCTGACCCGCAGCCAGGGCGTGACCCTGCTGGCCCACGCCTACGGCGATCACCACCTGCTGGTGGAAGAGATGGCCCGGGTGCGTCACTGGGTGAGCGCGGTGCTCGACGGGCAACCCCATTGAGCGAACCCCGTTCCAGGCACACTGATTCCCCCTACCTCGCCGCCTTCCAGGGCGGTTTTTCCGGCGTGCTGCGCTGGCATCAGCTGGATGCCCTGTGGGAACGTCTGCGTGCGCGGGCCGGCGAGGGCTGGTATGTCTACGCCGTGGGCGAGCCACCGCCCGAGTCACCGGCCGATGCCGAGTCCCTGCTGCGTTTCATCGGGGAAGTGGACGCCCTGCTGCGCAGGGAGCACGACGAGGACTACTGCGGCGTGGTCTACGCCGACGACTTGCAGCAGCCCCGGTTCGTGAAGATCTACGACCCCAATCACCTGGGCAGCAGTTGCGGCAGCAGTGGCCTGCGCGTGCTGCCCGGCTGGACCCTGTCCCTGATCCCGCCCGTGGACCTGCCCGAGGCCCTGCCCCAGACGGGGAGTCGCAGGCGCTGGTGGCAGAAGCTGTTTGGAAGTGGGAAGTGAGAAGTGGGAAGTGGGAATGTGGCCTCGTTACCCAGTGAGTCCTGACTCATCCGGTTTGAACGCTGATCTCCGCGATTGCCCGAGATGAATTGCCTTGCCGCAGAGACGCGGAGGCGCAGAGAAAAACACTCAATCGACAGGATTTACAGGATGATTGGAGAGGACCGTGACCTCTGCTTTAATCCTGTGAATCATGTAAATCCTGTCAACGGACTTCTCAGCGCCTCCGCGTCTCTGCGGCAAGCGGTTTCATGGCCGGGTATACTGTCCCGCCCTCAGTACGCACGACACGCCATGTTTGAAAACGCCTCCCGTGAACAACTCCGCCGCATGTATGCCGAGGCTTGGCGCAAGCACCTGGCCGGTGAGGCCCTGGAGCCGCTGGAGAAGCAGATCGCCGAACTGTTGGTCGAGCATCCGGAGTATCAGGCCCTGATCGAGGATCCCGATGCCGTGCTCGCCGCCGAGTTCACCCCGGAGGGCGGACAGAGCAATCCCTTCCTGCACATGGGCATGCATCTCGCCATCCGCGAGCAGGCCGGCACCAATCGCCCCGCCGGCTTCACCGCCGCCTACCAGAACGCCGTGCGCAAGCTCGGCGCCCACGAGGCAGAGCACGCCATCATGGAATGTCTCGGCACTGCACTCTGGGAGGCCCAGCGCTTCGGTCGCGCCCCTGACGAGCAATCCTATCTGGAATGTGTAAGGCGTCTGGCCTGAAGGGGCCAGACGCCAGAGACAAGAGGCAAGTTTCTAGAGACAAGAGAAGGTCTGAAGCTCGGGTTTCAGGTCTTCGGCTTGGGTCTGCCCTTTACTTGCCTCTTGGATCTTGTCTCTTGCTTCTCTGTTTTTTCTTTGTACTCGCACAGATCCGCGATCAGGCACTCGTTGCACTTGGGATTGCGCGCCGTGCAGGTGTAGCGCCCGTGCAGGATCAGCCAGTGGTGGGCGTCCTTGAGGAACTCCGCCGGCACCACCTTGAGCAGCTTCTTCTCCACTGCCAGCGGGGTCTTGCCGGGCGCGATCCTGGTCCGGTTGGCCACCCGGAAGATGTGGGTGTCCACGGCCATAGTGGGTTCGCCGAAGGCGGTGTTGAGGACCACGTTGGCGGTCTTGCGGCCCACGCCGGGCAGGGCCTCCAGCGAGGCGCGATCCCGGGGCACCTCGCCGCCGTGTTGCTCGACCAGGATGGCGCAGGCCTTGATGATGTTCTCGGCCTTGCTGTTGAACAGGCCGATGGTCTTGATGTAGTGCTTGAGCCCGTCCACGCCCAGATCCAGGATGGCCTGGGGCGTGTTGGCCACGGGGAACAGCTTCTCGGTGGCCTTGTTGACCCCCTTGTCGGTGGCCTGGGCGGACAGGATCACTGCCACCAGCAGCTCGAAGGGCGTGCGGTAGTTCAGCTCGGTGGTGGGATGGGGATTCGCCGCCCGCAGGCGTTCAAAGATCTGGCGGCGTATTTCGTTGTTCATGGATCAGTGTCGTGGCAGTGCAAGGGCCCCCTCCCCAAGCCTCCCCCGCTATGCGGGGGAGGGGGGTTACCCCCTCTCCCTCAGGGAGAGGGTCGGCGTGAGGGTGGTGTTCCTTGCCACTTGTGACTTGCCACTTGCCACTTAGATGTGGCGGAACAGACCCACGTCCGGGGAGGGCTCGCGGGGATGGCTGGCCTTCTCGGCCTCCAGGTCCTTGAGCAGCTGGTGGTGGGCTTCTTCCAGCTTGTGCATGGCATCAGCGTCCAGCTTGGGGAAGATGGTGTTGGCGATGTAGGAGCCCAACTCGTCCATGCAGGACGGCCAGTACTTGCCGTTCAGGTGGAAGGCGTGGTGGGCGTGCTGGCCCATGGGGTAGCTGTCGAAGCGACGGATCATGGTGAAGGACAGGTCGGCGTCCTTCTCGGTGAAGTCCTTGGCCCAGTCATACCACCACTTGTAGTACTTCTCCTGCACGGCCTCGCTCATGTCGTGGGCCTCGAAGAAGGCGGCCATGGTGCTGCGCGGGGCCAGCCCGTAGCGGGTGCCGCGCTTGCCGGCGAAGGGGAAATGTCCAGCCATGTGTAAGTCCTCTTGCGGTCTTGCAGGTTCAGAGGCCGCACTTGCAGCCCTTGGGAAAATTAGAAACCGCTGAAGTTTACCGATTCACCGCCGCAACGCCAAGCGGGGGATGGGAAGTGCGAAGTGTGAATTTAGAGGTGGGAAGTAGGGTTTTTCCACGCTGTTCGCGGTCCGGGGAGCGCGTCAAAAGCAAACCCTATGTTCTCGCGGAGGCGCGGAGACGCGGAGAAAAGCACAAGAAATGGGGTTCCTCCGTGTCCCCGTGGCTCCGTGAGAGGACGGGTTTTCCAGAGCCAGACCCGAAAATCCATCCTCTCACGGAGCCACTGAGGCACGGGGAAAACGAAAGATGATGATCTGTGCGGTTCTCTGCGTCTCAGCGCCTCCGTGAGAGAACAGGCTCTGGATCTTTCTCAGACAGCCGCTTCCACAGGCACCGCGGCGTGGGCCGGTTGGCGCTTCTGCAGGCGGGCGTCGATGATGTTCTTCAGCGCGATCAGCAGACCCAGGGCGATGAAGGCGCCGGGGGGGAGCAGGGCCAGCAGGAAGCCCCGGTATTCCTCGAACAGTGTCAGGCCGAAGCCCCGGGCGGCCTCGCCGAACATCAGGTGCGCGTCCGCCAGCAGGGTTCCGTGACCCACCGCCTCGCGCAGGGCCCCCAGGGCCACCAGCACGCAGGTGAAGCCCAGGCCCATGGCCAGGCCGTCGGCCAGGGCCTTGGGGATGGGTTGCTTGGAGGCGAAGGCCTCGGCGCGGCCGATGATGGCGCAGTTGGTGACGATCAGGGGGATGAAGATGCCCAGGATCAGGTACAGCTCGTGGAAGAAGGCGTTCATGGCCAGCTCGATGGCGGTCACCACCGAGGCGATGATCAGCACGAACACCGGGATGCGGATCTCCGGGCGCACCCAGTGACGGATCAGGGACACGGTGACGTTGGAGGCCACCAGGGTGAGGGTGGTGGCCAGGCCCAGCCCCAGGGCGTTGACCACCGTGCCGGAGATGGCCAGCAGCGGACACAGTCCCAGCAGCTGTACCAGCCCCGGGTTGTTGTGCCAGAAGCCGTTGGCGTTGATCTCGCGGTAGCTGATGTCACTCACGGGGGCTTGCCTCCATTAGTGCTTCTGTCTGGACTGCTCCAGTCTGGGCATCTTCAGCCGGGGCTGCGTCGACGGGCTGCGCGTCGGGCAGGGGCGCGAACACGATGTCACGGTGCGACTCGAAGTATATCAGCGCGTCGCGCACCGCCGTCACCACGGCCCGTGGGGTAATGGTGGCGCCGGTGAACTGGTCGAACACGCCGCCGTCCCGGCGCACCGCCCAGCGGTCGTAGAAGGGATCCAGCAGGCTGCGTCCGTCGAAGGACAGGATCCAGTCGGAGCGGCCCACCTCGATCTCGTCGCCCAGGCCCGGGGTCTCCCGGTGGCTCACCACCCGCACCCCGTCCAGGGTGCCGTCCACGCGGATGCCCACCAGCAGGCGGATGGGTCCGCTGTAGCCCCCGGGTGCCACCACGGTAAACACCGCCGCCACCGGCTCCCCGCCAAGGCGTGCCCGGTAGGCCCGCAGATCACGTCCCCCGAGCAGTTCGTGGGAGAGCAGGACGCTGTCGGCGAGGATGTCGTTGTCGTAGGCCTCGTGGCTGAGGATGTCGTGCAGGCTGCTAAGCGTGGCCGCCTCGATGTTGGCGGCGATGCGCTCGGCCGTGCCCTGGTACACGAAGGCCACCAGGGCCGTGCCCACCACGCCGAACAGGGCCAGCAGCACGCCGGAGATGATGATGTTGCGCATCATGGCGTGCCACCGTTCTCGCGCCGCGGCGGCTTCTGGCCGAACACCCTTGGCCGGGTGTAGTGGTCGATGGTGGGCGCGGCCATGTTCATGAGCAGCACGGCGAAGGCCACCGCGTCCGGGTAGTTGCCCCAGGTGCGGATCACGTAGATGAGCACGCCGATGCCGAGGCCGTAGAGGATGCGCCCCATCGGCGTGGTGCTGGCGGACACCGGGTCCGTGGCGATGAAGAAGGCACCCAGGATGGCGGCGCCGCTGAACACGTGGAAGGCGGGCGAGGCGTAGGCGTCCGGGTCGACGATCCAGAACAGCCCTGCGGTAACGGCCAGCCCGCCCAGCACCGCCACCGGGATGTGCCAGGTGATCACGCGCATGAACAGCAGGGCGATGCCGCCGAGCAGGAACCAGTTGCCGATCCATTCCCAGCCCTTGCCGGAGAAATCGCCGAACAGCGGGTTGTCCCGGATCTCCGTGATGGTCAGGTTCCTGCCCAACTCGGTCTTCATGAGATCGAGCGGCGTGGCGGTGGTGATGGCGTCCCAGGTGAGACCGGGCGGCAGCTGGCCCAGGAAGATGGCGGCCAGGGCCTGCATGGGGCCGAAGCTCACTTCGGACAGGGGCATGGGCGGCAGCCACAGGGTCATCTCCCGGGGGAAGGACAGCAGCACCACCACGTAGCCCACCATCGCCGGGTTGAAGGGGTTGTAGCCCAGGCCGCCGTAGAGGTGCTTGGCCACCACGATGGCAAAGCCGACCCCCACCAGGGTCACCCACCAGGGCGTGAGCGGCGGCAGGGCCAGGGCGAACAGCCAGCCGGTGACCACCGCGCTGTAGTCGGAGAGGGTCGGGATCACCGGCCGCCGGCGCAGCACCAGCATGAGCGCCTCGAGGCCCACGGCCAGCACCACCGCCAGGGCCACGTTGATCAGCACGCCCCAGCCGAAGTACCAGGCCATGGCGAGCGTGCCCGGCACCAGGGCGTAGAGCACGCGGCGCATCACCTGGCCCACGTTGTGGGCAGGGGTCATGTGGGGGGAGGTTTGGGTGCGGAAGTGCATTTAAAGGCAGTGGCTAGTGGCAAGTCTCAAGTGGCAAGGAAAGTCGGTGACAGCATCGCTGTCCAATCAGCCCGACGGTTCCTTATCTGCCTTCTCTGCGCTCATCTGTTCGGCTTCCTGGGCGGCCTTGCGGGCCTTGGCTCGTTCCAGGGCGGCCTGGATGGCGGCCTTCTTGGGGTCGTCGGCGGTGTCGTCCTGCTTGGCGGCCAGGGCGGCCTTCTTGCGGGCCAGGCGCTCGGCCTTCTCCCGTTCTTCCTGTTCCAGGCGCGCCTGGCGGAACTCGTGGCGCTCACGGGCGATGTCCGCCTTCCTGCGCTCCCGTTCCTGGGCCCAGATCTCGTTCTTGGCGAAGCGGTAGTACTGTACCAGAGGAATGTTGCTGGGACAGACGTAGGCGCAACAGCCGCACTCGATGCAGTCGAACAGGCTGTAGTCCTGGGCCTTGTCGAAGTCCTTGGCCCGGGCGAACCAGTACAGCTGCTGGGGCAGCAGCTGCGCCGGGCAGACCTCGGCGCACTGGCCGCAGCGGATGCAGGGCATCACCGGCCCCGGCGGGGCCACGTCCTCGTGGCTGGCGGCCAGGATGCAGTTGGTGCCCTTGACCACGGGGATCGCGTCGCTCTGCAGGGCGAAGCCCATCATGGGCCCGCCCATGATCAGCCGGCTCACCTCATCGGTGTAGCCCTCGGCGGCGGCCACCAGGTCGGCGATGGGGGTGCCGATCAGCACCTCCAGGTTGCGGGGGTGCTGCACGCCTTTGCCGGTGACGGTGATGATGCGTGAGATCAGTGGCTCGCCGTGGGCCACCGCCCGGTAGATGGCGTAGGCGGTGCCCACGTTCTGGCACACTATGCCGATGTCCGCCGGCAGTCCCTGGCTGGGCACCTCCCGGCCTGTGAGCACCTGGATCAGCTGGCGCTCGCCACCGGCGGGATACAGGCTGGGGATGGGCACGATGCGGATGCCGTGGGCCTCATCCCCGCCCAGGGCATCGCGCATGGCGGCGATGGCGCCGCTCATGTGGTCCTCGATACCGATCAGGCAGCAGCGCGGCTTGAGGGCCTGCATGAGGATGCGGATGCCCTCGATCACGCCCCGGGCATGGGTGCGCATGAGGGAATCGTCGCAGGTGATGTAGGGCTCGCACTCGGCGCCGTTGATGACCAGGCAGTCCAGCGTCTGGCCCGGGCGCGGCGTGATCTTCACGGCGGAGGGGAAGGCGGCCCCGCCCAGGCCCACGATGCCTGCCTCACGGATGCGGTTGCGCAGGCTCACCGGGTCGGCGTCGAGATAGTCCTCGATGGGTGGCAGGCGGCTCTCGCCCCAGGATTCACGGCCATCCGGTTCGATCACCACGCAGGGGGCGGACAGGCCGGAAGGGTGGGGCACCGGGTGATCGGCGATCTCCACCACGCGCCCGGAGGTGGGGGCATGGACCGCTGCGCCCACGTAGGTGTCGCAGCGTCCGATCAGCTGACCCTTGTTCACCCGATCCCCCGGCGCCACGCAGGCCTCGGCGGACTCGCCGATGTGCTGGCGCAGGGGCACGATCAGGCGCGCCGGGATGCGCATGGGCAGCACCGGATCCCGGGTACTCTCCTCCTTGTGGCGGGGCAGATGCAACCCGCCGTGGAAGCGATGCAGCTTGTGGGCCTGTTCGGTCATTGATGGTGAAGCATTCTAACCCGGTTTGGGCGGGGCGGCGGGTGAAAAGCCTTCAACGCAAAGACGCAGAGGCGCAAAGGACGCAAAGAAAATCTTTCAGGGGTTTAAACCCAAAATGTTTTTTTGCGTCCTTTGCGCCTTCGCGTCTTTGCGTTGGATGTTCCCCTCACTCAGGAAGACACCGCCTCCCGGTCAGCGGACTGGGTCTCGCCGGCCGGGAAGGGCCACTTCCAGGTGCTGATGTCCGGAGCGATGGGCACCATGTAGATGCAGTCCACCGGGCAGGGTTCGATGCACAGCTCGCAGCCGGTGCACTCGGATTCGATCACCGTGTGCATCTGCTTGGCGGCGCCCAGGATGGCGTCCACCGGGCAGGCCTGGATGCACAGGGTACAGCCGATGCATACCTGCTCGTCGATGATGGCCACGCTGGGCGGCTTGGTCTCGCCCTCCACGGGCTTGGGGTCCCGGCCCAGCAGGTCGGCGAGCGCCAGCACCGTGGCCTCGCCGCCGGGCGGGCAGCGGTTGATATCCGCCTCGCCGGCGGCGATGGCCTCGGCGTAGGGGCGGCAGCCGGCATAGCTGCACTGACCGCACTGGGTCTGGGGCAGCAGGGCGTCGATCTGGTCCACCACCGGATCGCTTTCCACCCGAAAGCGCACGGCGGAATAGCCCAGTAGCAGGCCGAACACGGCGGCCAGGGTGCTGATGGCGAGGGTGGCGGCAAGCACGCTCACGGGGCCTCACTTCACCAGGCCGATGAAGCCCATGAAGCCGAGCGACATGAGCCCCGCGGTGATCAGGGCGATGGCGTTGCCCTTGAACGGCAGGGGCACGTCCGCCACCGCCACCCGCTCGCGGATGGAGGCGAACAGCACCAGCACCAGGGAGAAGCCCACCGCGGCACCCAGCCCGTAGAGGGCGGACTCGATGAAGCCGTGGGCCTCCTGCACGTTGAGCAGGGCCACGCCCAGCACCGCGCAGTTGGTGGTGATCAGGGGCAGGAAGATGCCCAGCACGTTGTAGAGCAGGGGGCTGGTCTTGTGCACCACCATCTCGGTGAACTGCACCACCGCGGCGATCACCAGGATGAAGGCGATGGTGCGCAGGTATTCCAGGCCCAGGGGCGCCAGCAGGTATTCGTTGACCAGGTAGGAGCACACGGAGGAGAGCGTGAGCACGAAGGTGGTGGCCAGCCCCATGCCGGTGGCGGTCTCCACCTTGCGCGACACCCCCATGAACGGACACAACCCCAGGAACTTCACCAGGACGAAGTTGTTCACCAGCACGGTGCTGATCAGGATGAGGGCGTATTCGGTCATCGTTCGTCAGTATCCGGCGCCAGCCTTCGGGCTGCAACCGGGTTGGGATTGGGGTTAAAGGATGGAAGGGCTTGCCGCGGAGACGCGGAGGCGCAGAGAAAATCAATCTGACAGGATTTACATGATGAACATGATTTCAAAAGGCCGTTCGGATTTCCTTATTTAATCCTGTTCATCATGTAAATCCTGTCCAGTGTTTTAACTTCTCTGGCCTCCGCGCCTCTGCGGCAATCTTGCGGTTTTCAAACCCGAATCCCGGAAAAATCCGTCGCCACCGGGTGCGGGCCGAAGTCTTCGCCGCTGCCGGCGCGGTCCAGCGCGGTGGTCTTCATGCCGGCCTCGGCGGCGGCGTCCAGTTCGGCGCGCAGGTCGGAGAGGAACAGCACTTCCCGGGGCTCAACACCCAGTTCCTTGGCGATGGCCTTGTAGGAGGCGGTGTCGCGCTTGCCGCCGATGCGGGTGTCGAAGTAGGCCTCGAACAGGGGGTTCAGGTCGCCGTAGGCGGTGTGGCCGAACAGCAGCTTCTGGGCGTGCACCGAGCCGGAGGAGTAGACGGCCAGCCGGAGGCCCTGCTGGTGCCACTGGCGCAGGTGCTCAACGGCGTCCTCGTAGACATGACCCTGGAAGTCGCCGCGCGTATAGCCATCCTCCCAGATCAGCCCCTGGAGCGCCTTCAGCGGGGTGATCTTCTGGTCGTTGTCGATCCAGCCGATCATGCGCTCGATCAGCGCCTCCTCGTCCAGCTCCCCGCCGGCATAGGCCCGGGCGTCCGCCAGCAGGCGCTTCACCTCGGGATCGTCTCGGTGGCCGCGCACGAACTCGGGCAGGTGTTCCCGGGCATAGGGAAACAGCACGTCCTTCACAAAGGACAGGCTGGAGGTGGTGCCTTCGATGTCGGTGAGGATGATCTTGGTCATGGTCAGGTTACCGGGTCAGTCTGGGTAACCGCGACGCAAAGACGCGAAGACGCAGAGGTTCGCAAAGAAAATCTTTTGGGGTTTGAAAAGAAAAAACCTTTGCGGCTCTTTGCGTCTTCGCGTCTTTGCGTCGCGGTCCCAATCTCACTCGCCGAAGCGAGGAAAGCGGCTGGCGATGTCGCTGCCGGTGAAGTGGGCCACCCAGCCTTCCGGGTTGGAGAACAGCCGGATGGCGGTGAAGCGGGGCTCGGGGCCCATGTCGAACCAGTGGGTGGTGTTGTCGGGCACGCTGATGAGATCGCCCTTCTCGCACAGCACTGTGTAGACCTTGTCGTTCTTGTGGATGTAGAACAGGCCCTGGCCGTCCACGAAGAAACGCACCTCGTCCTCGCTGTGGGTGTGCTCGTCCAGGAACTTGGCCCGCAGGGCCTCCCGCTGGGGGTGGTCGGGGGTCAGGCTCACCACGTCCACGGACTTGAAGCCGTTCTCCTGCATGAGTCGTTCCACGTCGGCCTGGTAGGCCTCGAGGATCTCCTCCTGGCTGGCGCCGGGGGCCACGGGTTTGCTGGCATCCCAGCGCTCGAAGCGCACGCCGATGGCGTTGAGTTCGCGGCGGATGTCGTCGAACTCGGTGAAGCGCCGGGCCTGGCCCGGGTCATTGTCCGCGTAGATGCTCAGTGCGCTCACGATCTCAACCTCCGCATTTGCATGTCACATTCAAACAGGAACTCGAAGGCCTCCATGTGCCGGCGTGCCGCCGCCACGTCCTGGCCCCAGGTGTAGAGGCCGTGGCCCTCGATCAGGTAGCCGGGGATGTTGGGCTCCCGGTTCATCAGCTCGTCCACCCGCGCCGCCAGCTGGCGGATGTCCTGGTCGTTGGCGAACACCGGCACGTTCAGATGCGTCTGGTGGGTGTCGATGCCCGGAAAGGCCTTCAGCACCTCGTAGTCCTCGATCACCAGCCCGCCGGGGGACAGCTTGGAGAGCACCGTGGCGTTCACCGAGTGGGTGTGCAGCACGGCGCCCAGGTCCGGGAAGCGGCGGTACAGGACGATGTGCAGGAAGGCCTCCGCCGAGGGGCGCTTGCCCTCGGAGATCACGTTGCCGTCCAGGTCCACCACCATCAGGTCGTCCTCGGTGAGCTCGCCCTTGTGTCGCCCGGAGACGGTCACGGCCATGTGGTGCCCGTCCAGGCGCGCGGAAAAGTTGCCCGCCGTGGCCGGCACCCAGCCCCGCTCGAAGAAGAAGTGCCCCGCCGCGATCAGCTCCGCCGCGCGCACCTTGAAATTGGGATCCTGTTCGTTCATTTAAAGGCTGTCCGTTGTCAGTGGTCCGTTGTCCGTTGATCAAGGCCTTCAACAACTGACCACTGACAACGGACAACTGACAGAACTACTTAACCCGCATGCCCGGCCTCGCGCCATCATCCGGGTTCAAAATGAACAATTCCTTACCCCCCGGCCCCGCGGCCAAAACCATGCCTTCCGACAGGCCGAACTTCATCTTGCGCGGGGCGAGGTTGGCCACCATCACCGTGAGCCTGCCTTCCAGCTGCGCCGGGTCGTAGGCGGACTTGATGCCGGCGAACACCTGGCGCATCTCGCCACCCAGATCCAGGGACAGGCGCAGCAGCTTGTCGGCGCCCTCCACGTGTTCGGCCTTGACGATGCGCGCCACGCGCAGGTCGATCTTGGAGAAATCCTCGATACCGATCTCTTGGGCAATGGGACCGCCTTCCAGTTCCTGCTTCGGCGCGCTGGCGGCGGTGAGATCCTCCCTGGAGGCCTCCTGCAGGCGCGCCACCGCATCCGGGTCCACCCGGGTCATGAGCGGCTCGAAGGGATTGATCCTGTGCGCCAGCAGGGGCTCGGCCACGTGGTCCCAGGCGAGCGGCGCGACGTCCAGGAAGCCCTCGGCTTTCTCCGCCATGGCGGGCAGCACGGGCTTCAAATAGGTCATGAGCACCCGGAACAGGTTCAGGCCCTGGGTGCAGACCGCCTGCACCCGGTCGTCCATGCCGGCCTGCTTGGCCAGCACCCAGGGCTTGTGCTCGTCGATGTACTGGTTGGCCACGTCGGCCAGCGCCATGATCTCGCGCATGGCCTGGCCGAACTCCCGGGCCTCGAAGAGTTTCGCGATCTCGTCCCGGCTGCGGGCGAAGCGCTGGTAGAGGTCGGCGTCGGGCAGGGCGTCGGCCAGCTGGCCGTTGAAGCGCTTGTGGATGAAGCCGGCGCAGCGCGAGGCGATGTTCACCACCTTGCCCACCAGGTCGCTGTTCACCCGGGCGATGAAGTCGTCCAGGCTCAGATCGATGTCATCGACCCCGGAACCCAGCTTGGCGGCGAAGTAATAGCGCAGGTACTCGGGGTTCAGGTGATCCAGGTAGGTGCGCGCCTTGATGAAGGTGCCCCGGGACTTGGACATCTTCTGGCCGTTGACGGTGAGAAAGCCGTGGCAGAACACCGCCGTGGGGGCGCGGAAACCGGCGCCCGTGAGCATGGCGGGCCAGAACAGGGTGTGAAAGTAGGCGATGTCCTTGCCGATGAAGTGATAGAGCTCCGCTTGGCTTTCCGGCGACCACCAGGCGTCGAAGTCCAGGCCGTGGCCCTCGCAGTAGCGCTTGAAGCTCGCCATGTAGCCGATGGGCGCGTCCAGCCACACGTAGAAATACTTGCCCGGTGCATCGGGGATCTCGAAGCCCCAGTAGGGGGCGTCCCGGGAGATGTCCCAGTCGGTGAGCCCCGCCTTGAACCACTCGTTCAGCTTGTTGCGGATCTCCGGCTGCAGGCTGCCGGAGCCGGTCCATTCGCGCAGGAACTGCTCGAAGTCCGCCAGCTTGAAGAAGTAGTGTTCCGACTCCTTCTCCACGGGGGTGGCCCCGGAGATGGCGGACACCGGGTTTTTCAGGTCCGTGGGCGCGTAGGTGGCGCCGCAGGCCTCGCAGGAATCGCCGTACTGATCTTGCGCGCCGCACTTGGGGCACTCGCCCTTGATGAAACGGTCCGGCAGGAACATGCCCGCCTTCGGGTCGTAGGCCTGGCGGATGGTGCGCCGGGCGATGTGCCCGCCGTCCCGCAGTCGCGTATAGATGAGTTCCGCGAAGTGCTGGTTCTCCGGCGAGTGGGTGCTGTGGTACTGGTCGAAGGCCACGTGGAAGCCGGCGAAGTCGGCGCGGTGCTCGTGGCCAATGCGCTCGATGAGTTCTTCCGGCTCGATGCCCTCGGCGCGCGCCTTCAGCATGATCGGGGTGCCGTGGGCGTCGTCGGCGCACACGTAGATGCAACGGTGCCCGCCCATGCGCTGGAAGCGCACCCAGATGTCGGTCTGGATGTATTCCACCAGGTGGCCCAGGTGGATCGGGCCGTTGGCGTAGGGCAGGGCGCTGGTGACCAGGATCTGCCGGGTGGCCGGGGAGTTGTCGGGGGTCTGGGTCATGGGTGCACGGATCGGCGGGAAAAGTGAACTAAGTTAGCAGGTTGGCGCCCTGATCGCCATATTTCACGGGCCGTTGACCCCGCTTGCCGGCCTGATCCCGACCCTTTCACGCCATAAACCCCCATTCTGTGGTTTTTTTGCCGGGGCGCCGTTGGTGTAGAATCCCGAGGCTGTATCCGGTCCAGCCGCAGGCCGGCCCGTAACCCGATTCGATAGCCCCAAGGAGCCCAGACATGTCCGACGTTTCCCGGTTGCAGGTTGAGACCGCGCTCAAAGAGATCCAGGACCCCTACATGGAGAAGGACCTGGTCGCCGCCAGCGAGATCGCCGACATCCGTATCGACGGCGCCAAGGTGGCCGTGGACGTGCGCTTGGGCTACCCGGCCGCCGGCTACCACGCCAAGCTCGCCGACCAGATCAAGGCCAAGGTGGGCAGCATCAGCGGCGTGTCTTCCGTGGACGTGAAGGTGGAGACACGCATCACCGCCCACGCGGTGCAGAAGAACCTCAAGCCCATGGAAGGCATCAAGAACATCATCGCCGTGGCCTCCGGCAAGGGCGGCGTGGGCAAGTCCACCACCGCCGTGAACCTGGCCCTGGCCCTGGCCGCCGAAGGCGCCACCGTGGGCATCCTGGACGCCGACATCTACGGTCCCAGCCAGCCGCGCATGCTGGGCATCCACGGCAAGCCGGAGTCCAAGGACGGCCGCCACATGGAGCCCCTGGAGAACTACGGTATCCAGGCCATGTCCATCGGCTTCCTGATCGAGGAAGACACCCCCATGATCTGGCGCGGCCCCATGGTCACCCAGGCCCTGGAGCAGCTGCTGCGCGATACCCGCTGGCGCGGCCTGGACTACCTGGTCATCGACCTGCCGCCGGGCACCGGCGACGTGCAGCTGACCCTGGCCCAGAAGATCCCGGTCAGCGGTGCCGTGATCGTCACCACCCCCCAGGACATCGCCCTGCTGGACGCCCGCAAGGGCCTGAAGATGTTCGAGAAGGTGGAGGTGCCGGTGCTGGGCATCGTGGAGAACATGAGCATCCACATCTGCTCCAAGTGCGGCCACGAGGAACACATCTTCGGCGAGGGCGGCGGTGCCCGCATGGCCGAGGAGTACGGCGTGGAACTGCTGGGCGCCCTGCCGCTGGACATCCAAATCCGTGAGCAGGCCGACGGCGGCAAGCCCACCGTGGTCGCCAACCCCGACAGCCGCATCACCGAGATCTACCGGGAGATCGCCCGTCGCACCGGAGCACGTCTCGCCGTGCAGACGAAGGACTACAGCTCCAAGTTCCCGAGCATCGTCATCCAGAACACCTAACAGCAGTGGCAAGTCTCAAGTGGCAAGTGGCAAGGTTTTTTTCGAGCCCTGGTCACTTGAGACCTGCCACTTGAGACTGATTTCATGGCCATAAAATCCGACCGCTGGATCCGCCGCATGGCGGAGCAACACGGCATGATCGAGCCCTTCGAGCCGGGGCAGGTGCGTCATGCCGGTGAGGAGCGCATCGTCTCCTACGGCACGTCCAGCTACGGCTACGACGTGCGCTGCGCCGACGAGTTCAAGATCTTCACCAACATCAACTCCAGCATCGTCGACCCCAAGGCCTTCGATGCGCGCAGCTTCGTGGACGTGAAATCCGACGTCTGCATCATCCCGCCCAACTCCTTTGCCCTGGCTCGCACGGTGGAGTACTTCCGCATCCCCCGTTCCGTGCTCACCATCTGCCTGGGCAAGAGCACCTACGCCCGCTGCGGCATCATCGTCAACGTGACACCCCTCGAGCCCGAGTGGGAAGGCCACGTGACGCTCGAGTTCTCCAACACCACCCCCCTGCCCGCCAAGATCTACGCCAACGAGGGCGTGGCCCAGATGCTGTTCCTGGAGTCCGACGAGGTCTGCGAGACCTCCTACAAGGACCGGGGCGGCAAGTACCAGGGGCAGGTGGGGGTGACGCTGCCTAAAACATAGGTGGGTGTGAAGTTGGAAGGGTGAATTGGGAAGTGGGAATGGATCTGGACGTAGGTCGGGCTTCAGCCCGACGCCCATGTCTCACGAAGCATTGCTTGTCGGGCTGAAGCACGACCTACGGGAAGCCACCGTCTTTCTTCCCACTTCCCAATTCACCCTTCCCACTTCAACGGTTGTCCGGGTGACTCGGACACCCGATGAGATGGTCATTCACCAGTCCCACCGACTGCATGTAGGCATAGCAGATGGTCGGCCCCACGAAGCGGAAGCCGCGCTTCTTCAGATCCCGGCTGATGGCCTCGGACACGGGGGTCTGGGCGGGCACCTCTGAAAGCGTCCTGAACCGGTTCACCACCGGCTCGCCGTCCACGAAGTCCCAGAGATAGGGCGCGAGTCCGCCCCGTTCGTCCCGCAATTTCAGATACGCCTGCGCATTGCCGACCGCCGCCTGCACCTTGAGCCGGTTGCGCACGATGCCGGGGTCCGCGAGCAGCTTCTCGATCTTCTTTTTCGTGTAGCGGGCCATCTTCTCCGGATCGAAACCCTCGAAGGCGGCCCGGTAGGCCGCGCGCTTCTTCAGGATGGTCGCCCAGGACAGCCCCGCCTGCGCCCCCTCCAGGATCAGCATCTCGAACAGGTGCGCCTCGTCGTGGCTCGGCACGCCCCATTCCTCGTCGTGATAACGCACATACTCCGGAAACGCGAGACACCAGGGGCAGCGGGGGTCGTGTGTGTCGGTCATGGTTGTTGTTCAGCCGCAGAGGGCACAGGGGACACCGAGGAAAAGCATTCTCTCGCGGAGGCGCAGGGGCGCGGAGAAAAGATTTCTTGATGTGTTTTCCTCCGTGTCCCCGTGGCTCCGTGAGAGGACATGTTTTTGGGATGTTCCCTGAAAAACCATCCTCTCACGGGGCCACGGAGACACGGGGAAAGATTATTTTGATGCAGTTCTCCGCGTCTCTGCGCCTCCGCGAGAGAACCGGCCTTTGATTCACCCCGGCACATCGATGTCCAGCTTCTTCAGCCGGTAGCGCAGCTGGCGGAAGCTGATGCCGAGGAGTTTGGCGGCGGCGGTGCGGTTGCCGGAGGTCTTGGCGAGGGCGGCGAGGATGGCCTGGCGTTCCTGGTCTTCCAGCACGTCGTCCAGGGGCAGGCCGTCGGCGCCGGTGCGGGCGGTCATGCCCAGGGGCGCGCCCGCTTCGGGCAGGTGCAGGTCGGCGGCCTCCAGCACATCGCCCTCGCACAGGGTCGCGGCCCGCTCCAGGATGTTCTCCAGTTCGCGCACGTTGCCTGGGAAGCGGTAGGCGCGCAGCGCCGCCAGGGCGTCCTCGGAAAGCTGCGGCGGCTGGGTGCCCCAGTCCTGGGCGATGCGCGCGAGGATGCGGCGCGACAGCAGCGGCAGGTCCTCCAGGCGTTCGCGCAGCGGCGGCACGCGCAGTTCGATGACGTTGAGCCGGTAATAGAGGTCCTGGCGGAACTGGCCCTCGCGCACCAGGGCGGCCAGGTCCCGGTGGGTGGCGGAGAGGATGCGCACGTCCACGGGGATCTCGCGGTTGCCGCCCACGGGCTTGACCGCCCGCTCCTGGATGGCGCGCAGCAGCTTCACCTGCATGTGCAGGGGCAGCTCCGCCACCTCGTCCAGGAACAGGGTGCCGCCCTGGGCGGACTGGAACAGGCCGGGATGGTCGCCGGTGGCGCCGGTGAAGGCGCCCTTCACGTGGCCGAAGAACTCGCTCTCCATGAGCTCCGTGGGGATGGCGCCGCAGTTCACCGGCACGAAGGGCCGCTCCGCCCGCGGGCCCAGGCGGTGGATCTCCCGGGCCACGCGCTCCTTGCCGCTGCCCGACTCGCCCAGGATGCACACCGGCGCCTGGCTGCGCGCCAGCTTGGCGATGGTCTCCTTGAGCCGGCGCATGGCCGGCGCCTGGCCCAAAAGCTTGGAGCCGTCGTCGGCGTCCTCGCCGCCGACCTGCGCCTTGTCCTTCTCCGAGAGCCGCAGGGCGGTGTTGATCAGGTCCCGCAGCATGGGCAGGTCCACGGGCTTGGAGACGAAGTCGAAGGCGCCGGCCTTGAGCGCCGCCACGGCGGTGTCCATGCTGCCGTAGGCGGTGATCACCGCCACCGGCAGGCAGGGGCAGTGGCGCTGGATGTGTTCCACCAGCTCGATGCCGTTGCCGTCGGGCAGGCGCATGTCGGTCAGGCACAGGTCGAAGTCGTGCCTGGAGAGCAGCGCCCGGGCCTCGGTGACGCTGCCCGCGGCGTGGGTGCTGAGCTTCATGCGCCCCAGGGTGATCTCCAGGAGTTCGCGGATATCGGGCTCGTCGTCGACGATGAGTACGTGCTGGATGCTCATGGACGTCCTGATCACTCGGGCACGGGGAAATGAATGCGAAAGCAGCTGCCGCCGGTGGGCAGGGGAAGGTATTCCAGGCCGCCGCCGTTGTTTTCGCACAGTTCCCGGGCGATGTACAGGCCGAGTCCGGTGCCGTCACGGCCGCTGGTGATGAAGGGTTCGAACAGCTGGTGGCTGATCTCGGCGCTCACCCCGGGGCCCTGGTCCATCACGTCCAGGGTGGCGTGGCGGCCCACCTGGCGGGCGCCGCCCTGCAGGCGGATGTAGGCGCGTCCGTCGGCGGAGCGTCCGTAGGTGAGCGCGTTCTCGCACAGGTTCCAGAGCACCTGGTGCAGGTGGTCCGGGTCGAACAGCACCCGGCTGTCGGCGGGCTCGATGTGCGCCTCCAGCTGGATCTCGTCCAGGCCCTTCTGGCGGCGGAATTCCTCGGCGAACTGGGAGACCCACGCCGCCAGGCTCAGCTCCTCCCGGCGCGCGTCCTCGCGCCGGGACAGGCGCAGCACGCTCTGGATCACCGCGTTCATGCGCTGGCTCTGGGCCTGGATGATGCCCGCCAGGCGCTTGTCCGGGGTGGTGAGATCCTCGGACTCCCCCAGCAGCTGGGCGGCATGGCTGATGGCCCCGAGCGGGTTGCGGATCTCGTGGGCGATGCTGGCGGTGAGCCGGCCCACCGAGGCCATCTTGTCCGCCTGCATCTGGCGGCGCAGCTCGGCGGTGTCCTCCAGGAAGATCAGGGTGCCCACCGCCCGGTCCACCCCCAGGCGGGTGAAGCGCACCCGCAGCTCCGGTCCCCGGGCATCGCCGGGCAGGGTCAGGGCCGAGGCCTGGGCCGGGTCCATGAGCCATTCCTGCAGGGCGGCGTAGAGGCGCGGCGAGAGATGCGCCAGGTCGCTGGGGTTGTCCGTGTCCGGGTTGCCCACCAGGGCCCAGGCCGCCTCGTTGATCAGGTGGATGTGCCCCTGGTCGTTGGCCACGATCATGCCCGACTGCATACGGTCGATGATGTGGGCATTGAGCTCCGCCATGTTGGCGAGATCGATGCGGTGGCGGATGGCCAGGTCCTCGCTCTCCCGGGCCCGGCGCGACAGGGCCAGGGCCAGCAGGGCGGTGGCGAACAGTCCCGCCCCCAGCAGGCCGGTCTGGGTGAAGGCGCCGTCCTTGATCACCCCCAGCACCAGGCCCTGGGCCTGGGCCGCCAGCAGGGACAGGGTGGCCAGGGCCGCGAACAGCAGGGCCCAGCGCCCGGACACCAGCAGGGCCAGGCCCGCCACGGCGGGGATCATCAGCATGCCCAGGCCGCTCGCCACGCCGCCGCTGGCGTACATCAGGGCGGTGATCAGGGGCAGGTCCACCGCCGCCTGCAGGCCCACCTGGGTCTCGTAGGCGGGTCGGCGCAGCAGGCCCAGGGCGAGCAGCACCAGGCCGGCGACCAGGTAGGCCAGCAGGGCGGTGTCGAATACCTGGGGCAGGGCCTCGCCGAGCAGCTCCGGGCCGGTGCCCAGCCACTCCACCGCCAGCAGCAGGCAGACCACCAGCAACCGGTACAGGGAAAAGGCCCGCAGGGAACGCCAGTGGGAATCCTTGCGGGGGCCGGAGCGCAGACGCACGGCGCGTCAGCCGTCCCGGCCCAGGCGGGCCTGGCGTTCGTGCTCCGGGCTGCAGTAGCGGTGCCCGTCGGAGAGGATCGCCTCGTGTTCCGGCACGTGCAGGCCGCAGTGGTCGCAGCGCACCATCTTCTCCGCCCCCAGGGGCTTGCGCTCATCCCGCTTCAGGGTCTTCTTCGGCCGCTTCAGCAGGGTGCGGGCAATCATGAACACGATGACGATGGCGGCGATGACGAAAAGGATGCGCATGAAGGATCCAGAGGCAAGTTGGCAGATACAAGATACAAGGGTTTGGGGCGTTGCCCCAGAGGTCTGGGGTGGAGCAGTGGCTAGTGGCTAGTCTCAAGTGGCAAGGCGGCCCCCACCCCAACCCTCCCCCGCGATGCGGGAGAGGGGGCTTATTCTCCCTCTCCCTCAGGGACAAATCCGCCGGGTGCGGATTTGAACAGCCGACAGGCTGGCCCGAAGGGTGGAGGGCAGGACGCCCGGAATAGAGGGCCCGGGTGAGGGTGGTATTCCTCGCCACTTGAGACTAGCCACTTGCCACTGCTTTCACCCGCTCTTCCATGAAACTTTTCTATGGTCACGATCAGGTCATTTTAGAGCCTCTGATACCCCCCTGTCCCGGCGCCGGTCGCAAACCGAGGCGGGGCGCGGGTTTGCGCCCCGAGGGGGCCATTCATGCCCAGTTTATCCACAGCCTGTCCCCATGCTGTACACCCCCTTACACACAAGATCTTGTGCTTGACGGTTTTCGGAACCCCGTCCTATAGTGTTTCGGGTCACGGGGCCCCACAAGACCCCGGCTTTATCCCCACCACCTGCTCAATCCGCATATCCCGCGAGGCCACGCACATGCAAACGGACGTCAGCACCGAACAGAATACCCGCCCGGCCGCCGCAGGCGCCGCACCCGAAGTCAGCCCCGAATCCCAGGTGACCGCCGCCGAGCTGGCGGCCACCGCCCCCGGTCAGCACCACGTGATCCGCCGTAACGGCAAGGTCACCGCCTTCGACGCCTCCAAGATCAAGGTGGCCATCACCAAGGCCTTCCTGGCCGTGGAGGGCGGCAACGCCGCCGCCAGCCGCCGCATCCACGACATCGTCGCCGAGCTCGCTGAGCAGGTGTGCGAGAACCTGTTCCGCCGCGCCGGCGGCTCCGCCGTCACCGTGCACATCGAGGACATCCAGGACCAGGTGGAACTGGCCCTGATGCGCGGCGGCCATCACAAGATCGCCCGCGCCTACGTGCTCTACCGGGAGCAGCAGGCCCAGAAGCGCGCCGCCGAGGCCGCCACCAGGAAGCCCGCCAGACAGGCCGAGGCCGCCGTCATCCACGTCACCCGTCCCGACGGCACCCGCGCCCCCCTGGACACCGCCCGTCTGGCCAAGGTGGTGGAAGAGGCCTGCGCCGATCTCGAGGCCGTGGACGGCCAGCTGATCCTCAACGAGGCCCAGCGCAACCTGTTCGACGGCGTGGCCGAGAAGGACGTGGGCACCGCGCTGGTCATGAGTGCCCGGGTGCTCATCGAGAAGGAGCCCAACTACTCCCAGGTCACCGCCCGCCTGCTCATGGACACCCTGCGCCGCGAGGCCCTGTCCTTCATCGCCGGCCTGCCCCAGGCCGCCACCCAGGCGGAGATGACCCAGCGCTACCCGGAGTACTTCAAGGCCTACGTGAAGCGCGCCGCCGAGCTGGAACTGCTGGACAGCGAGCTGACCCGCTATGACCTGGACCGCCTGGGCGCCGCGCTCAAGCCCGAGCGCGACCTGCAGTTCACCTACCTGGGCCTGCAGACCCTCTACGACCGCTACTTCATCCACTCCGGCGGCGTGCGCTTCGAGCTGCCCCAGGCCTTCTTCATGCGCGTGGCCATGGGTCTGGCCATCCACGAGATCGACCGGGAAGGCCGCGCCATCGAGTTCTACAACCTGCTGAGCTCCTTCGACTTCATGAGCTCCACGCCGACCCTGTTCAACTCCGGCACCCTGCGTCCGCAGCTCTCCTCCTGCTACCTGACCACCGTGCCCGACGACCTGGACGGCATCTTCGGCGCCATCAAGGACAACGCCCTGCTGTCCAAGTTTGCCGGCGGTCTCGGCAACGACTGGACCCGGGTGCGCGGCATGGGCGCCCACATCAAGGGCACCAACGGCAAGTCCCAGGGCGTGGTGCCGTTCCTGAAGGTGGCCAACGACACCGCCGTGGCCGTGAACCAGGGCGGCAAGCGCAAGGGCGCCGTGTGCGCCTATCTCGAGACCTGGCACGTGGACGTGGAGGAATTCATCGAGCTGCGCAAGAACACCGGCGACGACCGCCGCCGCACCCACGACATGAACAGCGCCAACTGGATCCCGGACCTGTTCATGAAGCGCGTCGCGGAAGAGGGCGAGTGGACCCTGTTCTCCCCCAACGAGACCCCCGACCTGCATGATCTGGTCGGCGAGGCCTTCGAGCGGCGCTACACCGAGTACGAGGCCAAGGCCGCCCGGGGCGAGATCAAGGTGTTCAAGAAGCTCAAGGCCGTGGACCTGTGGCGCAAGATGCTCGCCATGCTGTTCGAGACCGGCCATCCCTGGATGACCTTCAAGGACCCCTGCAACCTGCGCAGCCCCCAGCAGCACGTGGGCGTGGTGCACAGCTCCAACCTCTGCACCGAGATCACGCTCAACACCTCGGACGACGAGATCGCCGTGTGCAACCTGGGCTCCGTGAACCTGGCCGCCCACGTGGACGAGAACGGCCTGAACCTGGAGAAGCTGGAGCGCACGGTGAGTACCGCCATGCGCATGCTGGACAACGTCATCGACTACAACTACTACTCCGTGCCCCAGGCGCGGCGCTCCAACCTGCGCCACCGCCCGGTGGGTCTGGGCATCATGGGTTTCCAGGATGCCCTCTACCAGCAGCGCATCCCCTACGCCTCGGAAGAGGCCGTGGAGTTCGCCGACCGTTCCATGGAGGCGGTCTCCTACTACGCCATCAAGGCCTCCACGGATCTCGCCGAGGAGCGCGGCCGCTACCAGAGCTTCGACGGCTCCCTGTGGAGCCAGGGCGTGCTGCCCATCGACTCCATCGAGCTGCTGGCCAAGGCCCGCGGCCCCTACCTGCAGCAGGACACCAGCATGACCTTCGACTGGGACAGCCTGCGCGACCGGGTCAAGACCGTGGGCATGCGCAACTCCAACACCATGGCCATCGCGCCGACGGCGACGATCTCCAACATCTGCGGCGTGAGCCAGTCCATCGAGCCCACCTACCAGAACCTGTTCGTGAAATCGAACCTCTCAGGCGAGTTCACCGTGATCAACCCGAACCTGGTGAACGACCTGAAGGCGCGCAAGCTGTGGGACGAGGTGATGGTCAACGACCTCAAGTACTACGACGGCTCCGTGCAGCCCATCGACCGGGTGCCCGAGGATCTCAAGCGGCTCTATTCCACCGCCTTCGAGATCGATCCCCGCTGGCTGGTGGAGGCCGCCTCCCGCCGTCAGAAATGGATCGACCAGGCCCAGAGCCTGAACCTCTACATGGCCGAGCCCTCCGGCAAGAAGCTGGACAACCTCTACAAGCTCGCCTGGGTGCGGGGTCTGAAGACCACCTACTACCTGCGCTCCATGGGCGCAACCCACGTGGAGAAGAGCACCGTGGCGGATGCAAGCCGCGCCAACAAGCTCAACGCCGTGAAGGGCGCCGATGCAGCCGCGCCGGCCACCGAGGCGCCGAAGATGTGCTCGATCCTCGATCCCGAATGCGAAGCCTGCCAATAGGCAGGCAGTGGCAAGTGGCTAGTGGCAAGTCTCAAGGAAAAGCACCTCCCTTCCCCTCTCCCTCAGGGACAAATCCGCCGGGAGCGGATTTGAACAGCCGAAAGGCTGGCCCGAAGGGTGGAGGGCAGGACGCCCGGAATAGAGGGCCGGGGTGAGGGTGGTCGCCCTTGCCACTAGCCACTTGAGACTAGCCACTGCCTTTAAAGCCACTAGGCTGCCCAGCACCCATACCGAATAAGAACTGGAGGAATCAACATGCTCTCATGGGAAGACCCCATCGCCGCAGTCACCAAAAAGCAGCCCGAACCGCAGGTTCGCCCCGGCATGGGTCTGCAGGACAATGAGGCCTTGATGAACACCGCCGGCGCCGCGCCGAGCGTGAACCCCGATCCCATGGCCGCCCTGGCGGACGTGGAGGCCGAGGGCACGGGCAACACCGGGCTTGAAGACATCGAGATGGGTGCCGAGCGCATCCGCGTGGATGACAAGAAGATCATCAACTGCCGCGCCGACCTCAACCAGCTGGTGCCCTTCAAGTACCAGTGGGCCTGGCAGAAGTACCTGGACGGCTGCGCCAACCACTGGATGCCCCAGGAAATCAACATGAACGCCGACATCGCCCTGTGGAAGGACCCCAACGGTCTGACCGAGGACGAGCGCACCATCGTCAAGCGCAACCTGGGCTTCTTCTCCACCGCTGATTCGCTGGTGGCCAACAACCTGGTGCTGGCCGTCTACCGCCACATCACCAACCCCGAGTGCCGCCAGTACCTGCTGCGCCAGGCCTTCGAGGAGGCCCTGCACACCCACGCCTACCAGTACTGCGTGGAGTCCCTCGGCCTGGACGAGGGCGAGATCTTCAACATGTACCGGGAAGTGCCTGCGGTGGCCCGCAAGGCCGAGTGGGCGCTGCCCTTCACCCGTTACCTCGCCGATCCCGAGTTCCACACCGGCACCCCCGAAAACGACCAGAAGCTGCTGCGCGAGCTGATCGCCTTCTACGTCATCTTCGAGGGCATCTTCTTCTACGTGGGCTTCGTGCAGATCCTGTCCATGGGCCGGCGCAACAAGATGACGGGCGTCGCCGAGCAGTTCCAGTACATCCTGCGCGACGAGTCCATGCACATGAACTTCGGCATCGACGTGATCAACCAGATCAAGGTGGAGAATCCCCACCTCTGGACCGCCGCGTTCAAGGAAGAGATGCGCACCATGATCCGCGACGCCGTGGAACTCGAGGCCCAGTACGCCCGCGACACCATGCCCCGCGGCGTGCTCGGCATGAACGCCGCCATGTTCGAGGAATACCTGCACTTCATCGCCAACCGCCGCTGCGCCCAGATCGGCCTGACGGAGATCTACCCCGGCGCCGAGAACCCCTTCCCCTGGATGAGCGAAGTGCTGGATCTCAAGAAGGAAAAGAACTTCTTCGAGACCCGCGTGACCGAATACCAGACGGGCGGTGCGCTGAGCTGGGATTGATGTGCTTTATTTAAGGAATGCCGCAGAGGCGCGAAGGCGCCGAGGGACTGGGCACGAAGTGACTTGGGGGAATGTTCAAGGGATTGAATGCAGTACTCACTGCAGGAGCGGTGATTGGAGCCATAACAGGAAGAACCCGCAACGGGATGTAGTGTGATTGAGAGGGGTGCCCCGGTGGGGGTGCCCCTTTTTGTTGGTTCTTTGCCGAATCAAGTGGATTTGTGCACAGTCCCAGGAGAATAATCTGGGTCAGGTCTTGCGTTTTGCTTGTTCTCTGCTAGAGGCGAAAGGCATGACCTGCCCCGATGTCGCGATGTGAATCTCGTTCAGCGATGCCTGGCCCGTCATCTGTCACCGAAAACAATCAGAAGGACGCCCGTGATATCTAAAGTTAAAAACAGAGCCATGGTGTTCTTATGTGTATCTGTTTCCGTGGCGTTCTTTATTCTCGGTGTTCTTCTTCTTTGGTTTCTTATCGATGCCTTAATTGCGGATGAGCCAGTCAACATCATATTTAGATTTCTGAAGCAGAGTTTGGAAGAGTAGCAATGGAAAACGGGAACGCTTTGGGACACTCACAAATCTGCCACAAATCTGATGATTAGCTAAGCTCCGATCTGGGCGCACTTTCAGTCCTGTCGGCTGCAATATGTTCGCATGGCGGCCTGAGTCGGCCGCTTGGATGTCGCGGATGCCAGTAGGGGAGGCGAAGTAATGATACGTGCGATGGTTTGGGCGACGGGGCTGGTGTTGACGGGCATGCTGCTGGTCGCATGTCAGACGACTTCGGGCCCCGGTGTAAGAGGCGATGTCGATGATGCTGCCGTATGGGCTGCGTTGGAGGCGGGCGGCAAGGTGGTGCTGTTTCGCCACGGCGAGGTAGAACGCGGTCCGGGAGCCGGGGATTCCTTGGTTCGAGATGAGAGCTGCGCCCGTGAGCGCAACCTCTCCAGCTTCGGGCGGCGGCAATTTACCCGGTTGGGCGAGGCCTTTGCGGCCCGTGGTATACGCGTGGATGAGGTGTTGGCGAGCCCCTTCTGTCGCACCCGCCAGAGCGCCGAACTGGGGTTCGGACGATTCGAGGTCCGTGAGTTCCTGTCCCTCGCGGAGATCCTGCCGGAGTCGGAGGCTCAGGATGCGGCCCTGGAGGCGGCGGACTTGATCGGTAATTACGCGGGCGAGGGGAATCTTGTGCTCGTGACCCACGAACCGAACATCGTGCTCATCGCCCAGAAAGCGGTGGGCTTTGCCCACGCCTTGGTGCTCGAGCCCCAAGGCGGCCCATTCTTCGAGGTGATCGGCGTACTTCGGCCCTAACCCGGAAATTAGGACCCACAAAAAGCCTGGTCAGAGACGGATTTTCTCTACAACTTAGAGATATTCTCTCTGACCCTGTTTCTCCTAATGATCCAAGGAGCCCGGCGTGAGCATCGAATCCCTGAACAAGCGCTTTTCCAATCCCCATGTACGTTTCCGCCAGCACGAGGCGCTGGTGATGGTGGACCTGGAGAACGATCACGGGCAGGCAAGCCTGACCACCTTCGGCGCCACGCTCCTGAGCTACCGTCCCCGGGGCGGCGAGGACCTGCTTTGGGTCAGCGAGACCGCGCTGTATGACGGGAAGAAGCCGGTGCGGGGCGGGGTGCCGGTGTGCTGGCCGTGGTTCGGGGCCTACGATCCCGCTGCCCTGGGCGCGGATCCCAGCGATGCGCACAAGAAGGGCCACGGCGTTGCGCGTTATGCGCTCTGGGACGTGGAGTCCGTTGAGACGGTGGGTGATGCCACGCAGGTGGTTTTCGTGCTCAGGCCCGATGACGAGATCCGCAAGGCCTGGCCGCTGGATTTCGTTCTGCGACTGAAGGTGAGCCTCGGTCAGTCACTGGAGATGACGCTCGTGGGCGAGAACCTGAGCGATCGTGACTGGCAGGTCTCCGAGGCCTTCCATACTTATTTCAGCGTGGCGGACGCCGAGGGCCTGGTGGTGCGTGGTCTGGACGGCGCGCCCCGTGTGGACAAGCTCTCCGGTGGCGCCCGGGGTGTTCAGGCCGGTGAGGTGCGCATGAGCACGCCCATGGAGCAGGTGTTCCTGGGTCATGGTGGCCCCCTGGTGATCGAGGACCGGGGCAACGGGCGCGAGATCGTGATCGAACGGGAAAACAGCGCGAGCAGCGTGCTATGGAATCCCGGTCCCGAGGGCGTCAAGGCCTTTGCCGACATGCCCGATGACCAGTACCGCAAGACCGTGTGCGTGGAAGTGGCCAATGCCCTGGAGGATGCCTATGCCCTGAAGGCCGGGGCGAGCCATTCCATGCGCATGCGTCTTTCGGTAGGGGATTAACCCGCATATTTCACCGGTCGGACACCGGCGGACGCGTAACAGACTGAAACGCAGGTGGAATACACTGAAATGATCGGCGAACTCAGCATGACAGTCTGTTTCCGCCGGTGTCCTATCGCGGTTCAGGCTCGTCTTCGCGCCCGTAGGCTTGCTCTTCACTCAACCCATAGCTATTGCTATGGGTTTCGCTCCAGAGCAGCGCCTACAGACACGAATCCTTCGCCTGCTCCCGCGATCCCGGTGAAATATGCGGGTTAAGGACATCCGTCATCCCTGCCGGGACCGTTGGAAAGGGTGGCAGATCGATTTTTGCAGCGCGACAATGACCTTGTCACCTCTTTCAGGGGAAGAGCCTGTCATGGAAAATCGGGACGATGAATCTGCGGGCGTCAACACGCCGGAGTCCGCTGCGCTCACTGGCTTGGCGAACTTGTTCAAGCTGGGTTTTGTCATGCTCGTGCTTGTCCTGCTGTGGATACTGGCTGTCGTGGTCGCCATCTATTACAGCTACGTCTCACTGGACGGCAGCTTCCAGCAGGGCCTTGCAACCACCGCCCTGGCTGCATTGATGCTCGCTGTCGCGGTGCCTGTCCTGTTCACAGTGGTCCTTCGCAGGCCGCTCTGGCATTCCATCGCCGTCGCGATCTTGGCCGCGGGCATTTTGTGGCTGGCCGCACTTGTACCTGGCGCGTTGAGAGACGTCTTGCTGAGCCTGGGTGTCGGGGTTTGGTTCGTTCTGGCAATCGACTACTACATCGTCTATCGAATCAAAGCCTGGAAGAAGCGAATGGAGAGTGAAGCGGGGGAAGCGTCTAAAAATATTCAGCTCGTTCTTTGAGTGAATATGGATCTGTCACGACTTGCTGATCTTCCTCCGTTTGACTGACGCGTTTCACGCGCCCCGCCGGGCCAGCACTTCCTCGAGCGGCGGCACCACCTGTTTCTTTCGCGACAGACAGCCGGGCAGATGTACGGTGCCCTGGCTGATCGGGCCAAAGGCCTGTTCGGCCACATCGAGACGATCACCCACGACCCACAGGTCACTGGCCTGGGCGTCGATGTCAGTGACCATGAGTATGACCAGCGCCAGTCCCCGTGCCTCGAGCACCTCGCGCATCTCGGTGAGGATGTCCTGCTTGCGGTGCGCCAGCGCGTCCGCCCCCATGACCTCCACCTGACCGATCCCCAGGCGCAGCTCGCCCATGTGGAATTCCTTGAAGTCGCTGCCCAGGATCGCCGCCGCGCTGAGACCGGCGGTGGCCTGCGTGCGGATCTGCCGCAGACGCCGGTCGAACTCCTCGAGGTCCAGGCCCGCCAGCGGCGCCAGCCGGGCTGCGACGTCGCGATCCTTGTCGCTGGTCGTGGGTGAGCGGAAGCCGACCGTATCGGACAGGATGGCGGCGATCATCAGCCCCGCCATGGCGGGGCTGGGCGTGAGGCCGCTGGAGAAGTAGCGCTCGGCGACCAGCGTGGCGGTGGCCCCCACGGGCTCGCAGTGGATCAGGATGGGTTCCGGCGTGCGCAGATCGCCCATGCGGTGGTGTTCCAGGATCTCGTGCACCCTGGCCTGCTCGATGTTCGGCAGGGCCTGGCCGATTTCACTGTGGTCGACCAGGATGAGGTCGAGTCCGGTGGCGTCGCTGAGCAGTTCCGGCTCCGGCAGGTGGAAGTGCTCGAGCACGAATCGGGACTCCGCGTTCAGTTCTCCGGCGCGCGCGGGGCGCACATGCGAATCGCCCTGCAGGTTCTTGAACTGCGCATAGGCGATCGCCGCGCCGATGCTGTCGGTGTCCGGATTGCGGTGTCCGATGACGTAGATGGGCTTGGTCACGGCCGGTCAGGGTTTCCAGTCGGGGGTGGTGCCGGTGTCGGTGGACCTTATTAAAACAAAGCTTAGAGGGGCGGAAGGATTTTTTGATCATTGGGGCCGGTCATCACTGAGATTCCCACAGTCGCCCAGGCCCGTGACTGAGCTACTGTTTTCCTCCTCATGTCCCGCCGATGCGCTCGATCGCCACGTGGCGCCCTGTCCGCCGGGGGTGGACACGAGTCTCATGTTGCGGTGCAATATATCCTGGTACCGCATGCATGGAGGTACATGCCCATGACACATGGCGAAGCGCAGAAGACCGTCGACCTCGCCCTGCAGGGCGGCGGCGCCCATGGTGCGCTGACCTGGGGGGTGCTGGATCGGCTGCTGGAGGATGCGCGTATCCGCATCGCCACCGTGAGCGGCACCAGCGCCGGGGCCATGAACGCGGTGGTCATGGCGGACGGCCTCGATCGCGGCGGACGGGACGGGGCACGCAAGGCGCTCGAGTCCTTCTGGAAGGCGGTGAGCGACGCGGCGTTGCTGTCGCCCATTCAGCGCAGTCTGTGGGACCGGATGACCAGCAACTACAGCCTGGATCAATCCCCCGGCTACCTGTTCTTCGAACATCTGACCCGCCAGTTCTCCCCCTACGAACTGAACCCGATGAACATCAATCCCCTGCGTGACCTGGTGGGTGCGACGGTGGATTTCGAACGCGTCAATCATTGCGCGGATCTGAAGGTCTTCGTGACCGCCACCAACGTGCGCACGGGGCGCGGCCGGACTTTCACGCAGCCGCAGCTCTCCGTGGACACGGTCATGGCCTCCGCCTGTCTGCCGTTCCTGTTCCAGGCCGTGGAGATCGACGGGGAGGCCTACTGGGACGGCGGTTATATCGGTAACCCGGCGCTCTATCCGCTGGTGGAGGACACCGCCACCCGGGATCTGATCGTGGTCCAGATCAACCCGCTGGTGCGCGAGAGGCTGCCGCGCACGGCCCGCGAGATCATCAACCGCATCAACGAGATCACCTTCAACTCGAGCCTCATCAAGGAACTGCGTTCGATTGAGCTCCTGCACCAGCTCATCGAGGCCGAGAAGCTCGAATCCGAACGCTACCGCGATATCTTCGTGCACCTGATCCATGCCCACGAGGAACTCAAGGACCTGGATGCCTCGAGCAAGATGAATGCCGAGTGGGCCTACCTAGTCCATCTGAAGGAGCGCGGGCGCGCCTGGGCGGACCGCTTCCTGACGCGCCACTTCGATGATCTCGGCGTGCGTTCGAGCTTCGACCTCAAGAGCCTGTTCACCGACAGTTTCCGGCCGCCGCAGATCCCCGAATCCGGAACCACGCAAGGGAAGGGGAGGTAACCGCCATGCTCGGGATCGTGGTCATCCTCGTCACCCTGGGCCTGCTGATCTATCTCGCCTATCGCGGGATCAGTCTACTGATCCTGGCGCCCGCACTGGCCACCTTTGCGGTGGTGGCCAGCCTCGAGGGCCGGGTGCTGGCGAGCTATACGCAGATCTTCATGGGCAGCACGGCCGACTTTATCGCCCTCTACTTTCCGGTGTTCCTGCTCGGTGCCGTGTTCGGGAAACTCATGGAGGACTCGGGCAGCGCGGAGGTGCTGGCCAACGCGATCATCGAACGGCTCGGCAGCAGCCGCGCCATCCTGGCCGTGGTGCTCTCCTGCGCGGTGATGACCTACGGCGGTGTGTCACTGTTCGTGGTGGCCTTCGCCGTTTACCCCATCGCCGCGGCCCTGTTCAGGCAGGCGGACATCCCCAAACGTCTGATACCGGCCACCATCGCCCTGGGCGCGTTCACCTTCACCATGACCGCGCTGCCGGGCACTCCGGCGATACAGAACGCCATCCCGATGCCTTACTTCGGCACCTCGCCCTTCGCCGCCCCGGGCCTCGGCGTCATCACCGCTGCGGTCATGTTCACGCTCGGCATGCTGTGGCTCCAGTACCGCGCCCGGAGACTCGCCGCCGAGGGCTATGGGGACCATGCGGATGCGGACTTCACACCGGACAAGGAACTGCGTGAGCGGGCCGCCGGCGAAGGCTTCGACCTGATGGAGCTGCCGGTGGACAAGCGCCCCGTCGGGCCGCCACCGGTCCTGATCGCCGTGTTGCCGCTGGTGCTGGTGATCGGCATCAATCTGGTGTTCACGTTCCTCGTGATCCCGCGCATGGACACCGATTACCTTGCCCTGCCCATCTACGGAGAGACCAGTATCGAGCAGGTGCGCGGCATCTGGTCGGTGATCGCCGCACTGGTACTGTCGCTGCTCGTGCTTATTGCCACCAACTGGCGGCGTCTGGGCGGGCTCAAGCAGTCCATCGACAACGGCGCCAACGCCTCCCTGCTGCCCATCTTCAACACGGCGAGCCTGGTGGGTTTCGGTGCGGTGATCGCCTCGCTGGGCGCCTTCCTGCTGATCCGCGACGCCGTGGTGGGCATCGGTGGCGACAATCCGCTGATTTCGCTGGCCATCGCCGTCAACGTGCTCGCCGGCATGACCGGTTCGGCCTCGGGCGGCATGAGCATCGCGTTGTCGACGCTCGGCGACACCTACCTGGAGATGGCCCGCGTGCACGGTATCAACCCTGAACTGATGCACCGGGTGACGGCGGTGGCCACCGGCGGCCTGGATACCCTTCCCCACAACGGTGCGGTCATCACCCTGCTGGCCATTACCCGCCTGACCCATCGGCAGGCGTACTTCGATCTCGCCATGACTGCCATGCTCGTCCCGTTCATCTCGCTGGTAGTGCTGATCACCCTGGGTACGTTGTTCGGCAGCTTCTGAATCGCCCACGGCGCGGCGCATGGCCCAGCATTGGGCGGAGTACAAAGAGGACTGAAGATTTAACGGCCATAACGGCCCATGCCGGGGTCGCACCACGGTAATCATCTGATATTTTTGAAGAAGGTCAGGAAAATCGCGTGCAGTTAGCCCTTAGAGGCTTCATTTCCACCCTAAATGGTCGTTCCAAGGAGGGAAACCATGCCCGGAGCCCATCGTCACTTCCTGCCGGGCCATGTTTGGCACATTACCGTTTCATTTTCATAAAACCGCATAAGCCGGGTCAGAGAGATGTTCGCCAGGACATAGAGACTTATGAGTGCGCTGACCCTGTTTCTCTAACGAGGGTTGATGTGCTCGATCAATGCGCATAATGTATGCGCATTAAGATATGAGGTGAACGATGGAACACCCTGGCGGCTATGACTCAAACGCGCCCAGGAAGGCGACGAATTTGAGTGTCAATTCAGACCTTCTGGCCCGCGCGCGGGCGCTGAACATCAACCTTTCGCGGGTGTTCGAGCAGCGTCTCGCGGAGGTCGTTCGTGAAGCCGAGCGTGAGCGGTGGGTGAGGGAGAACACGGCCGCCATCGAGGATTACAACGCGCGCGTTGCGGAAGAAGGCAGTTTCGGCGACAAGCTGCGGCGGTTCTGACGGCCTGATGTCCCAGTTTGACGTTCACCGCAACCCGCATCCGCAAACCCGGGGCTGGGCTCCCTATCTCCTGCTACTGCAAAACGACCTGCTGGGGGGCTGCGCACGGCGGTCGTTGCCCCCCTCGTGCTGGAGGCGCAGTTCGGTCGCCCGGCCAGGACCCTGAACCCCGTATTCGAGATCGAAGGTGTGCGTGTCGTGATGTCCACGGCGGAGCTGGCGGGCATCTCGCGGCAACAACTGGGCGAGCATGTGCTCAGTCTTCGTGCCAGGCGCGACGAGATCCTTGCCGCTGTCGATCTGCTGTTTACAGGGATATGAAAAAGGAACTGAAAAAGGGTCGGTGACAAATGAGAACCATTTGTCATCACCCCATGCTTCTTGACTCATGCGCTGATCAGCGTGGCTGACCACCCTTTTGCCTCACCGAGCCGGCACCGCCCAGGAGCCAGCCGCGGCCGGCGTCGGGGTGCTGTTCGAACTGACGGCTGGAACCGGCGACCCAGATGAAGGCGGCCATGAGCAAGGGCAGGGTGATGTCGTACCAGAGCGGTTCACGCAGGCCGAGCACCAGCTGATACCAGGGAAGCTGGCCGGGCAGGGCCAGGGCGGCGGGCGCCAGCCACTGGTGGTAGCCGGCATCGAGCAGGCCGAAGCCCAGCACCAGGGCGATCACACCGAACACGGCACCGATGGAGTCGGACACCCGGTGCGCGACCCAGCCGCCGATGCTGGCGGCGGTGAGGCTGACGATCAGGGCGATGCCGATCCAGGCGGTGTTGAACTGCAGGGTGCCGGCCACCAGGGCGTGTTCGGGACCCAGGGCCAGGAACAGGGGGACAAGGAACAACAGGCTGATGCCTGTGACGGCGGCCAGACCGGCCGCAATACCCAACAGCAAGCGCATCGAAGCATTCTCCGCTACACGGCCACGGGTCGAACTCGCACACCTCGCGATACGGGATTGGCGTAGGATTAGAAAGGGATTTCGGGTTTTGGTTCCTGGCTCGCTGCCCCGGAATCAGGCCAGGCGGGCTGGCAAGGGGCGTCAGGCTCCCGCCGGGCCCGAAGCGGTCAGGCTGCACATTCACAGACAGGTGACCCCATGTTCGGCTTCACAGAAGAGCAGATCGCGCGGTTCGGCATGACCTGGGGCCTGGGTCTGTTCATCGGCTTCATGCTGTTCATCATCTGGGACCTGGCGCGCAAGTCGAAGGCCGGCCGGCTGGGCACCTTCGTGCTGTTCTTCGTCCTGGCCTTCGGCATGCTGGGGTTCGGCATCAAGCAGTTGATCGAGTGGCTGCTGGATGTCTAACCTGCCTGGAGCCCCGGCCAGTCGGGGCCAGTATGGGTAGAATCCCTGGTTGACGCGCGCGGATGCCGGCCACTGAGTTATGATGGATCGGTTATGTGCAAACAAAACAACGGGTTGCGATGCGCCCGGCGGCTTGAGGTTTTGCAATGGCCCAGGTTTTCGATCTGTTGATCGTCGGCGGCGGTGTCACCGGCTCGGCGCTGCTGTACGTCGCGAGCCGCTACACCGATATCAAGCACATCGGCATGCTGGAGAAGTATGCCGCGCCGGCGCGGGTCAATTCCCTGCACAGCAACAACAGCCAGACCCTGCACTGCGGCGACATCGAGACCAACTACAGCCTTAAGAAGGCCCTCAAGGTGCAGCGCGCGGCGCGCATGGTGGAGAACTACGCCGTCGCCCAGCCGGACATCGACCACCTGATCTTCCGCTATCCCAAGATGGTGCTGGGGGTGGGCGAACGGGAGTGCCAGCAGCTGCGCAAGCGATTCGAGACCCTTTCGCCCCACTACCCGAAGCTGCGCCTGCTGGAGGCGAAGGACGTCGCCCGCATGGAACCGGCGGTGGCCTACAGCAAGGGCAGCCCGCGCGCCGACGAGATCGTCGCCCTGGGCTCCGAGAACGAATACACCGCGGTCAACTACGAGGCCCTGGCCCGCTCCTTCGTGCGCCAGGCCCAGCGGGTGACGGACAAGCAGGTGTCGGTGGAGTACAACCAGCGCGTGCGTCACATCCGTCGCAAGGGGGAGGTGTTCGTGGTGGAGACCGGCGACACCAGCTTTCAGGCGCGCAGCATCGTGGTCTGCGCCGGCGGGCACAGCCTCAAGCTCGCCCACGACCTGGGCTATGGCCATCACTTCTCGGTGCTGCCGGTGGCGGGCAGCTACTACTTCACCCCCCAGGTGCTGCGCGGCAAGGTCTACACGGTGCAGAACGACAAGCTGCCGTTCGCCGCCATCCACGGCGATCCGGACGTGATGGTGCCGGGCAAGACCCGCTGGGGGCCCACCGCCCTGGTGCTGCCGGTGCTGGAGCGCTACAACTGGGAGACGGTGAAGGACTTCATGCGGGTGTTCAACTTCGACCGCAAGGTCTGGGACGTGCTCTACGACCTGCTCAAGGTGCCGGACATCCGCAACTACATGCTCAAGAACTTCCTGTTCGAGGTGCCGGTGCTGCGCCGCGACCTGTTCCTGCGCGACGTGCGCAAGATCGTCCCGGACATCAAGTTCCGGGATCTGAAGTTCGCCCGCCACGTGGGGGGCATCCGCCCGCAGCTGATCGACAAGGAGAACCGGCGCCTGATGATGGGCGAGGCGAAGATCGACACCGGGCTCGGCGCGATCTTCAACATGACGCCCTCACCGGGCGCCACCTGCTGCCTGGAGAACGCCGAGGTGGACATGCGCGCCGTGGCGCAGTTCCTGGGCGCGACGGTGGACGAGGAGCGCTTCGCCCGCGAGCTGCTGCGGGGCGACAGCCGGCACGCCGCGTCCGATCTGCCGACGCACCTGATCAGCGGCGAGGACGCCAGCTGATCGCACAGCCCATGGTCCGAGTGAGCCCGCGCATGAACAACCCCTTCCATCTCGCCTTCCTGGTCCACGACCTGGCCGCCGCCCGCGCCTTCTACGGCGGCATCCTGGGCTGCCCCGAGGGGCGCAGCGCAGAGACCTGGGTGGACTTCGATCTCTACGGCCACCAGATCGTGGCGCACCTGGCCGAGGGCCTGTCCCGTCCCGCCGTGGAAAACGAGGTGGATGCCCACCAGGTGCCGGTGCCTCACTTCGGGGTGATCCTGACCATGGCCCAGTGGCAGGCACTGGCCGAGCGGCTGCGCCAGGCCGGGGTGAAGTTCGTCATCGAGCCCTACGTGCGCTTCAGGGGCGAACCCGGCGAGCAGGCGACGATGTTCGTGCTCGACCCCAGCGGCAACGCCCTGGAGTTCAAGGCCTTCGCCGACTTCGGCCAGATCTTTGCCAAGTAAGGAGGCTGCGCCGTCCGCGGTCACTGATTGACGCGCGCCGTCCAGCTGAGCAGATGACCGGGCTTGATCTCGGTCTGCAGGTGCCGGAGCACGGCCTCGATCTTCTCCGGGGTGTCGAAGAATTCCACCACCACCGGCAGGTCCGGCTCCAGGCGAACAGGGCCTTCGCGACGGATCACGCCGTCCTCGCCGAAACCGGAGATCCCCCGGAACACGGTCAGACCTCGCAGTTTCTCCCAGTCGCGCAGGCGCCGCATCAGGCTGTCCAGCTGCGCCTCGCCCTCGCTGAGATAGAGTCGTACCACGGTCACTTCAATCGTGTGCATGGGTCTGCCCCTGGCGCGGTGCGCCTCAGTTCCGACCTGGCAAGACGGATTCGGCGCCTGCCTCGGAAACATGTTGCCTCAGCAGACCCTGTCGGGCAAAGGTGAGTATGGTTTAGCCCGGCGGGATCTCTGCGCTGCGAAACGCGTTGGCCACCGCCTGCATGACGTCACGCTGCAGCCCCGACTCCGGTTCGCTGGCCTGCTTGTCGCAGGCCGGGCAGCGGTACAGGGGCACGATCACTTCCACCGCCACCGGGTCTCCTTCCGGCACTGCTAGGTGCGCGCGGCCGTTGCGCCGGTCTTCGGCCACCGCAGACAGTTCCTTGCCGCAGGCAGGACAGTGCAGGCGCTTGCGGAACAGGCCCTTCTGAACGGCGGGCGTGACGCCATCCAGGGCCTCGGATTCCACCAGGTGGCGGATGAATTCAAGCGGGAAGTCCGGCGTGGGAAAGCGCCGGTGGCCATTGGTGCAGTCCAGGACGGGCAGGCCTTCGATGGTGACGTGGATGCCGCTGTTCTCGCCCTCGACGCGGTCCAGTCGCAGTACCGAGACATCGGCACTGCACTGACGACAGACGTGTGCAGTCATGATGATTCCTCCGGTTGGATGGTGCGTGTGTCCTCCTCTGGTCATCCCTGGGGGAATAAAGCCCGGCACCTTGCCTGGCTGGCCGGACAGCGGGGTGTGGGTACAATTCAAAAGTATAGAAGCTGCGGCGGGTCACTGCCGCGGATCTCCCCGGCAGGCGCGGCGCCGTACCGGCTGCTGCCACGGCTGCTGCGCCTGCTCGGCGGTCGCTGAAATAATGCATGCGGGTGATTTGGGTGGATGTGCGGGCCGCTGTTGCTCGCAGCAAATGGGCGTATATTCAGGCCTGTGAAACACCGACATCGCAAACGCCTTCAGCGCTTCCTGCGCGACGTGGTGATCCACACGCCGTTCGTGTGGATGGTGCTGCTGCTCGTGGGGCTGTGGCTGCTGTTCGCTGCGGGCATGCTGCTGGCCGAACGCGCTGCGGGCGGATCACCCATCGATGGCTACGGCACGGCGCTTTACTGGGGCGTGGCGGCCTTCTCCACCGCCGGCATCGCGGACACCCCCGTGACGGGCGCGGCGCGTTTCATTGGCGCGCTCTGGATCGTGCTGGGCTCGGTGCTGTTCTTCGGCACCATCGTGGCCACGGTCACGGCCTACTTCATGCGTCCGCTGCAGCGCCCCGCGAAGCAGATCATCGACACCATTGAGTACAACCTGGAAAGGCTGGACGACCTGTCCGTCGAGGAACTGGAATTGCTCAAGGAGACCACCGACGGACTCATCGAGCACATGGAACAGATCAAGGCCAGGCAGGCCGATGCCAGTCGCGGCCCTAAGACCCACAAGGCGGGGTGATCTCAATGAGCGGCCGGCGCGTCGTCTATGTCACCGGCGGTGCCCAGGGCATCGGCAAGGGCATCGCTGCCCATCTGCTCGGAGAAGGCTATGCGGCCAGCAAGGGCGGGCTGGTGGCCCTGACCCATGCCCTGGCCATGAGCCTGGGGCCGGAGATACGGGTCAATGCCGTCAGCCCGGGCTGGATCGACGTCGGCCACCCGAGGGTTTTTCAACAGCCTGCTAGTCGCAGAACCGCGCGACGTTTTGCCTGGCCTGCTGGATCTGCGTGCTGCGTGTCGCGTCGTCCAGGTAGACGCGCTCGCCTCTCTCGTCCACGTGAAATACCGGGCGGGGCGTCTCCAGGATCCTGAGTTCGCTGCGGGCCTGCTGGCAGTAGCTGCGGCGCTGTGCCTGCTGGCGATCCTGCTGCTGTTGCTCGCGACGTTCCGCCTCCTGCACCTGTCGCTGGATCAGTTCCCGCTGTTCGCGCGCCTCGCGCTGTCTCTCCCGTTCCTCCCGGGCGCGCTCCAGCTGTTCCTGGCTGGGCCCCGGTGCCATGCGGACCTCGGTGGAATTGCAGCGCGGCGGTGCACAGTCGCCGAAGTGGACCTGGCCCTGCTCGTCCACCCAGCGGTAGACCTGCGCACCGGCCGGGGCGGCCAGGGTCAAGGCGAGGGCTAGGAGCCTGGGCGGTAGAAGTTTTCGGTCGAGCATAAATCGATGCTGATCTGCGGGGGCCGGGTGGCGCCGGGACTGTTATCCAGCCACAGTGACCGGCATGCAGGGTCACCCGGCGTCACAGTGGGCCGCCGGCCCCGCACTGGCGGGGTGTCGGTTATGCCGGGCGCCATCCCAAGCGCTGCATCCGTCGCAGGTTGAGCGCCAGACACACCAGATTCCATTCACCCGTGACCGCTTCAAGCCCCCGGACACTGAAGCGGCGA
>NZ_KB898947.1 GCF_000377945.1 Thioalkalivibrio sulfidiphilus
CCCCCATTTCAAGCAAGCGTAACAACGCCACACGCCCGCACAGCCGCGCCCGCAGGGAGCCTCGCAAAAGCGCCAATGCGGCGTTGCGCACCTTGCCAAGGGCGTGCCATTGGCTGCGGTGCGCGCCTTGCCTTGGCGCTTTTGCGAGGCTCTGAATGGCAAGATATTTATCAGACAGGACACTATCGCTCCAGGTACTTGAGCTTGTCGGGCTTGCCGTCCCACTCCTCGGCGTCGGGCGGCGGTTCCTTGCGGGTGGTGATCACCGGCCACTGGCGGGATAGCTCGGCGTTGAGTTCCAGGAAAACTTCCTGGCCCTCGGGGATGTCATCCTCGGGCACGATGGCCTCGGCCGGGCACTCGGGTTCACACAGGGTGCAGTCGATGCACTCCTCCGGGTCGATGACCAGGAAGTTGGGCCCCTCGTGGAAGCAGTCCACGGGGCAGACCTCCACGCAGTCGGTGTACTTGCACTTGATGCAGTTTTCGATGACGACGAATGTCATGGGCGGGCCTCTTCTGGATATTTTGCCGCCAAGTGTATCGGCAAGGGAGGTTGAATTCGAGAACCCACTCAGGAAGTGCGAAGTGTGAATTGGGAAGTGGGAAGTAAGGGCTTCATTTCCCACTTCTCAATTCACACTTCCGACTTCAGAAAAGTCCGGTCAGTTCCAGTCCCAGGTACCCGCGGGTGCTCTCGTCGCGCTGGTCGCGCATGCCGGCCTTGACGCCGGCCTGCACGGAGGAGGAGAGGCGCAGGCCGGTCAGGAAGGCGCCGTACTGGGTCACCCGGTAGTCGGGGTCGCCCTGGATCACCAGTTCGGGGCCTGCGCGCAGGCCGTTGCCCAGGGCATGACCCAGGCGGGCGCGGCTCCAGTAGCCCCGCTGGCCGAACACGTAGCTGGCCATCAGGGCGAGGTCCAGTTCATCGGTCAATGCGTGGTTGAACTCGCCCTGGGCCTTGACTCTCCAGTGGGCGCCACGGGCGGCACTGTCCGGGTCGTCGGGGCTGAGGCGCGTGTCCCGGTAGACGATGCCGAGCATGCCCGAGAGGCTGCCGCCGGTGGTGGGCGTCACGTAACCCAGGGCCGCCTCGGCGCCGGGGCCCTTGGCCTCGATGGTCTGGCCATTGCTGTCATAACGGTAGGTGACCCGGTCCACCCAGTAGCGCTGCACAAAGCCCTCGCCCAGGTTGCCACCGAAGGCGGGCAGCAGGACGCCGGCATAGGCGTAGCTGTTGCCGGGGCTGAGCTCGGCCCCGGCCAGCCACAGCCTCTCCTGGGACCAGGCAGGTGCGGCTGCCAGCAGGCCAGCTAGCAGGAGGCCCAGTGCCAGCAGGTGTGTCAGGCCGCGACGCTGACCGCGGAGGCGACGGGGGCGGGCTCGGTATGTAGCCATGTCTCGTGGATCTCGAAATCGTTGACCGGGGCCAGGTACAGGGGTGCCACGGGACTCTCCAGGCTGCGCATCAGGCCCGTGACGGCCCGGAAATCCGCCTGCCGGGTGCGGGTGACCAGCTGTCCCTGGATGCTCACCCCCTCGGGCAGGGGGTGGAAGCCGATGATCCGATGGGGCCCGTCCTCGTCCAGAGGCAGGGAGATGAGCCCGAGCTCACTTTGGCCATCCTCACCCACCCGGAAGGTCACGGCGCTCCAGTGATCCAGCGCCGGTTCGCGCAGGGACTGGCCATGGATCAGCCGATGCAGTCGGTCCAGGGGGGTGCGGGATTGTTCGCTCAGGCTGTGAAGCTGCCACTGCAGGTCAGAACCGTACAGGAACAGCTTCAGGGCATCCCGCTCCTGACTGCTGCTCCAGTGGAATTCGCAACCGATGGCCTTGGTATAGCCACCCTCCGGGCTCTCGGAGGCGATCCGTGAGGCGACCCGAGCGCGAAACGACTGCCTGCCGCTGGGCAGGGCGATCTCGCCGCTGATCCAGCGGCCCGGTTCCAGGCTCTCGGGCAGTGGACCGTAGAGGCGGCAGCCGGCGGAGGAGATGTCGTCCACGGTGGCCAGCAGTTCCTCCCCGCTGTCCGTGCTGATGCGCGCGGGCAGAGGGATGGGGAAGCGGTACTCGTTGCGGCGCTGGTCTGCGCGGTTCAGCGTGAACAGCACCACCGACAGGGCGAGCGCCATGTTCAGGCTGGCCCAGATCAGGTTGACGACCGCAGCCTCCAGGGGCAGGTGATTGTCCAGGACCATGAACAGGGCCAGGCCCAGGGGGAGGGCGATGCCGTTGAGCGCCAGGATCAGGATCTGGGGGGTGAGGAAGTGGTAGGTCTCCCGGGCCCGGGACAGGCCCTTGGGGGTCACCGAGAAGCGCAGGTGGCGCTTGAACAGGGCGAGTGTCGCCCAGGCGAAGGCGGCGAAGCGGCCCATGTTGTACTGCTCGATGAGCACGGTGCGTCCATAGCCCCGGCCCAGTTCCTCGAACAGCCAGAAGGACAGCAGGTAGTAGGGGATGAAGCGCACGAAGAACTCCATCCCCAGGGCGTTGATGGGCATCACACCGGTGAGCAGCACCACTGCAGGGGCCAGGTAGAAGATGGCCTTCTGCCAGCCGTCGAAATAGGTGGACATGGAGGCGAAGTAATTGAGCCGCTGGGCCAGCGTCAGCCCCCGGGCGGTGAGCACCCCTTCCTGGCGCCAGACCTGCATGGCCCCCTGGCCCCAGCGGATGCGCTGCTTGAGGAAGGGCACCACGTTGGAGGGTGCCACACCGAAGGCCAGCGACTCCGGGTGATACACGGAGCGGTAGCCCAGCTTGTGCAGGCGGATGGAGGTGTGCAGGTCCTCGGTGACCGTCTCGGTGGCGAAGCCGCCGATGCGATCCAGCGCCTCCCGGCGCACCACGGCGCAGCTGCCGCAGAAGAAGGCCGCGTTCCAGGTGTCCTTGCCCCGCTGGATCACCCGGAAGAACAGGGACTGCTCGGTCCACACGGAGCGACGCCCGGGCAGCCAGCGGTGCTGGTAGGAGTCCAGGTTGAAGAAGTCCTGGGGGGTCTGCACGAAGGCCACCTTCTCGTCGGCGGAGAAGTAGCCCAGGGTACGTTCCAGGAAATGGCGCTGGGGGGCGTGGTCGGCGTCGAACACGGCGATGAACTCCGCATCCGTATGGCCCAGGGCGTGGTTGAGGTTGCCTGCCTTGGCATGCAGGTTGTCGCCGCGCGCCAGGTAGCGGGCGCCCAGCTCCGCCGCCAGCGCCCGCATGGCGGGTCGGTTACCGTCGTCCAGCAGCCAGGTCTCGTGGGGGTAGTCCATGTGCAGGGCGGCGATGAGGGTGTTGCGCACCAGGTCTACGGACTCGTTGTAGGTGGGAATGAACACCGCCACCTTGAGCCCCTCGGGCACCGGCGGGCTCACCCGGCACTTCAGGCGCCAGGTCATGAAGATGTGCAGCAGGGTGGCGGTGAAACCGAACAGCTCCGCGCCGTAGAGCAGCAGGGAGAAGGTCAGGGCATCGGGATTCAGGGTGCCGGCGCGCCAGCTCAGGTACCAGACGGCCACGCCGATGAAGGCGAACACCAGCAGCTTGCGCGCCGGGCTCAGCTCTTCGTAGTCACGACGGGTGACCTGGGGTTGGTTCACGATGGTGCTTCCGGGCAATGGGCGAGACGCCGTTTCGGTATCGCCCGGCGCCCGGTGAGTGCCGGTGCCGCGCGGTCTGGTGAAGGCCCCAATTCGGGGATCATCACTCAGATGGCATTATTGTGATGAATATCACATAATTGTGCAATGCGACACTTTTTACGCTCGTCAAAAAAAATGACCGTTGGTCAGAAAGATAGGGAAACTTTGAAGTGTAGATTGGGAAGTTGGGATGATAGTGGGAAGTGGGAAGTGGGAAGTGGGAAGTGGGAAGTCAAGGACTTCAATTCCCACTTCCCAATTCACCCTTCTCACTTTGCCAATAGCGCCCTGAGCCGGTACACGACCTCCAGCGCCTCCCGGGGCGAAAGGCTGTCCGGGTCCAGGTCCTCGACCGCCTCGCGAAGGGCCTCGAGGGACGGATCCGGGGCGGGCGAGGGTGGCGGGGCGGGGGCGAACAGGCCCAACTGGGGGTCGGCAGCGCTGGCGGCCAGGTTCTGGCGTTCCAGCTCCGCCAGACGCTGGCGGGCCTTTTTGATCACCGCCGCGGGCACGCCGGCCAGGGCCGCCACGTGCAGGCCGTAGCTCTGGTTGGCGGGGCCTTCCTTGACCGCGTGCAGGAACACGATGCGGTTGCCGTGTTCCACGGCGTCGATGTGCACGTTGGCGATGGCCTCGTGCTGCTCGGCCAGCGCGGTCAGCTCGAAGTAGTGGGTGGCGAACAGGGTGAAGGCCCGGTTGTGCCGGGCCAGGTGCTCGGCGCAGGCCCAGGCGAGCGACAGGCCGTCGAAGGTGGAGGTGCCCCGGCCGATCTCGTCCATGAGCACCAGGCTGTGTTCGCTGGCGTTGTTGAGGATGTTGGCCGCCTCAGTCATCTCCACCATGAAGGTGGAACGCCCGGAGGCCAGGTCGTCCGAGGCGCCGATGCGGGTGAAGATGCGGTCCACGGGGCCGAGCAACGCCCGGCGCGCGGGCACGAACGCGCCCAGGTGGGCCATGAGCACGATCAGCGCCGTCTGGCGCATGTAGGTGGACTTGCCGCCCATGTTGGGACCGGTGATCACCAGCATGCGGCGGGTGTCCGTGAGCTCGACGCCGTTGGCCACGAAGGGCTCGTCCAGTACCTGCTCCACCACCGGGTGGCGGCCGTCCTCGATGAAGATGCCGGGGGTGTCGGTGAGTTCCGGGCGGCTATAGCCCAGGGTCTCGGCGCGCTCGGCGAAGCAGGCCAGCACGTCCAGTTCCGCCAGGGCCTCGGCCGTGCGCTGCAGGGCAGGCAGGGGTTCCAGCAGGGCCTCGAGCAGGGCCTCGTAGAGGGCCTTCTCCCGGGCCAGCGCCCGCTCCCGGGCGGAGAGCACCTTGTCCTCGAAGGCCTTGAGTTCCGGGGTGATGAAGCGCTCGGCGCCCTTGAGCGTCTGGCGCCGGGTGTAGTCGTCCGGGGCCTTCTCCGCCTGGGCGCGGCTGATCTCGATGTAGTAGCCATGCACCCGGTTGTAGGCCACTTTAAGCGTGTGGATGCCGGTGCGTTCTCGCTCCCGGGCCTCCAGGTCCACCAGGAACTGGTCGGCGTTCTCGGACAGGGCGCGCAGTTCGTCCAGCTCCGGGTCGTAGCCGGGGGCGATGACGCCGCCGTCGCGGATCAGTACCGGGGGCTGTTCGATGACCGCACGGGTGAGCAGGTCCACCACGGCCGGGTGTTCGCCGGCGCTCCCGGCGAGCTGCTCAAGCCGCGGCGCGGGGGTCCCGGCCAGCAGCCCGCGGATCTCCGGCAGCACGGCCAGGGAGTCCCGCAGGGTCACCAGGTCCCGGGGCCGTGCGGAGCCCAGGGCCACCCGGGAGAGGATGCGCTCCATATCCCCGATGCGCCGCAGCCGCTCGTGCAGCGCCCGGTAGCCGCGGCCCTCCAGCAGTTCTGCCACCGCGCCCAGACGCGCCTCCAGGTCCTGCCGGCGGCGCAGGGGCTGGTGGATCCAGCGGGACAGCAGGCGGCTGCCCATGGCGGTGGCGGTCTCATCCAGCACCGCGGCCAGGGTATGTTCCCGGCCGCCGGCCAGGTTCTGGGTCAGCTCCAGGTTCCGGCGGGTGGCGGCGTCCAGGATGATGCCGTCCTCCCGGCGTTCCACCCCCAGGCCGTTGATGTGGGGCAGGGCGCTCATCTGGGTGTCCTGCACGTACTGCAGCAGGGCCCCGGCGGCGCCGGAGGCGAGCGCCAGGCCCTCGCAGCCGAAGCCGGCCAGGTCCCGGGTGCCGAAGTGCCGGGTGAGCAGGATGCGGGCGGCCTCGGCCTCGAAGTGCCACACCGCTCGCAGGCGCGTGCCCGGGCGCTTGGTCCCGGGCAGGGATTGGCCCTCGGGCAGCAGCAGCTCCGCCGGGTTCAAGCGCTCCAGTTCGCCGGTCAGGGCCTCGACACCTTCCACCTCCAGGACCCGGAAGCGCCCGGTGCTCACGTCCAGGGCGGCGATGCCGAAGCGGTTCTCCCGGCCGCACACCGCCACCAGCAGGTTCTCCCGGCGTTCCTCCAGCAGGGCCTCTTCCGTGACCGTGCCGGGGGTGACGATGCGTACCACCTTGCGTTCCACGGGGCCCTTGCTGGTGGCTGGGTCGCCGATCTGCTCGCAGATGGCCACCGACTCTCCCAGGCGGATCAGGCGTCCCAGGTAACTCTCCACCGCGTGCACCGGCACCCCGGCCATGGGGATGGGTTCGCCGGCGGACTGGCCGCGCTTGGTCAGGGTGATGTCCAGCAGGCGCGCGGCGCGGATCGCGTCATCGTAGAACAGCTCGTAGAAGTCGCCCATGCGGTAGAACACCAGGATGTCCGGGTGCTGCGCCTTGATGCCCAGGTACTGCTGCATCATGGGGGTGTGCTGGGGGCTGGCGGTGGCGGTGGGGTGGCTTGACATGGGCGGGAATTCTACATGACCTGACCAGGATCAAGGACAACTCGAATTTCCGACCGCGGGGCTGGTGGGATTCGAGTAAGAGGCTATATTCAGCACATATGAAGGGCACTTTCGTGGTTACTCGGGATCTTCGGCGCACAGCGTCGATGCAGTGCTGTCAGCCTGCCTCAGGTCTCGAGTTGGCATGATGTTTTTCCGCCATCCTGCTGATTTCATGGTTGTTTGATTCTCGCGGCGCCGCCACATGGCGCGCCGCTTTTTCGTGTGCTGTTTCGCAAACCTTGAAGGAGGTGACCGCATGACCACATGGGTGATTGTCGCAGACGCCAGCCGCGCCCGGATCTTCAGCGCCGAGAAGTCCTTCAGTGCCCTGCAGGAGGTGGAAGACATCAGCCATCCCGAGGGGCGTCTCCACGACCAGGATCTCAACTCCGATCGACCGGGGCGCGCCTTCGACAGTACTGGCGACGGCCGTCATGCCATGGGCAAGGAGGTTCCGCCCAAGAAGCAGGAGGCAGTGCGTTTTGCCAAGGTGCTGTGCGACCGTCTCAACAACGCCCGGGCCACGGGCGTGTTCGAGAAGCTCTACATCGTGGCCGCTCCCGCCTTCCTGGGCACCATGCGCCAGTGCATGAACAGCGTGACCCAGAAGTCCATCGTCGGCGAACTGGACAAGAACCTCACGACCCACGACGTGGACACCATTCGCAGCCATCTGCCCGACTTCCTCTGACGCCTGTCCGTTCCCCGCCCGTCCGGCCTTTCCCTGCCGGGCGGGATGGGGCTACAGTTCCCGGAAGCCAAAACAGCCCGCCATGCGGGCGAACAACAGGGGAGGTGGCATGAGCCGGGACTACGAGGAGAAGCGGGATTTCCATCGCATGCAGATCGACTGCACCGTGCAGTTGAGGCACATGGCCACGGGCGAGGTCCTGAACGCCGAGGGGCGTGACCTGAGCGCCCAGGGCTTTTCCTTCCACGCAGGCCGTTCCTTCGGACCCGGCGCCATCCTCGAGGCCACCGTGAGCCCCGAGAACACCCTGGTCCGACCCCTGCGTGCCGAGGTGGAGGTGGTCCGCGAGGAACCAGAGGGACAGGGTTTCCTGGTGGGTGCCCGGATTCGCCGCATGCTGGACTGAGGTCGTGGTTCCCGGGGACGAGGCACTCGCCGGACTGGCCCGGGACACGGGGCAGGCCCTCGCCACAGCCGGACTGAGGCTGGTAACCGCCGAGTCCTGCACCGGCGGTTGGATCGCGAAGCTGCTCACGGACATTCCCGGCAGCTCCGCCTGGTTCGAGCGGGGTCTGGTGACCTACAGTAACAGCGCCAAAATGGAACTGCTGGACGTGCCGCAAGCGGTCCTGGATGTCCACGGTGCGGTCAGCGAGGCCACTGTACGGTCCATGGCGGAAGGTGCCCTGGCCCGCAGCGGTGCCGATGTCTCGGTGGCGGTGAGCGGGGTGGCCGGCCCCGGCGGCGGCAGCCCCGAGAAGCCGGTGGGCACCGTCTGGCTCGCCTGGGCGGGGGCCGGCAGTGGCGCAGAGGCGCGCCGCTATCAGTTCGACGGCGACCGGGATGCCGTGCGCCGCCAGGCGGTGGCCGCGGCCCTGGGGGGCGTGTTGGCAAGACTGTCGCCCTGAATCCCGGTCTCAAGGAAGGCAGGAAACTGGCCGCCAGGGACTCGAAGGGATGCGCCAAGGTTGTGCAGTGCCCTGGTCGAAACAGAACAACCCTGCCATCCCCGGAGGCTTCGGCCCTTTGCGTTCCGGCCTTTGTGTTTTCATCGTTGTCTACCACCTACGGGAGGACTCATGGAAGAGACCCAAGACACCCCACAGCGACTGTTCTTCGCCCTCTGGCCCTCCGACGAAGAGCGCCGGGCCCTGGTCCGGTGGCGTGAAGGCCAGCCTTTATCCGGAGGGCGTCCCGTACCGTCCCGGAATCTGCATCTGACCCTGGCCTTTGCCGGCGACGTGGACGCAGCCACCCGGGACTGCCTGGAGCAGGGGGCTCAGCAGGTGCGTGGGGCGCCCTTCCGGATGACGCTGGACCGTATCGGTCTGTTCAAGCGCGGCCTGTTCTGGACCGGCCCATCCCTCTGCCCACCCGCCCTCGGGGATCTGGCCGCCGCCCTGGCCGGCTTGCTCGCGGACTGCGGCCTGGAGCCCGATCCGCGTCCCTTCCATCCCCACGTGACCCTGATTCGCCGTCTGCCCGGCCGCCTACCGGAGGTGTCGCCGCCCGGCGGCGTTTGGGAGGCGGATGCCTTCTGTCTGGTGTGCTCCCGGCCCGGCGAGGGCTATGAAGTGCTCAGAACCTATCCGCTGGGCGACAGTCCGCCGGGCTCGCTTTCGGAGCGCTCCGGTTCTATGGGATAATCCGAGGTTTGGTGTCCCCCGGATGCCGCCGACACACCATCTAGTGTCCTGACCCTCCAGGGCACCCAACAGATTGCGAGGAATCACCGTGGACGAAAACCGCAAGAAGGCCCTGTCCGCAGCACTCGGGCAGATCGAGCGCCAGTTCGGCAAGGGCGCCGTGATGCGCATGGGCGACAGCAGCGCCGTGCGCGACGTGGAGGCCATTTCCACCGGTTCCCTGGCGCTCGACATCGCGCTGGGCATCGGCGGCCTGCCCAAGGGCCGCGTGGTGGAGATCTACGGCCCTGAATCCTCGGGCAAGACCACCCTGACCCTGCAGGTGATCGCCGAGTGCCAGAAGCAGGGCGGCACCGCCGCGTTCGTGGACGCCGAGCATGCCCTGGACCCGGGCTACGCCGAGAAGCTGGGCGTGAACGTGGACGACCTGCTGGTCTCCCAGCCGGACACCGGCGAGCAGGCCCTGGAGATCGCCGATATGCTGGTGCGCTCCGGCGCCGTGGACGTGGTGGTGGTGGACTCCGTGGCCGCGCTCACGCCCAAGGCGGAGATCGAGGGCGAGATGGGCGATGCCCATGTGGGCTTGCAGGCCCGGCTCATGTCCCAGGCCCTGCGCAAGCTCACCGCCAACATCAAGCGCTCCAACACGCTGGTCATCTTCATCAACCAGATTCGCATGAAGATCGGCGTCATGTTCGGCAACCCCGAGACCACCACCGGTGGCAACGCGCTCAAGTTCTACGCCTCCGTGCGTCTGGACATCCGCCGCACCGGCGCCATCAAGAAGGGCGACGAGGTGATCGGCAACGAGACCCGGGTGAAGGTGGTCAAGAACAAGGTGGCCCCGCCCTTCAAGCAGGCGGAGTTCGAGATCCTCTACGGCGAGGGCATCTCGCGCCTGGGCGAGGTGATCGACATCGGCGTGCAGGACGGCATCGTGGACAAGTCCGGCGCCTGGTACAGCTACAATGGCGAGCGCATCGGCCAGGGCAAGGACAACGCCCGCAGCTTCCTCAAGGAGCACCCGGAGATGGCCGGGGAGATCGAGCGCCAGATCCGCGAGAAGCACCTGCCCAAGCGGTCGGCCAAGGCGGATGAGGCGGAATCGGCGGAAGTCTGAGGACCCCACTGAGCCGGGCGATCCCTATGCCGACGGCGTGCGACTCCTGGCGCGCCGCGAGCACAGCCGCTCGGAGCTGCGTCGCAAGCTCGCCCACAAGGGCCATGAGCCCGAGGCACTGGACGAGGCCCTTGACCGGCTCGCGGCGCAGCGATACCAGAGCGACGCGCGTTTCGTGGAAACCTTCGTGCGCCACCGGGTCCAACAGGGTTACGGTCCGGTGCGTATCGTCGCCGAACTGCGCGAACGGGGCATCGATGAGGCCGAGGCCGAGGCGGGTATCGCCGCCGCCGTGGCTGACTGGCAGCGGCTTGCCGAGGAGGCCTTGCATCGGCGCTTCGGCGACTTGCTCCCCAAGGATGCCAGGGAATGGGCGAAACGGGCCCGCTTCCTGCAGTATCGTGGTTTCTCCGCCGACATGGTGCGGCGGGCCCTGAAAAGATGATTCAAAGTTCAAGTGCAAGATTCAAAGGCTGATGAGCTTGTGTGGTCTGTCCCTTTGAATCTTGAATCTTGAATCTTGAATTTGATTCACACCGAGACCTTTATGAAAAGCGCCGACTTAAGAACGAGCTTCCTCGAATACTTCAGGTCCAAGGGCCACGAGGTGGTGCCTTCGAGCCCGCTGATCCCGGGCAACGACCCCACCCTGTTGTTCACCAATGCCGGCATGGTGCAGTTCAAGGATGTCTTCCTGGGTCGTGAGCAGCGCCCCTACGTGCGCGCCACCAGCTCCCAGCGCTGCGTGCGCGCCGGCGGCAAGCACAATGATCTCGAAAACGTGGGCTACACCGCGCGCCACCACACCTTCTTCGAGATGCTGGGCAACTTCAGCTTCGGCGACTACTTCAAGCGCGAGGCCATCCAGTACGCCTGGGAGTACCTCACCCAGGTACTCAAGCTGCCCGAGGAAAAGCTTTGGGTCACGGTGTTCGAGGAGGACGACGAGGCGGCCGAGATCTGGCTCAAGGAAGTGGGCGTCAATCCCGAGCGCTTCTCCCGAATCGGCGCCTCGGACAATTTCTGGTCCATGGGCGATACCGGTCCCTGCGGCCCCTGCACCGAGATCTTCTACGACCACGGTCCCGAGGTCCCCGGCGGCCCGCCCGGCACCCCCGAGGCGGATGGCGATCGCTACATCGAGATCTGGAACCTGGTGTTCATGCAGTACGACCGGGCCAAGGACGGCACCCTGACCCCGCTGCCCCGTCCCTCCGTGGACACCGGCATGGGCCTGGAGCGTCTGGCAGCCGTGATGCAGGGCGTGCACTCCAACTACGAGATCGATCTGTTCCAGAACCTGATCCGCGCCATCCTCGACATGGCGAAGGGCGCGGATCCCACGAGCCCTTCCCTGCGGGTGATCGCCGATCACATCCGATCCTGCAGCTTCCTGGTGGCCGACGGCGTCATGCCCGCCAACGAGGGCCGCGGCTACGTGCTGCGCCGGATCATCCGCCGCGCCGCCCGTCACGGCCACAAGCTGGGCCTGGATGAGCCCTTCTTCCACCGACTGGTGAGCCCCCTGGTGGCCGAGATGGGCGAGGCCTACCCGGAGCTGGTCAAGGCCCAGCCCATGGTGGAGCGGGTGCTGCGCCAGGAAGAGGAGCGCTTCGCCGAGACCCTGGAGAAGGGCCTGCGCATCCTGGAAGAGGACATCGCCGGACTCAAGGGCACCGAGATTCCCGGCAAGACCATCTTCGTGCTCTACGACACCTACGGCTTCCCCGTGGACCTGACCGGCGACATCGCCCGGGAGCGGGGCCTGACCCTGGATATGGCCGGTTTCGAGGCGGAGATGGAGGTTCAGCGTGAACGCGCCCGGGCCGCCAGCCATTTCGCCGCTGATTACCATGGCAAGATCAAGATCGAAGGTGAGAGTGCCTTCACCGGCTACGAGCATTTGGACGGCCGGGGCCGGGTCATCGCCCTGTTCAAGGACGGCGAGCCTGTGGACGCACTTGCATCCGGTGAGCACGGCCTGGTGGTGCTGGACGAGACGCCCTTCTACGCCGAATCCGGCGGCCAGGTGGGCGATACCGGTGAGCTGCTGGCCGAGGGCGTGATCTTCGAGGTCACCGACACCCGCAAGCACGGTGCCGCCCACGCCCACGTGGGTCGCGTGGTGGAAGGGCGCATTGCCAAGGGCGACGTGCTGGGTGCGAAGGTCAACCAGGCCCGCCGCCAGGCGGTGGTGCTGAACCATTCCGCCACCCACCTGATGCATGCCGCGTTGCGGGAGATCCTGGGCGATCACGTGCAGCAGAAGGGTTCCCTGGTGGCCCCCGACCGCCTGCGCTTCGACTTCTCCCATTTCCAGCCCGTGAGCGCCGAGGAACTGGAGCGCATCGAGCGGCGGGTCAACGCGGCCATCCGCGCCAATGCCGAGGTCGAGGCGCGCATCATGCCCATTGACAAGGCCCTGGAGTCCGGCGCCATGGCCCTGTTCGGCGAGAAGTACGGCGATGAGGTGCGGGTGCTGTCCATGGGCGGCTTTTCCACGGAACTGTGCGGCGGCACCCACGTGCGCCGCACCGGCGACATCGGCGTGTTCAAGATCCTCTCCGAGTCCGGCGTGGCCTCGGGCATCCGCCGCATCGAGGCGGTCACCGGTGAGAACGCCCTGAACTACATCGGCGAGACGGAAAAGAACCTGTCCCGCATCGCGGAGATGGTCAAGGCCGGTCGCGGCGACCTGGACGAGAAGGTGGCCCTGCTCGTGGAACGCAGCCGGCAGCTGGAAAAGGAACTGGAGGCGCTGAAGGGAAAGCTGGCCAGCGCCGCAGGTTCCAGCCTCGCCGATCAGGCCGTGGAGGTGAACGGCATCAAGGTGCTGGCCGCCAACCTGGAAGGCGCCGATCCCAAGTCCCTGCGCGACACCGTGGACCAGCTCAAGAACAAGCTGGGCGAGGCCGCCGTGGTACTGGCCACGGTCAAGGACGGCAAGGTGAGCCTGGTGGCCGGTGTGACCCAGGGCCAGACCGCGCGCCTCAAGGCCGGTGAACTGGTCAACGCCGTGGCCCAGCAGGTGGGCGGCAAGGGCGGTGGACGGCCAGACATGGCCATGGCAGGCGGCACCGATCCCTCGGGTCTGCCCGGGGCGCTGGCCTCGGTGCCCGACTGGGTCCGCGAACGGCTGGGCTGAAAGATTTTCTTCATAATTTCGGCGGTTTCGTGTTTAATGGCGTCCCGGATTTGCGGCATCGCACAATAACCGCCTGATGCAGGCACACACATGGCATTGATCGTACAGAAATACGGCGGGACCTCGGTGGGCTCGGTGGAGCGCATCCAGCACGTGGCCGACAAGGTGCTGGCCTATCGTAAGGATGGCCACGAGGTGGTGGTGGTGGTCTCCGCCATGAGCGGCGAGACCGACCGCCTGCTGGGGCTGGCCCGCTCCATCAACCCCCGCATCGAGGGCCGCGAGCTGGACGTGCTGCTGTCCACCGGCGAGCAGGTCACCATCGCCCTGCTGGCCATGGCGCTCGAGGCCCGTGGCTGTCCGGCGCGCTCCTACACCGGTGCCCAGGTGCACATCCTCACCGACAGCGCCCACAACAAGGCCCGCATCCGCGACATCGACGGCGCCCGGGTGCGTCGGGATCTGGCAGACGGGCGCGTGGTGGTGGTGGCCGGTTTCCAGGGCGTGGACGAGCACGGCAACATCACCACCCTGGGACGGGGCGGCTCCGACACCACCGCCGTGGCACTGGCGGCGGCGCTCAAGGCCGATGAGTGCCAGATCTACACCGACGTGGACGGGGTCTACACCACCGACCCCCGCGTCGTGCCCAACGCCCGGCGCCTGGATCGCATCACCTTCGAGGAGATGCTGGAGATGGCCAGCCTCGGCTCCAAGGTGCTGCAGATCCGCTCGGTGGAATTCGCCGGAAAGTACAACGTGCCCCTGCGCGTGCTGTCCTCCTTCAAGGACGGCCCCGGCACACTGATCACGTTCGAGGAAGAAGGCATGGAACAGGCGCTGATTTCAGGCATCGCGTTCAATCAGAACGAGGCCCAGCTGACTATACTGGGTGTACCGGACCAGCCTGGTGTGGCCTACCGCATCCTGGGTCCCATCTCGGACGCGAATATCGAGGTGGACATGATCGTGCAGAACGTGGGCGCCGATGCGACCACGGACTTCACCTTCACGGTGCACCGCAACGACTACGACAAGGCCCTGGGCATCCTCAAGGGCCTGTCTACTGAACTGGGCGCACGACAGGTGTCGGGCGATCCCAAGATCGTCAAGATTTCGCTGGTGGGCGTGGGCATGCGTTCCCACGCCGGCATCGCCAGCAAGATGTTCAAGGCCCTGGCCAAAGAGGGTATCAACATCCGCATGATTTCCACCTCGGAGATCAAGGTATCCGTGGTGGTGGATGAGAAATACCTGGAACTGGGCGTCAGGGCCTTGCACGACGCCTTCGAACTGGAAAAACCGCAGCAGGGAGCTTGAAACGACTGCGGCCGGTTCGGGGCACAAGGAGTGTCGCACAACGATGTGCGGCTATTGGACTTTGGTGATTGGAGCAATGGAGTAAGGACTATGTTGATTCTGACCCGCCGTGTCGGCGAAACCCTGATGATCGGAGACCAGGTCTCCGTGACTGTGCTGGGCGTGAAGGGCAACCAGGTGCGCATCGGCATCAATGCCCCCAAGGATGTGGCCGTGCATCGTGAAGAGATCTACGAGCGCATCAAGAACGAGGGTGACGAAGGCCAGGCCACCGGCGGTAACTGAGCCGCCCGTAGCCCAAACCTTTACCTGCCAGGGAGTGGCGGGTATCCTACGCGCCTGACTTGCAGTCAGGCCTTCATGTGCAGCAAACCCGGAGAGATGGCCGAGTGGTCGAAGGCGCTCCCCTGCTAAGGGAGTATGGGTCAAAAGCCCATCGAGGGTTCGAATCCCTCTCTCTCCGCCATATCGAAACGTAAAGGGGTCCCGGTTTTCCGGGGCCCCTTTTTGTTTGGATATAGCGACTGCAGATTCCTGATATTGTCCCCTGGTCGATTATTCCAAGCAGGAAGCTCGCGTGCCGCGCACTGGTGTGATTTATGGCGGGGTGGTCCTGACATGCCTTGGGATTGGCGGGGAAATGTGGCGCGATTATTGAAATGCGCCACATTGCTGGCTATGCTCGATGGTATCGCGTTGTACAGCAGGTGCTCGATGCCCAGAACCCCCTCACAGACTGAACTCGACACCATCTGTCGGGCCATCGGCGCGTTTCCTACTGGCGCATCGGTGGAGGAGATCGCCAGCGTGCTGGATGCCGATATCCCAAGACGCACCTTGCAGCGTCGCTTGGCATTGTTGGTTGAAAAACGACGTCTGGTGAGTGTGGGACGGGGGCGTGGCTGTCGGTACCTAACGCCAGAACATGGCCACAATAAAGGGGCCCAACGGCCGGTCGCGAACCGGGACGAGGCACTCAAGGTGCTTTCCCGGCTCAAGCCTGAACTGGCTGAGAAATTTGGCGTCACACGTTTGGCCTTGTTCGGTTCGACGGCGCGAAATGAGGCCAGGGCCGACAGTGATGTGGATGTGGTGGTCGATTTCGATGGGCCTGCGACCTCCGAGCGTTACTTCGGTGTTCAATTCCTCCTCGAGGACCAGTTGGGTCGCCCGGTGGACCTGGTGTCCAACAAGGCCTTGAGACCTGAGTTGCGCCCCTATATCGAGCAGGAAGCGATCAATGTCTGAGCGCGAATGGCGCTTCTACATCGATGACATGATCCGATTTTCCGGCAACGTACTCTCATACACATCGGGCATGGACCAGGATGCGTTTGTTGCCACGCCGATCAACTACGATGCCACGCTCCGTAACCTGGAACTCATCGGGGAGGCCGCGACGCATGTTCCGGAAGTGGTACGTGCAGAGAATCCCGACATTCCCTGGAGGATGATCATCGCAACGCGAAATCGGTTGATCCATGCATATCTTGGAATCGATAACGATACCCTGTGGAGCATCATTCGTGACGATGTGCCAACTCTTGTGCAGACATTGAAGCTTTTGCAGAAGCAGGAAGGCTGACGGGGATTCCTCAAGCATCATGGCAACCTTGATACCCTCACTAACGAGTTGCCTTGGTCGCATGCAGGCCGGTGAGAAGCGTTTTGCGCGTCGTCTCGAGAGTCATCTGGAAGATGACTATCTCTGCTGGTACGAGATGCCAGTGGGGCGGCGGCAACGATATTCGGACTTTATTGTCCTGCACCCCGCCCGTGGTCTTCTGTTGCTTGAGGTCAAGGACTGGAAGATGGAGACCATCCACAGCCTTGATAGAAGCAGCGTGACCCTGCTGACGCCCAATGGGTTGAACACCGCCAGCAATCCCCTGGAACAGGTGCGCCAGTGCGCTTACCAGCTGGTCAACCGTCTTGAAAGCGATCCGCAGCTGGTCAACCCCTCTGGACGCTATCAGGGCAAGCTCTGCTTTCCTTATGGCTATGGTGTGGTCCTGACCCAGATCAGCCGCGAGCAGTTCAATGCCAGTGGCATGGTGGATGTCATGCCAGAGCACCAGGTGATCTGCCGTGACGAGATGATGGAGAGCACGGATCCGGAGGAGTTCCAGAAGCGTCTCTGGGACATGTTCAATGTCAGCTTTGCGCGTCAGATGAGCCTGCCGCAGATCGACCGGGTGCGCTGGCACATCTTTCCTGAGATCCGGATCGGGGACGGTCAGGCGGGGTTGTTCGACGAGACACCTGATGATGGGGCAGGGGGCGAGGAAGGCAAATCAGCTGACGAACTGATTCCTGACCTGATCAAAGTGATGGATATGCAGCAGGAGCAGCTGGCCCGGAGTCTCGGCCAGGGGCATCGGGTCATCCATGGTGTGGCGGGCTCTGGCAAGACGCTGATTCTAGGGTACCGCTGCCTCTATCTGGCCCGCCTTCTGCACAAGCCCATCCTCGTCATCTGTTTCAATATCACCCTGGCAGCCCGGTTGCGGGGCATGATGGAGGCGCAGGGCATCAACGACCGTGTCCACGTTTACCACTTCCACGACTGGTGCGGTGAGCAGCTCAAGCGCTACCACGTTCAGCGACCCGCACCGGGTGATCGTTACCTGGAAGAACTGGTTGCCAGGGTGATCGAGGCCACTGACAAGGGGCAGATCCCCCGCGGCCAGTATGGCGCCCTGATGATCGACGAGGGCCATGATTTCGAGGCCGACTGGCTCAGGCTGGTCGTTCAGATGGTCGATCCCGACGAGGGGTCCCTGCTGCTGCTCTACGATGACGCCCAGTCCATCTACAAGAAGAACAGGGCACTGGATTTCAGCCTCTCCAGCGTGGGTATACAGGCCCGTGGCCGTACCACGATACTGAAGCTCAACTATCGCAACACCAATGAAATCCTCGATTTTGCCTACCGATTCGCCAAGCATTACCTGAACCCGACGGACTCTGACGAGGACCATGTGCCACTGGTCGAACCCCAGGCGGCTGGTCGCCATGGGCCACCACCATATCTGAAGCTGTGTTCATCTCTCGATGAGGAGATCCGCTACATCGCACACACGCTGTCACGGCTCAACCGTGAAGGAGTCCTCTGGCGAGATATGGCTGTCACCTGCCACTCCCGCAATCTTGCCAAGCAGCTTACAAAGGGATTGGGCGCATCGGGTATACCCGTTGATAGCCTCGTGGAGTCCGTCGAGAAGAAGGCCTTTGACCCGGCGCGGGATACCGTCAAGGTCATGACGATGCACAGCAGCAAGGGTCTGGAGTTCCCGGTTGTGGTCATTCCAGGGGTAGGAGGCCTGCCGGGTCAGTACGACGATCCTGCCTCGGATGCGAAATTGCTCTACGTGGCCATGACCCGATCAACGGACAAGCTTCTGCTGACCGCAAGCCAAGAGTCCGAATTCGTCAATATGCTCAGGGCCGTGTCGTAATCCATTGCATTCATGATCCTGTTCTACGTCCACGGTTTCGGCAGCACGTCCCAGAGCCGCAAGGGGCAGGCGCTCAAGCAGCTGTTGCCCGAACATCGCGTGATCGGTCTCGACTATGGTTATGCGCCGGATGAAGCGGTGCATAACCTGCTCGCGCAGGCCGAGGCGGCGGGTGCGGGGCGGGAGCCCTGCGTGTTCATCGGATCATCCCTGGGCGGTCTCTACAGCCGTTATCTCGCGCGTCATTTTGAGGCCAGGGCCGTGCTGATCAATCCCGTGGTGAAGGCGGAGCTTCTGCGTACGCTGATCGGTCCGGTGCGCAACTACTACACCGGCGAGCCCTATGACTGGACCGAGGCGGACGTGCAGGCCTTGATGGCCTATGACGTGCCGCTTTTGGTGCCTGCGCTCGTGCTGCTCGATGAGGGTGACGAGGTGCTGGATTACCGTATGGCGGTGCAGGCCTACGAGGGGATCGCCGAGGTGAAGGTGTTCGCGGGCGGCGATCACGCCTTTGCGCATCTGGAAGAGAGCATTCCGCTGATTCGCGCTTTCGTCGGCCCCTGAGCGTCGGTTCAGCCCATCAGCGCACGTCGTGGCGGATGGGCTCCAGGGACATGAGATAGACGGCCATGGCACGCAGGTCCTGGTTGCTCAGGTGCGTGGTGCCGTGCTCGATCACATCGGCCATGGAACCGCCGGCGAAGTCGCCATCCGGATCCATGCCCGTGTCCAGATAACGCACGATGTGGCGCTGGGTCCAGCGGCCGATGCCGGTTTCCCGGTCCGGGGTGATATTGGGGATCACACTCCCATCCGGCAGGCGCTGACCGGCAAACAGAAGCCTGGGGTCCAGGCCGCCGGTGCGGGTGCGCGGGCTGTGGCACTCGGCGCAGTGGGCCATGGCGTTGACCAGGTAGGCACCACGGTTCCATTCGTCCGACTCTGATTCACGGGGTACGAATTCACCCGGGCGCAGGTGCAGCACGTTCCAGAAGCGCAGGGCGGGGCGAAAGCGGGCGAACCAGACCAGTTCGTGGGGCTTGTTTTCCAGCCGCACCGGTTCGATGGATTGCAGGTAGGCCCAGATGGCCTCGATGTCCTCCCGCTTCATGCGGGTGTAGGAGGTGTAGGGCAGGGCGGGGTAGTAATGGCGCCCGTCGGGGCCGCGTCCCTCGGTCAGGGCACGCACCAGGTCATCGACTGACCAGTTGCCGATACCGGTCTCCTTGTCCGGGGTGATGTTGGGTCCATAGAAGGTGCCGAAGGGGCTTTCGATGGCACGACCGCCTGCCAGAAACGGGGCGCCGTCTTCTTTTTTCGTATGGCAGGAGATGCAGCCGGCGGCGCGCAGGTTGTACTCGCCGCGCTTGATGAGGTCCTCGTCCGCGGTGACTGCCCCGGCCACCGGCATCAGGCAGAGGAGCAGCACCAGCGCGAGGAGGTACCGCGCGGCCCCGCCGGGGCCGCGCGGCACGGATGCATCAAGACGGGACACGGAGGCCCTTAGTTGCGCTGACGGAAGTCGTCGTGGCAGGCGCGGCAGGACTGGCCCAGTTCACGGAAGCGGGGACCGAGGTCCTGCTCGCCACCCTCGATGGCCCCCAGCAGGGCGACAGCGGCCTTGTGGGTGTTCTCGGAGAGCTCGGCATAGCGTTCCTGGTTCTCCCACACGGCGGGCAGGGCGTTGGTCTCGCCGAAGTCGCTGCCCTCCGGGAACAGGGCGGGGATGTCGCGGGTCATGTCCACGATGTAGCGGGCATGGATGGCCAGGTTGTCCCGGTATTCATTGGCACCGTCCACGATCACGGCGGCCAGTGCGGCGGTGTTGCCGCCGATGGCCCGCATGACGCCCTTGCGGTAATCCACCGTCGCCTCCACGGAATCGATGGCGTGGACCTGGCTCATGGCGCCGAGACCCAGGGTCATGGCAATACCAAAAGAGAGGGCGAGCTTGATGGGTTGATGCATGAAACACCTCCTTGATGATGCGACCAAACGAACGAATTCAAGGGGCGGACGGGCCGTCCCGTGAGCGTGAATACGGCAATCCTGCTGGGGTTTATTCTAGTCCCCGGGAATCTAGACTCAAGCAAACCCCCAGGGTTCAACCGGTTTTGCCGGATTCCCCTATGCAGACAATCCTGTCTGGGCCTGCGCCACGCCCCGGCACTTGACGCCCGGGCCACGCCGCCCCATAATGCGCCGCTTTGAAAGCGCCCGTAGCTCAGTTGGATAGAGTACCTGGCTACGAACCAGGTGGTCGGAGGTTCGAATCCTTCCGGGCGCGCCAGACAAACAAAAAGGCCCCGTCCATTGGACGGGGCCTTTTTGTTTGTCTGGCGGGCTGGGAGGCCCTGGTTCGAACCTCAGGTTCGATTAATCCGGCAGGACAGCCGGATTGACGGTGCCTGCAAGGCACCGCCCCGCAGGGGTGAGGGCCATGGAAGGCCCGAATCATAAGGCTGGCAGGACAGCCAGTCTGACATTGCGCGCCAGCGCGATGCCCCTCGGGTGAGGGCCATGGAAGGCCCGAATCAATCCTTCCGGGCGCACGATGCCAAGGCCGTCATTTTGTTTACCAGGACGGGGCCATTGACTTGTTTGCCTGGCTCCCTCGTTCGGCCCGGGGTCAGGCCTCCTACGATCGTCCCCGTAGGAGCGGCGACCCTGCCGCGAACAGCGATGTCCGGGAAGGACTCGTGGATACGGTCCCGGGTAAGGCCACCTGCGGGCTCAGTTGTGGGTCCCCGTGCGCCGGCCCATGAGTCGCTTCTCCAGTTGATCCACAGGACCCGGGCGGCCGAACAGGTAGCCCTGGAACTGGTGGCAGCCCATCTCCAGCAGGAAATCCCGCTGCTCCGGGGTTTCCACGCCCTCGGCGATCACCTCCAATCCCAGGGTCTTCGCCAGGGTGATGATCATTTCCGCGATGGCCGCGTCATTGGCGTCCACGAGGATGTCGCGCACGAATGACTGGTCGATCTTGAGCACCGATAGCGGCAGTCGCTTGAGGTAGGAGAGGGAAGAGTATCCCGTGCCGAAGTCGTCCAGGGCGAAGCCTACGCCCAGTTCCCTCAGGGCGTTCATGCGCGTGATGACGGTCTCGGTGTCCTCCAGCAGCAGGCTCTCGGTCAGCTCCAGGACCAGGTGTTGCGCAGGTGCGCCGGTGGATTGCAGGATCTCGGCCACCTCGCGCACGAAATCCGGATGACGGAACTGCTTGGCGCTGACGTTGACCGCCATGTTGATCCGCATCCAGTGGCTCTCCCGGTGCCAGCGGGCGAGCTGCTGGCAGGCGGTTTGAAGCACCCAGTGGCCGAGTTTGATGATGAGCCCGGTCTGCTCGGCTACGGCGATGAACTCCATGGGCGGCACCATGCCGCGTTCCGGGTGGGACCAGCGCAGCAGGGCCTCGGCGCCGAGGATGTGTCCCTGGTCGTTCACGTGAGGCTGGTAGTAGAGCTGCAGCTCATCGTCCCGCAGGGCCTTGCGGAAATCCGCCTCCAGGGCCGCGCGCGCCTTGACCACCTGGTGCATCTCGGGTTCGAAAAAGCACAGGGTGTTGCGCCCAGAATCCTTGGCCCGGTACATGGCCAGGTCCGCCTGCTTGAGCAGTTCGTCCACGCTGACGTCGCCATCGCCGAACAGCGTGGCGCCGATGCTGGGAGTGCAGTGGCGTTCGTGTTCACCCAGCCGGAACGGCTCGGAGAGCAGATGCAGCAGCTTGCTGCCGAGTGTCTCGGCCTCGACCGCCGCCTGGGCCTGTTCCGGGTGCAGGTCGTTGAGGATGATGACGAATTCATCGCCGCCGAGGCGGGCGAGGGTATCGGTATCCCGGATGGTACCCCGCATGCGGCTGGCCACCTGCCGCAGCAGTTCGTCGCCCACGTCATGGCCCAGGGTGTCGTTGATGTCCTTGAAGTTGTCCAGGTCCAGGAACAGGATCGCGCCGTGGTGTCGGCTTCGGGCCGCGCTGGCCATGGCCAGACGCAGGCGATCGTAGAGCAGGCTGCGGTTGGGCAGTTCCGTGAGGCTGTCGTAGAAGGCCAGGCGACGGATCTCTTCCTCGGCGCGTTTGCGTTCGGTGATGTCGGTGAGGGTGCCGAAGGTGGCGATGACGCGACCCTCGGCGTCCAGGCTGCTGCGTACGAACACGGAGACCCAGCGGGGCTCGCCCGCTCGGGTGAGCAGGCGCAATTCATCCCGGACTTGGGACTTCTTGCCATGCAGCAGCTGGTTCGTCAGGGCCTCCAGCAGGGGGCTGTCCTCGGCGCAGACGAACTCGCCGACCGGGCGGCCCAGGGATTCGGCAATGCTGTATCCGGTGAGTTCTTCCCAGGCGGGATTGAGCAAGGTCCAGCGTCCCTGGTGGTCGGTCCGGAAGATGACCTCCGAGACGTGTTCGATGACCTCGCGGTAGCGGCTCTCACTGTCCTCGAGGGCCAACGCGGCCTGCTTCTGGGGGCTCACATCCAGGGTCAGACCGCGCAGCACCGTCTGGCCATCGCTGTCGCTGGCCGAGGAGACGATGTCCCTGAGCCAGACCCAGCTTTCGTCGTCGCTGCGGTAGCGGTAATCCACGGAGCTGGGGGTCGGCCCCGCGTTTCGGTAGGTCTCGCGCAGCCGGGGCAGGTCATCGGCATGCACGCGGGCCTCGCGGATGCCGGGCTGACCGATCTGCTGGGCGGAGATGCCCAGGATGGTCTGGGTGTCACCGTTGACGAAACGCCACTGCCCGGTGGACGGCTCCGCCTCCCAGAGCACCGCCTCGGCGCCGCGCAACAGGGCCTCCATGCGTTCCACGGAGCGGTTGAGCTTGAGGTTCTGCTGGCGCAGCGTGCTCTGGGACTGACCCAGGTCCGAGGCCAGGGCATTGAGGGCGCGGGCCAGGTCGCCCATTTCGTCATTGGCCAGCGGGGGGATGCGATGATCCAGCCGCCCGGCCCGAAAGGCACGGGCGCCGGTATCCAGCTGTCTGAGCCGCCGCGTGACCACGAGTCCGAAGAGCACCGCGGCCAGGATGGACAGGGCCAGCATGGCGATGCCGAGGGTGACGTTGCGCTCCAGCAGGGCGTCGCTCAGGGCGTTGACGCCCTCGGGAGAGTAGCCCACGCCGAGCAGCCCCAGGGATTGACCGGCCAGGTCGATGCGGCGGGTGATGTGCACCTGGCCACGGTCATCGATCTGGGTGCCGGTAACCGGCAGCAGGGACTCCGGCGGCGTGCCCACGACGGCCAGGCGCCGCTCGCCGGCATCGATCACCACGGCGTACACCAGGTCGGGCTGGCCGGAGACCAGCTGCAGCACGTCCTGAAGCATGGCGGCGTCGCTGTAGGCGAGACCCGGCACAAGCGCGCTGGTCATGAGCAGGCTCTGTTGCTCCGCCGAGCGTACCAGCAGCTCCGTATGGCTCTCGCGGATCTGGTGGGTGGTGTTCCAGACCAGCAGGCTCACCATGGCCACCTGGATGGCCACGGCACCGATGATGATCTGGAGCGAGAAGCGCAGGCGCATGGTCAGGGCTCGGGACTCGCGGGGCTCAGGTACTGGCGTGCACGGGGCAGGATGGCCCGGAAGGGTTCATAGTCCTCGGCGCTCGCGGGCTTGTAGCCCGCGTAGATCATCACCCGCAGCACGTCGCTGCCGTCTTCGCGATCGGTCATGCCGATCAGGGTTTCCCGCAGCGCCTCGCGCAGGGGCTCGGCCAGGTCTTTGCGGGCCAGAATGCCGACGCCGGGGAAGGACGGGGTCTCGTCCAGGATCCGCACCGCAACGCCCCGGTTGATTTCCATGCGTGCCACGTTGATGGACACCGCGGCGGCATCCACCAGGCCGCTGGCAATGGCGTGGATGGCGGCGTTGTGGCTGGGGAAGGGGACGAAAGCCGGGGTGGGTGCCTGGTCTCCCAGTATCTTGAGCAGGTGGTCCTCCCCCACGAGGGTGATCAGTGCCTCCGGGGGCGGCGTGCCGATGCGCCGGCCGGCCAGGGCGCTGAGGTCGGTGGCGGGGTCGTACCGGCCCACCAGGTAGACGGTGGACAGGTCCTCCTTGTAGGCCGCCAGCAGCTGGTAGTGGCCGCTGTCCAGGGCGATGGGCACGAAATGGGGTGCGGTCAGCAACAGGTGGTAGTCACCGGCCTCGATGCGCTGCACATGCACGGAAAAATCCCGTGCCGTCTCCAGTACGAACTGGGTGCCCAGCTGCAGGTTGAGGTAGTCCCGCAGGGGGGCGAAACGCTCGAACAGGGCCACGGGGCTGGCGAAGGGCAGCAGTCCGAACTTGAGGGTGGGCTGCTGGGTATCCGGGGCTGCCTGCGCCTGTGTGGCAGCCAGCGGCAGGAACAGTGTGAGCCACAAGGCCGTGATCAACATCCATCTGCCAGGAAATCGGCGCGGGCGGACTGCTGCCGGGCTATACGGTCCGTGTGTATGCGAAAACATCGGTGTCCTCCGGGAATTTGGGGATATTATGCCTTGCCGCGTCCCGGGTATCGGGCACGGCTGGCGGCGATTTCCCCTCACCCGTCGATGTATGCCTTATATCCTTGTGTATGCCCGAATGGGCAATCGGTCAAGTGATTTGCTCAGGCTTTGTGATGGGCGTGACTGCAGGGTTCGGCCCGGTAGGGGGTGTGGCGGATCCGGTCATGATCCACCATGCGGTAGCGGATGAACTTATCCACTTCGGTGAAGCACATGAAGGGATTGCCCTCGGCCTGCTCCGCCAGGGTGGAGGTGGGATTCTCTGCGTAGTTGTGGCCCGGGTGGATCAGGGTGTCGGCGGGCAGGTCGTCGCGGATGCGCTTGAGGGTCTGGAACATCTGTTCCGGGTCGCCGCCCTTGAGATCGCAGCGCCCGCAGCCGAACACGAACAGGGTGTCGCCGGTGATCAGGTCCCGGTCGATGCGATAGCAGGCGGAGCCGGGGGTGTGTCCCGGGGTGTGCAGGATGTCGATCTCGGTCTCGCCGATGCGGATGCGGTCGCCCCCGTGGTGCAGTTCGGGGCGGGCGAGCTGCTGGCCCCAGAACTGGGCCTCGGGCTTGAGCAGGTGGATACGCGCGTCATGGCGCTCCAGTACCTCGCCGATGCCGTTGATGTGGTCGTGGTGGCTGTGGGTGAGCAGGATGTCGGTGATGCGTACCCCGAGCCGTTCGGCCAGGGCCTCCACCTCGGGCACATCCCAGGCGGGATCCACCACCGCAGCGGTGTCCGTGGCGTGGTCATGGATCAGGTAGATGAAGTTCTCCATGGGCCCCAGTTCCAGGGCGTGGATGCTATAGGGGGTGTCTTTGTGCATGGGGAACTCCTTGAGTAGGGCTCAAGGGACCCGGACCGGCAGGGCGCCGGTCCGGGGTGCAAACCGCCCGGCAAGCCGGGCATTGCCGCACCCGCTGATCAGCCGAAGGCCTGGCCGGGGGTCACGCCCAGCTTCTTCAGGATGATGGCCAGGGGGCAGAAGCCGGTGAAGGCGGACTGCAGCAGGTTGAAGCCCACGAATGCGGTGAACCACAGCCAGTAGATGCTGTGCAGCTGGGACAGGGCCAGGGTCACCAGGATCACGGTGCCGGCAAAGGCCATAACGAAACGGTCGATGGTCATGATGCGAAAGCCTCCTTTCAATATTAGATTTTTCTAATTTACATCCAAACTCACCGTTGCTCAATGGGCACGTATTCCCGGGGCGCGCTGCCCACGTAGAGCTGGCGCGGGCGGCCGATGCGCGACTCGGGGTCGTCCATCATTTCGTTCCAGTGGGAGATCCAGCCCACGGTGCGGGCCAGGGCGAAGATCACCGTGAACATGTTCAGGGGAATGCCCATGGCGCGCAAGATGATGCCGGAATAGAAGTCCACGTTGGGATAGAGCTTGCGCTCCACGAAGTACTCGTCCTCGGTGGCGATGCGTTCCAGCTCCAGGGCCACGTCGAACAGGGGCTGGTTTTCGGTGCCCAGTTCCGCCAGCAGTTCGTGGCACATCTTGCGGATGATCTTGGCGCGCGGGTCGTAGTTCTTGTACACCCGGTGGCCGAAGCCCATGAGCCGGAAGGGGTCGTCCTTGTCCTTGGCGCGCTTGACGTACTGGTTCACGTCGCCGGTCCTGGCGATCTCCTCGAGCATGTTGATCACCTTCTCGTTGGCACCGCCGTGCAGCGGCCCCCACAGGGAGGCGATGCCGGCTGAGACCGCGGCGAGGGGATTGGCCTCGGAGCTGCCTGAGAGGCGCACCGTGGAGGTGGAGGCATTCTGCTCGTGGTCGGCGTGCAGGATCAGGATCAGGTCCAGGGCGCGCACGAAGATCGGGTTGGGTTTGTATTCCTCCGTGGGCACGCTGAACATCATCTTGAGGAAGTTCTCCGTGTAGCCCATGTTGTTGTCCGGGTACTGGAAGGGCTGTCCGGTGGCGTACTTGTAGGACCAGGCGGCGATGGTGGGCATCTTGGAGATGAGCCGATGGGCGGAGATCTCCCGGTGCCTTGGGTTATGGACGTCTGTGTTGTCGTGGTAGAAGGCCGACAACGCGCCCACCACGCCCACCATGATGGCCATGGGGTGCGCATCGTGGCGGAAACCGCCGTAGAAGCGGCGGATCGCCTCGTGGAGCATGGAGTGCTCCTTGATGATGCGCGAGAACTTGCTCAGTTCATCCGAGCTGGGCAGGTTGCCGTAGAGCAGCAGGTGGCAGGTCTCCAGATAGGTGCTGTGCTCGGCCAGCTGCTCGATGGGATAGCCCCGGTACATGAGCACGCCCTCATCACCGTCGATGTAGGTGATGGCGCTGGAGCAGCTGGCGGTGGACATGAAGCCCGGGTCGTAGGTGAAGTAGCCCAGTTCCTTGTACAGCGTGCGGATATCGATGGCCGCCGGGCCGTGCTGTCCCTCGTGGACCGGGAGCTCGATCTGTTTGCCCGTGGCGTTATCGGTGAGGGTGACGGTGCGGGGTTTCATGCGGGCTCCTCGTGGTTCGGTGGGCCTTATGTCAAAGCAACATGATATATTAAATCCCGTTCCCCATGCCTGTAGCCGATAACAGGTCTTTCGGCCTGTGTGCTGGCCGGATGGGGATATCCGTGTCGTCGGGTAACGCTGACAATCCCAAGTCGTAGGATGGGCAAAGCGAGAGCGTGCCCATGCCGACCACGGCCCGATGGGTGCGCTGCGCTTCACCCAACCTACGACAGGTGTGGTTTTACAGCCCGTTTCGTGCACGATTCAAGCATTGCGCCCACCAGAACAATGAAATGCTCGGCTTCTGTTGTCGCACAGTGATCATAATAATTAAGTAAATACAAAAGCTTATATTCAAGAATGCGGACAATAGAACGAACTCTGGCCATCTTCATCCTAGCCACTGTCCTTGCCACCCACGCCCATGCCCTCGAAGGCAATCCCAAGGCCATCTCGCTCTACTGGGGGCAGGGCGTGGATTCGGATTTGCTGCAGCTGCCGGGCGATTTTCTTAACAACGACTTGGTCTATGAAGCCAGCTATCTCACCGCCCTGAGTTATCTCCAGCCGCTTCCAACGCCAGCACCCGTGCAATCCGTGTTTGACTGGCTCTATCTGCCGGGCACCCAGACAGGGCTTGAGGGCATCCTGGTCAAACACTTCGGACTGCAGGAGAACTGGGAAGTCGATCTTGCCTACTTCCTGCAATTCAGGGGATGGGATCTGGGCCCCATCAGCGCCAGGCCCGGATTTGCCATAGGCCTGTCCTATGCCTTCGGTACGCCCAGTTACGAAGATGGCCCAATCGATGATCCAGATCGCCGCTATAAATTTCAGAGCTTTCAGGCCTATGAGATCGAGTGGAGTGCACGGCAAAGTGCGCGACTCGCGCTGTTTACACGCGTACACCATCGGTCCGGGATCTATGGGGTGATTGCCCCGCGCCGGGTGGGATCAAACTTCGTCACCGCGGGGATTCGCTTTGCATTGTGAAGCCATCAGGTCAGATGGCTGCGCTTCGCTTCACCCATCCTACGGAGCCTTTGTAGGATGGGCAAAGCGCAGCGTGCCCATGAAGAACCATGATCCAAGCGCTTAAAGCCGCGCCTTTTTAACCATTTCTATCTTGACGTCCACAGATCCTTCGAAATTGTTATCCTTACCCCACTGCACCGGTTCCCAGATGATCGCCGTCGGGGTATCAACGCCGGGAAGCCGCCGGTAGAAACTGCCATCCAGCTGGTTGTTCAGGAGTAACCAATTCCTGAACTGATGGTAGAACCCCAGATCCACCTCGCCTGGATCCCGCCAGAATTGCTCCAAAGGCTGTTCGCTCACGAGTCCCGGGATGTCGTAAAAGGCTGTTCCCAGAATCTTCACGGGCACACCATGCTGAAGCGCAGAAAGTCCAGTCGTGCTGTTCACGCACACCATGCCGCGGGCATGATCCAGCAGTCTGGGCATGGGGATGCCATGGACATAGATCAGCCGGTCACCAAGGCCGGTCTTGCACCGAAGCCGCCTGAACAGGCGATGGTAATCAGTGTAGGCCCTGTCCATAGGGTGGTGTTTGAACACCAGAGAGTCTTCAGCAGAGGCGTGTTTGGCAAAGGATTGCGCGATCTCCTCAATGAATTCCTCGACGCTGTTGTACTGCGACCAGTGCACGATCTGAGCGTCGTCATGTACCTGCAAAGGCACCAGGAAATAGCGTCCAGAAAGAGGGCCGCTGAGCAGACGGGCAAGGGGGGTCTGTCTGTATGTCAGCCAGCGCCATCGCAGCGCTCCCCAACTCCAGGCCCACCCCTGGTAAAGGGCGTTGACCTTGCGGTGGTGCTGATAGTGGGGATAGCGCCACGCGAACAGGGTCATGGCAACGTGATACACAATGGCGTAGACAATCGCGTGGTAGAAGCCTGTGGGTCGTCGAGCTGTCTCTTGAAGAGGTTTCGACGGTAGGCTATTGAAAACGACCGGATTGCGGGGCGTCGAAGAATGGCCGTTTACCCCGTTGCGTTCCAGTGTCAGGTAGTTGGGTCTGAGATAGCCTTCCTCGAAGACGTACAGTTCTATGCCAAGCCCGTCGCATAGCTCCCGCATAGGCTTGTGGTAAATACGTTGATCGCCGAACAGGACGATTGCATCAACCTCATGCCTTTGCACGAAATCAGAAACATAGTCGGTCCAGCCCGTCACATCACCACGGTAGGCGTAACAATTGTCACCGTGGAAGAACAGGGCATCCCCTGCATTGAGATTGATCTTGCTGACACGTCCGCCGTTGAGTCGGATCTCCTGGGCCAGGCGTCTGAAGAACGGGCCCATGGGGCCCTGGAGCAACAGAAAATGGCGTCCTGCGAAATCTTTATGCATGTGTCTTATTTGGGCCATGATGGGTGCGCCGCGCTTCACCCATCCTACGATGATCATGACATTCAGCAGTGAGTAGGATGGGCAAAGCGAAGCGTGCCCATGCCGTTCCAGACCTGATGGGTGCGCTACGCTTCACCCATCCTACGGACTTCACCCGTCCCTCGCCCGTAGGATGGGCAAAGCGCAGCGTGCCCATGCCGTTCCAGGCCTGATGGGTGCGCTGCGCTTCACCCATCCTACGGACTTCACCCATCTCTCGCCCGTAGCCCGTAGGATGGGCAAAGCGCAGCGTGCCCATGCCGTTCGAGACCTGATGGGTGCGCTACGCTTCACCCATCCTACGATGTTGGTCATCCTTCACCCGCCCCTAATCCCTGTGATCCCTGACAATAGCCGCCAACAGGTGCGCGATCAGCCCCGCCAGCAGGGCGAGGATGGTAAACACCGTGATGTTGTACACTCTCCTTGGCTCGGTGGGATACTCCGGATGCGTCGGTTCCTGTAGCACAGCAATCTGTTTCAAGGAGCGGGCCGCCTCGACTCGAGTGTTCTCCAGTGCAGCAAGCGCATTCGCATACATGTCACGGGCAAACTCCACCTGTAGATTGAGGGTCTCATATTCGGCCGAGAGCAGATTCAGCGTGTCTCCTGTTTGCGCGGCCAGTCGTGCCCGTTCGATGCTGATCTGGTTGCGAACGGCCTCGATCTCGTTACGCAGACTGACCATCTCGGGAGAACGTTCACTCTGGGAGGCGCCCAGCGCGGTCCGTCGCGCGTTAAGTCTGGCAAGTTCTCCCTCAAGGCTCGCGATCACGGCGCTGATGCTCTCCACGGTGGCCGTCGGTGAGACCAGTCCCATTTCATTCTGATAATCCAGCAGGGCATCGCGAGCTTTTGCCAGGCGCACACTGAGTTCGTCCACCTGGGCCTCAATGAATTTGACCTGCTCGGCGGCCAACCGCTGGGCCATCCGGTTCATGTGCAGTTCACCTTCCCGCAAAAGCAGCACCACGATCGCCTGGGCGATCTCTGGATCATAGGCCTCCGCCTTCACCCGCAGGACCTGCGCATATTCGTCCAAATCCACAGAGACCCGCCGCAGGTAATAGCGATGAAAATCCTCCATGGGCACGTCTGCAACAGCCAAGCGCGACAGCCTGTCGATATGGCGCTGCGAATAGTGGTTGCGTAGATCCAGGGCGGCATCAAGCCTGCGTAGCATGTCCACAGACTGCAGGTGATCCCTCAGGATCAGAAGCTCATTGGAGCCGGCGCCACTCAGTATGGCTGCAATACCCACACCCGGTGTGGAGATCTGAGCGCTTTGCATCACGACGTTGGCCTGGGACACATAGCGATGGCTGGCGATAAACGCCCAGTACACACTGCTCAGCAGGATCGCCACCAGCGCCACGAGCCAGTAGGGATGTTTCTTCAAAAGGGTTTTCATCACTTTTCAATACTCTCGTGGTAGGCGTTCAGCGCATCGTTGATGTCGTCGAACCAGACTGCTTCGCCCTTGTCGAGCCAGAGGCCGGCTTGGCAGAGATCCTTCAGGATCCCCTCGCTGTGAGACACCATGATCAGACTGGCCCTGCTCACGCGATCCTTGAACGCCTTTTTGGCCTTTTCCTTGAAGGCCTTGTCGCCCACGGCCGTTGCCTCGTCCGAGAGGTAGACGTCGAAATCAAAAGCCAGGGACAGACCGAACGCCAGCCGGCTGCGCATGCCGCTGGAATAGGTCTTCACCGGTTCGTCGAAGGCCTTGCCGATCTCGGCGAAGTCCTCCACAAAACGCATCACTTCATCGATGCTGGATTCATTGCCATGAACTCGCGCAACGAATTTCACATTCTGGCGCCCCGTCATGGAACCTTGGAAGGCGCCGGTAAGTCCGATGGGCCAGGAAACCCGGCACTTGCGAACGATCTCACCCCGGTCCGGATAGTCCATGCCGCCGATCAGTCTCAGCAGCGTGGATTTCCCGGCACCGTTGCGTCCTAACAGGCCGACACTCACCCCCTTGGGCAGGGTGAAGTTGATGCCTTTCAACACCCAGTCGCTGCCGTGATGGTTGTGGTAGCGCTTGTAGACGTTGTGAACCTCGATCATTGGGCCTTCAGTCTCATGTCAAAGCGCAGGTGCAGGGCGAGGCCCAGCGCGATCATGCTCAGGCTCCATAGCCAGAGGTAGGTCAGGTCGATGCCCGGCAGGGACTTGTACCCCTCGAAGAAACTGAGCCTCAGGCTCTCAAGCCCGTGTACCACCGGGTTGTAGATCAGATACTGACGTATCTGATAAGGCAGAGTCTGCAGCGGGATGATCGCGCCCGAGAGCAGGAACATGGGCAGCATCAGCATGCGCACCAGCCTTCCCACCTCGGGTACCAGGGCGCCCACCACGGAGACCACCAGGCCCGCGCCGAGTCCCAGCAACCAGATGGATATCCAGACAAACATCGCCCCGAGGGGATCGGAGGGCAGGATGTCGTAACCGAGAAGGGCCACACCAGCAATCAGGATGAACAGCACCAGGGTCTTGAGCAGCCCCTCTAGCACGTTTCGCACCAGCACCGGATCCACGGGTTTGACCTGCCGGTAAGCAAACAAGCCGCGATTGGCCTCGACGGCCCCCAGAGACCGCAGCACGCCCTCCCGGAACAGGAAGAAGGCCACCAATCCCACGACCAGCCAGGGGATCCATTCAGCGCCCACAATCAGGCGCAGGCGTCCCAAAAGCTCCCTGACCAGCACCATGATCACCACAAAGGCGATCGGTTCAGCCAGCATCCAGAACCAGGCAAAGCGGTCACCCGTGGTCCGCGCCAGGGCCTCGCGCATGAACGTGGCGTGCCAGACGGATCGGGTGACTTCCCAGTGGGTGCGCATCAGGCCTTCGCGGGGCTAGATATTGAGCGCGACCCGGGCCGCCACCGCAATGTGATACATGATCTGCGCCAAGGTGGAGGCCAATTGCAGGTTCTTGGTCGGCACCACCGGCAGTACCAGGATCTCATCACCCGGACGAAGCTCGACCTCGCTGGCCGCGACCACCTCACCGTTCTGCCGCACCACCAGGATGTTGCGCTCGTCGGCCCGATCCGTGAAACCGCCGGCGCGCCGGATGTAGTCCTCAGCCCGTTGGCCGGCCACGTAGATCATGGCCTGGGGTACCAGCACCTCGCCGCTGATCAGCAGCGAATCGGACTGGCTGGGGATGGTGATGATGTCGCCATCCTGCAGCCGGATGTTGCTGATCTGGCCCTGATGTGCGACCACCATGCGTCCCGTGGGTACGACCTGTCGGGCCCGCTGCACGAAATTCTGGATGAGTTCTGCCTCGGCCGCACGAATGGCCGCTTCTTCCGCGGTCGCGGACGAGGCACCCAGATAGGCGGTCTCAAGCCGCCTCAGGCTGTCTTCCAGGGACTGGCGCTGGCGTTCGGCGACACTGAGTCGCTTGATGGACACGCTGCGGACTTCAGCGAGTTCCGGATTGACCGGGATGCTGTCCAGCAGATCCAGGAGTCGGGCGTCCCGGGGCAGGGCGAAGCGTGAGGGACCCTCGTAGATGCCTTCGAGCTCCACGACGATGGTGTCTGCCCGCTGGTCTGCGGAAAAGACGATCTCATCCCCCGCGTTCAGCGCCTCGGTGCGAAAGGCGGTTATGGGCAGGTAGACGGAGAAGGGACCTGTCTCCCTGACGCCCCGCACCAGGGCATGGGAAACGCCGGGGATGGTCTGCACCCATTGCAGCAGATCCTGGCCGCTGCGTGGTGCCGTATCCAGTTCATAGCGATAGGGCTGTGACACATCCCCTGTGACAGTGACCATGGGCCCGCGCGGACCCACGACAAGGGTATCGCCCTCCTCGAACTGGGGTCTGGGGATCTCGCCACTCAGCAGGAATGGGTAGAGGTCGACCGTGGCAATGGTTCGTCCGCCCCGCAGGATGCGGATATCACGAAAGCTGCCAGAGGCGACATCAATGCCTGAAGCCTGGTCAAGGAAATACAACAGCGAGTCGCTGGGGACGCCCGCATACAGCCCCGGGCTGTTGACGAAGCCAGTGACGAACACCGCGACAGGCTGCACCCCCTGCAGGTTGGTGTACACGGAAACGTTGTCACGGAAGACCCGCCGGATGGCTGATTCGACGCGGCCGTTCAGTTCAGCCGCCGAGGTGCCCTGGACCTGCACGGGGCCTACTTGGGGGATGAAGATGTTGCCCTGGGCGTCCACCGGAAGCACCCGCTCCATGGCGACCGCCCCCCAGGTGCGCAGCGTGATCTGATCCCCGGGCATGATCCGATAGGCCGGGTTAATCCCCGAGCTGCGAATGCCTCTGAAGCCACCCCTGAACAGATTTGCGCCAAAGGGAGGGATTTCATCGGCGTGCAGTCGCTGGTGGTCCACCGGGCCGTAGGTGCCCGTGCGCCGTTCCAGGGAGGGCTGCGGTTCCAAGGCATCTCGAATTGGTTCCGCCTGTTGTTCCCTCGGGATGTCTCCCATGCCCGTAATGGCTTGTGCCTGGACGACAACCGGCAGAGAGATCAACAAAAGGGCACAGAACAGCCCTGTCAAACAGCGTGAACGAGCCATCAGTGGAATCCCCCCTCAACAGGCAGATTTCCGAAGGCCGGTCGTCCACCCTGGTGCAGCAACCTGACGGGTTCCCAGGAGCCGTCCCTGCGTTGGCAGACCAGTGCCGGGCGGTGCATGCCCTCAGTCTCAGCCGTGATGCCACGGCAGATGCGGCCGCTGGCAGCATGATAGGGTTCGTGCAACACGAGCGTTACGTCCCGGCCCCAGGGGCTCTGGTCCAGCCGGGCAACACTGCCTGCCGGTGCCTCGAACAGCATGGATTGGAAGGCATCTGGAAAATGCACTGCGACGACATGATTGCTGCTGTTCATGGGGGCAGCTGGGATGGTGGTGCACCCGGAAACAAGCGCGATGATGGTCAAGATCAACAGGGTAAGGGCGTGAGCATTCACGTGAGAGGGCAATCCTTTCGGGTGAGCGGATCCAGAGGGAGCGTTGATCAATGCAGGGCGTCCAGCGTTGATGGTTCAATAAGCGCAGTTTATGGCTTTGGGTGGGGTGGTCGTGTTATTCCCCGCAGATGGCACGGATGTTAGCAAGGCACCCGATTCAGGTCTACGAGACGCGATACTCGCCCCCCCAATGCCTCAGCAAGCTGGCGCAACAAGGCTCGCAGGCGCTACGTGCGGCTTGGAGCAGTGGAATAAACATCTGGATTCTACCCTGTCATTCGTGTAAAAATCACCGACACTCAAGTCTGCCTAACCCCATCACGTGGGGTGTATTCAGACTCTAAGTATTAGAAATCCATAAATTATTTATATTGCTTGGCCGGATAATCTGTAGTGGTTTTTGGCTCCAGCTATGGCTATCTTTGCCGAGAGTGTGATGTAGGCCACACTCACCATTGATAGAGATTTTAAGAATCGACGGATTTGATTCGGGGAATCCTGTTTCAGATCTTCAGGCATGAAGATTGATATGGAAGTTTCAAAAACCCCTATAGATGGCGTGCTGGTGATTGAGCCCAAGGTATTCGGCGACCATCGCGGCTACTTCACCGAGCTCTGGAATCAGTCACGCTATACCAAGATCGGCCTGTTCGAGCAATTCGTGCAGGACAACCTCTCCTATTCGCGCAAGGGTGTGCTGCGCGGTCTGCATTTCCAGAATCCCAACCCCCAAGGCAAGCTGGTCTATGTCCTGCAAGGGGAGGTGTTCGACGTGGCTGTTGATATCCGCCTGGGGTCGCCCACCTTCGGTCAGTGGTATGGCGTGACCCTGAGCGCCGAGAACCACCGGCAGTTCTACATTCCACCCGGTCTTGCCCATGGCTTCTGCGTGACCAGCGACGAGGCCCTGTTTGCCTACAAGTGCAGCGATCACTACAACCCCGAGGCCGAGGGTACGCTGCTGTGGGACGATCCGGACATCGGCATCCCCTGGCCCACTGAGGCCCCGCAGCTGGCTGACAAGGACCGGCAAGGCATGCGCCTCAGGGATCTGCCCCAGGACCGACTCGTGCCCTATCGCCCATGAAGCAGATCCTGTTATTCGGTCGCGACGGTCAGGTTGCCTATGAGCTGAGGCGCACGCTGGCAAGCCTAGGACGGGTCACTGTGGCTGCGCGCGATGGCTTGGGCCCGTGCGCAGACCTGGCGGACCCGGACCAGGTCCGCTCTGTCATCCGCGACACCCGGCCGGACATCGTCGTCAACGCGGCCGCCTACACCGCCGTGGATGCGGCGGAAGCCGATGCCGAAACCGCGATGGCCATCAATGGCATCGCGCCCGGGATCATGGCCGAAGAGGCCAGCCAGATCGGCGCATGGCTGATTCATTATTCCACTGACTATGTCTTCGACGGTTCTGCTCTCAGCCCATACCAGGAGACGGATGCCACCGCACCGCTGGGCGTCTACGGTCAGAGCAAACTGGCCGGAGAGCAGGCCATTGCCGCTTCCGGCGTGGCCCACCTGATCCTGCGCACCGCCTGGGTCTACGGCGCCCGTGGGCGCAATTTCCTGGCCACGATCCAGCGCCTGGCGCGGGAAAGGGAACAACTCAGAATCGTCAACGACCAGATCGGCGCCCCCACCTGGAGCCGCAGCATCGCAGAGGCCACCAGCCAGATCCTGGCGCAGGGCGCACTGACCCCGGACTATCTCCGGGCGCACCAGGGCATCTACCACCTGACCTGCCAGGGCCAATGCACCTGGTATGAATTCGCCCGAGCCATTGTCGAGGCCATGGACCCAGCCGAGCGACGCGCGAACGTGATCGAGCCTATCGCCACCGCGGAATTCCCGACGCCGGCCAAGCGCCCGGCCTATTCAGTCCTTTCCAACAAAAAGCTCTCACAGGCCTTCGGCATCACTTTGCCCGACTGGCGCGATGCGCTGTCACTGTGCCTGGAAGACCTTTCCCCTAAGGGACACTCATGAAACTGCTGGTTACAGGCGGCGCCGGATTCATCGGCTCGGCGGTCATCCGCCACCTGATCGCGCACACCGATCATCACGTCCTCAACGTGGACAAGCTCACCTATGCCGGCAACCTGGAATCCCTGGTCTCGGTGTCCGATGACCCCCGGTACCGGTTTGCCCATGTAGACATCTGCGATGCCCAGGCCATGACCGCCTTGTTCGAGGATTTTCGTCCCGATGGGGTGATGCACCTCGCGGCCGAATCCCACGTGGACAGATCCATCGATGGCCCCTCCGCCTTCATCGACACCAACATCGTCGGCACCTACCAGCTCCTGCAGGTGAGCCGCAGTTACTGGAATCAGCTGGATGCCGAGGCCCGCACACGCTTTCGCTTCCACCACATCTCCACCGACGAGGTCTACGGCAGTCTGGGCGAAGAGGGTTTGTTTACCGAAACCACGGCTTATGCCCCCAATTCACCCTATTCCGCCAGCAAGGCAGCCTCGGACCACCTGGTCCGCGCCTGGCACCACACCTATGGCCTGCCCACGATCATCACGAACTGCTCTAACAATTACGGCCCCTACCAGTTCCCGGAAAAACTCATCCCCCTGATGATCCTCAACGCCCTGGACGGAAAGCCCTTGCCCGTCTACGGAGACGGCGGCCAGATCCGCGACTGGCTCTACGTCGACGACCACGCCCGCGCCCTGGTCCACGTGCTGGAGCATGGGCAGGTCGGCGAGGTCTATAACATCGGCGGACACAACGAGAAGCGCAATATTGAGGTGGTTGAGGCACTGTGCCTCATCCTTGATGAGGCGTTAGGGGGCAGGGGCGAGGAGTCAGGAAAGGATGGTCAGGAGTCAGGAGTCAGGAGTCAGGAGGGTAAAACCTCACCCCTCACTCCTCACTCCTCACTCATTACCTTCGTCAAAGATCGCCCGGGCCACGACCGTCGATACGCCATCGACGCCAGCAAGATCGAGTGTGAACTAGGTTGGAAACCCCAGGAAACCTTCGAAACCGGCCTGCGCAAAACGGTACAGTGGTATCTGGACAATGAAACCTGGTGGCGGCGCGTGAGGGATGGAAGCTACAGGGGGGAACGGCTTGGACTTGGGGAGTCAGGAGTTAGGAGTTAGGAGTTAGGAGTTAGGAGTTAGGAGGTGAGGGGTGGCCAGGGAGAGGGCGCATCACGGTTTGTTGGTCTGGCGAGAAGCCATGAATCTGGTAAGGGACGTCTACGACATGACGAGTTGTTTTCCACAGGATGAGAAGTTCGGGCTGATCAGCCAGATGAGACGGGCTGCGGTCTCGGTTCCAGCGAACATCAGCGAGGGCGCGGCTCGTAACAGCGCTAAGGAGTTCATGAACTTCCTCTACATCGCTCGCGGTTCCCTGAGCGAATTGGAAACCGAGTATCTGATTGCCCGAGACCTCGGTTATCCAGTCGAAGGGAAGGCGGTGCAGGCCCGAATCGACAAGACCTTCACCCTCCTCGCAGGCCTCATCCGAAAGCTAAAGGAGAAGAACTAATGTCTCCCTCCCTAACCCCTCACTGCTCACCCTATAACTGGGTCCCGAAGCCCTCAACGGAGAAGGACTAATGTCTTCCCCCCTAACCCCTAACCCCTCACCCCCTAACTCACCTAGAAGGGGCATCATCCTGGCCGGCGGCTCAGGCACGCGCCTCTATCCCATCACCGCAGGCGTTTCCAAGCAGCTACTGCCGGTCTACGACAAGCCCATGATCTACTACCCGCTCAGCACCCTGATGCTTGCGGGTATCCGCGATATCCTCATTATCTCCACGCCCCAGGATACCCCGCGTTTCGAACAGGTACTGGGGGATGGCAGCCAGTGGGGTCTGAGTCTCAGCTACCAGATGCAGCCAAGCCCCGATGGATTGGCGCAGGCCTTTATCCTCGGTGCCGAGTTCATCGATGGGCACTCGAGTGCCCTGGTCCTGGGAGACAATATCTTTCACAGTCAGAGCCTGACCAGGAACCTGAAGTCGATTGCCGTCGATGAACGCGGCGCTACGGTATTCGCTTACCGGGTCAAGGATCCGGAGCGTTATGGCGTTGTGGAGTTTGATGCACAGGGCAGGGCTGTCTCCCTGGAGGAGAAGCCCAGCGTGCCGCGTTCACGATACGCGGTCACCGGTCTTTACTTCTATGACAGCCGTGTCGTGGAGTACGCCCAGACTCTGAAGCCCTCCCGGCGAGGAGAGCTGGAGATCACAGACCTCAATAATATCTACCTCTCCCAGGGTGAACTGAATGTCATCAGCATGGGGCGGGGTGATGCCTGGCTGGATGCCGGTACCCACGAATCCCTGCTCGAGGCCTCCCAGTTCATCGAGACCATCGAACGTCGGCAGGGACTCAAGATCGCCTGTCCCGAAGAGATCGCCTGGCGCAGTGGCTGGATCGATGATGCCCAGCTCAACGCCATTGCAGAGTCCTTTCCCAAGAGCAGTTATGGCCAGTATCTGCGGGAGCTGCTCGTGCTGGATCGCCCTGGTAGCGTGGAGTAGTGCGTGCTAGTCCGCGATCGTATCAAGGCATTGAGAGGATGCGTGCTTCTGGGCCTGCTATGGCTCATGAAGCTGCTTTTCACGTCCTCCGGGTTACGATCTGTCTATCGTTCCCTCTTGGTACACCTTATTAAAAAGACCGAGCTCTTCGATCGGGCTTACTACCTGGAACACCACCACGACGTGGCGCAGGCGGGTATGCTCCCCCTGCGTCATTACGTGTCCCACGGAGACCGTGAAGGGCGCGCGCCCATGGCATTTTTTGACCCGGTCTACTACCGCGCCCATGCCCCCGGACGCACCAAGCAGGTCAATGCTTTGCTGCACTACATCTACGTCGGTCGATACCTGCGCATCTCTCCAAGCCCCTGGTTCGATGTCGACTTCTACCTGTGTGAAAACAAGGACGTTGCGCGATCCGGGATCGATCCTCTGCTGCATTACCTCAAGTGGGGTGGTTTGGAAGGCCGCTCCCCGAGTCCGCAATTCGACGGCGCCTTCTATCTGCGCACCAATCCCGATGTGATGCACGCACGCATGAATCCGCTCATGCACTACCTGTTGGGTGGGCGTACGGATGGTCGTCCAGTACGGCCAGATCCGGAATGCGATCAGGGTGTTGAATCGCTTGAGATCCTGCCGCCCATAGTGCCTGAGCCTGATCAATGGAGAGAGTTGCAACCCCGTGCTGGTGTCAGTGGTGCACGGGTGGACGTTATCGTGCCAGTCTACAAAGGCAAACTTGAAACGCTCGCCTGCCTGTTCAGTGTGCTCGCATCAAAAAACACGACCCCTTATGAGTTGATCGTCATCAACGACGCCAGTCCGGAAGCGGATCTGGTCGCCGAGCTGGAACGATTGGCAGAATCGGGTTTATTCACACTCATCACAAATGACGAGAATCGAGGCTTTGTGAAAACCGTCAATCGGGGGATGGGTCTGCATAATGGCCGTGACGTGGTCCTTCTCAATTCCGACACCGAGGTCTATGACGGCTGGCTTGATCGTTTACACGCGGCTGCCTGTCGGCATCCTCGTACGGGCACCGTCACGCCACTCTCGAACAACGCCACGATCTGCAGCTATCCGAGGTTCCTGCACGATAACCCGTATCCTCTGGAGTTGAGTTACAGAGAGCTGGACGCCTTAGCTGCGAGCATCAACGCCGGGTTCGAAGTCGAAGCGCCCACCGGCGTGGGTTTCTGCATGTACATCAAGCGCGCCTGCCTGGCTGAGGTGGGCCGTTTCGACCAGCAGGCCTTTGGCAAGGGTTATGGCGAGGAAAACGATTTTTGCCAAAGAGCGATCCGCCGCGCCTGGCGCAACGTCATTGCTGCAGATGTCTTCGTCCGCCACTGGGGCTCCACTTCATTTCAGGGGGAAAAGGCCAAGCGGGTCAAGCATGCACTCAAGATACTGGATAAGCGCTACCCCAGCTATAAGAAGGATGTGTCTGAATTCATCCAGAAGGACCCCCTTGCCCCCGCGCGTGAGTGCTTGGATTGGGCACGACTCAAAAGGTTACGGAGAGACAACAACGTACTGATTGTCAGCCACAATCGGGGCGGTGGTACAGAACGCCATGTGCAGGAAGACAGTGCAAGGCTGACGGAGTCTGGTGTCGGCGTGTTCCACATGCGTCCAGCCCGTGAGAACAGCGCCCATGTCTATCTGGGAAGCCCAAATATTAAGTCTGTGCCGAATCTGCCGTCGTTTCCACTCAGGGACCTGAGTGACCTCATGCTTCGCTTGAATCAGCTGGGTATTACTGAGCTTCACACCCACAGCCTCGTTGATTTCGAACCGGAGTCGCCGAAACTGATCCAGCAGTTGGTGCAGGAGATGGGCATACGTTGGGAAGCCAATCTGCACGACTACAAGGTTATCTGCCCACGGATCAATCTCGCAGACACTGAAGGTCGCTACTGCGGTGAGCCTGGAGAAGATGAATGCAATCGTTGTCTGGCTGTGCGTGGCAGTGATTTCGGCGTCAGGGATATTCGACACTGGAGGACGATGCACTGGCAGGCCCTGGAGGCGGCAGATCAGGTGCTTGTACCCGACGAGGATGTCTCGAGTCGCATCGGGCGTTACTTCCCCGGTCTCGAGATGACTGTGTCACCTCATGAAGATGTCGATAGCATTTACAGACATGTAAAACGATCGATTCAGCCAGGTAAAGACGAGCTGCATGTCGTGGTGATCGGCGCCATCGGTAAACTCAAGGGGTATGACGTACTGCTAGCCTGTGCGCGAGACGCCAAAGAACGTGATCTTCCGCTGAGGTTTTCAGTGCTAGGCTACACCATGAATAACGCGGCGCTGATTGCACAGGGGGTACATGTAACCGGTAAGTACAGAGATGATGAGGCGATTCAGAAACTTAATGGGTCTTCGCGGATTAGTGTGGGTCATTTTCTGCATATTTAGGCAGAGGCGGCAGGAAGGCGGCGATGATCTTGAGCTTGAGATACTCTTCGTCGCGATAGCCGTAGGCCCTGCGTTGCAGGACGCGGATCTTGTTATTCAACCCCTCGACCAATCCGAGGCTAACCTTGTTGTTCGGATGACAGTAAGAGGCGATGCCGTCCCAATGACGTTCGATCATGCGCGCGAACTTGCGGTAGGGTTCCAGCCGCTGCCACTTGAGGGCGTCTTGCCAGCGCTCGAAGAA
>NZ_KB898948.1 GCF_000377945.1 Thioalkalivibrio sulfidiphilus
ATGCCCTTGGGACCATAGGTCTTGTGGGCCGAGAAGCTCATCAGGTCCACCGGCAGCCTCGACAGGTCGATGGCCACCTTGCCGGTGGACTGCGCCGCGTCCACGTGCAGCAGCACACCCCGCTCCCGGGTCAGATTGCCGATCGCCTCGATGTCCTGGATCACGCCGATCTCGTTGTTCACGTGCATCACCGACACCAGCACCGTGTCCTCGCGCAGGGCCGCTTTCAGCACCTCCAGGTCCACCAGGCCATTGGCCTGCACGTCCAGGTAGGTGACCTCGAAACCCTCGCGCTCCAGCTGCCGGCAGGTGTCCAGCACCGCCTTGTGCTCGGTCTTGACGGTGATCAGGTGCCGGCCCTTCTTCTGGTAGAAGTGCGCCGCGCCCTTGATGGCCAGGTTGTTGGCCTCGGTGGCGCCGCTGGTCCAGACGATCTCCCGGGGGTCGGCTCCCACCAGCTCGGCCACCTGCTCACGAGCGCGCTCCACCGCCTTCTCCGCGTCCCAGCCGAAGACGTGGGAACGGGACGCCGGGTTGCCGAAGATGCCGCCGCGGGTCAGGTACTTGGCCATCTCCTCGGCCACGCGCTCGTCCACCGGCGTGGTCGCGGAATAGTCCAGGTAGATGGGGGTCTTGATCTCGCTCACTGCACTTTCCTCTCTGCTTCGGTACGGTGCCCGTGTAATCCGGGCTGAGTCAGTCGTCCCGGATCACTCGGCCCGGAAGGACTCGGCACGCCGGGAGAGCAGCACGCGCTGCCCCACCTGACGGTCCTGACGGGCGGCCACTTCCTGGACACCGTTGCGGGCCATGACATCGGCCAGGGTGATGTTGGTGAGAAACTGCCGGATCTGGTCACTCAGGTCCGACCACAGGTCGTGGGTCAGGCAACGCTGGTTGTTCTGGCAGTCGGCGGCGCCACCGCAGCGGGTGGTATCCACCTTCTCGTCCACCGCCGCGATCACGTCGGCGATGGCGGTCTTGTTCGCGGGACGGCTCAGGGAATAACCACCACCGGGTCCCCGGGTGCTCACCACCAGGCCCTGCTTGCGCAGGCGGGCAAACAGTTGCTCCAGGTAAGACAGTGAGATACCCTGACGATGCGAAATGTCGGCCAGGGAGATCGGCCCCTGGTCGTTATGGATGGCCAGGTCGAGCATCGCCGTTACGGCATAGCGTCCCTTGGTCGTCAACCTCATGTCCTGCTCCTCTTGCCAGTAATTCCCTGCCTCGAAACCGGGTTCCTCGGCATTGACCCAGGCATCTTAGCAATAACCTAGAAAAAAGGTCAAGTATTACCCTGCCCCGGATCCGGGTTGCCTGGGTGTCTCTTCCGGGTGGCTCTCCACGGTCTCCTCCAGCCCCTCCATGTCCCGGGCATCCAGCTCCGGGATATGGGAGTCGTCCACGTCCGCACCCAGCTGCTTCAGGGCATGGCTGGTCTCGTCCACCCGCTGGTCCAGGGTATGCAGGTGATCGAGAATGCGGTTGATGGCGTTGGCGATGGGGTCCGGCATCTCCTTGGACAGGCCGTAGGCGTCGAAACCTATGCGCTCGGCCATGGCCTCCCGGCGGCGCTCGTCCTCGTTGCGCTTGGAGATCACCCGCCCCGGGATACCCACCACCGTCGCCCCCTCCGGCACGTCCTTGAGCACGACCGCGTTAGATCCCACCCGGGCATCGGCCCCTATGGTGATGGGGCCCAGGATCTTTGCCCCCGCACCCACCACCACCCGGTCGCCCAGGGTGGGATGGCGCTTGCCCTTGTCCCAGCTGGTGCCACCCAGGGTGACGCCGTGGTAGACGGTGCAGTCCTCGCCGATCTCGGCGGTCTCTCCGATCACCACGCCCATGCCGTGGTCGATGAAGAAACGCCGGCCGATGCGGGCACCGGGATGGATCTCGATGCCCGTCAGCCAGCGCCCCAGGTAGGAGACCCAGCGGGCCAGCCAGAGCAGGCGCCGCTGCCACAGGGCATGGCTCAGGCGATGCAGCCACAGGGCATGGATGCCCGGATAGGTGGTCAGCACCTCGAAGGTGTTGCGGGCGGCCGGGTCACGGTCGAAGACGCAGCGGATATCTTCCTTCAGGCGTTCAAACATGGGCGCTTCCCGTCATGGGGATAATTCCTGAGCCGATTAGTAAGAAATTATACAGGTTCACGATGCAGCGTCACAGGGCACATCACGGGCGGTCAACGGCGTGGCCCCTTCTCGGCCGCCGTCAAGATCCCCCGCAGGATGTTCACCTCACTCACCGTGGGCACGGCCCGGCCGTAGAGCCGGCGCAGCCGGCGCAGCAGGTGCCGCGGGTTGTTCGGGTCGAGGAAATCCAGGTGGATCAGGGCACGCTCCAGGTGGGCGTAGAAATCCTCCAGGGCCTCGGCGCTGGCGGGCTGGTCTTCCGGGGCCAGTTCCGCGCTGGGTTCCATCGCCGGCGCCTGCCGGTCGAGGGCCGCCATGCGCAACTCGTAACTCAGCACCTGCACGGCGGCCGCGAGATTCAGCGAGCTGTAGGCCTCGTTGGCGGGAATGGTCACCAGGGAATGGCAACGGTCCAGTTCCTCGTTGCTCAGGCCGCTCTGCTCCCGGCCGAACAGCAGCGCCACCGGTCCCTGGGTCGCCGCCTCCACCAGGGCGGCGGCCGCCTCCCGGGGATTGAGCTGGGGCCAGCGCAGGCTGCGCTGCCGGGCACTGGTGCCCATCACCAGCCGACAGCCGGTCAGGGCCTCGTCCAGGTCCTCATACACGGGCGTGCCGGCCAGCAGGTCGTCGGCGCCGGAGGCCATGGCGGTGGCCTCCGCGCTGGGATAACGCACCGGACTGACCAGGCGCAGGTCCGAGAGACCCATGGTCTTCATGGCCCGGGCGCTGGAGCCGATGTTGCCGGGGTGGGAGGTCTGGATCAGGACGATCCGCAGCCGATCGAGTACATTCATCGTGTTCAACTTGTTGGGAACCGTGCGCTTGTGTATCGTTCGCCATCTCGACGCGGCAGCCGCCGCGTCCTTCTTTCATAATCCGTCTCGGGGAACATCCCAATGCAGCCGATGCTCAACATCGCGGTCAAGGCCGCCCGTGCCGCCGGCCAGGTCATCGTCCGTCACGTCGGGCGCCTGGAAGGCCTTACGGTGCAGAACAAACAGCCCAACGACTTCGTCAGCGAGGTGGATCATCTGGCCGAGCGCGAGATTATACGCGTCATCCAGCGCGCCTACCCGGATCACGCCATCCTCGCCGAGGAGAGCGGCGGCCAGGGCAGAAGCGACTACGAGTGGATCATCGACCCCCTGGACGGCACCACCAACTTCCTGCACGACTTCCCGCAATTCGCGGTCTCCATCGCCCTGCGCCATCAGGGCCGGCTGGAGCAGGCCGTGGTCTACGATCCGGTCAAGGAAGAGCTGTTCGCTGCCTCCCGGGGCGGCGGCGCGACCCTCAACAACCGGCGCATCCGGGTCACGACCCTCAAGGACCTGAACGGCGCCCTGCTGGGCACCGGCATCCCGTTTCGCGAAGACCAGGACCTGGATGCCTACCTCAAGACCCTGCGCGCCCTGCTCCCCGGCACTGCCGGCGTGCGCCGCGCCGGCTCCGCCGCCCTGGACCTGGCCTACGTGGCGGCCGGACGCCTGGACGGTTTCTGGGAATACGGCCTGAACCCCTGGGACATGGCCGCCGGCGTGCTGCTGGTGCAGGAGGCCGGTGGCCTGGTGGGTACACCCGATGGCGGCCATGACGTGATGGCCCGCGGCGACGTGGTGGCCGCTGGCCCGAAGGTCTTCAAGGCGATGCTGCAGCGGCTGGCCCAGGCGCGCTGAACTGCAATTCAACATTCAAGATTCAAAATTCAAAGGGGGCGGCCTCGGTGCCACCCCTTTAGTCTTTCTCTATGACGTATCCAGTTGGAATTTTTGGGTTTTTCCCTTTGAATCTTGAATTTTGAATCTTGAATTGCCTTCCCCCTTCCTTGCGCATTCACAAAACTGTGTTATACAGGAGCAACCCGCGGAAACACTCGGGTATCCCCGGTGGTGCGCCATACCCATAAACCACAAGCGCCACGATGACGGGACACATTGAGGGAGTCCAATGAACAGAATCCTGCTGAGCCTGGCGGCGCCGCCCCTTGCGGTGTGCCATTACGGCTGCGCGAGGCGTTGTGCCGCGCCCATCGGGGCGTTCTGGCTGACCGGCATCGTCGGTCTCGTCTACGGGGGCCTGGGGGGACCGATCAACAACGGCTCGGCGGCCTGGTGGGTGGTGGGGATCGGGGTGCTGCTGTGGGGGGTGGCCGCGGTCTGGACCCTGCTCACGGTCCAGGGGGTCGATGACGACCGTGCGCGCGTGAAGGGCAGCAACCGGCTGTGCCAGGCACTGACCGGATCGGGCCGCGGGCTCGATGAGAGCGATCCCCTGGAAGAGGTGGAACGTTCAAGACGTGAGGAGTGAGGCGTCAGGGGTGAGGTATTTCACGCCTACCGCCTGTCCCCTCACGCCTCAATCAGGGCCGCCCTTCCTCCGGGGCATCCTCCCCTTCCTTCTTCACCGGCAGCATCACCGAGCGGTCCACGCCCATGCTCAGGGCCAGGGCGGCGGCGATGTAGATGGATGAATAGGTACCCACCAGCACGCCGATGATCAGGGCCAGGGCGAAGCCGTTGATCACCGCGCCGCCCAGGAAAAACAGGGCGAGCAGCACCAGCAGCGTGGTGCCGCTGGTGATGATGGTGCGCGACAGCATCTGGTTCACTGACTTGTTCATCACCTGCTCGGCATTTTCCTTGCGCAGCTTGCGGAAGTTCTCGCGGATGCGGTCGTAGACCACGATGGTGTCGTTGAGCGAGTAACCGATCACCGCCAGCACGGCGGCCAGCACCGAGAGGTCGAACTCCTTCTGCAGCAGGGAGAAGATGCCCAGGGTGATGATCACGTCATGGGCCAGCGCCAGCACCGCGCCCACAGAGAAGCGCCACTCGAAGCGCAGGGCCACGTAGATCAGGATGCCGAACAGGGCATAGAGCATGGCCAGACCGCCCTGCTCGCGCAGCTCCTCGCCCACCTGAGGACCCACGAACTCCACCCGGCGCATGTCCACCCCGCCCTCGGCACCGGTGCGCAGCACCCTGAGCACCTCGTTGGAGAGATCGGCGGTGTTCTCGCCCTCCCGGGGTGCGAGGCGGATGAGGATGTCCTGGGATGTGCCGAAGTACTGCACGATGGCACGGCCGTAGCCAGCGGACTCGAGCTGCTCACGCACCTGCTCCAGCTCCACCGGCTGCGGGTAGCCCACCTCGATCACCGTACCGCCGGTGAAATCGATACCGAAGTTGAGACCGCGGGTGGCCAGCATGAAGATGGACCCGATGATCAACACCGCCGACACGATCAGCCACAGTCGGCGCTGGGCCATGAAATTGATGTTGGCGTTTGCGAAATTCAGCATGCGGCGTACTCCGCGCTCAGATGGCCAGCGCCTTGATGCGGCGCCGGCGACCATAGATGAGATTGATGACGGCCCGGGTGACCAGGATGGCCGTGAACATGGAGACCACGATGCCGATGGACAGGGTGATGGCAAAGCCCTTGATGGGGCCGGTTCCGAACATGAACAGCACCAGGGCCGCGATCAGGGTGGTGATGTTGGCGTCCACGATGGTCGACAGCGCCCGCTCGTAACCCGAGGAAATGGCGGCCTGGGGTGAATTGCCGTTCCTCAGCTCCTCGCGGATACGCTCGAAGATGAGCACGTTGGCATCCACGGCGATGCCCACCGTGAGCACGATACCCGCGATGCCCGGCAGGGTCAGGGTGGCCTGCAACATGGACAGCACCGAGACGATCAACACGAGGTTGAGCGCCAGGGCCACGTTGGCCACCAGGCCGAACACCCGGTAGTAGAGCGCCATGAAGACGAGCACCAGGATGAAACCGATCACCACGGAGTTGAAACCGCGCTCGATGTTGTCGCGGCCCAGGCTCGGGCCCACGGTGCGCTCCTCGACGATGGTCATGGGCGCGGCCAGGGCACCGGCACGCAGCAGCAGGGCCAGGTTGCGGGCCTCGCGGGTGCTTTCAAGGCCTGTGATCTGGAAGCGCCGGCCCAGCTGATCCTGGATGCGCGCCACGTTGATGACCTCCTCGGTGCGGGTGGTCCGGCGCACCATCTCGCCGTTCTCCTCCACCGTCTCGGTCTTGGTCTCGATGAATACCGTACCCATCAGGCGGCCGATGTTCTCGCCGGTCACCCGGCTGAAGATGCGCGCACCCTGGGCATCCAGGTTGATGAATACCGCCGGGCCGCCCGTGTCCTGGGCGATACCGGAGGCGGCGTCGGTAATGTAATCGCCGGTGAGCATCACCTGGCGGCGCAGCAGCACCGGGGTGCCGTCTCGCTCGCGATACAGGCGTGATGCGGAGGGCACGCGGCCGGTGGCGGCGGCCTCGAAGGGATCGTTCTCCTCGTCCACCAGGCGGAATTCCAGGGTGGCGGTGGCACCGAGGATCTCTTTGGCCCGGGCGGTGTCCTGCACGCCGGGCAGCTGCACGACGATGCGGTCCTCGCCCTGCTGCTGGATGATGGGCTCGGCCACTCCCAGCTCATCCACCCGGTTGCGTAGGGTGGTGATGTTCTGCTGCAGGGCCAGGCGGCGCTGGTCGGTGAGGGTGTCCTGGGTCAGGCTGGCGGTGATCAGGAACACCTCGCCGGATTCGGAGGTGCGGAAGTCCAGGTCGCCCCGGTATTCCCGGCGCAGGAAGTCATGGGCCTGATCCCGCTCGGCGGCATCGCGGAAACGCACCACCACGCCATCCGTGGCCCGCTCCACGGAGAGATAGCGGATGCGCTCGTCCCGCAGCAGGCTGCGGAACTCGCCCACGTAGCGTTCATGGGCTGCGGTGACCACCGCCTCCATGTCCACTTCCATGAGGAAATGCACGCCGCCGCGCAGGTCCAGGCCCAGGGACATGGGCCGGGCGTTGATGGCCCGCAGCCAGTTGGGCGTGGCCGGCGCCAGGTTCAGGGCCACCACGTTCTGGGTGCCCATGAGCGCGGTGCGCAGGATGTCCGCGGCCTGGAGCTGGTCGTCGGTACTGTCGAAACGCAGCAGCACCTGCTGACCGTCATACTCCACGCCCGTCTTGGGCACGATACCCCGCCCCGCCAACACCGCCTCAATCTGACGGCGGGTGGCCTCATCCACTTCGTCGGTTGTGGTGTTGGAGATCTGCACCGCCGGGTCCTCCGGGTAGAGGTTCGGCATGGCATACAGTGCGCCCACCGCCACGACCACGACGATGAGCAGGTATTTCCACAGGGGGTACTGGTTGATCATGGGGCGTCCGAAAGCGGGTTCTTGACGGGCCGGGAGACCTTATTGCAGCAGGCCGATCAGGCGTCCTTCATGGTGCCCTTGGGCATCACGGCAGCCACGGCGGAGCGCTGCACGGTCACCTGCACGCCATTGGCCACCTCGATGCGGATGAAGTTCTCTTCCAGTTCCACGATACGGCCCAGCAGACCGCCACCGGTCACCACCTCGTCACCCTTTGACAGGGACTCGACCATGGCGCGGTGTTCCTTGGCGCGCTTGGTCTGGGGACGGATGATCAGGAAGTACATGATCGCGAAGAAGATGGCGATCATGATCAGGAATTCGAAACCGCCGCCGCCCTGGGACTGACCGCTCTGGGCTGCCGCATCCGCGATGAAGAAATTCATGCTCGGGACTCCTTAGTTATTGGGTGTTCAGTCGGGTCTGGATGTGCGCAAAGGCCGGTATTATGGCACAGACGGTACCGCTTGCGAGCGGCGCCCGTAGAACTCCGCCACACAGGCCTCCAGACGGCCCTCGGCGATGGCCCCGCGCAGTTCCCGCATCAGGGTCTGGTAGTAATGCAGGTTGTGGATGGTGTTGAGCCGGGCGCCGAGGATCTCGTTGCACTTGTCCAGGTGCTTGAGGTAGGCCCGGGAATAGTTTCGGCAGGTGTAGCAGTCGCAGCTCTCGTCGATGGGGCCGGTATCGGTACGGAAGCGGCTGTTGCGGATGCGCATGACCCCTTCGCGGGTGTAGAGGAAGCCGTTGCGGGCGTTGCGGGTGGGGATCACGCAGTCGAACATGTCCACGCCCCGGCGCACCGCCTCGACAATGTCCTCGGGCTTGCCCACGCCCATGAGATAACGGGGCCGCTCGGCGGGCATCTCGGGCATCAGGCGATCGAGCACGTGATGTCGCTCCTCCATGCCCTCCCCCACGGACAGCCCGCCGATGGCGTAGCCGTCAAAGCCCACGTCCACCAGCCCTTCCAGGGACCGGCTGCGCAGGGCCGGGTACATGCCCCCCTGGACGATGCCGAACAGGGCCGAGGGACTGTCGCCGTGGGCTACCTTGGAACGGGCCGCCCAGCGCAGGGACAGTTCCATGGATTCCCGGGCCTGGTCCTCCGTGGCCGGATAGGGGGTGCACTCGTCGAAGATCATGACGATGTCGGAACCCAGCGCCCGCTGCACGGCCATGGAGCGCTCCGGGGTGAGCAGGATCTCGGAACCGTCCACCGGCGAGCGGAACTTGACGCCTTCTTCGGTGATCTTGCGCAGATCAGCGAGGGAAAAGACCTGAAAACCGCCGGAATCCGTCAGGATGGGCTTCTCCCAGTGCATGAAGTCGTGCAGATCCCCGTGCAGCTGGATCACCTCGGTGCCCGGGCGCAGCATCAGGTGGAAGGTGTTGCCCAGGATGATCTCGGCGCCGATGCCCTCCAGTTCCTCCGGGGTCATGGCCTTGACCGTGCCGTAGGTACCCACGGGCATGAAGGCCGGCGTCTCCACCGTGCCCCGGGGAAAGCTCAGCCGCCCCCTTCTGGCCGCGCCGTCCGTCTTGATCAGTTCAAATTCCACACTTCACTCCAGATCCCGTCTTTCCTTGAGACTAGCCACTAGCCACTTGCCACTTGCAACTGCCCTATAAACATCGCATCCCCATAGCTGAAGAAGCGATAGCGCTCGGCCACCGCATGACGGTAGGCCTGCATCACCGGCTCAAAGCCGGCGAAGGCGGACACCAGCATCAGCAGGGTGGACTCGGGCAGATGAAAATTGGTCACCAGGGCATCCACCACCCGGAAGGTATACCCCGGGGTGATGAACAGCCGGGTGTCACCGGAGAAGGGTTTCAGTTCCCCGTCGGCTGCCGCGGACTCCAGGCTGCGCACCGCCGTGGTCCCCACCGCCACCACCCGCCCGCCCCGGGCCCGGCAGGCGGCCACCTGGGCGCAGACCTGCGCGCTCACCTCCGTCCACTCCGCGTGCATCACGTGTTGGCTCAGGTCCTGGACCCGCACCGGCTGGAAGGTGCCCGCACCCACGTGCAGGGTCACGCTGGCGGCCTCCACGCCGCGCGCGCGGATGCGCGCCATGATGTCCGCATCGAAGTGCAGCCCCGCCGTAGGCGCCGCCACGGCCCCCGGCCGGCTGGCGAACACAGTCTGGTAACGGTCCCGGTCCTCGGCGGCATCGAGGCGGTCGATGTAGGGCGGCAGGGGCATGTGGCCGTGGCGTTCCAGCAGCTCGATCACCGACGCATCACCGGAAAATCTCAAGCTGAAGAGATCGCCCTCGCGGCCTTCCACCCTGGCCTCCAGGGCTTCCTCCAGCCACAGCACCACACCCTCCCCGGGCGACTTGCTGGCACGCACGTGGGCCAGCACCCGGTGCTCGTCCAGCACCCGCTCCACCAGCACCTCCACCCGCCCCCCGGTGTCACGCTTGACCCCCAGCAGACGGGCCGGGATCACCCGGGTATCGTTGAACACCAGCAGGTCCCCGGGGTTGAGCAGGTTCGGCAGGTCCCGGAACATACGGTCCGCGAGCGCCCCCGTATCCCGGTCCAGGCACAACAGACGGGACGCGGAACGCTCCGGCAGGGGCCGCTGGGCGATCAGTTCCGGCGGCAATTCATAATGAAAATCGCTCAAACGCATGGCGCGCGATGTTATCAGATGATACGGGAGGGTATTGGAGGGAAAGCGGCCCAAGTCAGTCCTTGCCACTCGCCACTTGAGACTTGCCACTGCGTTTATTGGTGCCGGGAGCGAGAATCGAACTCGCACTCTGTTGCCAGAACCGGATTTTGAGTCCGGCGCGTCTACCAGTTCCGCCATCCCGGCAGGGAGGCCTGAATTCAGGAGGGCCTAGTCTAATGGAATACCACCGGGAGTAAAGCCGCATCGCATGGCGCCACCGGGAGCGGCGACATCGCCGCGAACAGAGGCGCCTGTCCAAGCCACGCCGTTCGGCCCGAGGTCGGGCCTCCTACGAATTAACCCGAATGTTTCATGAATTCGCGCGATGATCGCGCAGGATATTGGCTGCACAGGGGATTTTCCGAGGGAGCGCCGTATCGGGCTATACGGCCGACTGAGGAAAATTCGCTGTGCGGACAACAGACAAGCGAGGGCGTGCGCAATTCATGAAACATTCGGGTTAATGGCCAGGGTCTCAAATTCATGACCACGGTCATTCCGGCGCCAGTTTCTCCGGGCAGGCTCCAGGCGGGGCACTATGCTTGAAACCATGGCGACGCCCTCCGGCTCGCCCCGCGATCATTCTCAACCCTAGGAGCCCGTCATGATCCTCAACACCCTGTCACGCCCTCTGCTGACCGTCCTGTTGCTGGCCGCAACGCTGGCCCTGACACCCGCCCTGGCCGGCGGACATGCTCAGAGCCAGGGCAAAGGCGGCTACGTCTCGCTGGAGGGCCTTCAGGAGTTCCGCGGACTGGTGGACCTGAGCCACGGGGAGCCACGCACGGTGCTGCGCTACCTGCAACTGGTGGCGCAGATGGACGATGATCTCAAAACCATAGGACTTGAACGTCGCATCGTGGTGGCCATGCGTGGCGGTTCGGTGCGTTACCTGCGCCGTGACCGCAGCCCCATCGACCTGGCCGACCAGATCGTGGCCGAGGAGATCGCCAGGGCCATCGCGGACCTGCACGCCAGGGACATCCGCATCGAGGCCTGCAAGGTCGCCATGGACCGCTTCGAGGTGCCCGCCGACGGCGTACTGGAGGAGGTGAACGTGGTGAACAACACCTTCATCACCCTGATCGGGTTCCAGCAGCAGGGCTATGGGATGGTGGCAATACCGTAAGGGAAGTGCAAAGGGTGAATTGGGAAGTAGGAAGTAAAGGCCTTAACTTCGCACTTCCCAATTCACACTTCGCACTTCCTCCGCACTTCCTCCGTGCTTCATGCCCGTCCGTACATCTCCACCATCCCCCGCACCTTCTCCGCCAGCCCTTCCTCGAACTGATCCCAGGAAAATCGCCAGGTCCAGTTGCCCTCGGTGGTGCCGGGGACGTTCATGCGGTGCTCGCCATCCAGGGCCAGCAGGTCCTGCAACGGCACCACGGCGAGACGGGCCACGGAGGCCAGTGCGCTGCGCACCAGGGGCCAGGGCATGGGCTCGGCAGGCTGGCCCAGGTAGTCGAGCACGTGGGCCTGCAGGCCCGGGTTGCAGGACTCGAACCAGCCCAGGGTGGTGTCGTTGTCGTGAGTGCCGGTGTAGACCACGCAGTTTTCCACGTGATTGTGCGGCAGGTAGGGATTGTCCGGTCCGCCCTCGAAGGCGAACTGCAGGATCTTCATGCCCGGCAGGTCGAAGCCGTCGCGCAGGGCCTCCACCTCGGGGGTGATCACGCCCAGGTCCTCGGCCACCAGGGGCAGCCTGCCGAAGCGCTGTTTCAGGGCTCGGAACAGGGCCTCGCCGGGGGCCTTCACCCATTGCCCGTTGATGGCCGTGGGCTCGTCGGCGGGAATGGACCAGAAGGCCTCGAAGCCGCGGAAATGGTCGATGCGGATCAGGTCCACCAGTTCCAGCTGGGCGGCGATGCGTTCGATCCACCACTGGAATCCGTCAGCCTCCATGGGCGCCCAGTCATAGTGGGGATTGCCCCAGCGCTGGCCGGTCTCGGAGAAGTAGTCCGGGGGCACGCCCGCGACGCTCACCGGCTGGCCGTCATGGTCTAGGTCGAACAGGTGGCGGTGGGCCCAGACATCGGCGCTGTCATGGGCCACGAAGATGGGCATGTCGCCGAACAGCAGGATGCCCCGCTCCCGGGCGGCCTGCCTGAGCTGCCCCCACTGGCGGTAGAACACGAACTGGTCGAAGCGGTACTGATCCAGCACCTCATCCAGCCGTTCCCGGGTCTGGCGAATCGCGCCCAGGTGCCGGTCGCGTAGGGGTTCTTCCCAGGCCCACCAGGGGGTGCCGCCGTGCTCCTGTTTCAGCGCCAGGTACAGGGCGTAATCCTCCAGCCAGTGACCGTGGCGCTGGATGAACTCCCGATATAACTCGCGCTCGGCATCCGTGGCGCGGGCCAGAAAACCCTCACGTGCCAGGCGCAGGGGCTCGCAATGGAACGGGTTGCGTCGGCCCCGGCTCTCCGCCACCGCGTCCAGCCAGCCCCAGTCCACCAGGGAACGCTGGCAGATGAGGTCAATGTTGCCGGCATTCACCGACATGCACTGGTAAGGGGAGCCGCCGTCGTGGGGCTGGGACAGGGGCAGCATCTGCCAGACGCTCATGCCGCTGGCAGCGAGGAACTCCAGGAAACGCAGGGCATCCGGGCCCAGGGTGCCCACATCGCCCGGACCCGGCAGGGAGGTGGGATGGAGCAGCACGCCGGCGCGACGCCGGTCCAGCGGTGAGCGGCCTTCACTGGGTTCCTGTGACACACGACCTCCTTAAGTGGTGAACATCCGTTCCTTGAATGTCTCATTGATGATCTTCGCTGCCCCGGCGCATGGTGCCGCCCGCAGCGGGATGGCCGCCGCCATGGGTGAATACCCGGGACAGGACCTCGGGCACCGGCTCGCCCATGAGTTCGTAGAGCACCGCCAGGTGATGCCGGTAGAGCCGCTCGAAATCGCTCACCGCGACGGCCGGGTTGTAATCGCCGAACCACCAGCACCAGTCGGAGCCCTCGCAGATGGCCAGCTGCTCCAGGGCAAGTTCCAGATGTTCACCGCCCAGGCGCCCGTCGCGGATCGCCTTGTCCAGGTGCTGCTTGGCCTCGATCAGCAGTTCCCAGCCCCGGTTCTTGTCCTTGTCGCCGATCCAGGTGGAGAAGGTGCCATACACCCAGCTGCCGGCCACCAGCCTGGACAGGCTGCGGGGTTGCGGGATGGCCTGCACGCAGTCGGCGAAGGTGGTCATCTCGATGAGCGGATGATCCGACAGACGCGCGTACAGGGCGTTCAGGAAATGATAGCCGTTGGCGGGGTAATACTCCCAGGCATTCTCGCCGTCCAGGATCACGGAGACCACGGTGTCCGCATCAACACCCCGTGCGGCGATGGTCTCCAGGTGATGCACGAATTCGCCTACCGCATCGTCCGCGTGCCAGTCCGCGTACTTGAAACCGATGGCATCCGAGAGGCCATCGTCGCGGAAGAAACAGGTAGTGTCCGTCTTCTCCACCCGGTAGGGCCGGTGCAGCCAGCGGCGGTCCTCGCCCTCCTCCAGGGCCCCGGCCTCGCGCAGGCTGTTGGCCAGCACCGTCTCGCCGCTGGCGGTCCAGCGGATGCCGTGCTCGGAGAGCAGGCGCACCGTAGCGGTGCTCAGCCCGCCCTCCGAGGGCCAGCAACCCAGGGGCTTGCGGCCGAAATGATGCTCGAAGACCGCCATGCCCCGATCCAGATGCCAGCGTACCCGTTCCTCGCCCCCCGGATAGGCCTTGGCGGCGGGCAGGGGGGCCTCGGGCAGGGCCTCCCGGGCGGCGCGCAGGTCCAGCAGCAGGGGCACGATGGGATGGGCGTAGGGGCTGAAGGCCAGTTCCACCCGCCCCGCCTCCGCCAGCCTGCGGTAGCGGGGCAGGACCGATGCCAGGATCTCGCCGATCACCGTGAGCAGGGTGCGGCGGTCATGCAGATCAAACCCCCGCCCCTTTTCCATCAGGGCGCACACACGCCCGTCTTCCCGGCGCACCGTCTCACCCAGCCACGCCAAGTGGTACCAGGTAACCAGGTCGGCAAAAAAGCCCTCGGACTGGTAGGCTAGCCCCGCCGGATGCTCCCGCAGCCAGTGCACCATCTGGGTGAGCATACGGTAGTCGGGATAGGGTTCGATCAGGTGTTTCTGGTTGGCCTTGAGACAGGCCTCGGCAAGCTGCAGGCGCTCGGCCTCGCCTGCGGGCGGGGTCTCGGCGGCGAGCGCCGCGAGCAGCGGGTCACGGATCCCGGCGCCATGATCGAGGTTGTCACGCACCTGCCGGGCGTAGTCGTCGATCTGTTCCAGCAGCACCGGGGCAAAGTTGACCACCACCCGCGCGCCGGGGGCCGACTCCAGGTGGGCGACCATGTCCACGTAGTCCTTGATGGCGTGCAGGTAGGTCCACGGCAGGGCGTAGCGACGTGCCTGCACGTCCCGGTACTGGGGCTGGTGCATGTGCCAGCACAGCACCACCCTGAGCGGCGCGGGCTTGCCTCCCCGCGCGCGCTCAGCGCACATAGCGTGCGGCGTTGCCGAGCATCTCCGGGGTCACCACCACCACGCCGCCGGGGGAGACGTAGAAGCGACGGGCATCTTCTTCCGGGTCCTCGCCGATGACCGTGCCCTCGGGGATCCGGCAGCCCTTGTCGATCACCGCCTTGTGGATGCGGCAGTAACGGCCCACCTCCACGTTGGGCAGCACTACGGAGTCTTGCACCTCGGCGTAGGAGTTCACGATGACATTGGAGAACAACAGGGAGTGACGCACCAGGGAGCCGGAGATGATGCAGCCGCCCGAGACCATGGAATCCACGGCCATGCCACGGCGGTCCTCGTCGTCGAACACGAACTTGGCCGGCGGCAGCTGCTCCTGGTAGGTCCAGATGGGCCAGTCCATGTCGTAGAGGTTGAGTTCCGGGGTGACGCCGATCAGCTCCAGGTTCGAGGCCCAGTAGGCGTCGATGGTCCCCACGTCCCGCCAGTAGGCCTGGGTGCCGGTCTGGGTGTCGCGGAAAGGATAGGCCATCACCCGGTAGCGCTGGATCACGCTGGGGATGATGTCCTTGCCGAAGTCGTGGCTGGAGCCCGGGGTATCGGCGTCCTTGATCAGCTGCTCGAACAGGAACTGGGTGTTGAACACGTAGATGCCCATGGAGGCCAGCGCCGTATCCGGGCGGCCCGGCATGGGCGCCGGATTCTCCGGCTTCTCGGCGAACTGGCGCACACGGCCGTCCGCGTCCACCGCCATCACGCCGAAGGCCCTGGCGGCATCCAATCCCACCTCCAGGCAGCCCACGGTCATGTCCGCGCCGGACTCCACGTGGTAGGCGATCATGTCGCCGTAGTCCATCTTGTAGATGTGGTCGCCAGCCAGGATGAGCACGTAGCTGGGCTCGTGCTGGCGGATGATGTCCAGGTTCTGGTAGACCGCGTCCGCGGTGCCCTCGTACCAGGAGGTCTCGATGCGCTGCTGGGCCGGCAGCAGTTCGATGAACTCGCCGAACTCGCCGCGCAGGAAGCCCCAGCCCCGCTGGATGTGCTGGATCAGGGAGTGGGCCTTGTACTGGGTCAGCACGCCCACCTGGCGGATGCCCGAATTGATGCAGTTGGAGAGCGGGAAATCGATGATGCGGAACTTGCCACCGAAAGGCACCGCGGGCTTGGCGCGCCACATGGTCAGCTGCTTGAGACGGGAGCCGCGGCCGCCTGCAAGGATCAGGGCCAGGGTGTCCCGGGTGATGCGACTGACGAAACGCTGGGACTGGGGTTTCATGCCTCTTCGATGCTCCTTTGAGTGAGCCGGCATCTTGTCATCGTCGACATGCTAAGCTGACGACATGAACGAGCCAGAACGGCCGGTGCGTGATTGCGCATGATGCACATCCTTTTTTGCGATTCTATTACATTTGACACGAGACGACAGGGTCCTTGGGAGTGAACATGAAGGTTCAGGAAAAGGCCATGATCCCATCAGAGATCAGAAGAATTCTTGATGCCCGTCATCATGATCCCTTTTCGGTCCTGGGGCGCCACGAGATCGACGGCGAGATCCTGGTGCGCAGCTTCCTGCCCCAGGCCGCCGAGGCCTGGGTGGTGGAGGCCGGTGACGCCCCCATGACACGCCTGGAGGGCACGGACCTGTTCGAGTGGCGCGGCGATGCCCTGCCCCGCCCCTACCGTATCCGCTGGAGCGATGGCCACGGCCACGAACATGTGGCCTGGGACCCCTACGGCTTCGATCCCCTGCTCTCCGACTTCGACATCCACCTGTTCAACGAGGGTCGTCACTGGCATGCCTGGCGCCTCATGGGGGCCCATGTTCAGTCCGTGGGCGAGGTGGACGGCGTGCGCTTCACCGTCTGGGCCCCCGGCGCGGAACGGGTCAGCGTGGTGGGCGACTTCAACCGCTGGGACGGACGCTGCCACCCCATGCGGGTGCGCGGCGGCAGCGGCATCTGGGAGCTGTTCATCCCGGGGCTCGAACCCGGCTGCCTGTACAAGTATGAGATCCGCAACCGCGACAGCGGCGAGGTCATGGTCAAGACCGACCCCTACGGCCAGCACTTCGAACTGCGCCCCAAGACCGCCGGCGTGGTGCCCGCCCCCGCCGACTACGACTGGCACGACGGCGAGTGGCTTGCCCGACGCCACGGGGAGGGCTGGCTGCACCGCCCCATGTCCATCTACGAGGTGCACCTGGGTTCCTGGCGGCGGGGACCGGAAGGGGAGTTTCTCGGCTATCGTGAACTGGCCCATGCCCTTGTGGACTACGTGAAGCGGCTCGGGTTCACCCACATCGAACTGCTGCCCGTCACCGAGCACCCCTTCGACGCCTCCTGGGGCTACCAGACCACCGGCTATTACGCCCCCACCAGCCGCTTCGGCACCCCCGAGGACTTCCGCTACTTCGTCGATCACTGTCACGCCAACGACATCGGCGTGATCCTGGACTGGGCCCCCGGGCACTTCCCCAAGGACCGCCACGCCCTGGCCCGCTTCGACGGTACGGCCCTGTATGAACACGAGGACCCGCGCAAGGGCGAGCACCGGGACTGGGGCACCCTGATCTTCAACTACGGCCGCAACGAGGTACGCAACTTCCTGGTCTCCAGCGCCCTGTACTGGGTGGAGGAGTTCCACATCGACGGCCTGCGGGTGGACGCGGTGGCCTCCATGCTCTACCTGGACTACTCCCGCGAACCCGGCGACTGGGAGCCCAACCGCTACGGCGGCAACGAGAACCTGGAGGCCATCGACTTCATCCGGGAACTGAACAACGTGGTGCAGGGCCAGCACCCCGGCGCCCTGATCATCGCCGAGGAATCCACCTCCTGGCCCCAGGTCACCCGTCCCACCTGGCTGGGGGGCCTGGGCTTCTCCATGAAGTGGAACATGGGCTGGATGCACGACACCCTGGAGTACTTCAAGAAGGACCCCATCCACCGCCACTACCACCACGACCAGCTCACCTTCGGCCTGCTGTACGCCTTCACGGAGAACTTCGTCCTGCCCTTCTCCCACGACGAGGTGGTGCACGGCAAACGCTCCCTGCTCTACCGCATGCCCGGCGACGAGTGGCAGCGCTTCGCCAACCTGCGCCTGCTGTACACCTACATGTGGGCCTACCCCGGCAAGAAGCTACTGTTCATGGGCGGCGAGTTCGGCCAGGGGGATGAATGGGATGCCGCCAACCAGCTGGACTGGTACGTGCTCGACTACCCCCTGCACCAGGGCATGCAGCACCTGGTGGGCGACCTCAACCGTCTGTACCGTGACCACCCCGCCCTGCACCAGCACGACTTCGACTGGCAGGGCTTCGAGTGGATCGATTGCCACGACGCCGCCCAGTCGGTGCTGAGCTTCCTGCGCAAGAATGGCGATGAACTGATGGTGGTGGCCCTGAGCTTCACCCCCGTGCCCCGGGAGGGCTACCGCCTGGGCGTGCCCCGCCCCGGACGCTACGAGGTGGTCCTCAATTCAGACTCCAGCCACTACGGCGGCAGCAACCTGGGCCAGCCCGCCGCCCAGAGCGAGGACATCCCCTGGATGGGCCACCCCCACTCCATCGTCCTGACCCTGCCGCCGCTGGGGGGGCTGATCCTGCGGCACAGCGGCTGACGCGATATTCACCCCGGGCCTGGCGGAAGGCTTCTGACCTGCATTCTCACCCAAAGGGCTGAGCCCTGCAGGGTATGGGTTTTGCCGGAGCCCGGCCCTACGGTAGAACGCATGCACCACAACCGCAGACGGACACAGCCCACAGATAGGGGTCGAGAAGGAGTAACCCTCCCCGCCCTCCGAACCGTGCGTGCGGTTCTCCCGCACACGGCTCTCCAGTCGGTGGTTATCCGCATCGGGGTTGGCTCGCCAGCGCCCGGGCTTCGGTCATGGTGAAAAGCCCGGCCGCAGCGAAGAACGTGTTCGGCCAGCGGAGGTGGTCGGCGTGACACCGACCCGCTCCCGGGCGCTTGTGCTGCTTGCGCAGCAACGCCCGTAATCGACGTCGGACAAAACCATCCACGCGGGGAAAGGTCCTCGGGTCTGCGTGGCGGAAATACGCGTACCAGCCACGCAACATCGGGTTGAGGTCGGCCACAATCCGCGCCAGCGCGTCCCCGCGACTGCGCCGGGTCTTCGCCCGGATGCGGTCATACAGGGCCTTGCGGCTCTTCTTGCGCACCCACCGCCGTCCCGCTTCGAACCGGTACCCGAGAAATTCAAAACCTTCCCCAGGCTGCCGACAGTCCCCCACTCGGGTCTTCTCCGGATGCAGGTGTAGACCGTTGGACTCGACCCAGTGCCGCAGCTCCTGCAGGGCTTGCTGGGCTTCATCCATCCGGGTACACAAAATCACGAGATCGTCGGCATAGCGCACCATGCGATAGCCGCGCTCGCTCATGTGCACGTCCAGCCCGTGCAGGTACAGGTTCGCAAGCAACGGACTGATCACCGCACCCTGGGGCGTACCCCGCGTCGGCGTCCAGCACGCCATCTCGGCCACCACGTCCTGGCCCAGCCAGGCACGCAGCAGATCCAGCAGGCGCCCATCGCTGATCCGCTCCTCAACCCGCGTCATCAACGCCTCATGCGGGATGGTCTCGAAGTACTGGGCCAGATCGGCGTCCACCACGTAGGTGTATCCGGCCTGCACCAGCCCATCCACTTCCCGCAGTGCATCCTTGCACCCGCGCCCCGGCCGAAACCCGTAACTCATCGGCACAAACGCGTGCTCGAAAATCGGTTCGATCACCCGCTTCACCGCCGCCTGCACAATACGGTCCTTCACCGTCGGAATCCCCAGGGGACGGGTCCCCGTCCCCTTCGGGATCTCCACCCGGCGCACGGCCTGCGGACGATACCGTCCGCGTTGCAGCGCCTCGCACAGCTCCGCCAGATACCGCTCGGCATGGGCCTCGAAACGCCGCACACTCTGGCCGTCCACCCCCGACGCACCCCGGTTGGCCCGCACATCCTGCCACGCCCGTTCCAGGGTCCGGGGGCGATACACCTTGTCGATCAGACTGTGCCACTTCGTACCTCGGACGCCGTTACCCAGCGCCGCCAACATGCGCTCCGTCCAGATCGTGCGGTCCACCCACGGCCACTCGGCCGGACTGGACGAGCCTTGTCTAGCCTCTTGCGAGACACTCTCGACCCTTTGCATACGCGCTCACACCCTCCAAACTTCGCCCATCCACCTTCCTGCCTCCCTTCCCTCGGCGCGATTTCTGTTCTTCGCGCTTTCCCGGCAACACCCGCGGCTTCAGGCGGAGGACGCCCTCCAGCTCTCGGGGTCCGCGTTTCCGCGCCACCTCGCCATGACCGCAGCAAAACCGTTCGGTACTACGAAGGCTCTGACTCCTGTCCACCGTCACCTCGGCGTACAGGTCTCCCCGCTTCTCTCGCATTCCCTTCCCAACGTTCCGTCTCCAACCACGGAGGGGACCCGAAGATCGCTTTCCACGCCAGTCCCAGCGTCTCCGATGCGTTTCAGGCTTCGCCCTCTCCTAGCAGGCTCGCCGTCCCGTACCGCCGAATCGAGTTCGTCATCCTACGGACCGCCAGTTCGCCTCCGGTTGCTCTCCACCCCGCCTCACGACGACGCAGTTACCTTCGACTACGGGGCCTTGGCTTACCCCGACACGGACTCTCACCGTGCTGAGAATGCGCCTCCACAGGCGCACTAGGAGCGGCGATCCCGCCGCGAACAGCCCCGGACTAGCCTTGCCCCTGCCCCGCCAGTACAATGGGCAGCTTGTTCGGGGCGGTAGCTCAGTTGGGAGAGCGCAGCAATCGCACTGCTGAGGTCGTGGGTTCGACTCCCATCCGCTCCACCAAACAGCAAAAAGGCCAACCAGAAATGGTTGGCCTTTTTGATTTATCGAGATGCTCCAACTGTCGTCCCCTCCCGCGTACGGGGAGGCTGGGGTGAGGGCTTGCCCAGGCCCGGAATCCCCACAGCCCCGAACCACCCTCTCCATCTCCCTCTCTCTGAGAGCAAGGGAAAAGGACTGCACCGGACTGCACCGGACTGTACTCACACCTTACATCGCGGGAAGTGAACCTACTTCGCCCGACCGTAGGTGTCCTCGAAGCGCACGATATCGTCCTCGCCCAGATACGCCCCTGACTGCACCTCGATCAGTTCCAGCGGGATGCGCCCCGGGTTCTCCAGACGGTGCTTGACCCCCAGCGGGATGTAGGTGGACTCGTTCTCGCTGAGCACGAATACCTCCTCGCCCCGGGTGATCCGCGCCGTTCCCCGCACCACCACCCAGTGCTCCGCCCGGTGGTGATGCATCTGCAGGGAAAGCTTCTCGCCGGGTTTCACGGTGATGCGCTTGACCTGGAAGCGTTCTGCGCCGTCGATGCACTCGTAGGTACCCCATGGGCGCGCCACGCAGCGATGGGTCTGGGCCTCCGCTCGCCCGGCCTGGCGCAGCCGGGCGACGATCTGCTTCACGTCCTGCGTGCGGTACTTGTCCATGACCAGTACCGCATCCCCGGTTTCCACAATCACCAGATCCTGCAAACCCACCGCAGCCACCAGGCGCTGCTGGGCATGGATATAGGTGTTGCGTACCCCCTCGGTCAGTACATCGCCGGTGAGCACATTGCCCTCGGCATCCTGATCACCCACTTCCCACAGTGAATCCCAGGAGCCCACGTCGCTCCATCCCGCGTCCAGTGGCACCACCATGGCCTTGTCGGTACGTTCCATCACCGCGTAGTCCACGGAATCGGAACGGCAGGCGGTAAACGCCTCCGCATCCAGACGCACAAAATCCCGGTCGCGCTGCTGCCCCTCGAGCGCCTCACGGCAGGCCTTGAGGATGTCCGGGGCATGTTGTTCCAGTTCTTCCAGGTATGTCGCGGCCTTGAACAGGAACATGCCGCTGTTCCAGAAATAGTCACCGGCGGCCAGATACGATTCAGCAGTGGCAAGGTCCGGCTTTTCGACGAACTTGAGAACAGGAAAGCCAGGGCCTTGCAGGGTGGCTGACTCGGATGCCGCCGCACGATCGGCGCGGATGTAGCCATATCCCGTATGGGCGGACTGGGGCACCACACCGAAAGTCACCAGTCTTCCCATCGAGGCCAATTCCAGGCCCGCGGAGAGGGCCGCATGGAACGCCGCCACGTTCGGGATGACATGATCCGCCGGCATCACCAGCAGGAGCGAATCGGGATCCGGTTGCGCCAGTGCCGCAAGGGCCACCGCAGGGGCCGTATTGCGTCCCACGGGTTCGAGCAGGATGGCCTCCGGTTGCACATCCAGTTGTCGCAACTGTTCCGCCACGAGGAAGCGGTGTTCTTCGTTGCAAACGACCAAGGGCGCGCGGGCCCCGGGAAACCCGACAATCCGCTCCACGGTGGACTGCAAGAGGCTTTTGCTCCCTCCCGTCAAGGGCAGAAACTGCTTGGGATGCGACTCGCGGGACAGCGGCCAGAGGCGTGTGCCGGAACCACCGGACAGAATGACTGGGATCACGAGATCTTTCTCCAGAATTGGACTCGCAGTATCAGTCTATGATCCTAGCGCATCGCCTAATCGATGACATGCACAACATGATCTGCGGAATGAGTCCTTTTGGGACGGTCTTACAGACCTTGATGATAGAAATACCGCATCCCTGCAAGACACGGATGTTTCATGTCTAACTTCCGATCAGGCCGCTCAATTCCTCTGTCCTGGTCGTCATCAGGACCGCATCACCACGGGTTTCCACGTTGAGGCGGATGACCGGTTCGGTGTTTGAACCCCTGAGATTGAAGCGCCAGGTGTCAAACTCCATGCTCAGACCGTCGGTGCTGTCGATGGCCGGTCCCAGTGAGCTGTAGTGGGCCTCGATCCGGGCAATGGTGTCCGGCACGCTGTCCACCCGGAAATTGATCTCACCGCTGCAGGGATAGGCGGCCATGCGCGCGTCCACCAGATCGGCGAGCGGGCGACCGGTTCGACCCATGAGCTCAGTGATCAACAGCCAGGGGATCATGCCGGAGTCACAGTAGGCGAAATCCCTGAAATAGTGGTGGGCGCTCATCTCGCCGCCGTAGACGGCATCCTCCAGGCGCATGCGCTCCTTGATGAAGGCATGGCCTGTCTTGCTCATGATCGGTACGCCGCCGGCAGCGGTGACCTGTTCGACGGTGTTCCAGGTCAGACGGGGATCGTGGATGATCTTCGCGCCCGGGTGCTTGGCAAGCATCACCTCCGCCAGCAGGCCCACCAGGTAGTAGCCCTCGATGAAGCGGCCATCGGCGTCGAACAGGAAACAGCGGTCGTAGTCCCCATCCCAGGCGATGCCCATGTCGGCGCCCTGTTGCCGCACGGCCTCTGCCGTGACGCTGCGGTTCTCGGGCAGCAGGGGATTGGGGATGCCGTTGGGAAAGCGGCCGTCGGGCTGGTGGTGGATGCGGGTGATCCGAAACGGCAGGTGGCTGGCGATGGCATCGAAGGCGGGACCGGCGGCGCCGTTGCCGGCGTTGACCACCAGGTGCAGGGGCTTGAGGCTGGATGGATCCACCAGCGACAGGACCCGCTGCACGTAGCCTTCCATGACATCCAGAGGGGCGTCGTTCCCCGTACCCGTCGGTGAACCAAAATCCCCTTCCCTCGCAAGCCGCTCGATGTCACGCAGACCGCTGTCACCACTGACCGGAATGGCCTGCTCGCGCACCAGCTTGAGACCGTTGTAGTCGATGGGGTTGTGACTGGCGGTGACCATGATGCCGCCGCCCATGCCGGGGAGCGAGGCGGCGTGGTAGACGATCTCGGTGCCGCACAGACCCAGTCCGCGTGTGTCCACACCCTCGTCGTTGAGTCCCCGGGTCAGGGCCTCGGCCAGCTCGGCACTGGTCAGACGCATGTCCTGACCCACGGCCACCGGCCCCCGGGGCTGGATGACCCGCGCATAGGCGCGCCCGATCCGGTAGGCCAGCGCCGGGTTGAGTTCATCCGGGATGCGGCCGCGGATGTCGTAGGCCTTGAAACAGGGAAGTGCTTGCGTCATCAGATGTGATCCAGGCATGGAAGTCGTTCAGCCGCAGGCGCCCACCGCACTTGGGCCATTCGACCGGGAAGGGCCGTACATCCCGGGTTAGATGGGAAATCTCAGCTGTTGTAGAACGCCCGATACCAGTTCACGAAGTTGGCGATGCCCTGCTCCACCGGGGTGTCGGGTTTGTAGTCCACGTCCTTGATCAGGTCCTGGACATCGGCGTAGGTATCCGGCACATCACCCGGCTGGAGCGGCAGCAGATTCTTTTCGGCCTTCTTGCCCAGACACTGCTCCAGCACCTCGATGTAGTGCATCAGCTCCACCGGCTGGTTGTTGCCGATGTTGTAGAGCTGGTAGGGGGCATAGCTGGTGGCGGAATCGGGGGCGGCACCAGTCCAGTCGGGATTCGGGGCAGGCACACGGTCGAGCACGCGGATCACGCCCTCGACGATGTCGTCGATGTAGGTGAAGTCGCGGCGGTGCTTGCCGTAGTTGAACACGTCGATGGGTTTGCCCGCGAGGATGTTGCGCGTAAACATGAACAGGGCCATGTCCGGACGCCCCCACGGTCCATAGACGGTGAAGAAGCGCAGGCCCGTGGTGGGCAGCTTGTAGAGCGAACTGTAGGTGTGCGCCATGAGCTCGTTGGCCTTCTTGCTGGCGGCATAGAGGCTCATGGGGTGGTCCACATTGTCGTGCACCGAGAAGGGCATGCTGGTGTTGGCCCCGTAGACGGAACTGGACGAGGCATAGACCAGGTGCTCCACTCCGTGATGCCGGCAACCCTCCAGGATATTGCAGAACCCAACCAGGTTGGTGTCCACGTAGGCGTGGGGATTCTCGATGGAATAGCGCACACCGGCCTGGGCGGCCAGGTTCACCACGCGCTCGGGCTTGTGAGTGGCGAACACCTGTTCCATGGCAGCGCGGTCGGCGATGTCGGCGCGCACGTCGGTGAAGGCCGGGTTGTCGGCGATGCGGGCAAGACGGGCCTTCTTCAGGTTCACGTCGTAGTAGTCGTTGAGATTATCCACGCCGATGACCTCATCGCCGCGCTCGAGCAGGCGGATGGCCAGGGTGTTGCCGATGAATCCGGCGGTGCCGGTGACGAGAACCTTCATGTCTAATTCCTTATTAACTGGGTCAATCGGTGGCAGCTTCGTTCAGCATGTCTGCATACAACCGGTCCAGGCGTGCGACAAAGACCGTCTTGTCGATCATGTACGGACCGCACCTGCCGTGGCCCGGAGCGCCGCATCATGCGGTGCACGCAGGGCGTGGGTATCGAAGTATTCCGACATGGCCCGAACCTCGAAAGGTACGCGCACGTCGTTGTCGCCCTTGAGCAGGAGACCATCACGGACCACGTTGAAGCGCAACACAGGCGAGACCAGATCCAGATCGACGAGGTCGACCCGGTCGGACCCCAGGTGCCGGCATAAGGCATCCTGAAGCTTGAGCCTTTCGTCCAGCGTGTGATCGGCACCAGGCGACATTCTGATCGCCACATCCACGTCGCTCATCGGACCGGTCGTGCCACGGGCCGTCGAACCAAACAGATAGGCGAGTTCCACATGAGGCTGAGCAGAGAAAAACATTTGCAGCCTTGCAATCAGGTTCTCGTTGTTGGGCTTGGTGTCCATGGTGAACGAAGTGACGGTTGGAGACTGCATGCAAGCGCCCAGATCAACCGGCACCGGAGTTGTCGGCATCCGAATTGAACCTGTCGTCAGGCGACATCAACGTACTCGACATGACTGCTCGGAGGAGGGATGGGCTCACCGTCTTCCCGCATGCCATCAAGATGAAACTCAATGGCTTCCCGAATCTGCTGTTCTACCTCTTCGATTGTTGTACCGGTAGCAATACAGCCGGGCAAATCTGGCACATAGGCTGAGTAGTTGTTATCTGCCTTTTCAATGACGATTGCGTACCTCATGATTGCACCTATTTCCAGCCCGCCTGTTTGTAAATGCTGTTTAGCCCGCATATCTCACCACCCTTCTACTGCGGCCGCCGATCTGCTCGCTATGACGAGGCGTGCTCACTCCAGCCAGTTTGACGTAGTGTCGGCTACGCCGGCGCCGTCTTCCGCTCCGCTCGCCCCGTCACAGCGGCATCTCGGCGCCCTCGCTACGAACGGTGGCGAGATATGAGGGCTAGGGTCCCGACAGCCAAATCGTCGCCGGGTTTTTCAGGCACCGTCACCCGCCCAGGCTTTAGGGATGCTTCAATTGCCGGTAACTGCCACGTGTCGAGTGGAGATACTAGGAGCCTGTCGGACTTAGGCTGCACCTACTGCGCCGGTGGGAGAGCGGCCCATTTTCCCGATCCTTTTCGTCAAATAGCGACGGCTATTCTCCTCAAACGATCGGGAAAATGACCTCGCTCTCCCACCCGGCTCGCTACGGGCACCTAAGTCCGACAGGCTCCTAGCCATCTTCCTTCAGTTTGGTGAGAATATCACGTACTTTCACCTGCTTCGAAGATGCTCCCTTTGTTCCCTGATCTGCTCAATTACCCTTACTGAGCCAATCGCTCGGCAGGGCTGGCGAGCCAGCTCCGGCTGATATCCACTACAGGCTCCAGTACACATGCTTGCCGTTGATATCCTCAGGACGCATGGCCGACTTCACGTCCACGAACACACCGCCCTCGACCATCATGGCACGCAGTCCCTCGGCACCCTGCTGCTGGTAGGCCTTGTGGGGCACGGCGAGAATCAGGCCGTCCAGGTCGCGGAAGGCGTCCAGGGACGCCAGTTCCAGGTCGTACTCGTGGCGGGCCTCGTCGGCATCGGCCAGGGCGTCGTGGATCAGGGGCTCGATGCCGAACTGGCGCAGTTCCTTGACGATGTCCGGCACCCGGGAGTTGCGCAGGTCGGGGACGTTTTCCTTGAAGGTGAGCCCGAGGATGCCCACCCTGCCCTGCTTCACGGGACGGTCCTGCTCGATGAGGATCTTCACCAGGCGCTGGGCAATGTAGGCACCCATGCCGTCGTTGATGCGCCGTCCGGCCAGGATTACCTGAGGGTAGTAGCCCACGGCCTTGGCCTTGGTGGTGAGGTAGTAGGGATCTACACCGATGCAGTGGCCGCCCACCAGGCCCGGGGTGAAGGGCAGGAAATTCCACTTGGTGCCCGCGGCGGCGAGCACGTCCTTGGTGCGGATGCCCAGGCGGTCGAAGATCAGCGCCAGCTCGTTCATGAGCGCGATGTTCAGGTCCCGCTGGGTATTCTCGATCACCTTGGCGGCCTCGGCCACCTTGATGGTGGGCGCGCGGTGGATCCCGGCGGTGACGATGCGCCCGTAGGCCTCGGCCACCCGCTCAAGGGTCTCGGCATCCTCTCCGGAGACCACCTTCACGATGCGCTCCAGGGTGTGTTCCTTGTCGCCGGGGTTGATGCGCTCGGGAGAGTAACCCAGCTTGAAGTCCTTGCCCTGTTCCAGGCCGGAGACCCGGGCCAGGATGGGACCGCAGATCTCCTCGGTGACGCCGGGATAGACGGTGGACTCGAACACCACCACGGCGCCCGGGGAGAGCACCTTGCCCACGGTCTCGCAGGCGGAGATCACCGGGCTCAGGTCGGGCTGGCGGTTGTCGTCGATGGGGGTGGGCACGGTGACCACGAAGAAGGTCACGCCCTTGAGGTCGGCGGGGTCCGTGGTGTAGCGGATGGGGTTGGCCTTGAGCTCTTCGGCGGTGACCTCGCCGGTATAGTCCTGGCCATCGCGCAGCGTGCGCACCCGGCGCTCGCTGATATCGAAACCCACCGTATCCGGGTAGTGTTTCGCAAACCCCAGGGCCACGGGCAGACCCACGTAGCCCAGCCCGATCACGCCGATTCTTTCGCTCATGCCACCCTTCCCTTGTAAGGCTATTCTGGGGGCGAACGATAGCGGAAAGCCCGCGGCGGGGCAAAGGCCGGCTGATGACAGGGAAATGACCGGCGGTCTTTGGCGGGTGCCGGCGAATCGGGTATCTTATCCGCCTTCAGGCCCCGGTAGCTCAGCTGGATAGAGCGTCCCCCTCCTAAGGGGAAGGTCTCAGGTTCGAATCCTGATCGGGGCACCAGATTCCTCCTCCCTTGGCCTTCCCTGGCATCGCTGTTCGCGGCGGGGTCGCCACGCCTACCGGTCAGCCCGCCGAACGCCGCACGCTGGTGATGTTGGGCAGGGCGCCGATCTTGTCCATCAGGGCGCTCAGCTGGGCGCTGCCTTCCACCTCGAGGGTCAGTTCCATGGTCACCGTCTGGTCGGAGCGATCGGTGCGGGTGTTGGCGGACAGGACGTTGATCCGGTCGTTGGCCAGCACGCCGGTGATGTCCCGCAGCAGGCCCTGGCGGTCGAAGGCCTCGATGCGGATGTTCACCGGGTAGGACCGGGGCTCGGCGCCCCAGCTCACCTCCACCAGGCGCACCTTCTTCTCCGGCGGCATGCGCAGGATGTTTACGCAGTCGCGGCGGTGGATGGTCACGCCCTTGCCCCGGGTGATGAAGCCGATGATGGGGTCGCCGGGCACAGGCCGGCAGCAGCGGGCGATCTGGGTGAGCAGGTTGCCCACGCCGCGGATGTGGATCTCGGATTTCTCGCCCCCGGCCGGCGCGGGAGCACGCTTGCGCCGACGGGTGGAGACCAGGCTCTCCACGGGCGGGGCCACGGGCTGCAGGGCCCCGGCCAGCTGGGCGGGGGTGATGTCGCCGGCGCCCACGGCCACCAGGAACTCGTCCTTGGTGGGTTGGTGGAAGCGCTTCGCCAGGGCCTCCAGGTCCGGGTTTGCGACCCCCATGCGCTGGCACTCCCGGTCCAGGATCACACGACCCTCTTGGAGATTGCGGTCATGGTCCTGGAGCTTGAACCAGGACCGGGCCTTACTCCGCGCCCGGGAGGTGCGCAGGTAGCCCATGCTCGGGTTGATCCAGTCACGGCTGGGACCGCCCTGGCGGGTGGTGAGCACCTCCACCCGCTGGCCGGAGCGCAGGGTGTAGGTCAGCGGCACGATGCGCCCGTCCACCTTGGCACCCCGGCAGCGGTGGCCCACCTCGGTGTGGATGGCGTAGGCAAAGTCCAGGGGCGTGGCGCCCTTGGGCAGGTCCACCACGTCGCCCTTGGGGGTGAGTACGAACACCCGGTCCTGGAACAGCTCGGAACGGAAGCTGTCCATCAGGGCCTCGTCGTCCTCGCGGTTCTCCAGCAACCGGCGCAGGGAGCCGATGGCCCGGCCCATGGCCTGGTCCTCGCGGCCGCCTTCCTTGTAGCGCCAGTGGGCGGCCACACCCAGCTCGGCGAAGTCGTCCATGGCCTGAGTGCGGATCTGCACCTCCACCACCTTGGCCCTGGGGCCGATCACCGCGGTGTGCAGGGACTGATAGCCGTTGTCCTTGGGGTTGGCGATGTAGTCGTCGAACTCTTGGGGGATGTGGGGCCAGAGGCTATGCACCACGCCCAGGACCGTGTAGCAGGTGGGGATGCGGTCCACGATCACGCGCACGGCGCGCAGGTCATAGAGTTCCTCGAAGTCCAGCTGCTTGCGCTCCATCTTGCGCCAGATGCTGTAGATGTGTTTCGGCCGCCCCAGCACCCGGGCCTCGATACCCTCGGCCCGCAACGCCGTCTCCAGGCGCTCCATGAACTCCCGGATGTAGGTCTCGCGCTCGGTGCGGCTCTCTTCCAGCAGCTTGGCCACGCGCCGGTACTCGGACGGCTCCAGGATGCGGAAGGACAGGTCCTCCATCTCCCACTTGAGCTGGCCGATGCCGAGACGGTGGGCCAGGGGCGCGAACACCTCCAGAGTCTCCCGGGCATAGGCCCGGGCCAGGTCATCGGGTTCGGCGGCCAGCAGGCGCAGGCGCTGCACCCGGTAGGCCAGCTTGATGAGCACCGCGCGCACGTCCTCCACCACCGCCAGCAACAGGCGGCGCAGGCGCTCGGCCTGCTCCGGGCCGGCGCCCGACTCGCGGGGGATTTCTTCCTTAAAGGTCAGCATCCAGTGCACGCTGCGCACCAGGGCGGCGACGGCCTCGCCGAAGTGCTCGCGCAGGCGCGCCTCGGACAGGCGCTTGTCCAGGAAGGCATCCAGCAGCAGGGTGGCGATCAGGGTCTCCCTATCCACCCCCAGCAGGCGCAGGATCTCGGCCACATCCAGGGCGCAAGGGCGCTGGGGGTCCTCGGGGCGGTAGGCGACCGCGGTGCGAAGGGCCTCCAGGAGCTGCTCGTCCCTGCCCTCACCCGGCGCCGAGGCGAAGCGCGCCTCCAGCTCGTGGAGCGGGGTGTCGGAGACGTGCTTCTTGTGGTAGTGGGTGTGTTTCATTGAGATCTGGAGACAAGATACAAGAGGCAAGAGGCAAGAGGGAAACACAAGGCCCGTCGCAAGCCGATGCGGAAACCACCCTCACCCCGGCCCTCTCCCTGAGGGAGAGGGGGTTCATCCTTCATCCTTCCTCCTTCATCCTTTTGTTTACGCTGCCTTACGCAGCGTAAACAGCGGCGGCTGTTTCAGCACCCCTCTCGCGCCGAGCCAGCCGGCAAAGCCCACGCCGGCGGCGCCGCCGCCGATGCCGGCGATCCACAGCCACGGGTTGACCACGAAGGGCAGGTCGAAGATCTGCGCGGCGAGCACGTAGCCGATCAGGGTGGCACCGGCGGCGGCCAGCAGGCCCGCCAGTGCGCCCATCACCAGGAACTCAGAGAGCAATCCGGCCAGCACCTGGCGGCGGCTGGCGCCCAGGGTGCGCAACAGGGCCGTTTCCCGCTGGCGCACGGAACGGGTGGCCTGGATGGCGGCGAACAGCACCGTCACGCCGGCCAGCAAGGTGAACAGGAACACGTACTCCACGGCCAGGGTCGCCCGATCCATGATGGATCGCACCTGCTCCATCAGCGCCCGCACGTCCAGCACCGTGATGCTGGGGAACTGGCGCACGGCGGCGGCCAGCAGGCCATCGCCCTCGGCGTCCAGGCGGAAACTGGTGATGTAGGTGGCGGGCATCTCCGCCAGCAGTTCCGGCGGGGCGAGCACGAAGAAATTCACGTTGAAGGAATCCCACTGCACGGTGCGCAGGCTGGTCACCCGGCCCTCCACCGACTCGCCGGCCACCCGGAATACCAGGCGGTCGCCCATGGCGATCCCGAGCGTCTGGGCCAGGCCCTCCTCCACGGACCACTGGGCCAGATCGTCCCCGGGCTGCCACCAGCGACCGGCGATGATGCGGTTGTCCGGCTGGGGGGCGTCCCCGAACGAGAGGTTGAACTCACGGGCGGCCAGGCGTTCGGCCCGGGCACTCTCGTAATCCTCGGGGTTCACCGGCCGGTCGTTGATGTAGGCCAGGCGACCCCGGACCATGGGGTAGTAGGCGGGCGCATCCAGGCCCCGGGACTCGAACAGGGCGCGCAGCGGTTCCACCTCCTCCGGCTGCACGTTGATCATGAAGTGGTTGGGGGCGTCCTCCGGCAGGTTCTGCTCCCAGGCGGAAAGCAGGTCCACCCGCACCAGGGCGAGCAACAGCAGGGCCATGATGCCCAGACCGAAGGCGGAGAGTTGCACGGCGCTCAGGGAGCCCCGGCGGGACAGGTTGGCCAGACCGAAGCGCAGTGCCACACCGCCCCGGGTACGCAGGGGCTTGAGCAGCCAGATCATCGCCCAGGCCACGCCCCAGAGCAGCACGCCCGTGGCCACCGCCCCGCCCAGCACCCGACCAGCCAGGCGCGCGTCACCCGCCTGCCAGAGCAGCAGCACGCCCAGGGTCACCAGGGCCAGCCCCAGCACCAGCCACATGGCGGGCGGCGGCGCGCCCAGTTCCCGGCGCAGCACCCGCAGCGGCGGCACCCGGCCGATACGCAGCATGGAGGGCAGCGCAAAACCCAGCACCGTGACCAGGCCCACGGCCAGGCCGCTGAACACCGGCCAGGCGGAGGCCCCGGGCAGGCCGCCGGTGAACCATTGGCCCAGCAGCGCCGTGAGCACCGTCTGGGCGCCGTAGCCCGCCAGGGCGCCGGCGAGACTCGACAGCACCGCGATCCACAGCAGGCGCAGCAGGAACACCCGCACCACGAAATCCCGGCTGGCCCCCAGGCAGCGCATCACCGCGCTGGTGTCCGACTGGCGCTCGCTGTAGTGGCGCGCCGCCACGGCGATGGCGCCGCCGGCCAGCAGCACCGCCACCAGGGCGGCGAGCCCCAGGAACTGCTCGGCCCGCTCGATGGCCTGGCGCAGCTCCGGGCGGGCATCGCGCACGCCCTCGATGCGCTCGTTGGCAGCGAGCCGGTCGGCGGCCCAGGACCGGTAGTCATTGACCGCCGCCTCGTCGCCGGCCACCAGCAGCTGGTGGCGCACCCGGCTCGCCGGGGTCACCAGGCCCGTGGCGGGCACGTCCGCGAGATTAAACATCACCCGCGGGGCGAGCTGGAACAGGTCGCCGCCCCGGTCAGGTTCGTAGGTGAGCACCCGGGTCACGCGCAGCTCGGTGTCGCCCACCTGCAGCAGATCGCCCACCTGGAAGCCCATCTGCTGGAACAGTCGCGTCTCGGCCCAGACCTCGCCGGGACCGGGGCCGCCCTCCGGTTCGAGCTCCGGCCCGAAGGGTTCCACAGCGACCCGCAGGCGTCCGCGCAGCGGGTAGCCTCCGTCCACCGCCTTCAATTCCGCCAGCTGGGCGGCATCGCCGAACAGCACCACGCTGGGGAAGGTGACGAAACGGGCGATGGAAAGCCCCCGTTCCGTGGCGCCGGTGGAGAGCGTCTCGGAAATCTCGTCGGCGGAGACTACCGCCAGGTCGGCACCCAGCAGCTCCGTGGCCTGGAGCAGCATGGCCCGCTGCACCCGGTCGGTGAAAAAGCCCACGGAGGTGACCGCCGCCACGGCGATCACCACCGCGAGCGCCAGCACCTGCAGTTCCCCGGCGCGCCACTCCCGCAGCAGGGAACGCAGGGAATAGCGAAACGCGCCCACCCTCATGGCAGCGGCCCTCATTGCGTCCCCAGCACGCCGTCGCGCAGGAACAGGCGCCGGTCGCAGCGACTCGCCAGTTCCACGTCGTGGGTCACCAGCACCAGGGCCGTGCCCAGCTCGTCCTTGAGGCCGAACAGCAGGCGGATGATCTGCTCGCCGGTGACCTGGTCCAGGTTGCCGGTGGGCTCGTCGGCGAACAGCACCTTGGGATTCGGTGCGAAGGCCCGGGCCACGGCCACCCGCTGCTGTTCGCCGCCTGAGAGCTGGCTCGGGTAATGGGCCACCCGGTCCTTGAGGCCGACCCGCTCCAGGGCCTCCAGGGCGAGCTTGCGGGCGTCACCCGGGTGCCCGCCCAGTTCCAGGCTCAGCATCACGTTTTCCAGCGCCGTGAGCGCCGGCAGCAGCTGGAAGGACTGGAACACGAAACCCACCTGCCCGGCGCGCAGCCTGGCCCGGGCATCCTCCTCCAGATTCCCCAGGGATTCGGACAGGAGTCGAACTTCTCCGCCACTCGGCAGATCCAAACCGGCAAGCAGGCCCAGCAGGGTCGACTTGCCCGATCCGGAGGCGCCCAGGATGGCCACCGCCTCGGCGGGCGCCACGGCGAGATCCACGCCCTTGAGGATGTCCAGCTGTCCGCCGGGACCCTGCACGGACTTGGTCAGGCCGATGGCCTCCACCAGCGCGGTCCCGGTCGCCCTGGCCGCCACGTTAGAATGGGACACCATGAAATCCTTACTCCTGTCGTTTGTCGTCGTATTCCACGTCTTGCTGGCCGCGCCCGTCCTGGCGGACGCCCAGGAGCGCCACACCCTGGTCGTGCTGGGCGACAGCCTGAGCGCCGCCTACGGCATGGCCGAGCGGGAGGGCTGGGTGGCCCTGCTGGAGCGTCGCCTGGCCGATGAGGACCTGCCCTGGCGGGTGGTCAACGCCAGCATCAGCGGCGACACCACCCGGGGCGGACTCACCCGTCTCCCCCGGGTCCTGGAACGCCACAGGCCCTCGCTGGTGATCATCGAACTGGGAGGCAACGACGGCCTGCGGGGCGTGCACCCGAACATCATGATCGACGAGATGCGGGAGAACCTCGCCGAACTGGTGCGCCTGAGCCGGGAGGCCGGGGCCGAGGTGCTGCTGCTCGGCATGCACCTGCCACCCAACTACGGCAACCATTTCACCGAGAGGTTCCACGCCGTGTACCACGAAGTGGCCCGGGCGCACGGCGTGCCCCTGGTGCCCTTCTTCCTGGAAGGCGTGGCCGAGGATCGCGCGCTCATGCAGCCCGACGGTATCCACCCCACCGCCGAAGCGCAACCACGCATGCTGGAAAACGTGTGGGAGGCCCTCAAGCCGATGCTGGAGCCCGTAGCCGGTCGTCAGTAGACAGACTGAAGGACTGAGCGAGAACCTGTCCTCTCACGGAGACACGGGGTCACTGAGAAGACTTTATGATCAATAAGCCATTTATCTCCGTGTCACCGTGTCTCCGTGTGAGGATCGGGTTTGGGTCTCCTACTCGGATTGCATGTCTCCCTTGCGCCACAACTCATAGCATTCCAGCCCGCAGAAATGCTGGACGTACTCGTCTTCCTCGGCGGTGTGGGATCCGTGGGGCGGGAGTTCCCGGAGAAAGGCCTCCATGTCCATATGCTCCGGCTCCGTGGGATAGGGCTTGGTATTCATGGAGAAACCCTCACTGACGACAGGGTTCCTTCAAGCATAGTCCAAATAACGGGCTGCAGGACTGACAAAGCCCAAAGCCGTCCTCTCACGGAGACACGGGGGCACGGGGAAGGTCTTATGATAAAAATGCTTTCCCCGTGCCCCCGTGTCTCCGTGAGAGGACAGGCTTTATTGTTTTACGCCCACCACTCAAACGAAAAGACCGCCTTGCGGCGGTCTTTTCAGCGACTTACTGAGCGATCAGCGCTGCATGGCCTTCAGGGCCATGATGCGCTCCTCCAGGGGCGGATGGCTCATGAACAGCTTCTTGAGCCCCTGCCCCACGCCGCCGCGGATGCCGAAGGCGGCCATCTGGTCGGGCATCTGGCTGGGCGTGTGCACGGCGCGCAGCTTCTCCAGGGCCGAGATCATCTTGTCGCGGCCGGCCAGGCGGGCGCCGCCGGCATCGGCCCGGAACTCCCGCTGGCGGGAGAACCACATGACGATGATGGAGGCCAGGATGGCAAACACGATCTCCGCCACGATGGTGGTGATCCAGAAGGCCGGGCCGTGGCCCTGCTCGTTCTTGAACACCACCCGGTCCACGAAGTGACCCACCACGCGGGCCAGGAAGATCACGAAGGTGTTCACCACGCCCTGGATCAGGGCCAGGGTCACCATGTCGCCATTGGCCACGTGGGCCACCTCGTGACCCAGCACCGCCTCCACCTCGTCGGCGTTCATGCGGTCCATCAGCCCGGTGCTCACCGCCACCAGGGCGTTGTTCTTGCTCATGCCCGTGGCGAAGGCATTGGGGTCGGGGGAATTGAAGATACCCACCTCCGGCATGCCGATGCCGGCCTCACGGGCCTGGCGGCGCACGGTCTCCAGCAGCCACTGCTCGGTGCTGTTGCGGGGCTGTTCGATGACATGGACCCGCATGGTCTTCTTGGCCATCCACTTGGAAATAGCCAGGGAGATGAACGAGCCGCCGAAGCCGAATACCGCCGCGAACACCAGCAGGGCGTTCAGGTTCAGGTTGGTGCCGGACTCATCGAGGATACGTTCCACGCCCAGGAGGCGCAGCACGATGCTCAGCACCACGATGATCGCCAGGTTGGTGGCGAGGAACAGGAAGATACGTTTCATCGTCGCTCCGATGTGTTCAAGGGTTCAGGATCAAAAGTCCGCGGTATTAGATAGGGGCGTGGGTGAAAAATTCAATCTATTGGTCAGTGGTCAGTGGTCAGTGGTCAGTGGTCAGTGGAAAAAAGTACTTGACAACGCCATATTCTGTCCCATGCCTCCTTGACTACTGACTACTGACTACTGACTACTGACTACTGACTACTGACTACTGACCACCCCTCAGCTCATCCACCTTCTGGAACCCCCGGGGCAGCTTTTTGCCGCGCTTGCCGCGCTCGGCGGCGTACTCGTCCACCTCGGGGCCCTTCATGGTCTTGAACTTCTTGCCGGCCACCACGGTGAGCGGCTCGCCGTCCTGCACCAGGGTGATGGCGGCGACCCACTCCTCCCGGGTCTTGAGCTTCGCCGAGGGCACGTTGATGATCTTGTTGCCCTTGCCCCGGGCCATGCGCGGCAGTTCGTTGAGGCGCGTGACCAGCAGGTGGCCCTCGCTGGTGGCGGCGGCGATCCAGTCCGCGTCGATGTCCCGCACCCGCACCGGGGGCAGCACCTTCGCGCCGGCCGGCACCGAGAGCACCGCCTTGCCCGCCTTGTTGCGACTCTGCATGTCTTCGAGCGAACACACGAAGCCGTAGCCGTAGTCGGTGGAGAGCAGGAACAGGTCCGAGGGCGCACCCATCATCACGCCCACGAAGCGGGCGCCGTCCGGCGGCGAGAGACGCCCGGACAGGGGCTCGCCCTGCCCGCGTGCCGACGGCAGGCTATGGGCCGGGAGGGTGTAGGTGCGGCCGGTGGAATCGATGAACACCACCGGCTGGTTGCTGCGCCCCCGGGCGGCGGACAGGAAGGCATCACCGGACTTGTAGCTCAGGCCCTCCGCGTCCACGTCGTGGCCCTTGGCGGCACGCACCCAGCCCATCTTCGAAAGCACCACCGTGAGCGGCTCGGTGGGCACCAGTTCGGACTCATCCATGGCCTGGGCGGCGGCGCGCGCCACGATGGGTGAGCGGCGTTCGTCACCAAACTTCTCGGCGTCCGCCTGGATCTCGTCGCGGATCAGGCGCTTGAGACGCGATGCGGAACCCAGGGTCTTCTCCAGGCTGTCCCGCTCCTTTTCCAGCTCATCCTGCTCGCCGCGGATCTTCATCTCCTCGAGCTTGGCCAGGTGGCGCAGCTTCAGCTCCAGGATGGCCTCGGCCTGGGTGTCGGTGAGGCCAAAGCGTTCCATGAGCACGGGCTTGGGCTCGTCGTTCTCCCGGATGATGCGGATCACCTCGTCAATATTGAGGTAGGCGATCAGCAGGCCTTCCAGGATGTGCAGCCGGGCCAGCACCTTGTCCAGGCGCCACTTAAGGCGCCTGCGCACCGTCTCGGTGCGGAAATGCAGCCACTCGCCCAGCAGGGTGAGCAGGTTCTTCACCTGGGGCCGGCCATCCAGGCCGATCATGTTCAGATTCACCCGGTAGCTGCGTTCCAGATCGGTGGTGGCGAAGAGATGCGCCATGAGCGCCTCCACGTCCACCCGGTTGCTGCGCGGCTGAATCACCAACCGCGTGGGGTGCTCGTGGTCGGACTCGTCGCGCAGGTCCTCCACCATGGGCAGCTTCTTGGCGTTCATCTGCGCCGCGATCTGCTCCAGCACCTTGGAGCCGGAGACCTGGTAGGGCAGCGCGGTGATGATGATGTCCGTGCCCTCGCGCTCGTAGCGGGCACGCATGCGCAGGCCGCCGTTGCCGGTCTCGTACATCTTCCGCAGTTCCGCCCGGGGCGTGATGATCTCCGCCTCGGTGGGGAAATCCGGGCCCTGGATGTGCTCGCAGAGATCCGCCACGGATGCCTTGGGGTTTTCCAGCAGGTGCACGCAGGCGCTGGCCACCTCGCGCAGGTTGTGGGGCGGGATGTCGGTGGCCATGCCCACGGCGATGCCGGTGCCACCGTTCAAGAGCACGTTGGGCAGGCGCGCCGGCAGCACCTTCGGTTCCTCCAGGGTGCCGTCGAAGTTGGGCACCCAGTCCACGGTGCCCTGTCCCAGTTCCGAGAGCAGCAGCTGTGCGTAAGGCGAGAGCCGCGACTCCGTGTAGCGCATGGCGGCGAAGGACTTGGGATCGTCCGGCGAGCCCCAGTTGCCCTGCCCGTCCACGAACGGGTAGCGGTAGGAGAAGGGCTGTGCCATGAGCACCATGGCCTCGTAGCAGGCCGAGTCCCCGTGAGGATGGAACTTGCCCAGCACGTCACCCACGGTGCGCGCCGACTTCTTGTACTTGGAGGCCGCCGAGAGCCCCAGCTCGCTCATGGCGTAGATGATGCGCCGCTGCACGGGCTTCAGACCGTCACCGATGTTCGGCAGGGCCCGGTCGAGAATCACGTACATGGAATAATCCAGGTACGCCTTCTCGGTGAAGTCTTTGAGCGGCAGCCGCTCGGCGCCTTCCAGGTTGAGATCAAGACTGCTCATGGTGCCTCAATTAAAAGCAAACCTTTGACAGGATTAACAGGATTTACATGATTGAACCCAGATTGTCCATTAGCCATTTTTCTTGAGTATGAGGCAAACTGTGGGCCATCGCGCCGCGGCTGCGGGCGCACGGGTTTCTAATGGATACCATTAGAGAAAGCCATTGCGGATCAACTGGATAGATAAAGGTCATGGCGAAATCAGTGCTTCAGGGAGAAGGATTCTCGGTCAGTTTCAGCAACCGTGAGGTCACGGCCTGGGGCGGCTTAGCGCTGCTCAAGCAAATGCTCGACAGCATGGGGTTTCGGCAAGCGGCAGCCGGCTGGGGTTTGCCCGAGCCGCGATCGAACCGGGGATATGCACCGCTGCAACTGATTGAGCAGTTCATTGTTTCGATCTGGTGTGGCGCCTGCCGGTTTGTGCATGCCGAGACGGTGCGCATGGACAACACCCTGGTGCGGCTCTTCGGCTGGGCACGTGCGGCGGGACACAAAGCCATCATGCGGCTGTTTGTGCGCTTCGACATGCTCACCAACGAGCGCGTGCAGGCCGAGGTCTATCGCTGGTTCTTCGGCAAGATCAGCGCCTTGAAGCGGGTGACGCTGGATGTGGATTCGACCGTGATCACCCGTAATGGGAACCAGGAAGGCGCTGCACGCGGCTACAACCCCAACCGTCGCGGACGCACCAGCCACCACCCGCTGTTGGCCTTC
>NZ_KB898949.1 GCF_000377945.1 Thioalkalivibrio sulfidiphilus
GAGCTCTCGCCCCTGTGGGAGATGTACCAGGAAGGGGTGGACCTGAAGAGTGTGCAGTGGGTGGCGCATTAGGCGCCACCCACAGTGGCAAGTGGCAAGTGGCTAGTCTCAAGGAACTTCCTTGCCACTAGCCACTTGAGACTTGCCACTGATAACAGATGCTGATTTGTCCTCCCCTGCTGAGGGAAGGACGCGAAAACAAACCCGGAGGTGACGTATGGCCTACAGCGACAAAGTGCTGGATCACTATGAAAATCCCCGCAATGTGGGTTCCCTGGACAAGGCGGATCCGAGCGTGGGCACGGGCATGGTGGGTGCGCCGGCCTGTGGCGACGTGATGAAGCTGCAGATCAAGGTCAACGCCGAGGGCGTGATCGAGGATGCCAAGTTCAAGACCTACGGTTGCGGCTCGGCGATTGCCAGTTCGAGCCTGCTGACCGAGTGGGTGAAGGGCAAGACGCTGGATGAGGCGGCTGCGATCAAGAACACGCAGATTGCCGAGGAGCTGGCGCTGCCGCCGGTGAAGATTCACTGCTCGGTGCTGGCCGAGGACGCCATCAAGGCGGCCATCGCCGACTTCAAGCAGAAGTCCGGTGCCGAGGAGCCCGCCAAGAAGACCGCCTGAGCGGTTTTCCTGGCGTGACCTGAGCAAAACAGCGCGTATCAACACCAGATGTAGCAAGACGAGTTAGGAGTCATCATGGCCATCACACTGACCGACAGCGCCGCCGACCGCGTCAAGACCTTCCTTGCCAAGCGTGGCAAGGGGCTGGGCCTGCGCCTGGGCGTGCGGACCACCGGTTGTTCCGGCATGGCCTATGTCATCGAGTTCGCCGATGAGCTGGACGAAGGCGATACCGTGTTCGAGGACAAGGGCGTCAAGGTGATCGTCAACCCCAAGAGCCTGGTGTACCTGGAAGGCACGGAGCTCGATTTCGCCCGCGAAGGCCTCAACGAGGGCTTCAAGTTCAACAACCCCAACGAGAAGGACCGTTGTGGCTGCGGCGAGAGCTTCAACGTCTGAGGCGCATGGCGCGCCGGTGATCCCCGTGAACCTGGACTTCAGTCAGAACCATTTCGAACTGATGGGTCTGCCGGTGAGCTTTGCGCTGGACCGTGCTGCCCTGGAGGACGCCTACCGGCGACTCCAGGGGCAGCTGCACCCGGATCGCTTTGCCCAGTCCGGTGATCAGGAACGGCGCCTCGCGGTGCAGGGGGCGGCCTGGGTCAACGAGGCCTATGCCACCCTCAAGGACGACACCCGACGCGCCCGCTACCTGCTGACGCTCAAGGGCGTGGAGTTCAACGACGAGCGCGACACCGCCAGCGATCCGGCCTTCCTCATGGAGCAGATGGAACTGCGCGAGGCCCTCGAGGAGGCGCCCGAGGCCGCCGATCCCCTGGGCCGGCTGGATGCCCTGAGCGGTGACATCGCCGCCCGCCGCAGCGCGCTCTCGGCGCAGTTCGCCGAGGCCCTCGATGCGGATCGTGTGGACGAGGCGAAGACCCTGGTGCTGAAGATGCGCTTCTACGACAAGCTGCGCGACGAGGCCAGGCGCACCGCCGAGCGCCTCGAAGACGAATTGCTTTGAAACCCTACGAGGTGCGGGTGGCGTGTAGGCACTTGTATCTTGCCACTTGCCTCTTGTCTCTAGAGATTTAATTCATGGCCCTGTTGCAGATCTCCGAACCCGGCATGTCCACCAACCCCCACGAGCACCGGCTCGCGGTGGGCATCGACCTGGGTACCACCAATTCCCTGGTGGCCTCGGTGCGCAGCGGCATGGCCGAGACCCTGCCCGATGCGGAGGGCAGGCACCTCCTGCCTTCCGTGGTGCATTACAGCGCTGACGGCGTGACCGTGGGCCACGAGGCCAAGCGCCGCGCCGCCCTGGACCCGCTGAACACCATCGCCTCGGTGAAGCGCCTGATGGGCCGTGGCGTCGAGGACCTGAAGACCCTCAACGGCCACATCCCCTACGAGTTCGTGGCAGGCGAGGGTGGCGTGCCGCGCATCCGCACCGCCGGCGGCGACGTGACCCCGGTGCAGGTCTCCGCCGAGATCCTGAAGGTGCTGCGCGAGCGCGCCGAGGCGAGCCTGGGCGGGGAGTTGTCCGGTGCGGTGATTACCGTGCCTGCCTATTTCGACGACGCCCAGCGCCAGGCCACCAAGGACGCCGCCACCCTGGCGGGTCTCAACGTGTTCCGCCTGCTCAACGAGCCCACGGCGGCGGCCATCGCCTACGGCCTGGACAAGGGCCAGGAAGGGGTGATCGCGGTCTATGACCTGGGTGGCGGCACCTTCGACATCTCCATCCTGCGGCTGTCCAAGGGCGTGTTCCAGGTGCTGGCCACCGGCGGCGACAGCGCCCTGGGCGGCGACGATTTCGACCGCGCCATCGCCGAGTGGATCATGCAGGAGGCCGGCATGGCCGGCGAGTCCGATCACCAGCGCATGCGCAAGCTGATGATGGACGCCTGCGCCGCCAAGGAGGCGCTTAGCGACAGCGACGAGACCGAGCTGAGCATCCAGGTGGCCGGCGACCAGGTGTGGAACGGCTGCATCACCTGCGAGCAGATGAACTGTCTGATCGAGCCGCTCATCAACAAGACCCTGGCCGCCTGCCGCCGCGCCCTGCGCGACGCCGGCGTGGAACGGGACGAGGTGATCGACGTGGTCATGGTGGGCGGTTCCACCCGGGTGCCCCATGTGCGCCAACGGGTGGCGGAATTCTTCGGCCGCGAGCCCCGGGTGGACATCGACCCGGACCGGGTGGTGGCCGTGGGCGCCGCGCTGCAGGCGGACGTGCTGGCCGGCAACAAGCCCGACGAGGAGATGCTGCTGCTGGACGTGATCCCCCTGTCGCTCGGCATCGAGACCATGGGCGGCCTGGTGGAGCACATCATCCCGCGCAACACCACCATCCCCGTGGCCCGCGCCCAGGAATTCACCACCTTCAAGGACGGCCAGACCGCCATGGCCCTGCACGTGGTCCAGGGCGAGCGCGACGTGGTGGACTACAACCGCTCGCTGGCCCGTTTCACCCTGCGCGGCATCCCTCCCATGGTGGCCGGTGCCGCGCGCATCCGGGTCACCTTCCAGGTGGATGCCGACGGACTGCTCAATGTCAGCGCCCGGGAGGAGCTGAGCGGCGCCCATGCGTCCATCGAGGTGAAGCCCTCCTACGGGCTCACCGACAGCGAGATCGAGACCATGCTGCGGGATTCCATGAGCCATGCCCGCGAGGACATGGAGGCCCGCCGCCTGCGTGAACAGCAGGTGGAAGCGGACCGGGTCATCGAGGCCCTGGACGCGGCCCTGGCCGCCGACGGCGAGGCGCTGCTGGAGGCCGCCGAACGCCAAGCCATCGACGCGGCCCGGGAGCGCCTGGTGGCCGCCCGCGCCGACGGCGACGCCGAGACCATCAAGCGCGCCATCCAGGGCGTGGAGAAGGCCGGAGAGGCCTTCGTCGCAAGGCGCATGAACCAGAGCATCCGCAAGGCCATGGCCGGTCACCGGGTTGAAGAATTCGAGTAAGGCCCTATTGAATCGGGGGCCGGGAGCGCGCAGACATCCCGGCCATACAAGACACTGACTGCAACGAGATCACCATGCCCCAGATCATCTTTCTGCCCCACGAGGACATCTGTCCGGAAGGCGCCGTGATCGATGTCGAGCCCGGCACCACCATCTGCGACGCCGCGCTCGCCCACGGCATCGAGATCGAACATGCCTGCGAGAAGTCCTGCGCCTGCACCACCTGCCACGTGTACGTGCGCGAAGGCGGCGAGTCCCTGGAGGACCCCACCGAGGACGAGGAGGACATGCTGGACAAGGCCTGGGGCCTGGAGCCGGACTCACGCCTCTCCTGCCAGGCGCGGGTGGACGACAAGGACCTGGTGGTGGAGCTGCCCAAGTACACCATCAACCAGGTCTCCGAACATCACTGATCCCGGAGTCATGCCATGAAGTGGACCGACACCCTCGACATCGCCATCGCCCTGGACGAAGCACATCCCGACGTGGACCCTACCCGGGTCAATTTCGTGGACCTGCGCAACTGGATCATGGAGCTGGACGGCTTCGACGACGACCCCGCCCACTGCGGCGAGCGGATCCTGGAGGCGGTGCAGATGGCGTGGATCGAAGAAAAAGGATGAGGGATGAAGGATTAATGAAACCACCCTCACCCCGACCCTCTCCGTGTGGGAGAGGGGGGGAGTAGGATGGGCACGCTGCGCTTTGCCCATCCTACAGACTCCCAACCTTCATCCTTCATCCTTAACTACCCCCTTTGCCAAACCCCTGTCCGGACGGTTAAAATGCCCTGATAGTGGTGGGTTGGGGTGCCACTGCCCGCATCCGTCGTCACCTGAGCCGATTTACGACAAACCCGCGCGACCACGCGGGTTTGTCATTTGAACTTTCAACACTTCAGTCCGGAGTCTTTACCATGGCCGTTGAACGCACCCTCTCCATCATCAAACCCGATGCCGTCGCCAAGAACGTGATCGGCGAGATCTACACCCGTTTCGAGAAGGCCGGTCTGAAGATCGTCGCCGCCCGCATGATGCACCTGTCCCGCGAGCAGGCCGAAGGCTTCTACGCCGTGCACAAGGAACGTCCCTTCTTCAAGGACCTGGTGGACTTCATGATCAGCGGTCCCGTGATCGTGCAGGTGCTGGAAGGCGAGAACGCCGTGGCCCTGCACCGTGACATCATGGGCGCCACCAACCCCAAAGATGCCGCTCCCGGCACCATCCGCGCCGACTTCGCCGAGAGCATCGACGAGAACGCCGTGCACGGTTCCGACAGCCTGGAGAATGCCGGCAAAGAGATCGCGTTCTTCTTCAAGCCTGAAGAGATCTGCGCCCGCACGCGCTGAGCACCCGACACACCGGGCGGCGGCCCTGTGCAAGCCGCCGGTGTGCTCCGGTCAGGATGTTGCAGGGCGGAGGTAGCGAGTACCCGATGACTGACAGCCCGAAGACCAATCTGCTGGGCATGACCCGGCAACAGCTGGAAGGCTTCTTCACCGCCATGGGGGAGAAGCCTTTTCGCGCTGTACAGGTGCTGAAATGGATACACCAGCACTGGGTGGAAGACTTCCAGGACATGACCGACCTGTCCAAGGCGCTGCGCGAGCGTCTGGCCCAGGTGGCGGAGATCCGTGCCCCAGAGGTGGTCTATGACCAGGCCTCCGCCGACGGCACCCACAAGTGGCTGCTGCGCCTGGACGACGGCAACTGCATCGAAACGGTGTTCATCCCGGAGAAGGACCGCGGCACCCTATGCGTCTCCTCCCAGGTGGGCTGCGCCCTGGACTGCACCTTCTGCTCCACCGCCCGCCAGGGTTTCAACCGCAACCTCTCGAGTGCCGAGATCGTTGGCCAGCTGTGGCTGGCCAACCGCCGCCTGGCGCCGGAGCGCAGCGTGGCCGGCAAGGCCCCGGAGCGGGTGGTGAGCAACGTGGTGCTCATGGGCATGGGCGAGCCGCTGCTCAACTTCGACAACGTGGTCGATGCCATGCGCCTGATGCTCGACGACAACGCCTACGGCCTGAGCAAGCGCCGGGTGACCCTGAGCACCTCGGGCATCGTGCCCGCCATGGACCGCCTCAAGGAGACCCTGGACGTGGCCCTGGCGGTGAGCCTGCACGCGCCCAACGACGCGCTGCGTGACAAGCTGGTGCCCATCAACCGCAAGTACCCCATCGCCGAACTGCTGGACGCCTGCCGCCGCTACGTGCGCGAGGAGCGCCACCACCAGCGCATCACCTTCGAGTACGTGATGCTGGAAGGGGTCAACGACAGCCCTGAGCACGCCCGGCAGCTGATCGCCCTGCTGCGTGACGTGCCCTGCAAGATCAACCTGATCCCCTTCAATCCCTTCCCGGAGACCCGCTATCGTCGTTCCGGGGATGCCGCCATCCGGCGCTTCCAGGAGATGCTGGCCAACGCCGGCTACACCACCATCACCCGCCGCACCCGAGGTGACGACATCGACGCCGCCTGCGGCCAGCTGGTGGGTAAGGTGGCCGACCGCAGTCGTCGTGCGCTGCGTTTTGCACGTCTCGAAGGAACCGGAGGTACCGCACCATGATGCATGTCTCGTGGCACCGTTGGACCCTGTTGGGATTGCTGTTCGCCCTTCTGCTGGGCGGCTGCGCCTCACAGCCCACCACCGAGAGCCGCGAGCGCGACCGGCGTGCGGCCGCCATCAACGTGGACCTGGGTCTGCACTACCTGTCCAACAACAATCTGGAGCAGGCACGTATCAACCTGAACCGGGCGCTGGAGATCGATCCGCGCTATTCCCAGGCCCACAGCGCCTTCGCGCTGCTGCAGGTCCGGCTCAACAACCCCGAGAACGCCGAGCGTCACTTCAAGCGCGCCCTGGAACTGGACGCGGAAGACTCCTTCACCTGGAACAACTACGGCAGCTTCCTGTGTGCCCAGGGGCGCAAGGCCGACGCCCAGCGCGCCTTCGACAAGGCCCTGGCCAATCCCTTCTACCGGACACCGGAGCAGGCCCTGACCAATGCCGGCGTGTGCGTGATGGAGACCGGTGATAACGCCAAGGCGGAGGAATACCTGCGCCGCGCCCTGGACAACAACCCGCGCTACACCCCGGCGCTGCTGGAGATGGCGCGCCTGACCTTCCAGGCGGAGCGCTACCTGCAGACCCGCGCCTTCCTGTCGCGCTTCACCGCCGAGCAGGAGCACACCGCCGAGACCCTGTGGCTCTGCTACCAGGCGGAAACCGCCATGCGCAACCACGAGGCGGCGGGCAACTGTTCCGTGCGCCTGAAGGAGCGTTTCCCGGATTCCCGCCAGACGGCAGCGCTGCTGGAGCTGGAACGACGTGGCCGCTGAGCGCGACGCAGACACCGGGCAGGAGAGCCGCCGCCAGATGCCCGGTCCTGGTGCCGAGTTGCGCCGGGCCCGTGAGGCCGCGGGCCTCAGCACCGGGGAACTGGCCAGCCGCTTGCACCTGGGCGTGGGGCTCATCGAGGACCTGGAAGGGGACCGTTACGACAGCCTGCCCGAGCCGGCCTACGTGCGTGGCTATCTGCGCGCCGCTGCCCGTGCCCTCAACATCGACGCCGCACCCCTGATCGAGGCCTACGACGCTCAGGGTCTGTCCGAGCCCAAACTCGATGTCCCGCCCGCCGTGGCCCGGTCCGGCGTGGCGCCGGCGAACCGGGGGCACCGCCGTGCGCCCTATCTGCTGGGCCTGCTGATCCTGGTGGCGCTGGCGGGCCTGATCGCCTACGGCTGGTTCGAGGGGCAGGACGTCCTCACGGGTGCCCGTGACGCGGAACCGACCACCCGCGCGCCCCTGGCCCTGCAGACGCCTGCGCCGCCGGAGCCGATCCTGCGCGCGGAACCAGATGCCGCGATGCCCGAAACACGGCCGCCCCTGGCAGGAGACGCCGAGCCCTTGCTGCCAGAGACCCACATGCCCGTGGAAGAGCCGCCCGTGGAGCTGGCACCGGCACCGACGCCCGCGCCACCCCCGCCAGCACCGAGGGCTCAGCCTGCACCCGCTGCGGCGCCGGCTACCCCGCCAGCCGCGAACGGCAGCGTGCTGGTGCTGCGTTTCGCCGAGGACTCCTGGGTGGAGATCAACGACGCCCGTGGCGAAAGCCTGCTGGTGGGGCTGATGCGCGAAGGCACCGAGCGGCGCCTGGAAGGGGTGCCTCCGTACCGGGTGTTCCTGGGCAACGCCCCGGGCGTGCGCATCGAGCACGATGGCAGCAGCTACGATGCCGCGCGCCATGCCCGCGCCGACAACACCGCCCGATTCACCCTCGAACGACCCTGAGCCTCAGGGTACGCATTCCCGGATCACGAACCCGAACACCATGTCCAAGACCCTGCAATCCATTCGCGGCATGCACGACGTGCTGCCCGCCGATACCCCCGCCTGGCAGTGGCTGGAAACCGCCGCCCGCGAGCTGCTGGCCGGCTACGGCTATGAAGAGATACGCATGCCCATCGTGGAGCAGACGGAGCTGTTCGCCCGCTCCATCGGCGAGGTCACCGACATCGTCGAGAAGGAGATGTACACCTTCGAGGATCGCAACGGCGACAGCCTGACCCTGCGTCCGGAGGGCACCGCCGGCTGCGTGCGCGCCGGCATCGAGCACGGCCTGCTGCACAACCAGCAGCAGCGGCTCTGGTACATGGGCCCCATGTTCCGCCACGAGCGTCCCCAGAAGGGCCGCTACCGGCAGTTCCACCAGATCGGCGTGGAGACCTTCGGCATGGACGGCCCCGACATCGATGCCGAGCTGATCATCCTGACCGCGCGCCTGTGGCGTGTCCTGGGCCTGAAGGACGTGCGCCTAGAGATCAACTCCCTGGGCTCCACCGAGGCCCGTGCCGCCTACCGGGAACTGCTCATCCAGCACTTCGAGGCCCACGCCGAGGTGCTGGACGAGGACGCCAGGCGGCGCCTGCACAGCAACCCGCTGCGCATCCTGGATAGCAAGAACCCCGCCATGCGCGAGGTGATCAGGAGCGCCCCCAGCCTGCTGGACCACCTGGATGAGGCCTCCCGGGCGCACTTCGAGGGCCTTCAGGCCCTGCTCACGGCGGCGGGCATCGAGTTCACGGTGAACCCGGCCCTGGTGCGCGGACTCGATTATTACTGCCGGACCGTGTTCGAATGGATCACCGAGTCCCTGGGTGCCCAGGGCACGATCTGCGCCGGAGGCCGGTATGATGGCCTGGTGGAGCAGCTGGGCGGACGGGCCACCCCGGCGGCGGGTTTCGCCATGGGCCTGGAACGTCTGCTGGCCCTGGTGGAGGCGGGCGGCGCGCGTCCGCCGGCACCGAAACCCCACGCCTACCTGGCCCTGGCCGGGGAGGGCACCCAGGCCGAGGGCCTGCGCCTGGCCGAGTCCCTGCGCGATGCGCTGCCGGGCCTGCGCCTGGTGGTCAACGGCGGCGGCGGCGGTTTCAAGGCCCAGATCAAGCGCGCCGACCGCAGTGGTGCGGATCTCGCCCTGATCATCGGCGAGTCGGAGCTGGCCGAGGGCACCATCTTGGTCAAGCCCCTGCGCGAGGCCGGCGGCGAACAGCAGGCAGTGCCGAGGGACGGGCTCGCGGAGTTTCTGCGGGCGCGGATTGGTTGAAAGGATTGTTTAGCCACAGAGGTCACAGAGACAAGATCCTGTAGGTCGGGCTTCAGCCCGACTATCGCAGTCTGATCAGGACACCGTTGTGTCGGGCTGAAGCCCGACACCCACGAGGAAAGAACTGTTGAGTTCTCTGTGTCCTCTGTGCCCTCTGTGGCAAAAAACGCATTTGATCTTCCTGACGCCAATAGTGTCAGTGACAAACAACAGCAGCAAGTGGAGAAGGCTCAGTGAGCGAGTACACGACAGACGAGGAAAAGGTCGAGGCCATCAAAAAATGGTGGCAGGAAAACGGCAAGGCAGTGATCGCCGGCATCGTGCTGGGCGTGGGCGGCCTGTTCGGCTGGCGCTACTGGGTGGACCTGAACGAGACCCGCGCCGAGCGCGCCTCGGACCTGTTCCTGGCGGTGGATCGCGCCTCCCGTGCCGGTGATCTGGAACAGGCCCGGCAGCAGGCGGACCTGTTGCGCGCCGACTATGCCAGGACCCCTTACGCGCCGCTCGCGGCACTGGAACTGGCCCGCCTGCAGGCCAGTCGCGGCGAACTGGATTCCGCCGAGGAGAACATGCGCTGGGCCATCGGCCAGGGGCGCAGCGAGGAAGTGACCTGGACCGCGCGGGTGCGCCTGGCCCGGGTGCTGGTCGCCCTGGAGCGTGCCGACGAAGCACTCGAAACGGTGGCCGGCAGCCATCCCCAGGGCTTCGAGGCACTGGTGGAAGAGGTGCGCGGCGATGCCTGGCGCGCCAAGGGCGATCGGGATCAGGCCCGCGCCGCCTATGACCGCGCCATCGCCGCCTCCATGGGCGGCACCGAGTTCCTGCAGATGAAACGCGACGACGTGGCGGTACCCGGCGCATGAGTTTCATGAGCACAATCGCATCCCGGTCCTCCCTGTGGGTGGTGCTGCTGGTGGCGGCGCTACTGCTGGGCGGCTGCGGCACATTCTCCCGGGACAACACCGAGCCGCCCGCGCCGCTGCCCGATTACACCCGGACCGTGTTGCCCTCGACCGTGTGGAATCGCGATACCGGGGCCGGTATGGGCCGGTTCTACGTCTACCTGGTGCCGATGCGCTTCGGGGACGCCGTGTACGTGACCGATGCCGAGGGTCGTGTCACGGCGGTCAACGCCGAGGACGGCCGGCAGCGCTGGTCCGTGAACCTGTCGGTGCCGGTCACCGGCGGCGTGGGCGGCGGCGACGGCCTGGTGATGGTCGGCACGGCCAAGGGCGAGATCATTGCGCTCGACATGGAGACCGGCGAGACCCTGTGGAGCCGGCGCCTGTCCAGCGAGGTGATGGCCATCTCCAGCGTGAGCCAGGACCGGGTCGTGGCGCGCACCAACGACGGGCGCGTGCACGCACTGCACGCCCGCACCGGCGAGCCGGACTGGCTGGCGGGACGCACCACCCCGGCGCTGAGCCTGCGCGGCGTGGGCCAGCCGGTGATGGTGCCGGGGCGCGTGATCGTCGGCTTCGACAACGGACGCGTGCTGAGCCTCGGCCTGGGCCGCGGCAACGTGCTCTGGGAGACGGCCCTGGCCGTGCCCAGTGGCCGCTCCGAACTGGAACGCATGGTGGACGTGGACGGGCACATCGTGGTGGCCGATGGCCGCGTCTACGCCGTCGCCTACCAGGGGCGCGTGGCGGCCCTGAGCCTGGCCGACGGCCGTACCCTGTGGGAGCGCACCTTCTCCTCCTACCGGGGCCTGGCCGTGGGCGACAACCAGGTGTTCATCACCGATGCCGAGGGCCACGTCTGGGCCCTGGACCGCAACAGCGGCGGCACCCTGTGGCAGCAGGAACTGCTGCGCCTGCGCGGCGTGACCGCGCCGGTGGTGCTGGGTGATCACGTGGTGGTGGGTGACTACGAGGGCTACCTGCACTGGCTGTCCCGGGAGGACGGCAGTCTGGTGGGCCGTCTGCGCACCGATTCCTCCGGCCTCATGTCACGGCCCATCGTGCACGAGGGACGACTGTACGTGCTGGGTAACGGCGGCAGGCTTTCCGCCGTGGTGCCTGAAGGTGGCCGACGCGCCCGCTGGTCGGACAGCGAATGATTTTCTCCCCGTGGATCCGTTTCCACGGGGATCACTGACAACGGACCACTGACAACGCCATGCTTCCGGTCATCGCCTTGGTGGGCCGCCCCAATGTGGGCAAGTCCACCCTCTTCAACCAGCTGACCCGTTCCCGGGATGCCCTCGTGGCAGACTTCCCGGGCCTGACCCGTGACCGTCAGTACGGCCCGGGCCGGGTGGGGGGTTTCCCCTACATGGTGGTGGACACCGGCGGCCTGTCCGGCGAGGCGGAGACCCTGGACAACCTCATGGCCCGCCAGACCCAGCAGGCCATCGACGAGTCCGACGTGGTGCTGTTCCTGGTGGACGGCCGCGAGGGACTCACGGCGGCGGACCAGGCCATCGCCCGGTCCCTGCGCACCCAGGGCAAGAAGGTGCTGCTGGTGGTCAACAAGACCGACGGCGTGGACGCCGAGCAGGCCATGGCCGAGTTCCATGCCCTGGGCTTCGGTGCCCCGATCCCCATTGCGGCGACCCATGGACGCGGCGTGCTGGGCCTGATCAACGCCGTGCACGCGCTGCTGCCGGAGGTGGAGGAGACCCTGGCCGAGGCGGAGCGCTGGCCGGGCATCCGCATCGCCTTCGTGGGCCGACCCAACGCCGGCAAGTCCACGCTGATCAACCGCATCCTGGGCGAGGAGCGGGTGGTGGCCACCGAGATCCCCGGCACCACCCGGGACAGTATCTTCATCCCCTTCGAGCGCGACGGCCAGCAGTACACCCTGATCGACACCGCCGGCGTGCGGCGCCGTTCCCGGGTGCACGAGGCCATCGAGAAGTTCAGCGTGGTGAAGACCCTGCAGGCCATCGACGCCGCCCACGTGGTGGTGATGGTGCTGGACGCCCGGGAGGGCATCTCCGAGCAGGACGCGCACCTGCTGGGCGTGGTGCTGGATGCCGGCCGCGCCCTGGTGGTGGCCATCAACAAGTGGGATGGCCTGGATCCTGACCAGCGTGACCGCATCCGCCACGAGCTGGACCTCAAGCTGCCGTTCCTGGATTTCGCCGAGAAGCGTTTTATCTCGGCGCTGCACGGCACCGGCGTGGGCGACCTGTTCGCCCACGTGAAGCGGGCCTACGACTCCGCGTTCATCAAGGTCTCCACCAACCATCTCACCAAGCTGCTGGAAAGCGCCATGGTGGCCCACCAGCCGCCGCTGGTGTCCGGTCGTCGCGTGAAGCTGCGCTACGCCCACCAGGGTGGCCAGAACCCGCCGATCATCGTCATCCACGGCAACATGACCGAGCGGTTGCCCGGCAGCTACAAGCGCTACCTCACCAACCATTTCCGCCAGCACCTCAAGCTGGTGGGCACCCCCATCCGTCTCGAGTTCAAGACCGGCGAAAACCCCTACGCCGGCAAACGCAACGTGCTCACCCCGCGCCAGCAGTACAAGCGCAAACGCATGATGCGACACGCGAAGAAGAAGTGAGGCGTGAGGGGGTAGGCGTAAGGTGCGGGAGAGTAGGCCGGATAAGCGCAGCGCATCCGGCGACTGGATCTTCCCTGTAGGAGCGGCGACCCCGCCGCGAACAGCGGAGCATTCCCGTGCACCCATCGGCCCGTGGTCGGGCCTCCTACAGGATCTGCAAATTCAGCTCACTCCGCGCCTCCGCGTCTCTGCGGCAATCCCTTCCTCAGCGAGTAAAGAACAACTCCGGATCCACCGGCGTCCGATTGAGATACACCCCCCAATGCAGGTGCGGACCCGTGACCCGGCCGGTCATGCCCATGGTGCCGAGCCGCGCACCGCGTTCCAGCCGTTGCCCTTCCTCAACGCCGATGCTGTCCAGGTGCGCGTAGAAGCTCAGCAGACCGTGGCCGTGGTCCAGCATCACCGCCTTGCCGGCATAGAAGAAATCCCCCGTGAGGATCACCCGCCCCGGTGCGGGCGCGTGGACGGGCGTGCCCACGGGCGCGGCGATGTCCAGACCGCTGTGGGGATTGCGTGGCTGATCGTTGATGAAGCGGCGCAGGCCGAAGCCGCTGGAGAAGCGACCCTCGGAAGGCACGGTGAAACCGAAATCGGGCGTTGCATCCGACCAGGTGGCCAGGGCTGCACGGATGCGCACGCGGTCCGCCTCGATGCGCTTGAGATCATCGGGTCCCGGGCTCACCATGCGCTCCTCGCGGATGGTGATGCGGCTCTCGGCATAGTCCCGATGCTGCACCGTGAAGCCGTGCCGCGAGCGACGCCCGTCGGGCCAGGTCACTTCGATGCGCTGCTCTCCTGGCTCAAGGGACAGGGGCAGACCGACCACCGCGCGCCAGCCGTTCTCTGTGCGCACCACCGCGACCCGTTCACCGTCGAATTCTGCCCGGGGCGCATCTTGCGATGGGCCCAGGTCCAGGATCGCCACGCCGCCCGGTGCGGGCAGGGCGGTGGGCAAGGCCAGCAGCAGGGAGGGGGAGAGGCAAAGCAGCAGGAACAGGAGCGAGCGCATGGCGTTCATGCTATCACGGTGCGGTGTCCGACCCTGTGTAGCGGTAGGAGGAAGCATTGATTTGTCACAGAGAGGCCACAGAGAGGTCACAGATATCAAAGAGCGTTAAAGGCGCTTTTGGTGTAGATCCGGCCTCAGCCCGACGCCGGAGGTTGCAGAAGTCGCGCATGTCGGGCTGAAGCCCGACCTTGTATGTTGAGCAGGTCTGGTTTGATTGGGCGGCAGTTTGGGACATCCATAATCCATGATTCTCTGTGACCTCTGTGCCCTCTGTGGCAAGACCCTCTCGATTTGAACGGGTGAAAAGACCTCACCAAACCCGTGCTAGCATTGCGCCATGAAACGCCCGGCGGCAGTTTGGGACATCCATCAACGGCAGTTTGGCAGTTTGGGACATCCATAACCCATGATTCTCTGTGGCCTCTGTGCGGCAGTTTGGCAACGGCAGTTTGGGGGCAGTTTGGGACATCCATAATCCAGGGGGGGCAGTTTGGGAGGGGGGGCAGTTTGGGACATCCATAATCCATGATTCTCTGTGACCTCTGTGCCCTCTGTGGCAAGACCCTCTCGATTTGAACGGGTGAAAAGACCTCACCAAACCCGTGCTAGCATTGCGCCATGAAACGCCCCGCTCACATCGCCCGCCGCATGGCGGACATCGAACCCTTCCACGTCATGGACCTGCTGGCCCGGGCACGCAGGCTCGAGGCCGCCGGGCGAAGCATCGTGCACCTGGAGATCGGCGAGCCGGACTTCCCAACCCCCGAGCCCATCATGGAGGCGGGGCGACGGGCCCTTGCCGACGGCCACACCCACTACACACCCGCCGTGGGTCTGCCGGCCCTGCGCGAGGCCATTTCCGGGTTCTACCAGGATCGTTACGGGGTGGAGGTCTCGCCGGAGCGCATCATCATCACCCCCGGTGCCTCCGGCGCCCTGCTGCTGGTCATGGCCGTGCTGCTGGACCCGGGTGACCAGGTGCTCATGGCCGATCCCGGTTATCCCTGCAACCGTCATTTCGTGCGTACCTTCGAGGGCGAGCCGGTGTCCGTGCCGGTGGGTCCGGAGACCGCCTACCAGCTCAATGCCGGACACCTGGAAGCACATTGGGGCGAGCGCACTGTGGCGGCCCTGGTGGCCTCGCCCGCCAACCCCACCGGGACCCTGGTGCCCCGCGCGGAGCTTGAGCACATGGCCGATGCGGTCGCCAAGCGCGACGGGCGCCTGATCGTGGACGAGATCTACCACGGCCTGGTCTACGGCGAGCCCGCCGCCACGGCCCTGTCCATCTCCGACGACGTGTTCGTCATCAACAGCTTCTCCAAGTACTTCGGCATGACCGGTTGGCGCCTGGGCTGGATCGTCGCCCCCGAGGATTACGTGCGCCCCATCGACAAGCTGGCCCAGAACCTGTTCCTGGCCGCGCCCACGCCGGCCCAGCACGCCGCGCTCGCCGCCTTCCGCCCCGAGACCCTGGAGATCCTGGAGGCCCGGCGCGAGGCCTTCCAGGAACGCCGCGATTTCCTGCTGCCCGCGCTGCGGGAACTGGGTTTCGGCATCCCGGTGACGCCCGAGGGCGCCTTCTACATCTACGCCGACAGTCGCGCCTTCGACACCGACAGCCAGCGCCTGGCGGAGCGCCTGCTGGATCAGGCGGGCGTGGCCATCACCCCGGGGCTGGACTTTGGCCACCATCGGCCACAGGACCATGTGCGCTTTGCCTACACGCGGGAGATTGCCGTGCTGGAGGAGGCGGTGGCGCGCCTGCGACGTGCCCTGGGGTGAAGTGACATCGGCATCGTCCCCTGCTGTTCCTTGAGTACCTCCCTGTCCCTGATTCTTGAACTACGCTTCTAGTTGTTCCACGGCAATGGCGTCCTGTCAGTCAGCAGGGCAAATGGATGTTCAATCTCTCAAGGGGAGTGTGTTCATGGGCATGTTGAATGACTTCAAGGAATTTGCCGTCAAGGGCAATGTGGTGGACATGGCGGTGGGTATCATCATCGGCGTGGCGTTCGGCAAGATCGTGTCTTCGTTCGTGTCCGACGTGATCATGCCGCCGCTGGGCCTGCTGATCGGCGGGGTGGATTTCAGTGACCTGGCCATCACGCTCCAGCATGCCGGGGAGGGGGTGGCGGAAGTGACGCTCCGCTACGGCGTGTTCCTGCAGGCCATCTTCGACTTCATCATCATCGCCTTCGCCATCTTCATCGCGGTCAAGGCCATCAATACCCTGAAGAAGAAGCATGAGGCGGCCCCGCCGGCGGCCCCGCCCGAGCCTTCCAACCAGGAGAAACTGCTCGCCGAGATCCGCGACCTGCTCAAGCAGAAGTGATCCTGATCCGAGGCCCGGAGGTCCCTCCGGGCTTTTTATCCTTGGGTTCGACAACGACATCCCTGACTCCCGCCAGGTGCTGGCGACGCTGATCGGCTTCTGGCGGGTTCGTTCGCTGGCGGGCCTGCTGCTGGTGCCTTGCCTTGCCTGGCCTGGGTCAGCTTTGCTGCCGTGCTCAGTTTCACGATCTGGCGGCTCAATCCTGCGTTGCTGGGATAAGGACCGGGCGTCCGGTCAGGAGCACCCGCCCGGATGTTGCATGAAGGGATTGCGATTGATGGTGGTCGCTTGGTCTGCATCGCGCCGACGTCATCCAGTAGAAGTCTATCCGTAGGGCGGGCCATGCCCGCCGGAGGGCGCACCCGCCGTCGAGAGGCGGCCACGGGCCGCCCTATGCAGGCTGGTGGCCTCGCGGGGCGGGCGAGGAAAGCGCATGCGTCGCTGCTTCCGGTGGGGTGCCGGATGCGGCTGCGCCTTATCCGGCCTACAGCACCCAGGCGAGCACGGCGGACAGGCTGAAGATGCTCAGCAGGTTGGCGATGAACACGATGGAGGCCACGCGCTTGGGCTCCTGCTGGAACTTCTCGGCCACCATGTAGTTGAGCACCGCCGGCGGCAGGGCGGCGAAGATGAACAGGTAGGCCAGCTGCTCCGGGCTCAGGGTGAGCCAGGGGTAGAGCAGCCCGGCGATCACCAGGCCACTGACCGGCGCCAGCACCGCGCCCCACAGGCCCAGGCGCCAGTCGCTGAAATCCGCATCCACCATGCGCACCCCCAGGGTGAACAACATCAGCGGGATGGCGATCTGCCCCACCATCTCGATGGGCACCGCCGCCACCGATGGCACCACGAAACCCGACAGGCTCACCGCGATGCCGGCGATGCTGGCCAGGATCATGGGCGTGCGCAGCACGTTCCAGAGGTTTGCCCTGTGGTTGACCATGTACATGCCCGCCGTGAAGTGCAGGGTGTTCTCCACCAGGAACAGCACGATGGCGGCGGGCAGGGCGGCCTCGCCGAAGGCCAGCAGCAGGATGGGGATGCCCATGTTGCCGCTGTTGGTGAACATCATGGGCGGCACGAAGGTCTTCCAGTCCACCCTGAGCAGGCGCACGAAGGGCAACACCACCAGGCCGGACCCCAGCACCACCAGGGTGGCCGCCAGGGCCAGCTGGGAGTAGTCGGCGATCTGGAAGCCCTGGGCCGACAGGGCGCTGAAGATCAGCGCGGGGGTGAAGATCTCCATGTTGAGCCGGTTGGCGGTGTCGATGTCGGTGGGGAATCGACGGCCGTAGAGGAAACCCAGGGCGACGATCAGGAAGACCGGCAGGACGGTGTTGAGGACGGGGATCAGGTTCATGTTCGGCGTGCCAGGGAGAGCGGCGCGGCATGGTCGCCCGCGTGCGGATCAGTTCGCCGGCTGGTCGAGCAGCGTGATCCAGTGCACCACGGGGACGTCGCTCCCCGAGGCCAGATGGGTCTGACAGCCGATGTTGGCGGTGGCGATCAGTTCGGGGCCGTTGGCCTGCAGTTTGTTGAGTTTGTCCTCGCGCAGGCGCCCGGCGATGTCGCCCTGCAGGATCGAGTAGGTGCCGGCAGAGCCGCAGCACAGGTGGCTGTCCGCCACCGGCACCAGTTCGAATCCGAGGCGTGTCAGGATGCCCTCCACCACGCCGCGCAGCTTCTGGCCATGTTGTAGGGTGCAGGGCGGATGGAAGGCGATGCGCTTCCGTGTGACCCGGAAACCGGACAGATCGGCCTCGGCCAGCACCTGGCTCAGATCCCGGGTCAGGGCCGCGATGTGCGCCGCCTTTTCCGCATAGGCGGGATCGTCGGCCAGCAGGGCGCCATAGTCCTTGACCTGCGCGCCGCAGCCACTGGCGGTCATCACGATGGCCTCGGCGCCGGCCTGCACCTGGGGCCACCAGGCGTCGATGTTGCGTCGGATCTGTGCGCGCGCTGCCTCGAAGGCCCCCAGGTGCTGGTCGATGGCACCGCAGCAGCCGGCGGCCGGGACACTCACCAGTTCGATACCCAGGCGGTCCAGCACCCGGGCTGCCGAGGCGTTGATGTCCGGGGACAGGGCAGGCTGCACGCAGCCCTCCAGCAACAGCATGCGCCGGGCATGCTGCCGGCCCGGGCGCCGGGGCGCGGGCCGGGATTCGGGGACCCGGCGGCGCAGGGAGGCGGGCAGCACCGGCCGCGCCAGGCGGCCCAGGGCGAGGCTCATGCCGAACAGCGGCGAGCGCAGGAAACGCCGCAGGGCGCCGCGCAGCAGGCGCTCGCTCAGGGAGCGCTGCACCTGCTGTTCGATCACCTCGCGGCCGATCTCCACCAGGCGGCCATAGCGCACACCCGAGGGGCAGGTGGTCTCGCAGCTGCGACAGGTGAGGCAGCGGTCCAGGTGGCTCAGGGTCTTGCCGGTGGGCGTGTGGCCTTCCAGCATCTGCTTCATCAGGTAGATGCGGCCGCGCGGACCGTCCAGTTCGTCGCCCAGCAGCTGGTAGGTGGGGCAGGTGGCATTGCAGAAGCCGCAGTGCACGCAGGCGCGCAGGATCTGCTCGGCCTCGCGGCCCTGGTGGGTGTCCTTGATGAAATCGGCTAGCTGAGTCTGCATGGAGGGTCAGAAGTCGGAGTACATGCGATGGCGGTTGAAGATGCCGGCGGGGTCCATCGCCTGCTTGAGATTGCGGTGCAGGCGCAGCAGCGCGGGCGTCAGGGGATGGAAGACCTCGCCGGTGTCGCCGTGGCCACGGAACAGGGTGGCATGGCCGCCCAGGGCGGCGGCCCTGTCGCGCAGGACCTCGGCGGGTGCGTCGCTGCGTAGCCAGCGCTGCGCGCCGCCCCATTCGATGAAGGTCTCCCCCAGTCCCAGGGACGGGGCCGCGGGCGGCAGCGACAGCCGCCACAGGGGGCCGGGCCGATCGAAGAACGGGTGGCTGTGCTCGCGTACCGAGTGCCAGAAGTCCCGGGACTCCGGCAGCGTCTGTCCGTCCAGGACCTGCTCGGCGGCCTCCAGTGAGCGTTCGCCGCCGCATACGCGCACGTACAGGCGCTCGCCGTCGTGGGCGGTGGCGGTGATGGACAGGGAGGTGCGTCCCAGGGCGGTGAGCCGGGCGAGGGCGGTGGCCTCGTCCATCTCGAACACCGCCGTGCGTTCGAAGGCGGGCCTGGGCAGGACCTTGAGGGACACCTCCAGCAGCACGCCCAGGGTGCCCAGGGCGCCGGCGTTGATGCGGCTGAGATCGTAGCCGGCCACGTTTTTCATCACCTGGCCGCCGAACGACAGGATCTGGCCGCGGCCGTTGATCAGCTTCACCCCCAGCAGGTTGTCGCGCACGGCACCGGCGAAGGCGCGGCGCGGCCCGGACAGACCGCTGGCCACGGCCCCGCCGATGGTGGCGCCCGCGCCGAAGGCGGGGGGCTCGAAGGGCAGTTGCTGGCCATGGTCGCGCAGGCACTGTTCCACTTCCGCCAGGGGCGTGCCCGCGCGTGCCGTGATCACCAGTTCGGTGGGTTCGTAGCTGACGATGCCGCGGTGCCCGACCATGGACAGGGGCTCGCCCTCGCCGCGCAGGCCATAGAAGTCCTTGGTGCCGCCGCCGCGGATCAGCAGCGGCGTGCCGGATTCGGCGGCGGCCCGCACCTGTTCGGCCAGGGCCTGGCTCAGATCGGCGTCGTGCATCAGAACCTCGGGATGTCCGGGTGGGGCAGCTGCCCGTGGTGCACATGCATGGCGCCGAATTCCGCGCAGCGGTGCAGGGTCGGCACGGCCTTGCCCGGGTTGAGCAGCCCCCGGGGATCGAAGGCGGCCTTCACCGCGTGGAACTGGGTCAGTTCGTCCGGCGTGAACTGGGTGCACATCTGGTTGAGCTTTTCGATGCCCACGCCATGTTCGCCGGTGACCGTGCCGCCGTACTCCACGCACAGCTCCAGGATCCTGCCGCCGAAGTCCTCGGCCCGTTCCAGCTGCCCGGGGGTGTCGGCATCGTAGAGGATCAGAGGGTGCAGGTTGCCGTCGCCGGCGTGGAACACGTTGGCCACCCGCAGTCCGAATTCACCGGACATCTCGCCGATGCGTCGCAGGATCTGTCCCAGGTTCTTGCGCGGGATGGTGCCGTCCATGCAGTAGTAGTCCGGCGACAGCCGGCCCACGGCGGGGAAGGCGGCCTTGCGTCCGGCCCAGAAGCGCAACCGTTCCTGGTCGTCGCCCGCCGTGCGCACCTCGGTGGCGCCCTGGGCGATGAGCAGATTGCGCACCTTCATGATGTCTTCCGAGACCTCGGCGTTGGTGCCGTCCAGCTCGCACAACAGGATGGCCTCGGCCTCCACCGGGTAGCCGGCGTGCACGAAGTCCTCGGCGGCACGGATGGCGTTGTTGTCCATCATCTCGAGGCCCGCGGGGATGATGCCCGAGCCGATGATGGCGGCCACGGCCTCGCCGGCCCGCTCCACGCTGTCGAAGGCGGCCAGCAGCACCTGGGCCCGTTCGGGCCTGGGCAGCAGCTTGACGGTAATCTCCACGATCACCCCGAGCATGCCCTCGGAACCGGTCATCAACGCCAGCAGGTCGTAGCCGGGCGAGTCCAGGGACTGGCCGCCGAGGGTGATCAGTTCGCCATCGATGGTGACCACCTTCAGTTCCAGGATGTTGTGCACCGTGAGACCGTACTTCAGGCAGTGCACGCCGCCGGCATTCTCCGCCACGTTGCCGCCGATAGAGCAGGCGATCTGGGAGGAGGGGTCGGGGGCGTAATAGAGACCGTGAGCGGCGGCGGCCTCGGAGATGGCCAGGTTGCGCACGCCGGGCTGCACGCGGGCAGAGCGGTTGTCCGGGTCGATGGCCAGGATGCGGTTGAACTTCGCCAGGCCGAGCAGCACGCCGTTGGCCAGGGGGAAGGCCCCGCCGGAGAGCCCGGTGCCGGCACCGCGTGCCACCACGGGCACCTGGTGTGCCTGGCACAGGCGCAGCACCTGCTGCACCTGTTCGATGGTCTCGGGCAGCACCACCAGCATGGGTTTGCGACGGTAGGCGGACAGGCCGTCGCATTCGTAGGGGCGCAGGTCCTCGTCGTCGTGGAGCACGCCGTGGGACGGCACCACGTCAAGCAGTTCACGGATCAGGGCGTCACGCTCCCGGGCGCTGACCGCGCGGGGCTCTTCCAGGTTGGCCGGCCTCAGGGCATCGGCGGACATGGGACTCCTCCGGTCGGCGTCTCCCGGGACGCCGTTGTTATCGGTTTATCGGCCCGTTGGCATTGGTGACCCGCGGGCTCAAGGCGGTGAGGCTGTATGGCGCTGCATGACCGAACAGCGCGATCTGATCGCCAATGGTAGCGCACCCGGCATCGGCAGGCGCGTCTTCGAAGCGGGATGATCACCAGGGAACGGATGTCCCGGCGCCGGATCAGGGACAGACCGCGGAAGGGATAACGCAGGCCTGCGAGGTAGTCGTTGAGCATCCCGTTAGCATACCCTGAGCCCATGGGAGACGTGCGGCCATGATCAAAGCCCTGATCCATCTCTGCCTGGTGGCTGCGGGCGCCTACGGGGTGCTCGTGGGCCTGGTCTATGTCAAGCAGGACGGTCTCATCTACCTGCCCATGTCCACTCTCGTCACCACGCCGGCCGAGCACGGCATGGACTACGAGGACGTCTATCTCACCACCGATGACGGGGTGCGCCTGCACGGATGGTTCGTGCCGGCCCCCGAGCCGCGGGGCGTGCTGCTGTTCTTCCACGGCAACGCGGGCAACATCTCCCACCGCATGGCCTCCATCCGTATCTTCCGCGAACTGGGCCTGTCGGTGTTCATCATCGATTACCGGGGTTACGGGCGAAGCGAGGGACGGCCCAGCGAGATCGGGCTGCGTCGGGATGCCCGTGCGGCCTGGGCGTGGCTGCGAGAGACGCGGGAGATACCGGCCCGGGAGATCGTGGTGTTCGGCCGCTCCCTGGGTGCCGCCGTGGCCGTCGATCTGGCCAGAGAACATCCTCCCGGCGCACTGATCCTGGAGTCGGCCTTCACCAGCGCCGCGGATCTGGGCGCCGAGGTCTACCCCTGGTTGCCGGTGGGCCGGCTGCTGCGTCACCGCCACGAGGTGATCGAGTCGCTGCCCCAGGTACGTGTGCCGACCCTGATCGCCCACAGCCGACACGACGAGATCGTCTCCTTCGACCATGCCCTACGGCTCATGGCCGTGGCCCACGACGGTGCCGTGCTGCTGGAGATGGAGGGCGGGCACAACGACGGCTTCCTGCGCACCGGGCAGCGCTACGTGCGCGGCCTGGGCGACTTCCTCGAAGAGCACGTGTTCGGAGAACTGCCGTGATGCGACGACTCGCGTCCGTGGTGTGTGCCATGTCCCTCCTGCTCAGCGCCGCCGTGGGATCCGCCGCCGAGACCCTCATCGAACTGCCCACCCGGGCGGGTGTGATCCAGCCCTTCCTGCTGCGGGAGGCGCCGAATCCGGTGGGTGTGGTGGTGCTGTTTGCCGGTGGCCATGGACGCTTGGGGCTGCACCGGGAGGACGATGCCGTGAAGCTCGACTGGGGGCGCAACAACTTTCTGGTGCGTAGCCGGGTCCATTTCACGGACCAGGGATTTCACGTGCTGCTGGTGGATGCACCTTCCGACCGCCGGGGCGAGGCGGGCATGCTGGACGGATTCAGGCACAGCGCCGAGCACATGGCGGACCTCGCGGCGGTTCTGCAATGGGTCAATGATCGCTTCGGGCTGCCGGTCTGGCTGGTGGGCACCAGCCGGGGCACGGAATCGGCCACGGCCTTGGCTTTGCACGCGGGCACGGGGATCCAGGGCCTGGTGCTCAGTGCACCCATGACCCGGGAAAACCGTCGTGGCCTGTCCCTGCTGGAGATGACGCTGGATGCGATCCATGTGCCGGTGCTGCTGGTGGCCCATCGCCAGGACGCCTGCCGCAGCACGCCGCCGGAAGGGGTGGAGGAACTGGAGGTGGCCCTGGTGCACGCGCCCCGGGTGCAGGTGCAGTGGTGGGAGGGGGGTGAGGCGCCCCGGGGAGAGCCCTGCCAGGGGCTCACGCCCCACGGATTCCTGGGCATTGAGCGGGAGGTCGTGCAGGGCATGAGCGGATTCATGTCTGCGAACCAGACGCGCTGACTTGGGTGCTGCCCGCCAATGCAAAAAGCCCCCGGCGATGCTACCGCGAGGGGCTCTTGGGCTGGGTGTCAGCAGATCCGGTTGTGGCGTCGCCTTGAACGGTTTGGGACATCCAAAATCCATGTCCCCTTAATCAATGTGAAGAGTTATGGATGTCCCCAACTTCCCGGGGAGAGCCCTGCCAGGGGCTCACGCCCCACGGATTCCTGGGCATTGAGCGGGAGGTCGTGCAGGGCATGAGCGGATTCATGTCTGCGAACCAGACGCGCTGACTTGGGTGCTGCCCGCCAATGCAAAAAGCCCCCGGCGATGCTACCGCGAGGGGCTCTTGGGCTGGGTGTCAGCAGATCCGGTTGTGGCGTCGCCTTGAACGGTTTGCGAACGGTTTGGGACATCCAAAATCCATGTCCCCTTAATCAATGTGAAGAGTTATGGATGTCCCCAACTTCACTCCCCGCCTCACACCTCACACCTCACACCTCACACCTCACACCTCACACCTCACACCTCACACCTCACACCTCACACCTCACACCTCACGCCCCCCCGACACCCTTTCGCGCGATCAGCGCCGCGCCATAGGCGGCCTCGGTATGGGTGGCCTGCACCAGGGGCACGCCCAGCAGCCGCTCGCGGATGCGCGTCCAGGCGGGATTGATGCTGCCGCCGCCCACGGTGCGTACGCTGGCGGGGGTGGGGGCGCCCAGTTCCGCCAGACGCCGGTAGCCCTGAGTCTCGATGGCAGCGATGCCCTCCAGCAGCCCCTGGAAGAAGCGGGCGTCATTGTCGGGGCGGGGCGTCAGGCGCGGTGCAAGCCCGGGGTCGCAGACCGGAAAGCGTTCGCCGGGGGCGGGCAGCGGATAGTAGTCGAGCCCGGTGGCGCGGTCGGGTTCGAGCCGCGAGCTCAGGGCTGCCATGGCCTCGGGGCTGAAGAACTGCTTGAGCACCGCGCCGCCGCTGTTGGAGGCCCCGCCCGCCAGCCAGCGATCCCAGAGCCGGTGGCTGTAGACCCCGAATTCGGGGGCGAACACCGGCCGGGGCGAGACGATCTTGAGCACCAGGGTACTGCCCAGGGAGGTGACCGCCTCGCCGGGCTGCGCGGCGCCGGTGGCAAGAAAGGCCGCCACGCTGTCGGTGGTCCCGGCCAGCACGGGCAGACCCTCGGGCAGGCCCGAGTCCGCGGCGGCTCTGGGCGTGACCGTACCCAGCCGATCCCCCGGCGGCACCACCCGGGGCAGCAGCCCCGCGGGCAGGTCCAGTCCGTCCAGCCACGCCGGCCAGTCCCGGGCCACCGGGTCGTAGCCGAGCTTGAGGGCGTTGTTCTCGTCGCTGACGCCGTAGCGGCTGGTGAGTTGAGCCGCCAGCCAGTCCGCCTGGTGCAGGGCATGACGGGCTGCCCGGGGGGCGTGGTGATCCAGCCACCAGCCGAGCTTGGCCAGGCTGGAGCTGGCGCCGTGAGCGCCGCTCTCCCGGGGGGCGATGGCCGCAATGCGCGCGGCCGCGTCCACCGCCCGTGCATCGTTGTACAGAAGCCCCGGGCCCAGGGGCGTGCCGTGAGCGTCGGTGACCACCAGGGTGCCGGAGGTGCCGTCGATGGCCAGGGCCGTGGGCGGGCAGGGCAGGTCCGCCATGATCGCGCGGGTGACCTGGCACAGGGCCGTCCACCACAGCCCCGGGTCCTGTTCCACCCGGGGGCCATCGCGGCAGGGTTCGGCCAGGGCGATGCTGCGCCGCGCGATCTCCCCGCCCTCGGCGTCGATGGCGATGGCCCGGCACCCGGAGGTGCCCATGTCGATACCGATGAAAAGCGAATTCAACATTCAAAATTCAAAATTCAAAGGGGAGTCCGTGGCCAGCGCATTCTCGCAGCTGCAGGACACGCCCCCTTTGAATTTTGAATCTTGAATTTTGAATTGCCTCTCAAGGCAGCGTCACCGGCACCGGCGGCTGCCAGTCCGGGTGGCGGTGCTCGGCCACCACGGTGGTGTACACGCCGCCGCGCACGTTGAACTCGGCTGTCAGGCGCATGAAGTTGGGGTCGGTGGCGGCCACCAGGTCGTTGAGGATCTCGTTGGTCACCTTCTCGTGGAAGGCGCCCTGGTCGCGGAAGGCCCAGACGTAGAGCTTGAGGGATTTCAGCTCCACGCAGCGCTCCCGGGGCACGTAGTCCAGGTACAGGGTGGCGAAGTCCGGCTGGCCCGTCTTGGGGCACAGGCAGGTGAACTCCGGGACCCGGATGCGGATGGTATAATCCCGCCCCGGCTGGGGGTTATCGAAGGTCTCGAGGTCTTTGCTGGGCTGGCTCGGCATGGTGGGCTCGTTTGTCGTTTAGAGAGGGGCTTTGAGCCCTGAAATGGCGACGGGTTCCACAGGGGGCTTGATCGGTTCCCCCCATTGGGCGGCATTATTGTAATAATGACCGCCATCCAAGGCCACGGAAGAACCGCTCCACGGCCGACATATCCATCATTATCCTCTGACATCCGCAGGTCCCGATGCGACTGAGCAAGATCAAACTGGCCGGATTCAAGTCCTTCGTGGACCCCACCACCATCGACCTGCCCAGCAATCTGGTGGGCATCGTCGGCCCCAACGGCTGCGGCAAGTCCAACACCATCGACGCGGTGCGCTGGGTGATGGGCGAGTCCTCCGCCAAGCACCTGCGCGGCGACTCCATGGAGGACGTGATCTTCAACGGCTCCTCCTCCAGGAAGCCCGTGGGCCAGGCCTCCATCGAGCTGGTGTTCGACAACAGCGACGGCACCCTGGGCGGCCAGTACGCCGAGTACAGCGAGATCTCCGTCAAGCGCCAGGTGACCCGCGACGGTCAGTCCAATTACTACCTGAACGGCTCCAAGTGCCGGCGCAAGGACATCACCGACATCTTCCTGGGCACCGGCCTGGGCCCGCGCAGCTACGCCATCATCGAGCAGGGCATGATCTCCCGGCTCATCGAGGCCAAGCCCGAGGAACTGCGCGTCTACCTGGAGGAGGCCGCCGGCATCTCCAAGTACAAGGAGCGCCGCCGGGAGACCGAGACACGCATCCGCCACACCCGGGAGAACATCGACCGCCTCAACGACCTGCGTGACGAGATCGAGAAGCAGATCAACCACCTGCAGCGCCAGGCCAACACCGCCGAGCGCTACAAGGCCCTCAAGGAAGAGGAGCGCCGCACCCGGGCGGAACTGCTGGCCCTGCGCCTGCGGGACATGGACGGCGACGCCGGGCAGCGGGAAAAGGGCCTGCGCGAGGAGGAGACCCGCCTGGAGGGGGTGATCTCCGAGCTGCGCCACCTGGAAACGACCCTGGAGAAGAACCGCGAACGCCACGTGGAGGCCAACGAGGCCTTCAGCGAGGTGCAGGGGCGTTTCTACGGCCTGGGCAGCGACATCTCCCGAGTGGAGCAGTCCATCCAGCACGCCCGGGAACTGCGCGAGCGTCAGGGCCAGGAACTGCGCCAGGCCGAGGCCGGCCTGCGCGAGACCCGTGAGCACATCGAACTGGACCAGGCCCGCCTGCGGGAACTGGACCGGGAGCTGGAATCCCTCACCCCCCAGCACCAGGCCGGCATCCAGGCCCGGGAACAGGCCAACGAGGGCCTGAGCGCCGCCGAGCAGGCCATGAGCGAATGGCAGGGCCGCTGGGAGGACTTCAACCAGCGCGCCGTGGAGCCGGCCCAGACCGCCCAGGTGGAGCGCACCCGCATGGAGGGCCTGGAGCGCCAGATCCAGCAGCACCAGTCCCGCCTGGAACGCCTGCAGCAGGAGCGTGGCCAGCTCTCCGGCGACGCCCTGCGTGCCGAGATGGAACAGCTGGGCAGCCAGGCCGCCGAGGCCGCCCAGGCCGCCGAGAAGCTCCAGGGCAACCTCACCGAGACCCTGGACGCCATCCAGGCCGCCCGGGAATCCAGCCGGGAACGCACCGCGCAGCTGGACGAGCTGCGCCGGCGCATCCAGACCCAGGCGGGCCGGCTCTCGTCCCTCGAGGCCCTGCAGCAGGCGGCGCTCGGCAAGGGCGAGCAGTCCGTGGTGCAGTGGCTGGCCGGTCAGGGCCTGGCCGATGCGCCCCGTCTGGCCGAACAGCTCAGCGTGGAGGCCGGCTGGGAGCGGGCCGTGGAGGCGGTGCTGGGCCAGTACCTGGAGGCGGTGTGCGTCGAGGACCTGGACGGCGTCGCCGGGGTGCTGGACAGCCTCAGCCACGGCGACCTGCTGGTGCTGGACACCGGCGCGGGCGAGGCTGCTGGCGGTGGCGACGCGGCCTGGCTGCTGGACCGGGTCCAGGGTCCGAAACCGCTCAATGACCTGCTGCGCGGCGTGCGCACGGCGGGCAGCCTGCCCGAGGCCCTGGCCCTGCGCGGCCGCCTGGCGGCTGGCGAATCGGTCATCACCCCCGAGGGCATCTGGCTGGGCCGTTCCTGGCTGCGGGTGGCCCGGGATGCCGACGAGCATGCCGGCGTGCTGGCCCGGGAGCAGGAGATCAAGGCCCTGCAGGCGGAACTGGCCGGGCTGAACACCGAACAGGAGCGCTTGCAGCAGGCCCTGGAGGCCGAGCGGGAGCGCGTGCGTGAACTGGAGGCCCGGCGCGAGGACCTGCAGGTGCAGGTCAACCGCGCCCACCGGGGTGCCGCCGATCTCAATGCCCAGCTGAGCAACCGCCGCACCCGCCTGGAACAGGTGGAAGGCCGCTTCGCGCGCATCAACGAGGAGATCGCCGAGATCGAGGCGGCCCACCAGCGCGACGCGGAGGCCCTGCAGCAGGCCACCAACCGGCGCAACGAGGCGGTGTCCCGCATGGAGACCCTGGCCCAGGAGCGCGAGCGCCTGATCGCCGAGCGGGACGGCCTGCGGGAGAAGCTGGATGCCGCCCGCCGCGAGGCCCAGGCCCGGCGCGATGCCCTGCATCAGATCGACCTGCGCATGCAGTCCCTCAAGTCCACCCGCGAGTCCACCGCCCAGGGCCTGTCGCGCATGGAGAGCCAGGCCGGGCAGTTCGATGAGCGCCTGGAGGCCCTGCGCGCCGCCATGCAGGACGGCGACGCGCCCATCAAGGAACTGACCACGGAACTGGACGGCCTGCTGGCGAAACGGGTGGAAGTGGAGCGCGCCCTGGGCGAGGCCCGCACCCGGGTGCAGTCCATCGAGGCGGAGATGCGCGAGCACGACCAGCGCCGCATCGCCGTGGAGCGCCAGGCCGAGGAGATCCGCGGCAAGCTGGACAATCTGCGCATGGCCTGGCAGGAGATCCAGGTGCGCCGCCAGACCCTGCGCGAGCAGCTGGCGGAGACGCCGTTCTCCGCCGAGGAACTGCTGCAGGCCCTGGAAGAGGGCGCCAGCGTGTCCGCCTGGCAGGAGAAGGTGGAACAGCTGGCCCAGCGCATCCAGCGCCTGGGCCTCATCAACCTGGCGGCCATCGACGAGTTCAAGGAACAGAGCCAGCGCAAGGAATACCTGGACGCCCAGCACGCCGACCTGATGGAGGCCCTGGAGACCCTGGAGAACGCCATCCAGAAGATCGACCGGGAGACCCGGAGCCGTTTCCGCGACACCTTCGAGCGGGTCAACGCACGCCTGCAGGAGATGTTCCCGCGCCTGTTCGGCGGCGGCCAGGCGCACCTGGAGATGACCGGCGACGACCTGCTGTCCACCGGCGTGGCGGTCATGGCCCGTCCGCCCGGCAAGCGCCTGTCCACCATCCACCTCATGTCCGGCGGCGAGAAGGCGCTCACCGCCGTGGCCCTGGTGTTCGCCATCTTCGAGCTGAACCCGGCGCCCTTCTGCATGCTGGATGAGGTGGACGCACCGCTGGATGAGGCCAACGTGGGCCGCTTCTGCAGCCTGGTGAAGGAGATGTCCGAGCGGGTGCAGTTCATCTTCATCACCCACAACAAGACCACCATGGAGCTGGCCGACCAGCTGGTGGGCGTGACCATGCGCGAGCCTGGCGTGTCCCGCCTGGTGGCCGTGGACGTGGACGAAGCCGCCCAGATGGCCACCGCATGACGGAGAACAGGAGATGGATGCGTTGCGCTGGATCCTGCTGATACTTGCCCTGGTGGTGCTCGCCGGCATCTATCTGGCCGGGCGCATGCGCGCCGGCCGGCGCCGTCCCCGCGACCTGATGGACGAGGCGGTGGAGCGGGAGAGCCTGGAGCAGATCCACATCCGCGCCGACAGCGAGCGCAAGGCGCCTTCCATCCACGCGGCGCACGACGATCTGGACGCGCTCAACGACCTGGAGAACCTCAAGGCCCGGGTCGTGGAAGAGGCCCGGGAGCGGCCCGTGGCCCCCGCCGCGCCGATGCCCGTCTCCGAGCCGCGTCCGGCCGTGGCGCCTCGTGCGGCGAAGGCGCCCGCACCCGTCGCGGAGCCGGCACCGACCCTTCCGGACAAGCTCATCGTGCTGCACGTGGCAGCCGGCCCCTCGGGGCACATCCTGGGCGTGCAGCTCAAGGCCGCCCTGGAGGCCGACGGCCTGGAGTTCGGCTTCATGGAGATCTATCACCGCATGGTGAATACCGAGCAGGGCCGCACGCCCCTGTTCAGCGTCGCCAACATGCTCAATCCCGGCACCTTCGATCCGGCCGCCATGGATGATTTCTCCACCCCCGGCGTGTCCCTGTTCCTGCAGCTGCCGGGCCCCCGGGAGGGCATGGAATCCTTCGAGTCCATGCTCGCCTGCGCCGAGTCGCTGGCCGCACGCCTGGGCGGCCAGGTGCTGGACGCCTCCCGCAGCACCCTCACACCCCAGGGCATCGAACACATCCGCGAGGGCATCCGCGCCTGGTCGCTGAAGGCCCGGATGGCGGGACGGCGCTGAAGTCAAAGGCTTTGACGCAGAGGCGCAAAGACGCAGAGGAATTCAACTGTCACTTCAAAAGCTGACCGCGATGGGCGCGAAGGGATGCGCGAAGGTCACGAAGGTTTTTCATTCATAAAGATTTCCTTTGCGTCCTTCGCGAAACCTTCGCGCCCTTTGCGTTCCGGCTTTTGGATTTCAACCAACCAGAAAAACCACATGTCCGAGATCCCCGAGAAGGTTCGCAAGCGAGTCGCCTCCCTGCGCGACGAGCTGGACTATCACAACCACCGCTATTACGTGCTGGACGACCCGGAGATCCCGGACGCGGCCTATGACGCGTTGATGCGCGAGCTGCAGGATCTGGAGGCACAGTATCCCGAGCTGGTGACGCCCGACTCGCCCACCCAGCGGGTGGGTGGCGCGCCGCTCAAGGCCTTCGAGGAGGCCAGGCACCTGCTGCCCATGCTGTCCCTGGACAATGCCTTCGAGGATGCAGACGTGCTCGCCTTCGAGAAGCGCATCCGTGACCGGCTGGGGGATGTGTCGGAGATCGAATTCGCGGTGGAGCCCAAGCTGGACGGGCTCGCCATCAGCCTGCTCTACGAGGAGGGTCACCTGGTGCGCGGCGCCACCCGCGGTGACGGCACCACCGGCGAGGATGTCACCGCCAACGTGCGCACCATCCGCGCCATTCCGCTCCGGCTCCAGGGCAGGGGCTGGCCCAGATTGCTGGAAGTGCGCGGCGAGGTGTACATGGACCGGGCCGGTTTCGAGGCCTTCAACCGCGAGGCGGCGCAGCGGGGTGAGAAGGTGTTCGTCAATCCTCGCAACGCCGCTGCAGGCAGCCTGCGCCAGCTGGATCCCCGCATCACCGCGAAACGCCCGCTTACCTTCTTCGCCTACGGCGTCGGCCACGTGGAAGGCGGCGAACTGCCGGACACCCATGCGGCGGTGCTGGATGCCCTGGCCCAATGGGGACAGCGGGTCTGCCCCGAGCGCGACGTGGTCATCGGTGCCGCCGGCTGTCTCGAGTACTACCGGCGCATCGGAGAGCGTCGCGACAGTCTGCCCTATGACATCGACGGCGTGGTCTACAAGGTCAACCGCTTCGACTTGCAGCAGCGTCTCGGTTTCGTCTCCCGTGCGCCGCGCTGGGCCATCGCCCACAAGTATCCCGCCCAGGAACAGATGACGATCCTGCGGGACGTGGAGTTCCAGGTGGGCCGCACCGGCGCGATCACCCCCGTGGCACGGCTCGAACCCGTGTTCGTGGGCGGCGTGACCGTGAGCAACGCCACGCTGCACAACATGGACGAGGTGGAACGCAAGGACGTGCGCATCGGTGACACGGTGATCGTGCGCCGCGCCGGCGACGTGATCCCGGAGGTGGCGGCGGTGGTGCTCTCCAAACGCCCGCCCGATGCCCGGCCCGTGGTGATGCCCCTGCACTGTCCGGTGTGCGGCTCCGAGATCGTGCGCTCGGAAGGGGAGGCGGTGGCGCGCTGTTCCGGCGGACTGTACTGCGCCGCCCAGCGCCGCGAGGCCATCAAGCACTTCGCCTCGCGCCGGGCCATGGATATCGAGGGCCTGGGCGACAAGCTGGTGGAACAGCTGGTGGACGCAGGCCTGGTGGATCACGTGGACGATCTGTACCGGCTTAGAGTGGAGCAGCTGGCGGGGCTGGAGCGCATGGGCGAGAAGTCGGCGCAGAACCTGGTGGATGCCCTGGAGAAGAGCAAGCACACCCAGCTGGCACGGTTCATCTTCGCGCTCGGCATTCGCGAGGTGGGCGAGGCGACGGCCCGGGCCCTGGCAAGCCACTTCGGCAGCCTCGATGCACTCATGGCCGCCGACGAGCAGGCCCTGATGCAGGTGCCCGACGTGGGCCCGGTGGTGGCCCACCACGTGGCCACCTTCTTCCAGCAGCCCCACAACCGCGAGGTGATCGACGCCCTGCGCGAGGCCGGTGTGCACTGGGAAGAGACCGAGCCCATGCAGGCGTCCGCCGCCGATCTGCCCCTGTCCGGCAACACCTACGTGCTCACCGGGGCACTGGAATCCATGACCCGCGAGGAGGCCGGTGAGCGCCTCATGGCCTTGGGCGCCAAGGTGAGCGGCAGCGTGTCGAAAAAGACCACTGCCGTGATCGCCGGCGAGGCCGCGGGCTCGAAACTGGCCAAGGCTGAGAAGCTGGGCGTGCCGGTGCTGGGCGAGGCGGAGTTCCTTGAGTTGATAGGAGAGTGACAGAAGTTGGAAGTGTGAATTGGGAAGTGCGAAGTAAAGGCTTTCCACTCCCTACTTCCCAATTCACACTTCGTACTTTCCAGGCGTTACACTGCCCCCATGAACCCCTCCACCGCGCTCGGCATGATCGGCGGCGTGCTCATCCTGGTGAGCGTGATCGCCTTCACCTCCCAGGACCTGGGGGTGTTCATCAATCTGCCGGGGCTCGGCATCGTGCTGGGCGGTACCCTGGCGGCCACGCTGCTCAGCTATCCGCTGCACGAGGTGCTGCACGTGTGGCGGGTGTTCATCGTGGTGCTGCGCAACGAGCGCTACTACTTCCGCGAGGACATGGACGAGATCGTGGAGGTCTCCAAGCTGTGGTTCAACGGCAACCTGGCCGCGGTGCAGCGGCGTCTTGAGACCATCCGCAATCCCTACCTGCGCACCGGCGTGCAGCTGGTCATCGACGACACCCCCATGGAGGACATCAGCGACCTGCTGCAATGGCGCCTGGCGCGGCTGCGGGCGCGTGAGCATGCCGAGGCGCAGGTGTTTCGCACCATGGCCACCTACGCGCCGGCCTTCGGCATGCTGGGCACCCTGATCGGCCTGATCAACATGCTGTTCGCCACCCAGACCAACGACTTCGCGGTGATCGCCGTGAACCTGGGCGTGGCCCTGATCACCACCTTCTACGGCATCGTGCTGGCCAACCTGGTGTTCCGTCCCATTGCCACCAAGCTGGAGCGGCGCACCGAGGAGCGGGTGATGCTCATGAACATGGTGCTGGAAGGGGTGACCCTCATGCGCAAGGGCCGCTCGCCCGCCTACATCCGCGAGACGCTCAAATCCTTCATGGAGCACCACCGGGACGAGATCCGCCAGGAGATGCCCAATGGCAACGGACCCGAAAAGCCCGCCGCCGGCAGCAAGCGCACCGGCCGGCGCTGAGTCCGCCGCCGATCCGGGCAACGGCCAGGCGGAGGCCCTGCGCGCCGAACTGGCCGCCGCGCCCCATTACCCGCCGCCCTGGGCCGCGCCGCCGCCGGAGCCAAGCGGCGACGCCATGCGCGAGGACGAGCATGCCTGGATCCTCACCTACCTGGACATGCTGACCCTGGTGCTGGTCCTGTTCGTGGTGCTGCTGGCCTATACACGGCCGGAGGAGGACCAGGCCCTGCGCTGGGTGGAGGGCTTCGGTATCGAGCTGGGCCATCCCCACCGCCAGTCCGTCGTGCCGCCCCTGTTCGACGAGGCACCCGCCACCTATCCCGGCGAACAGCCCATGGCCGAACCCCTGGCGCGGGAGGAGGCCCCGGCCGCCGAGTCGGCCCTGGAGCAGGCCCTGGCCCGCCAGGGCGGACTGGAAGGCGTGGAGGTGTTTACCACGCCGGGGCAGGTGGAGCTGCGCATCAAGGAGGGCATCCTGTTCGCCAGCGGCAGCGCGGAACTGCGCAGTGACGGTCGCGCGCTGCTCTCCAGCCTGATGCCCGTTCTCGAGGCCGCCGAGGGACAGATCACCGTGGAGGGACACACGGACAACGTGCCCATCTCCACGCCCATCTTCCCCTCCAACTGGGAACTGTCCGCCGCACGGGCCAGCGGCGTTGTGCGCCAGCTCATCGCCCTGGGACTTGCCCCCGAACGCCTCCAGGCGGTGGGCTTCGCCGACACCCGTCCCGTGGCCGACAACGACACCGCCGAGGGCCGCGCCGAGAACCGGCGCGTGTCGCTGGTGATCCAGACGGGTTTGCGTTGAGGGTGGTGACTTTGCGGGATTTCATGATTCACGCGGAGGGCGCAAAGCCGCAGAGGGCGCGGAGTTTTCAACGTAAACCCAATCATTGCATTAATTTGACGCAGCCAAGTTTCAGGCTGCTTGCTTCAAGTATTCAGGAATGCAACAGAATCGTAGGCCGGACAAAGCGCAGCGATGTCCGGCGCCCTATCGCCCGATACCGCTTCGCTTTATCGGGCCTACGCTGGGCTGGACCTCACATTTGGTGAGATCCAGAGACAGCCGTGCAACAGGCAGTTCGTACCGTATACAAGCCGTTTTCTTGTAAAACCGTGCCGAATTTATGCAACTGTCGGGTTAAATGACCTAACTCCAATCAAGACAACACAACACAACATGCAAGCCTACTACGCCAAGCCCTTTTCCGAGGCCTGCGAGCAGAACAAGGATCCGATCCTCGCAGTGCTGAAACGCTATTTCACCGAGCCGGGCACGATCCTAGAGATCGGCAGCGGCACGGGGCAGCACGCGGTGTACTTCGGTGCCGCGCTGCCGCACCTGCACTGGCAACCCTCGGACGTGGCCGAGCATCTGCCGGGCATTCGTCTGTGGTTGGAGGAGGCGGCGCTCGCCAACGTGGCCGAGCCCCTGGTGCTGGATGTGCGGGACGAGCCCTGGCCGGTGAGTCATGTGGACGGGGTGTATTCCGCCAACACCACGCACATCATGCACTGGCCCATGGTGCAGGCCATGTTCGCGGGTGTCGGTCGGGTGCTGCGTCCGGGCGGGTATTTCTGTCTCTATGGACCGTTCAACGAAAACGGCAGGTTCACCAGCGAGAGCAACGCCCGCTTCGACATGAGCCTGCGGATGCGCGACCCGGGCATGGGCATCCGCGACAAGGCAGACCTGGAAGACCTGGCGCGGGCCGCGGGACTAGAACGGGTGGATGACGTGGTGATGCCGGTGAACAACTATACGCTGGTGTGGCGGAAGGCGTGAGGAGATAAGCGATAGGCGAGAGAGGGTGATGCGAAAGGCGCGAAACCACCCTCACCCTGGCCCTCCCCCTGAGGGGGAGGGGATTTATACTCTGGACGCCTCACGCCTCACGCCTCACGCCTCACGCCTCACGCCTCACGCTCACTTCACCTCGATCTTCGCCGCGGCGCGCAGGTCGCCGATGTAATCCTGCAGGGCGCGGTTGTCGAGGATCTGCGCGACCCGGTCACGCACCGCCTCGAAGGGCGGCGGTTCGGAGCTGCGGGTATCTTCCAGCAGGATCACGTGCCAGCCGAACTCGGTCTGCACCGGCTCGCTGCTGTAACTGCCTTTCTCCATGGCCTGCACGGCTTGGGAGAAGGCCGGCACCATGGCATCTAGGGTGAACCAGCCCAGATCCCCGCCCATGGGGCCTGAAGGGCCGGTGGAATGCTCACGGGCCAGTGCCTGGAAATCACCGCCGGCCTCCAGGGCGACGATCACCTCGCGGGCATCGGCCTCGCTGTCCAGCAGGATGTGGCGGGCCTTGTACTCGGTGCGTTCGATGGCCTGGATCTGGCGATCGTATTCCGCGCGCAGCTGCTCCTCGGTGTACTCCTGGTCCAGTCGCCGGTCGATGAGCGCGCCGACCATCAGGTTGGTGCGTGCCCGCTCCACCTGGCGCTGGATGTCAGGATCCTTGTCCAGTCCCTGCTGCAGCGCGGCCTGACGCAGCAGTTCCATGTTGATCATCTCGTCCAGCACCTCGTCCGGCAGCAGGCTCTCGCCGGGTCGGGTCATGCGCTGCAGGTTGAGGAAGTCCTGGAAGTCCGCCTCGCTGATGGCCACGCCGTTGACCACGGCGATCGCCTCGCCATTGATCTGGGCCTGCGGCGCCTCGCCGCGGCCACAGCCGGTGATGAGGGCGGCGGCCAGCAGGCCGGTGCCCAGGATGTGATGAATGCGCAGTTTCATAGGGATTTCCTTGAGATTAAGACGACTGCCCAGCACGACTGATCAAGGCAGCACCTTGCGAAAGGGTTTGACGACGACGTTTTCATAGACGCCGGCCGCCCGGTAGGGATCGGCATCCGCCCAGGCCTTGGCCGCCTCCAGGGAATCGAACTCCGCCACCACCAGGCTGCCGGTGAAGCCCGCCGGACCCGGGTCCGGGCTGTCGATGGCGGGCAGGGGGCCTGCCAGTACCAGTCGCCCTTCGTCGCGCAGGGCTTCCAGCCGCGCCAGGTGCGCGGGCCGTGTCTGCAGGCGTTTCTCCAGGCTGTTGTCGGTGTCCTGGGCCATGATGGCGTAGAGCATCAGGATGGGTCTCCCTTGGTGGTGTGCGGGTCGTCCTCGCTGTGGTGCAGTCCCAGATAGACCGCCTGACCGATCACGAAGACGAGGGTCATGCCAAGCATACCGAAGAGTTTGAAATCCACCCACACCGCCTCGCTGAAGGTGTAGGCCACGAACAGGTTGGCAAGCCCTGAAACGACAAAGAATACCACCCAGGCGAGATTGACCCGACGCCAGATGGCCTTGGGCACGTTGAGGGCGTGTCCCATGAGCGTCTCCACCAGGCTGCGTCGTCCGAGCAGCGGCGGGGCCAGGAACACCAGTGCAAACAGCCAGTTCACCAGGGTGGGTTTCCACAGGATGAACACCGGGTCGTGCAGCCACAGGGTGGCCCCGCCCAGCACCATGATCACCGCCGCCGTGAGCAGCGGCATGGCCTCAAGCCGTCGCTTGATGGCCAGCCCCAGGCTCAGTTGCACCGCCATGACTGCCATGGCCACGGCGGTGGCCAGGTAGATGGCATGACTCGGGTTGCCCGGTTCCAGGGCCACCGGCAGCCAGGCGCCTACGGCCAGGATCCATTCCGGGGGGAGGGCGCCGTAGAACTTGTAGGCGAGGAAGAAGAGGATGACCGGGAGGAGGTCATAGAGCAGTTTCATGGGGGGTAGTTTGGCGGGTTTTGTGGGGTGGGTGCAAAGCCTCGTTTTGAGGTTTGGGGTTGAGTCGGTCAACGTTAAAGTCAAAGTCAAAGGCTTCCGATCCCCGTTGCACGGGGCTCGGGTTACTTTTCTTGCTTGTCCAAGAAAAGTAACCAAAAGAAGGACACCCCGATGCCGCACCCGCTGTTCGCGGGTGCCCTGCGTTGCTCGGCTTCGAGGGGGTCGCCTGACAGGCCGTCC
>NZ_KB898950.1 GCF_000377945.1 Thioalkalivibrio sulfidiphilus
GCTCACTTCAGCCGGCTTGACGTAGTGTCGGCTACGCCGGCGCCGTCTTCCGCTCCGCGCGCCCCGTCACAGCGGCATCTCGACGCCCTCGCTACGAACGGTGGTGAGATATGCGGGCAGTGTATGACCCAGCCGCCGTCCGACGTACATTCACGAACCGCGGCCCCAGACTCAGGACCATTTCCTGCGTGTCTCCATGTTCCCTTGTCAACTGATGGCCTGCAGGCCCGGGGTCAGGTGGGCAGGTACGCCACCAGTGTAACGCTCCAGCCATGCCTGGATTTCATCGAAGGCAACCGGCCGGCACAGGTGGTAACCCTGGGCATAATCGCAGCCCAGGGCGGCCAGCAGGGTCATCACCTCGCCGGTCTCCACGCCCTCGGCCACCACCTTGTAGCCCAGGTTGTGAGCGAGGTCGATGGTGGAGCGCACGATGATGGCATCGTTCTCGTCTTCGAGCATTTCCATCACGAAGGAGCGGTCGATCTTCAGGGTATCCACGGGCAGCAGCTTCAGGTAGCTCAGGGAGGAGAAACCGGTGCCGTAGTCATCGATGGACAGCGCCACGCCCATTTCACTGAGCACATTGAGGAGTTCACGGGCGTGCACCGGATCGTTCATCATGGCGCTCTCGGTGATTTCCAGGCACAGCGAGAACGCCGGCAGTTCACACTGCCGCAAGGCATCGCTCACCACCTCCGGCAGGTGGGGATCCTGAAGATTCCAGGCGGAGAGATTGACGGAGAGCGTCAGGTCAGGGTGCTGCTTGAGCAGCTGGCGGAACTGGCACAGGGCGGTCACCAGGACCCAGCGGGTCAGCGGTCCGATCAATCCCGTGTGTTCCGCCATGCGGATGATCTCGTCCGGCGGGATGGGGCCATGCACCGGATGCTGCCAGCGCAGCAGCGCCTCCATGCCGGCGGCATTGCCGGACGGCAGGGCCGCCAGGGGCTGATAGTGGATGCAGAGATTGCGTGGATTCTGCAGTTCCTGGTGCAGTTCACCCACCAGGGACAGGCGGTCCGCACGGTTCTCGTCCTGTTCCGGACTGTAGATGCAGCTCCCCAGGCCCTGATGCTTGGCCGCGTACATGGCGATGTCGGCGCGGCGCATGAGGCTGCTGGCGTCGTTGCCGTGCTCCGGATACAGCGCGATGCCGATGCTGGTGCCTACATACACGTTCTGGTGTTCGATGGTGAAAACGCCGCTGATCGCCTGGTGGATCTTGCCGGCAAACTCCAGGGCACTGGCGCCATCGGTATTGAGCGCCAGGATGGCGAATTCGTCACCACCCAGACGCGCGACGGTATCCGATCCGCGCAGGCTGGTGCGCAGCCTCCGTGCAACCTGCTGCAGCAGCTTGTCTCCCACGGGATGCCCCAGGGCATCGTTGACCTCCTTGAATCGATCCAGGTCCAGCAGCAGCACGGCCAGCTGGCCCCCGTTGCGCTCCATCAGCTGGATGGCCTGTTCCAGGCGGTCGTTGAGCAGGACCCGGTTGGGCAGGCGGGTGAGCGCGTCATGCAGGGCCTGGTGCTCCAGCGCCTTCTGACGATGATGGATCTGGCGCTGCATGGTGTTGAAGGCGTGCATCAGCTGCTGGATCTCCTGGCTGCTGTGGTTGGCTGTGCCGGGCAACTGGTGACCGCCATCCTCGGTCAAAGAACGAGCAATGCCGTGAATGGGGGTCAGCACGGAGCGGTCCAGCATCAGATAGACCAGCAGCAGGAACAGCAGGCTGAGCCCGGTGAGGGCCCAGAGCTGGTAGGCGGTCTGGTGGGCTGCCGTTTCCAGGGAGGTGGTGTTGTAGGCCGACCAGTCCAGGATGGCGGTTTCCACCGCCGAGAGCATGTCGAAGACCTCCTGCTGGGCGGGGCGCACGGCCACATTCAAGTACTCGGTGTCGGCCCGCCAGATCTCCGACCGGCGGATCTCACGGGCGGTCTCCCAGCTTTCCATCCACTCCTGTGCCGCCGTGCGCATGACCTCCACGGCGTGCTCGGACTCGAGGCCCAGTTCACCGCGGCTGCGCCGGGACTCCAGGCGCCCGATGCGTTCCATGATCACCGGATAGAGAATCTCGATGTTCTGTTCCTGTTCCTCGATGCTGGTCTCGCTGAGACCCGCGTAACGGATCATGCCGGCGCGGAAGTTGAGAATCATGCGCCGCCACAGGTCACGCACCTCATCGAATTCGCCAAAGAGTTCTGATGCGTAGCTCCTGCCATCGATCTCGGCAATCTCCAGCAGCGCCAGATCGGCCGCGGATTCGAAATTGATGTTGGGGATAAGGAGTCTTTCGGTGAGGAAAGGCAGCAGGGGGTAGACCCAGTCAGGGTCTCGGCGCTGTTCGATCAGGCGCAGGACCTCGATGTTGAGATCGGACAGCCGGACATGAAGCGCATCGATGCGTGCGGAGAGTTCAGGTTCCTGGATATCCGGGTCGCGCCTGAGCAGGTCCAGGCTGTCCCGTGCCTTGAGCATCTGCCCGGTGATCTCCTCCTCATGCTCGGGCATGGGTGAGATCAGCATGGCATTGAGGGTGTTGTCCGCGATCCACACGGCGTTGCGGATCTCATCCAGTGCGGCCCTGGCACGGTTGCTCAGTTCAAGGGCAGCGGTGTTGTCCTGGATGGCCACGCGGGTATACCAGCCGGCCAGCAGTGCACCGCTGAGCAGGACGGTCGCCACGAGCGCGGAAAGCAGCGCATACCGGCTGCGCAGGCTGGGCAGCCGGGTAGACTTGTGAGTGGATCTTGCGCCTTGTTTCATCCGCTATCCATGTCTGCACTGGACGGTCTTATTGTTGTCTGTGGCGTCGCCGGCCTGCTCATCCAGACAGTCAACACCCCGTGGATACTCCTCGCTGTATCGGCAGATGCCGGGAAACCCTTGAATATTCCCTCAACGCTACTCGGGTATGCCAACACTGGAGTATCAGCCTTGGCTTAAAGACCAGCATGAGGCGAAGGACAGCAGGAGGGTTTTTCCCGACAGGTGGAGGGCCTTACAAAGAAAAAGGCCCTGACCATCCCTGGCAGGGTGTGCACTGACAGCTGTGGATCGATCAAGAGTTGGAGAGTGGTTTGATGTCGAGCACAGCCTTTTCAAAATGCTGTCTCGCCTGCTGGAGTTTCTCTGTGTATTTGCCGTTTCGTGGCGTCAGGGCTAGATAGTCACGAAGTATCAGTTCCGTTCGCGCGGCCTTATAACCCCGCAGGTACGGTCGTACCTGTTCAAGCAGCCGGAGCGCCTGTCTGTTGTAGACGGCGTAGGTGTAGCTGGGTGAGTGGTGGGTCTGTGCAACCCGTTTTCGCGTGATCTTGCCGACCCCGAGGGTTTGTTTGACGAAGTCCAACAGATTCTGCTCGGTGCTGCTGATGGTCACCGCGAGCTGGCGGTTTTCGTTGCGGTGTTTCCGGGTGAGGGTGACCGTGCCTTCTCCATCAATCAGTCCAGCGATGTAGGCGGCGTCCACCTCGGGCAGCTTTTCCAGACTCATCCCTGTCACTCATTCGTCCGTGGCTGGCTGGCCTGAGTATAGCCCCAAGAAAAAAGCCCTGACCGTTACCGGTCAGGGCTTTTAGTGATGGTGGAGGCGGCGGGACAGTGATCCATATCTTTCGATATGGGCTGGACTATACCTTCATCCTGTTGCCAGGATGCGGGGCGTGTTATTCACGGTATGGTTTTCCGTGAATCCTAGTGCCGGCTCTGTTCCCATGAACTCAGCCGGTCTATGAGTCTCTACAGGGCAGGCCTGAGGTTAGCCCTCTTCCTACCCCTCGGTGTTGCCGTAGCAGGTTGCCCTGCCGTAGGGTCCACCGATGTGAGCCCCGTTTTCACTCTACCCTTACGGGTAGAGGCGACCATTGTGTTAATCGAACCCGCGTCCGCAGGACCTACATCCTTGGATACTACATGCTTAGTGCCGTCATTTGATTTTACGTTTGAGTCTCCGACGGACAGGATACCCAGACGCGATCCCGATTGGATTTAACGGTTAAGACCCGGGCGAGTCCGCTCCGCGAGCTTGTGTGCGATGACCTTCAAGTAGGACCCACAAGCAAGTCCAGTCGAAGGTCTAGCTGGTTTTACGCAGCCAGAGCGTAGTTGTCGTCGTTGGCAACTATAGCGTAACAGCTGGTTTTACGAGGGAAGCTGTCTCCTCGGCATGCACCTCGGGTTTCGCGAACCACGTCGAAGCCAGGTCGCCCCCATTTTTGGTACTGAACAATAAGACACACATGATCCGCGGAAGTTCCCCCTTCGGCATCGCTTCCGACGGTGCCGCGGACAGGCCTTTACAGTATCATAGTCGGCCTTCCTTCACAGCACTTTACCGGGGTCTGCGATGCTGTTTCTGCCTGGGGCGCCCGCCCTGTCCGATTTCCGTCTGGAGCGCCTGCTGGGTCAGCTCCGGGAGACCGAACCCACGATCCAGGGGCTGGACGCCCGGTTCGTCTATTTCGTGGATCTGGACAGGGCCCTGACCACGGCAGAGCAGGCGATTCTCGAGGCCCTGCTGGAGACGGCGGGCACAGCCCCTGCGGAGACGGCGGACTTCCTGGTGGTGCCACGCCTGGGCACCGTCTCCCCCTGGTCCAGCAAGGCCACCGACATCGCCCATCACTGCGGCCTGGACGGCGCCGTGCGGCGCATCGAGCGGGGCATCAGTTACCGCCTCGAGGCCGACAAGACGTTGGACATCCCCGGCCGGCGGCGCCTGGCCGGTCTGCTGCACGACCGCATGACCGAGACCGTCCTCCTGGATCCTGCCGAGGCGGATCGCCTGTTCGTGCACCATGAGCCCGCTCCGGTGACGGTGATCGAGCTGGGCGACGACGCCCGGGGCGCCCTCGAGCGGGCCAACGCCGAGATGGGGCTGGCCCTGTCCGGTGAGGAGATCGACTACCTGGCGGAGGCCTACGGCGCCCTGGGGCGGGCACCCACGGATGTGGAACTGATGATGTTCGCCCAGGCCAACTCCGAGCACTGCCGGCACAAGATCTTCAACGCGGACTGGGTGATCGACGGCGAGGCGAAGGAGAAGTCCCTGTTCGCCATGATCCGCAACACCTATCACCACGCACCCCAGGGCATCCTGTCCGCCTACCGTGACAATGCCGCCGCCATGGAAGGGGCCCGGGGCCGGCGTTTCATGCCGGATCCGGAGTCGGGCGAGTACCGGGCGGAGGAGATGGACCTGCCCATCATCATGAAGGTGGAGACCCACAACCACCCCACCGCCATCTCGCCCTTCCCGGGGGCCGCCACCGGCGCCGGCGGCGAGATCCGCGACGAGGGGGCCACGGGACGGGGCTCCAAGCCCAAGGCGGGGCTCACGGGCTTCTCGGTCTCCAACCTGCGCATCCCGGGCTTCGAGCAGCCCTGGGAGACGGACCACGGGAAGCCCGGGCGCATCGAGAGCGCCCTGCGCATCATGCTGGACGGGCCCATCGGCGCGGCGGCCTTCAACAACGAGTTCGGCCGTCCCGCCCTGGCCGGGTATTTCCGCACCTTCGAGGAGCGGGTGCCGGGCCCCGGTGGTGAACAGCTGCGGGGCTATCACAAGCCCATCATGATCGCCGGCGGCCTGGGCAGCATGCGCCCGGAACACGTGGAGAAGCTGGGGCTGCCCGAGGGCACGCCGGTGGTGGTGCTGGGCGGTCCGGCCATGCTCATCGGCCTGGGCGGTGGCGCGGCCTCGTCGGTGGCCAGCGGCGAGAGCGCGGAGGACCTGGACTTCGCCTCGGTGCAGCGGGGCAACCCGGAGATGGAACGCCGCTGCCAGGAGGTGATCGATCGCTGCACCGCCATGGGTGAGGCCAATCCCATCCTGTCCATCCACGACGTGGGCGCGGGTGGCCTGTCCAACGCGGTGCCGGAGATCCTGAACGACGCCGGTCGCGGCGGTGCCATCGAACTGCGCACCGTGCCCTCTGATGAGCCGGGCATGTCGCCCATGGAGATCTGGTGCAACGAGGCCCAGGAACGCTACGTGCTGGCCATCGACCCGGATCGCCTGGAGGTGTTCTCCGCCCTGTGCGAGCGGGAGCGGGCACCGTATGCCGTGATCGGCACCGCCACTGCCGATCAGCGCCTGCTGGTGGGTGACGGGTTGTTTCACAACGAGCCCGTGGACCTGCCCATGGAGGTGCTCCTGGGCAAACCGCCCAAGATGTTGCGCGAGGTCCATCACCAGACCTTCCACAAGCCCGAGTTCGACACCTCGAACGTGGATCTCGTCGACGCGGTGCAGCGTGTGCTGCGTCTGCCCTCGGTGGCCTCCAAGTCCTTCCTCATCACTATCGGTGACCGGAGCATCACCGGCCTGGTGAGCCGGGACCAGATGGTGGGTCCCTGGCAGGTGCCGGTGGCGGACGTGGCGGTCACCGCCACGGACCTGTTCGGCCACACCGGCGAGGCCATGGCCATGGGCGAACGCGCCCCCATCGCCCTGGTGCACCCCGCCGCCTCCGGTCGCATGGCCATCGGCGAGACCGTGACCAACCTGATGGCTGCCGACATCGGTGCCATCGGCAATATCCGCCTGTCCGCCAACTGGATGGCCGCCGCCGGTCATCCCGGCGAGGATGCGGCCCTGTTCGACACGGTGAAGGCGGTGGGCGAGGAACTGTGTCCGCGCCTTGGCCTCGCCATCCCCGTGGGCAAGGACTCGCTGTCGATGAAGACCGTGTGGAAGGACGCGGGCGGCGAGCAGGTGATGACCGCGCCGGTGTCCCTGATCGTCACCGGCTTCGCCCCGGTGGAGGACATCCGTCGGACCCGTACGCCCCAGCTGCGCACCGACCTGGGGGATACCGACCTGATCCTCATCGACCTGGGCAAGGGCCACAACCGCCTGGCGGGTTCGGCGCTCGCCCAGGTGTACAAGCAGGTGGGCCACCACGCCCCGGACCTGGACGACCCGGACATGCTCAAGCGCTGCTTCGCGGCCGTCCAGGAACTCAATCGCGAGGGGAGGGTACTGGCCCTGCATGACCGCTCCGACGGCGGCCTCATGGCCACGCTCTGCGAGATGGCCTTCGCCGGACACACCGGCGTGACCGTGCACCTGGACGACCTGGGACCGGACCCGGTGGCAGCCCTGTTCAGCGAGGAGCTGGGCATTCTCCTGCAGGTGCGTCACGAAGACACCGAGGAGGTGCTCTCGGCCCTGCGGGAGGCGGAGCTGGGTCATCACAGCCACGTGATCGGCAACCTCAACGGCGAGGATCGCATCGAGTTCTGCCGCGGCCGCCAGGTGCTGTACGGCGCCGCGCGTGCCGAGTTGCAGGCGGTCTGGTCCGAGACCAGTTACCGGATGCAGGCGCTGCGTGACAACCCGGACTGCGCCCGGGAGGAGTTCGAGCGCATCAGCGACGCCACAGACCCGGGCCTGTCCCCGGTGCTGGGCTTCGATCCGGAGGAGGACGTGGCCGCGCCCTTCATCAACACGGGCAGCCGCCCCCGGGTGGCCATCCTGCGCGAGCAGGGGGTGAACGGCCAGATCGAGATGGCCGCCGCCTTCGACCGGGCCGGTTTCGCCAGCGTCGACGTGCACATGACCGACATTCTGTCCGGCCGCCTGGACCTGTCCGGCTTCCGGGGCCTGGCCGCCTGCGGCGGCTTCTCCTACGGCGACGTGCTGGGTGCGGGTGGTGGCTGGGCGCGCTCCATCCTGTTCAACCCCCGTGCCCGGGAGGTGTTCCAGGCCTTCTTCGAGCGGGATGACAGCTTCGCTCTCGGGGTTTGCAACGGCTGCCAGATGCTCTCCCAGCTCAAGGACCTGATCCCCGGCGCCGCCCACTGGCCGCGCTTCCTGCGCAACCGTTCCGAACAGTTCGAGGCGCGCCTGTCCCTGGTGGAGGTGAGCGAGAGCCCGTCCATCCTGCTGGAGGGCATGGCGGGCTCAAGACTGCCGGTGGCCGTGGCCCACGGCGAGGGCAGGGTGGTGTTCGAGAGCGGAGGAGATCCGGCGGATGCGCCGGGCGTTGCGCTGCGTTACGTGGACAACCGCGGACAAGTCACCGAGCACTACCCCGAGAACCCCAACGGTTCCCCCCAGGGCATCACCGGCCTGACCACCCGGGACGGGCGTGTCACCATCATGATGCCCCATCCAGAACGGGTGTTCCGCACCGTGCAGCATTCCTGGCATCCGCCCCAGTGGGGCGAGACAGGTCCGTGGCTGCGGCTGTTCAGGAATGCCCGGAAATGGGTCTCCTGAAGTCGCGTCCTGAAGTCGGAAGTGGGAATTGGGAAGTGCGAAGCTACAAAAAAAGCGGGCCCAACGGCCCGCTTTTTTGATCCAACTTCCTGATTCGGACTTCCGACATCTTAGAAGTCCAGCTCGGTGGGTCCGTAGCTGTCCTCGCCGAAGGCGTCTTCCAGTTGCCGGCGCAGGGCGCGGCGTTCCAGGTAAAGCTCCAGGGAGCGTCGTGCGCCCGGGCGGCTTTTGGCGGTCTGATCCTGCTTCCATTCAGGACTGTCCATCTCTTCGTCCAGAGTCAGGATGTCTTCGGCCCGTGCCATGTGCGGAGGTCTCCAGGTTGGGGCGCCAATGTTTCATTGACGTTTCACGACGCCCTTATACCGCTGTGCAAAAAATCTGCAACAAGATTTTTTTTATGGATCCTCCAAAGTTCCATTGATGGATTTGCCATGAGGAAACCAAACGACACCAGCGGTATCCAAGCACAGACGAGCGGTCATTTCGCCCTGTCGATCCGGAGCCTGCCATGCTGATCCGAGTGCCTTCGCGCTACACCCCGCGCCCCTCCGAAATCACACCGCCGGAGGTCTATCGTGACCGGCGAAGGTTTCTGCAGATGGGCCTGGCCGCCGGCCTTGGCCTGAGTGTCGGCGCGTTGCACGGACCTGCGCGGTCGAGCACGACACGCCCCCTGGCATTTACGGCCGGCCCCTTCGGTACCGACGAGCCACTGACGCCACGCCAGGACGTGACCACCTACAACAACTTCTACGAACTGGGCACCGGCAAGTCGGACCCTTCACGCAACGCCGAGCGACTGGTCACCGAACCCTGGACCGTCACCGTGGACGGCCACTGCCTGAACCCCGGCCGTTACCCGTTGGAGGACTTCCTCAAGCCCCACGCCCTGGAGGAGCGCATCTACCGCATGCGCTGTGTGGAGGGCTGGTCGATGGTGATCCCCTGGGTGGGCTTCGAGCTGAACCGCATCATCGAACAGGCGGAGCCCACCAGACGGGCAAAGTACGTGGCCTTCACCACCATTCTGGATCCGGCGAATCTGCCAGGCCAGCGCCTGCGGGTGCTTGACTGGCCCTACGTGGAAGGCCTGCGTCTGGATGAGGCCATGCATCCCCTGACCATCCTGGCCGTGGGCCTCTACGGCGAGACCCTGCCCAACCAGAACGGCGCGCCCCTGCGCCTGGTGGTGCCCTGGAAGTACGGTTTCAAGAGCATCAAGTCCATCGTGCACATCCGTTTCACCGAACAGGAACCACCCACCAGCTGGAACAAGGCCACGCCCCGGGAATACGGCTTCTACTCCAACGTGAACCCGGATGTGGCCCATCCCCGCTGGAGCCAGCGCACCGAGCGTCGCATCGGTGATCTGCGCCGGCGGCCGACGCTCATGTTTAACGGCTACGCCGAAGAGGTGGGTCACCTGTATGCCGGGATGGACCTGAGGAAATTCTTCTGAGCCGGGTTAAGCCAGTAGGCCGGACAAAGCGCAGCGGTGTCCGGCATGAGTTGCCCGATACCGCTTGCGCTCTATCGGGCCTACGGAGCTTGCGCGATGGTCTCGTTATTCCAAGGCCGGTTGATAAAGGGCTCAAGGCTGCGGTTTTCATCCTCTGCCTGCTGCCCCTGGGGATGTTGAGCATACAGGCCCTGGGCGGCCTGGGCGGGCTTGGCACCAACCCCATCGAGTACCTCACCCACGAGACCGGTATCTGGGCCCTGCGCCTGCTGTGTCTGACCCTGCTCATGACACCGCTTCGACGCATGACCGGCTGGTCATGGCCCATGCGGCTGAGGCGCATGCTGGGCCTGTTTGCCTTCTTCTACGCCTGCCTGCACCTGTCCATCTGGATCGGCCTGGACCTGTTCTTCGACTGGGCGCTGATCTGGGACGATGTGTTGAACCGCCCCTATATCACCCTGGGCTTTACCGCCTGGCTGCTGCTCCTGCCGCTGGCCGTCACCTCCACGGACGCCATGATGCGCAGGCTCAAGCGTCGCTGGGTTCAGTTGCACCGGCTGGTCTACCCGGCGGCGATCCTGGCCGTGCTGCACCTCTGGTGGCTGACCCGGGCGGACTACCGGGAGCCGATGCTCTATGGGGTCATCCTGGCGGTTCTGCTCGGCTGGCGGGTGATCCAGCGCTGGCCGTGGAAGGCGTGGTCAGGGTCGGCCCGCAGGTTGGGGTGAGCGCAGCGAAGCCCAACGTAGTGAGGGGTGAGGGGTGAGGGGTGAGGGGGTAAATGGCAAAGATTGATTTTGGGGACTAACCCCTCACGCCTCACACCCCACCCCTCACCTCAATGTTGGGCTTCGCCTTGCTCACCCCAACCTACCGTGTGATGGGGCGGGGGCGTAGGAGGCCCGACCCCGGGCCGAATAGCGGTGTCTGCCGGGCCACCGCTATTCGCGACGAAGTCGTCGCGCCTACCCAGGCTCAATCCATGACCACCACCGCACGACCGCGGACCTGGCCCATGAGGATTTTTTCCGCATAGTCGGGCAGATCTTCCAGGCGGATCTCCGTGGTCATGGCATCGAGACGACTGGCATCCAGCAGGCCGGTGAGCCGTTCCCAGGCCAGCACCCGGGTGTCGTGGTCGCACATCACGGAATCGATCCCCAGCAGCTTCACGCCGCGCAGCAGGAAGGGCAGCACCGTGGTGTTCAGTCCCGGGCCTCCGGCCAGGCCGCAGGCAGCCACGGAACTCCCGTAGCGCATCTCGGCCAGCACGTGGGCCAGCATGTCGCCGCCCACGGCATCCACGCAGCCGGCCCAGCGTTCGCTCAACAGGGGCTTGTCCGGTGCGCCGGCCAGTTCCTCGCGGGGCACGATGGTGGTGGCACCCAGGGACTTGAGATAGTCCGCGTTGTCCGGGCGTCCGGTGACTGCGGCCACCGAGTAGCCCAGCCGGCCGAGCAGCGAGATGGCAACGCTGCCCACGCCACCGGAGGCACCGGTGACCAGCACCTCGCCATCCTCCGGGCTCAGTCGATGGTCTTCCAGGGCCTGCACGGCCAGCATGGCGGTGAAACCCGCCGTGCCTACGGCCATGGCCTGCTTCGCCGTCAGCCCCTCGGGCAGCGGCACCAGCCAGTCGGCCTTGACCCGGGCCTTCTGGGCGTAGCCGCCCCAGTGCGCCTCGCCCACGCGCCAGCCAGTCAGCACCACGGCGTCGCCTGGCTTGTAGCGAGGGTCACTGGAGGCCTCGACGGTGCCGGCGAAGTCGATGCCCGGCACGTGGGGATAGTGGCGCACCAACCGGCCCAGCCCCTTGAGGATCATGCCGTCCTTGTAGTTGAGTCCCGAATGGGACACGCGTACCAGTACCTCCCCCTCGGGGAGATCGGTCGTGTTCAGTTCCTTGATGTGGATGCTGGGTGCCTTGTCGGCCGCTTCGAGGACAAGGGCCTTGAAGGTGTCGGACATGGAGTGCTCCTTAACTGGATTGTATTGTCATGATACCTCTGTGACCGCTGTGGTTATTACGCCGGTTAGAGCATTTTTGCCACAGAGGTCACAGAGAAGAAAAGCCTGCTTCGCTGAGCTGCATCGGCTCGGTTCGAGGTATGAGGTCAGTTTCGTAGGTCGGGCTTCAGCCCGACAGCAATGCCTGACGAAGCCACCGCTTGTCGGGCTGAAGCCCGACGGTTGCGCGTGGGCTCGGCGATCCTGCCGCGAAAGCCGTTGCTTCATCCACCGGCGGGCTGTTCGGCCCGGGGTCGGGCCTCCTACGCGGTGCCCATCTCCTTGTCCAGCCAGACGCCGAGGCCCTGGACGTTCAGGCCCACGTCCGGCCCGAGCAGCCGGGTCATGTCCGCCTTGGGCAGCGTGCAGCCGTGGGCACGGGCACGCTGCAGCAGCAGGGTCATCATCTCGCGGCAGAGCTTCGCGTGGCGGGCTGTGCCCGCATGGGCATGCTCCCGCGCCATGGCCACAAAGGCGTCGATCAACTGGTGCATGTCCGCCTGCAGGCGGGGCAGGTCGCCCACCCGGCTGTAGTGGGTGAGGTACATGTAGGACAGCCCCTGACCCATCAGTCGGTCCACGGAGGCGTGCAGCGCGTCCGGGTCGAACTGGACGGGCGTGGTCGTGGGAAACACGAACGGACCGTTTTCGGTGTCGAACTCCCGGTAGGACAGGCCGAAGGTGTCACCGGAAAAGATGCCGTCGCCGGTCTTGTCCACCACGCAGAAATGGTGCCGCGCGTGGCCAGGTGTGTCCAGAAAGCGCAAGGGCCGGCCGTTGAAATCCAGCTCGAATCCGTCGTTTGCCTCGATGATCCGGTCCTCGGGCACGGGAATGACCCGGCCGAACAGGCGTTCCATCTGCGTCTCGCCATACACGGCGGTGGCCCCCGCATTGAGTTTCGAGGGGTCGATCATGTGCCGGGCGCCACGGGGGTGGATCACCAGGCGGGCATTGGGCAGGTGCTGCATCAGCGCGCCCGCGCCGCCGGCATGGTCCAGGTGCACGTGGGTAGGGATCACGTAGTCCACGTTCTCCCGGGGGATGCCCTTGAGATCCAGTACCTCCAAAAGTCCCGGCACGGAATGGGCGGTACCCGTCTCTATGAACGCCGCCCGATCGCCCTGGACCACCAGGTAGGTGGACACCTGGCCCTGGCGATAGAGCTGGGCATCGATCATGGTGATGCCGTGGCCGAGATCTTCGTAATGTACGTTGGTCATGTGGGTTACCTTCGAAGAGCCAGGATTGCCGCAGAGACGCGGAGGCGCAGAGGGACAAGGGATCTGACAGGATTTACATGATTAACAGGATTGAATCAAAGAAAAATGGATTTCTGAGAATCCTGTTAATCCTGTCAAATTGATCTTTCTCTGCGCCTCCGCGTCTCTGCGGCAAAAGATCTCAAATCAAGAACAGATCCATGAATTCGTGCACCGGGGTCGCCGCGAGACGCTTCGGATCCTTGCACAGGTCGTAGATGCGCGCGGCCTGGCCCCGGGGGAAACGGGTGCGCAGGGCGTCGCGGAACTTGTTTTCCAGGACAGGTATGCCCTCGGCGCGGCGGCGGCGGTGGCCGATGGGATATTCCACCTCCACCTTCTCGGTGCTGCTGCCGTCCTTGAAGAAGACCTGCACGGCGTTGGCGATGGAGCGCTTGTCCGGGTCGTGGTAGTCCTTTGAGTAACGCGGATCTTCCACCACGCGCATCTTTTCGCGCAAGGCGTCGATACGCGGGTCGGCGGCCACCTCGTCCTCGTAGTGGCGGGCGGTGAGTTCGCCGAAGATCAGGGGCACGGCCACCATGTACTGCAGGCAGTGGTCCCGGTCCGCCGGGTTGTGCAGGGGACCGTCCTTGCTGATGATGCGCACCGCGGATTCCTGGGTGCTCAGTTCGATGCGATCAATCTGGTCGAGGCGGTCCTTCACCTGGTCGTGCAACTGCATGGCGCATTCCACCGCCGTCTGGGCGTGGAACTCGGCGGGGAAGCTGATCTTGAACAGCACGTTCTCCATCACGTAGCTGCCGTAGTCACGCTGGAAGCGGAACTTCTCGCCCTTGAACAGCACGTCATAGAAGCCCCAGCGGGGCGCGGACAGCACGCTGGGCAAGCCCATCTCGCCCTTCATCACCATCAGCGCCAGTCGCACCGCGCGGCCGCAGGCATCGCCCGCCGCCCAGGACTTGCGTGAGCCGGTATTGGGCGCGTGGCGATAGGTGCGCAGTGCCTGGCCGTCCACCCAGGCCTGGGACAGGGCATCGATTACCTGTTCACGGCTGGCGCCCAGCATGTGGGCGGCCACCGCCGCCGAGGCCACCTTCACCAGAACCACGTGGTCCAGGCCTACACGGTTGAAGCTGTTCTCCAATGCCAGCACACCCTGGATCTCGTGGGCCTTGATCATGTAACGCAGCACGTCGTCGATGTTCATGGGCTTCTTGCCCTCGGCCACCGCCTTGCGACTCAGGTGATCGGCCAGGCCCAGGATGGTGCCCAGGTTGTCCGAGGGGTGGCCCCATTCCGCGGCCAGCCAGGTGTCGTTGAAGTCCAGCCAGCGCACCATGGCGCCGATGTTGAAGGCGGCCTGGATGGGGTCGAGCTGAAACTGGGTACCGGGGATGCGGCTGCCATTGGGCACCACGGTGCCCGGGACCACGGGCCCCAGGTGCTTGGTGCATTCCGGGTACTGCAGTGCCAGCATGGCGCAGCCCAGGGAATCCATCAGGCAGTTGCGGGCCGTGTCCAGGGCCTCGGCGGAATCGATGGGGTAGTCGCAGACGTAGTCCGCGATGGCTTTCAGTTCCGGATCGGGTTCGGGGCGGACGTTGGTGTCGGCGATGTGGTGACTCATTGGTTGCTCCGCTAAGAGGTGAGATGTGAGAACGAAAGTACGAAGTGGGAATTTTGAAGTGGGAATGACACCACCCTCACCCCGGCCCTCTCCCTGAGGGAGAGGGGGGCGGCAGGGTTTTATCCCACTTCCCAATTCCCACTTCGCACTTCAACGTTTGTCCATGGGCACCCAGGGCTGATTCTCCGGACCCGTGTAGTTGGCGCTGGGACGGATGATCTTGCCGTCCTGGCGCTGTTCGATCACGTGGGCCACCCAGCCGGTGGTGCGGGAGATGACGAAGATGGGCGTGAACAGGGCGGTGGGGATGCCCATCATGTGATAGGAGACCGCCGAGAACCAGTCGAGATTCGGGAACATCTTCTTCAGCTCCCACATCACGCTCTCAAGGCGATCGGCCACGTCGAACATGGTCAGCGTACCGCGCTCCTCGGACAGGCGCCGTGCCACTGACTTGATCACCTGGTTGCGCGGATCCCCGGTGGTGTACACCGGATGACCGAAGCCGATGATGATCTCCTTGCGACCCACCCGCTCGCGGATGTCCGCCTCCGCCTGGTCCGGGTTCTGGTAGCGCAACTGGATCTCGCAGGCCACCTCGTTGGCGCCGCCGTGTTTCGGCCCGCGCAGCGCGCCGATGGCACCGGTGAGGGCCGAGTACATGTCGGCGTTGGTGCCGGCGATCACCCGCGCGGTGAAGGTGGAGGCGTTGAACTCGTGTTCCGCGTAGAGGTTCAGCGAGGTGTGCATGGCGCGCACCCAGATATCCGGGGGCGTGCTTCCATGCATGAGATGCAGGAAGTGGCCGCCGATGCTGTCGTCGTCGGTCTCCACCTCGATGCGCTTGCCGTCGTGGGCGTAGTGATACCAGTAGAGCAGGGCGGAACCGAGGCAGGCGATCAGCCGGTCTCCGATGGCCCGGGCACCGGAAACGCTCATGTCGTCCTTCTCGGGTTCCAGGGTCCCGAGCACCGACACCGCGGTGCGCATCACGTCCATGGGATGGGCCGAGGGCGGGATCTGCTCCAGGGTGTTGCGCAGCGCCGCGGGCAGGCCGCGCAGGGCGCGCAGGCGGTCCTTGTAGGCGAGCAGTTCCGCGCGGCTGGGCAGGCTGCCGTGGATCAGCAGGTAGGCGATCTCCTCGAACTCGGCGATGTCGGCGAAATCGAGGATATCGTAACCCCGGTAGTGCAGGTCATTGCCGGTGCGCCCCACGGTGCAGATGGCGGTGTTGCCCGCCACCGTGCCGGACAGGGCGACGGATTTTTTCGGCTTCGGCGTCGTGGCCTGGCTCTGGTCTGCATCACTCATCGCGTTTCCCCTTGTCCTGGCTGTAGAGTGCGTCGAGCTTTTCCTCGTAGGCGTGATAGCCCAGGTGATCGTAGAGCTGGTCGCGGGTCTGCATCAGATCAATGACCTCCTTCTGGGTCCCGTCACGGCGGATGGCCTCGTAGACCTTGAGTGCCGCCTGGTTCATGGCGCGGAAGGCGGACAGCGGGTAGAGGGCCAGCGACACGCCCGCGGACTTAAGTTCCTCGACGGTGAACAGTGGCGTCTTGCCGAACTCGGTGATGTTGGCGAGCACCGGCACGCCGACGGCCTCCACGAAGCGCCGGTACTGCGCCAGTTCCGTGACCGCCTCCGGGAAGATCATGTCGGCGCCGGCCTCCACGCAGGCCACGGCCCGTTCGATGGCAGCGTCGATGCCTTCCACCGCCAGGGCGTCGGTGCGCGCCATGATCACGAAGTCCCGGTCGCGGGCGTCGGCTGCGGCCTTGATGCGGTCCGCCATCTCGCTCTTGGTAACGATGGCCTTGCCGGGGCGGTGACCGCAGCGCTTGGCCTGCACCTGGTCCTCGATGTGACAGCCGGCGGCCTCGGCGCGGATCAGTTCGCGCACCGTGCGGGCAATGTTGAAGGCGCTGGGGCCGAAGCCGGTGTCCGCGTCCACCAGCAGGGGTAGTTCGGTGACGTAGGTGATGCGGCGCACGTCTTCCAGCACGTCGTGCAGGGTGCTGATGCCGAGATCCGGCAGGCCCAGGGAGCCGGCGGCCACGCCGCCGCCGGAGAGATACAGGGCGCGGTAGCCGGTCTGTTCGGCCAGCATGGCGTGGTAGGCGTTGATGGCGCCCATCACCTGCAGCGGTTGTTCTTCCTGCACGGCCTGGCGCAGGCGCGCGCCCGGTGTCTGGCTTTGATTCATGGTGACTCCTATCCCGCAGCCCGGATGCTGGGTGACTGGTTGGGGTGTTCGGCGAACTGGCGTGCCACGTTCTCCCGGGAGACACGCACATGGCGGCGCATGAGCAGTTCCGCCATCTCTGCGTCCCGGTCGGCGATGGCCTCGACGATGTGGCCGTGTTCGCGGAAGGCATTGCGCGCACGACTGCTGGCCATGCCGAACTGGTAGCGGTACATGCGCATCAGGTGGTAGAGGTCGTTGCACAGCAACTGGATCAGGCGGGCATTGCCGCTGCCCTGGATGATGCGGTAGTGGAAATCCATGTCGCCCTCCTTCTGGAAGTAGGCGACGCCCTCCTGGAGTTCTGCGCGCTGCTCGTGCTGGTGCAGCAGGTCCCGCAACTCGCGGATCTCCGCATCGCTCATGCGCTCTGCCGCCAGGCGTGCCGCGAGGCCTTCCAGGGATTCACGCAGCAGGTAGAGCTCCATCAGGTCTTCCAGACTCAGGGACACCACCCGGGCGCCCACGTTGGCGCGCCGTTCCACCAGGTGGCAGGCCTCGAGCCGCCCGATGGCCTCGCGCAGGGGGCCGCGGCTGATGCCGTAGGCACTGGCCAGTTCCGGCTCGCTGATCTTGCTGCCGGCGGGGATCTCGCCCTCCACGATGGCCTGGCGCAGCCGGGCGAAGACGCGGTCGGCGAGGGTGATGCCGTGTTCTTCTGATTTCATCGTCGCCTCGGTGTTGTGAGCATCGGCGTCACTGGAAGAAAAAACCTGGACAGGATTGACAGGATTAAAGACAAGGGCGGATACAGATTTAACCGGCCGATCATGACCTGACATGGGCATTAATCCCGTAAATCCTGTCAATCCTGTCCATTCCTTTCTGTCTTTTAGATCTTTGCCTTGCCATCCGCATATCCGATGGCCGTCAGGGCGCTCCGGATCTCGTTGAGGATCGCAGGGTCGTCGATGGTCGCGGGCGCCTGATACGCCTCGTTGTCGGCGATCTTGCGCATCACCGCGCGCAGGATCTTGCCGGAACGGGTCTTGGGCAGACGGTCCACCACGGCCACTTTCTTGAACACCGCCACCGGGCCGATCTCCTCGCGCACCAGGTCCACCAGTTCCTTGCACAGGGTCGCCTTGTCCAGGTTGACGCCGCTCTTCATGACCACAAGGCCCAGGGGCAGGGAGCCCTTGAGTTCGTCGTTGACCGCGATCACCGCGCACTCGGCCACCGCCGGATGGGAGGCGAGCACCTCCTCCATGGCGCCGCTGGAGAGCCGGTGGCCCGCCACGTTGATGGTGTCGTCGATGCGTCCCATGACGAACAGGTAGCCGTCCTCGTCCAGGTAGCCGGAGTCGCCCGTGAGGTAGTAGCCGGGTACCGCGTTGAGGTAGGCCTCCTTGAAGCGCTCGTCGTTGTTCCACAGGGTGGGCAGGCAGGCGGGGGGCAGGGGCAGCTTGACCACGATGCGCCCCATCTCGCCGGCGGCCACGGGCTTGCCGTTGTCGTCGACGATTTGCACGTCATAACCGGGCGAAGGCTTGCCGGCGCTGCCGGAGCGGATGGGCAGCAGTTCGATGCCCAGGAAGTTGCCTGCGATGGCCCAGCCGGTCTCGGTCTGCCACCAGTGGTCGATCACCGGACGGTCGAGGATCTTGCCGGCCCACTCCAGGGTGTCCGGATCGCAGCGCTCGCCGGCCAGGAACAGGGCGCGGAAGCCGCTCAGGTCGTAGCGCTTGAGGTGCTCGGCCGTCGGGTCTTCTTTCTTGATGGCGCGAAACGCGGTCGGGGCGGTGAACATCACCGCCACCTTGTGCTCGGAGATCACCCGCCAGAAGGCGCCGGCGTCAGGGGTGCCCACGGGCTTGCCCTCGTAGACCAGGGTGGTGCAACCGTGTAGCAGGGGCGCGTATACGATGTAGGAATGTCCCACCACCCAGCCCACGTCCGAGGCGGCCCAGTAGACCTCGCCGGGCTTCACGCCGTAGAGGTTCTCCATGCTCCACTTGAGCGCCACCGCGTGGCCGCCGTTGTCCCGCACCACGCCCTTGGGTTTGCCGGTGGTGCCGGAGGTGTAGAGGATGTAGAGGGGATCGGTGGCCTCCACGGTGACGCAGTCGTGGGGGCTGACACCGTCCAAGGCCTCGTCCCAGCTCAAATCCCGTCCGGGCAGGAGTTCAGCGGGTCCCTGGGGGCGTTGCAGGATGATGCAGTGCTCCGGTTTGTGGCTGGCCTGATCAATGGCCTTGTCCAGCATGGGCTTGTAGTGCACCACCCGGCTGGGTTCGATGCCGCAGGAGCCAGCCACCACCACCCGGGGCTTGGCGTCGTCGATACGGGTGGCCAATTCGTGGGCGGAAAAGCCGCCGAAGACGACCGAGTGAACCGCGCCCAGACGCGCGCAGGCCAGCATACTGATCAGGGCCTCAGGCACCATGGGCATGTAGATGATCACCCGGTCGCCTTTGCCGACGCCAAGCCGCGCCAGGGCGCCGGCGAACAGGGCCACTTGGTCGCGCATCTCCCGGTAGGTGTAGCTGCGCTTGGTCTGGGTGACGGGGCTGTCGTAGATCACCGCCGCTTGGTCGCCGCGTCCGGCCTCCACGTGGCGGTCCAGGGCGTTGTAGCAGGTGTTGAGGCGCCCGCCACGAAACCAGCGGTAGAAGGGCGGGGCGCTATCGTCCAGGACTTTCTGCGCCGGGCCGTCCCAGTGGATGGCCTTGGCCGCCTCGGCCCAGAAGCCCTCGGGATCCCGCACGGCGCGGGCGTAGACCTCGTCGTAACCCATGTCTCTCTCCTCGCTTCCCTGGTGTGGAGCCACCCGGGATCAGGCGGCCCTGTTGTTATAGATGCACGGGTCTGTTCCGTCTTGGAACAGACCCGTCAGGGGCTTTTAAGAAGGTAGACGATCCTGAACGATTGTCAACAATATATGGCTAATATGGGCGGAATATACCGGTTAACCTGGCTTATATGGGGAATATTGATGACAACAATGGGTTGCTGACCGGGACTATCAAGCCAAAGAAGTATCACGCCTTCTTTGGCGTTCCCACTTCCAAAATCTCACTTCGTCCTTTCATCCAGCCACGCGCCGATGGCCGGCGGCACCTGTTTCTGTGCCTTGCCGCTCACATAGATGCCGATGTGGCCGCCGGGGAAGGACAGCTCGGTGTAGTCCTTGGTGCCCACCTTGCCTTCCAGTGCCTTGGAGGCAGCGGGCGGCACCAGGTGGTCCTGCTCGGCGAAGATGTTGAGCACCGGCATGGTGACGTTGGCAAGTTTCGCCACAGCATCGCCGATCTGGACTCCGCCGTTGACCAGCTTGTTCTGCTGGTAGAAGTCCTTGATGAACTGCCGGTAGGCCTCGCCGGCCTGGTCAGGGCTGTCGAAGATCCATTTCTCCATGCGCAGGAAGTTGTTCACCTGGCTGCTGTCGTCCAGCAGGTCCACCATGTCCAGGTATTTCTGTCCGATCAGCCGGTAGGGCTTGAGCATCAGGAAGGTGGCGTTGAGCAGTTCGCCGGGGATGTTGCCCAGGGTATCCACCAGCAGGTCCACGTCCACGTGGCGCACCCAGCGGCTGAGCATGTTGTCCGGGGTATGGAAGTCCACCGGCGTGACCATGGTGATCAGGTTCTTCACCTTCTCCGGGTGCAGGGCGCTGTAGCAGAGGCTGAAGGTGCCGCCCTGGCAGATGCCCAGGATGTTGATGGCGTCCACCTTGTGACGCTTGCGGATCACGTCCACGCAGCGGTCGATGTAACCGTTGATGTAGTCGTCCAGGCCCAGGAAGCGGTCGGCCCGGTCCGGGTAGCCCCAGTCGATCAGGTAGACGTCCAGCCCCGCCTCCAGCAGACCGCGCACGGTGGAGCGGTTCTCCTGCAGGTCGGTCATGTAGGGGCGGTTCACCAGGGCGTAGACGATCAGCACCGGCACCGGGTTCTGGACCTTTTTGGTGGAGGGCTGGAAGCGATACAGGGTGAGCTTGTCTTCCTGGTAGATGGCCTCCTTGGGGGTCACGCCGGTGGGGATTTCACCGGCCGCCATGAGGTTCTGGATTCCATGGCCCAGCTTGGTCTGGAACTCGCTGAGTTCGGCCAGGATCTGGTCGGGTCTGAGCTGCACGGGGATCATGACATCAGGTCCTCTGGGTATCTGACTTTGCGGACTTGGCCGACTTGGCTCTGCTGGCCTTGGCCTTGGGCGCTGCCTTGGGCCTGGCGGGCTGCGCGGGTGGGGGTGCCTCGGCCCTGGCCTCGAGCAGCGTCTCCATCTGGCTGCGCAGGCGCCGCATCTCCCGGCGGGTCTCCTGGAGGCGCTGCTGAAGGGTGCTCACCTCGCGCCGGGTGGGCATGTTCATGGTCTCCAGGGCTTCGTCCACCAGGCGCGAGCCTTCCTGCTTGACGGCCATGAGGGCGTTGACCAGGTCACCGTAGTGGCGTGCGTGCTCCTCGGAGATGGCGTAGTCTCCGTAGACCTCTTCGCAGACATCCACCCATTCGTTGAACAGTTCACGCAGGGAACTGATGGGCTGCTCCCGGTGCGAGGCCTCCTCCAGCCGGGCGCGAAAACGGTCCACGGAGTCCAGGGCGACCTTGGAGAGGGCGGCCTCGTAGGCCTGGTAGGCGCGCTGGTAGTCCAGCAGTCGCCGGCCGAAGTCCTGGACCTGGGCCTGGGACTCGCGGCTGTAGCCCAAGCCCGGCATGGACAGGAAACGGTCCAAGTGTTCGCGCATGCCTTCGCTGAATGAGGCGGCGCCTTCCGGCTGAAAGGCCTTCATCAGGTCGCCCGGCACCGGCATGACCGAGGAGGCGAAACGCTGCCAGGTATCCATGGGCAGTTGCCAGAAGGCCATGAAATCCTTCATGCCCGGTGCGGCGTCGGCCCTGGTCGCGGGGTTGCGCAGGGCCTCGGATAGCTGGTCCATCCAGGTCTTGAATGCATCCAACGGCACCTCGGAACCGCCGCTCTTGCGCATGAACTCCTCGGCCATGGAGAAGTAGCTGCGCCCCATCTCCACCATGCGGTCGTAAAACTCACGGGCATCCGGGGCAACCGCGGGCGAAACCCCCTGCCACCAGCGCTCCAGGGCACCGGTCCAGGGGTTGTCCGCTGGCGCGCCGGCCTCCATGGCCCGGCGCGACATGTCGAACCAGGCGTCCCAGTACTTGCGCTGGGCCTTCAGCCAGTCTTCTGAGGAGAAGGGATTGGAATCAGTCATGGGAACCGCTCCTGGTTATTTGGTGATCTTCTGTTTCAATATCCTGGGAGATTAGCATAAAAATTGTGCAGTGCAACAATACGCGCGACCGGCAGAGTGCTTGAGCATCTGTTATAGATCAGGGTGTCAGGCTGAGCCTCCCGGTCGGCTCAAGACCTGATCGTACGGACCTTGAGCGTGGTCAATATCACCTTGTGCCGGCGTGCTTATGGTCCGCCGAATACCCAGTCCTCATACAAACCTAATGTCCATGCAGGAGACCCACCATGAGTGATTCCGTCGTCATCGTCGAGGCCGTGCGAACCCCCGTAGGCAACTTCAACGGCGCCCTGGCGGGCATCCCTGCCAGCGAGCTGGGTGCGCGTGTGATCCGTGCGCTGCTGGAGCGAAGCGGTGTGTCCGGGGATCAGGTGGGCGAGGTCATCCTGGGACAGGTGCTTCAGGCCGCCGCAGGCCAGAACCCGGCCCGCCAGGCGGCCCTGGCTGCGGGTCTGCCGGTCAGCGTGCCTGCCATGACCATCAACAAGGTCTGCGGCAGCGGTCTGAAGGCGGTGCACCTGGCCTGGCAGGCGGTGCGCTGCGGCGATGCCGAGGTGGTGATTGCCGGCGGCCAGGAGAACATGAGCATGGCCCCTCACGTGCTGCCCGGATCGCGCGTTGGCAAGAAGATGGGTGGCTGGGAGCTGGTGGACACCATGATCACCGACGGCCTCTGGTGTGCCTTCAACAACTGCCACATGGGCAACACCGCGGAGAATATCGCCAAGCAGTTCGAGATCGGCCGCACGGACCAGGATGCCTTCGCCGCCGAGTCCCAGCAGCGCGCGGAGCGGGCCCAGAAGGCCGGGGTATTTCGCGACGAGATCGTGCCGGTGGAGATCCCCCAGCGTAAGGGCGATCCCATCCTGTTCGACACCGACGAGTTCCCCCGTCACGGCACCACGGCACAGACCCTCGCCGGCCTGCGACCGGCCTTCGACAAGGAGGGCAGCGTGACCCCGGGCAATGCCTCTGGCATCAACGACGGCGCCGCCGTGGTGATGGTCATGAGCGAGTCCCGCGCCAAGGCACTGGGACTCAAGCCGCTGGCGCGCATCGTCTCCTTCGCGGCCACCGGCGTGGACCCGGCGATCATGGGCACCGGGCCGATTCCCGCCACCACGAAATGTCTGGAGCGCGCCGGGTGGAAGCCCTCGGATCTGGATCTGGTGGAGGCCAATGAGGCCTTCGCCGCCCAGGCGATTGCGGTGAACCGTTCCCTGGGCTGGGATCTGTCCAAGGTCAACATCAGTGGCGGTGCCATCGCCCTGGGCCATCCCATCGGCGCCTCGGGCGCGCGGGTGCTGGTCACGCTGCTGCACGGCATGAAGCGCACCGGCGCCCGCAAGGGGCTGGCGACGCTGTGTATCGGTGGCGGCCAGGGCGTGGCCATGGCGGTGGAGGGACTGTGACATGTGTGGTGATCTGAAGAACAAAGTGGCCCTGGTGACCGGCGGCACCGGCGGCATCGGTACGGCCATCTGTGCGCGTCTGAGCGATCTGGGCTGCCGGGTGGCCACCACCTACCGCAACCGGGAGAAGGCCGAGGCCTGGCAGGCGCAGATGAAGCAGAGCGGCCACCAGGTGACCATCTACGCCTGTGACGTGGGCGACTATGAAGCCTGCGTGCAGCTGGCCGAGACCATCGAGAAGGATCTGGGGCCCGTGGACATCCTGGTGAACAATGCCGGCATCACCCGGGACACGACCCTCAAGAAGATGACCCCGGGTCACTGGCGGGAGGTGATCTGCGCCGACCTGGACAGCGTGTTCAACATGACCCAGCCGCTGCTGCCGCGCATGGCCGAGCGGGGCTGGGGCCGGGTGATCAACATCTCCTCCATCAATGGCCAGAAGGGCCAGTTCGGCCAGGCCAACTACAGTGCCGCCAAGGCCGGCATGCACGGCTTCACCATGGCGGCGGCCCAGGAGGTGGCCCGCAAGGGGGTCACGGTGAACACGATCTCCCCGGGCTACATCGCCACGGAGATGGTGATGGCCGTGCCGGAGGAGGTCCGGGACAAGATCATCGCCCAGATCCCCGTGGGGCGCCTGGGACGACCCGAGGAGGTCGCCCATGTGGTAGCCTTTCTCGCTTCCGAGCATGCCGGGTTCATTACCGGCGCCAATTTCGCCGCCAACGGCGGACAGCACATGCACTAGTGTCGTGTCCGGGAAATATCTTGCCATTCAGAGCCCCGCAAAAGCGCCAAGGCAAGGCGCACACCGCAGGCAATGGCAAGCCCTTGGCAAGGTGTGCAACGCCGTATTGGCGCTTTTGCGGGGCTCCCTTTGGGCGCGGCTGTGCGGGCGTGTGGCGGTGTTACGCTTGCTTGAAAGGGGGGTGGCCATTCCTGCGCAAGCGTGCCTGGCCACGCGCCCGCACAGTCACGCTGAATGGTAAGATATTTGCCGGACACGACACTAGGAGAGTATCGGGTGAAACCGCCGCGCATCATCAAGAAGTATCCCAATCGTCGGCTCTACGACACCGAGGAAAGCCGCTACGTGACCCTGGCGGACGTTCAGCAGCTGGTGCGCGGCGGCACGGACATCCAGGTGCTGGACAGCCAGAGTGGCGAGGACATCACCCGCAGCATCCTGATCCAGATCATCACCGACCAGGAGACCGGCAAGGACCCGCTGTTCTCCACCGAGATGCTCACCCGCTTCATCCGCTTCTACGACGACGCGGTCCACGACGCCTTTTCCGGCTACCTGGAACAGAGCATGAAGTTCTTCGCCGATCAGCAGCAGCACTTCAGCCGCCAGATGCAGGAGGCCATCAGCGGCAAGGGCGCCTGGGACGTGGCGGAGATGACCCGCCGCAACCTGGAGTTCTGGCAGGACATGCAGGGGGAATTCCTCAAGGCCGCGGGACTGGGCGGCGCGCCGAAGGACAAGTCCGGCGGCAAGTGACCCTCAGGCCAGGAGCGCAAGGGCGCGGAGGTTTGCGTAGGAGGCCCGACCCCGGGCCGAACGTGCCTTTAGGCCTCAACGCATGCCCGTGATGCCAGCACGGAGTTTACGGCCGTCATCCCTCAACCATCCTGTCCAAGCCGCTGCAACGCCGCGCGCGCCTCGGCGTTGTCCGGGTCGAGCGTGAGCCCCCTGCGCAGATCCGTGACGGCCTGTTCCTGTCGATCCAGCGCCAGGTGCGCCAGTCCGCGCTGGACATAGCCCAGGGCACTGCCGGGTGCCTGCGCCAGATACCGGTCCATCGCCTCGATCCCCTCCTCGACCCTGCCCAGCCGGGTCAGGGCCATCCCCCGGCCGAAATGGGCCTCGTACAGGTCGGCGTCGATCTCCAGCGCCGCGTCGTAGTGCGCGATGGCCTGCGGGTCGTCCCCTTTCAGGTACCGGGCATCGCCGCCCTTGACCCGCAGGTCCGCCCGCAGGGGTGTGATGCCGCTCTTGCGTGCGTACTGGCTGATGAGCTGATCCAGTGCCGCCTCGCTGTCCGGGCGAATGGCCGGCCATTGGGCGGTCCCGCGCAGATAATGCAGGGGGTCAATGTGCTCGCCGGCCTGTTCCTGGAGCGTGCCGAAACAGCGCTGGTAGGTGTCGCTCTCGGCGAGCGTCTCCTCCACGGGGAAGAACTCGGCATCCAGCCACAGGGATTCACCTTCCAGTCGCCCCCGGCACTGCTCGTAGCGACGATTGCCCGAGGCGTCGAACTGGCGGAAGGCACGCAGTTCCCCGTGGTAGGCGTGCAGGTTGACCAGGGTGTTCATGGGCGCATTGCGAAACACGGGCAGATAGGCGGCGTAGTAGTCCACCCGTACGCGACCCTCATCGTCGTGGAGGTAGACCTGGATGCTGTGGATGGTCTGCACCTGCTCCCGTTCCCACTGGATGCGGCTCAGCAGGCGTCCCGTGGCAGCGTCGTAGTAGTGCACTTCATGGAAGAAGTCCGGCCCTCCCAGGCTGCCCTCGGGGTAGCCACCCGGACGGCTCTCGGTACGCACCTCCGTGTCGCGCAGGTGCTGCAGATGGAGCTGGTAGACCCCGTCGACAAAACGGTTCCAGTTGCGAACCGTGTCCGGGTTCGCGCGGATGGCCGGGGCCTCCTGGGCTGCGGCGCTGCTGGTGCCGGTCAGCAGCAGGCCAGCGAGGCAGGAGAGGGCGATGGCCCTGCGGGCCGTGAGGCGCCGGGCGTCGTGACAGGGGGTGGCTGGAGCAGGGGACATGGGGTGACCTGTTTCGATGGGTGTCCCAGTTTAAACGGGCCGGCCACCCGGATTATTCCAACGGGTCCGGGATCAGGCAGTCAGATTTTTTACTCCGGGGGGCTTGACACAGGTGTACCATGGGCTATATGTTGCAGTGCAACAATGCTGCATTGCAGCATGATAGATCCAAACCTAGAACCCGTGGAGGGTAGCGCCATGAAAGAAATGATCGAACTGATGAACAAGATGACCCAGGACGCCTTCGAGAACAGCCGTCGCCTGGCCGAGATCAACCAGAGCGCCATGGAAAAGCTCATGGCCCAACAGGTGGCCCTGATGGACGCCTGGGTGGAGACCGGCGTGAAGAACCTGGAACTGGTGGGCAAGGCCAAGGGCTACCAGGATGTGGTGTCCGGTCAGGCCGAGCTGGCCCGCGAGTACAGCCAGAAGCTGATGGCCAGCGGCAAGTCCTGCGCCGAGGTGCTGACCGAGGCCCGCGAGGCCGCCGTGAAGCTGGTGGACACCGCCATCAAGAGTGCCGGTGAAGACGTCAAGCAGGCCACTGCCAGCGCCACCAAGCGTGCCGCCTGAAAGTCTGAACACGCCCGAAAAGGAGGCGAAAACATGGTAAGGCGAGTCGCCCTGGTGACAGGGGGAACCGGTGGCCTCGGGACGGCCATCTGCCGGGAACTGACCCGGCAGGGCTGTCTGGTGGTCGCCAACTACCTGCCGTCGCTGGAGACCGAGGCCAGGGCCTGGCAACAGGCCCAGCTGGCCGAGGGCATCGAGGTGGAGATCGAGCCCGGTGACGTGTCCTCCTTCGAGGACGCCCGGGCCATGGTGGAATCGGTGGCCAAACGCATCGGACCCGTGGACATCCTGGTCAACTGTGCCGGCATCACCCGGGACAAGACCCTGCGCAAGATGAGCGAGCAGCAGTGGCGCGAGGTCATGACCACCAACCTGGACAGCGTGTTCAACGTCACCCGCCATGTGATCGATGCCATGGTGGAGCGGGGCTTCGGCCGGGTGGTGAACATCTCCTCGGTGAACGGCCAGAAGGGCCAGTTCGGCCAGTGCAACTACGCGGCGGCCAAGGCGGGAATCCACGGTTTCACCATGTCCCTGGCCCAGGAAGTGGCCACCAAGGGCGTGACGGTCAACTCCGTCTCCCCGGGTTACGTGGCCACGGCCATGACCCTTGCCATGCCCGAAGAGGTGCGCAACGCCATCGTGGCCCAGGTGCCCATGGGGCGCATGGGAACGCCGGAGGAGATCGCCCACGTGGTGGCCTTCCTGTGCGATCCCCGCGCCGCTTACATCACCGGGGCCAACATCCCCGTCAACGGCGGTTTGTACATGTCCTGATGTGCCAATGACAGGACACCTCCTGCTGGGCCCCATCCGGGGCCCTTTTTTTGTTCCGGGTGAGGCGATAGGCGCAAGGAGAGCGGGGTGAAAGGCGGGGGACAGCCCGGGGTTGATATACTCTGCGGCTGAACCATCCATTTCCCGCACCACGCCACAGATCCTCCAGGAGCGCACCCTTGGCCACCTTTGAACTGCATCTCTCCCCCAGCGAATCCTCCCCGGTGATGATCAGGGCCGAGGGCGAACTGCCCGAGTACGGCCAGGTCTGGATCTGGGACATGCTCTACGCCCGGGTGATGCACGAACTGGGCGACTGCAGCGAGGCGCGGGAACTGCGCGAGCAACTGGAGCTCTGGGCGGTGAACATGTCCAGCAAGATCTTCCAGCCTTTCGACCACATCCGCAGCAAGGGGCACCTGGACATCGACCCCAAGCTCAAGCTGGGCGAGGTGAGCGGCCCGGCGCAGATGGTCAGGCTGGAGGTCCACGGTGCTGCCGGCGAACTGCCCGGCATCCGCATGGAGACCGGCGAGCTCTCCCGCGCCCTGCGCGCACGCATCCCGCTGGCCCTGGCCCAGCACTTCATCAACGCCAACGAGCTGTTCGCCAAGGAACTGCCCATCCACATCCTGGCGTTTCGCAAGTATTACTCCGACGTGCGCACCCCGGATGCCGCCGAGAGCCTGGAAGAGGCGCCCATGTTCGCCATCCAGAAGGCCCTGGAATACTTCCAGAGCGCCAATCGCGGCACGGTGCAGTAAGGCTGCATGAAGCGGGTGTTCTTCGCCAGCGACCCGGCCGCGGCGGGCTTCATCCAGGGGGTGCTGGAGAACGAGGGCATCCAGTGCATGGTCAAAAACCGGCTGCTGTTCGGCGCCTCCGGCGAACTGCCACCCACGGAGTGCTGGCCGGAGGTCTGGGTCATGGAAGACGGGGACGAGGACCGTGCCCGGGAGATCATCGAGGCGGTCACGGCGGCGGGAGATGAGGGTCCCGGCTGGACTTGCCCGGGCTGCGGCGAGCAGCTTGAACCGGTCTTCACCCAGTGCTGGAACTGCGGCCGGGAGCGGGGCTGACGTCCTTGCCTGTCTTCAGGATGCTGAATCAAAAGCCTTAACGCGAAGGCGCAAAGACGCAAAGTTCGCAAAGGTTTTTTAACAAGAAGATCTTTCTTCGCGTCCTTTGCGTCTTTGCGCCTTTGCGTTGAAGCTTTTGCTCCCGCCGCCTCACTCGACCGCGACCTTGCCCTCCAGCCGCACGATCTCGCCGGTGGTGCGGCCGGCGTCGGGGCCGAGGAAATACAGGTAGGGGGCGATGACGCTCTCCGGCGTCGGGTTCTTGTTGGGGTTTTCGCCTGGATAGTGCTGGGCGCGCAGCTGGGTACGCACTGGACCGGAGTCCACACCGTTGACCCGGATGAATCGCTCCCCCTGGTACTCGGCGGCGAGGATCTTCAGCATCGCCTCCTGGCCCGCCTTGGCCACGCCGAAGGCACCCCAGTAGGCCTTGGCGCTCTCATGGGCGGAGAACACCACCGCAGGATCTTCAGCCGCCTCCAGCAGCGGCAGCACCGCCCGGGTGAGCAGGAAGGGGGCGTGCAGGTTGGTGGTGATCACCCGTGACCAGAGCTCCACATCGTAGAGCTTGAGCGGGGTGAAGCCGCCGATCCAGCCGGCGTTGTGCACCAGCCCGTCCAGTCGGCCCAGTTCCTTTTCCACGTTCTGCGCCAGATCCTCGTGGTCCTTGGCCGTGGCGCCTTCCAGGTTCATGGGGTAGATGGCCGGCTGCGTGCCGCCTGCCTTCTCGATCTCGTCATAGACCGTCTCCAGGGCACGGATCTCCTTGTCCAGCAGGATCACCGTGGCACCCAGACCGGCGCAGGCCAGGGACAGGGCGCGACCGATGCCCATGCCGGCACCGGTGACGAGGATGACACGGTCCCTGAGCAGGTCGGGGGCGGGCTGATAGGCGAGCAGTTCTTCTGGGGTCATGGTTTCGCGTTGCGTCAGAGGAAGTCAGGTGACGGGATGGCTGGCGAGGATGGCGCGGGCGCATTGTAAGCCATTGATCACCGCCCCTTCGAGGGTGGAGGGCAGACCGTTCTGCACGTGATCCCCGGCCAGCCACAGGCCGGTCAGGGCCGTGCGCATGGAGGGACGGTGCGCCTCGCAGCCGGCAGCGGCCTGGAAGGTGGCGCGTTTTTCCCGCACCACCCAGGCCTCGCCGGCGGCGGGCCAGTCCGGGTAGAGCAGGGCCAGTTCCGCGGCCACCTGCCGGGTCAGGGCGTCGTTGTCCAGCTCCATGTGGGGACCGGGACCCGAGATCACCACCGCCATGACGCCAGGATTGCCGGTGTGTCGGCGGTCGAAGATCCACTGTGCGGTGAGGTCCAGGACGCCCACCATGGGCATGGGCAGGCGCACCTCGGGCGGGTAGCGCAGGTAGACCGTGCAGATGGGCTCAAAGCCCAGGTGTTCCAGTCCGAGCACCACGTCCTTGAGTCCGGGCAGGCCGGTGCACAGGGCCGCGGTCACCCCGGCGGGGGTGGCCAGCACCACGTGCCGGGCCTCCAGGGCGAGCTCCCGCATGCGCACCCTGAGCCCGCCGCCATCGAGGGCTTCCAGGGCCGTGACCCGGTGGCCGGTGAGCAGGCGGCTGCCCCGGGCCTCGAGATAACGCCGTGCTGGTTCCGCCAGCACCAGATCGAGGTCCACCCGGGGGATCAGCAGGTCGCAGTGACGGCGATGGCCGGTGAAGGCCAGGTTGAGCACCCGGGTGAACAGCCGCGCCGAGGCCGTTTCCACCGGGGTATTGAGGGCCGCCAGGCACAGGGGCACCCACAGGCCTCGGACCAGGTGATCCGGCTGTCCGCAGCGCTGCAGCAGGGTGGCGACCGTGATGTCTTCGGCCTCGTCCCAGCCCAGCATGCGGCGGATGCCGGGCAGGGCGCCCAGGGTCTCGAAGAATCCCACTCCCCGGGCGGAGAGCAGCCCACCCAGCAGGTGCAGGGGGGCGGGCAAGTACAGGGTGGACAGTGACAGGCCGCGGTGTTCCGGTGCGCGCATGGTCAGGTCCAGGGGCAGGCGCAGCAGGACCTCGGCCTCCGGGATGTCCAGGTGAGCGAGCAGCTCGAGCACATGACCATAGGCGCCCAGCAGGATGTGCTGGCCGTTGTCCAGGGTCTGGTCACCGAGGCTCACGCTGCGCGCCCGCCCACCGGCCTGCGGCGCGGATTCCAGCACGGTCACCTCGCGGCCTGCCCGAGTCAGCTCCACGGCGGCGGCCAGTCCAGACCAGCCGGCGCCCACCACCACGGTATCCACGGGCCTCATGATGACGCACCCTTCAGCTGTTTCCGGTAGAGCTTTGCCCGGCGCTTTTCCAGGCGTGCCGTGCGCCAGGCGATCCAGAGCTTGCGGATCGGCGTGAGCCGGATGCGCCGCTCCAGGACCCGGTAGCCATCGGCCTCGATCTCATCCAGCAGAGTCTGGTAGATGGCCGCCATGATGATGCCGCTGCGCTGGGCGGGGCGGTCCACCTCGGGCAGTCGCTCGAAGGCGCGTTTGTAATAGTCCCGAGCGCGCCGGGCCTGGAACTCGAACAGGGACTTGAGGCGCTCCGAGGCCTGGGGCATCTGCAGTTCCCGGGGCTCGACGCCGAAACGGCGCATCTCGTCCATGGGGATGTAGACCCGGCCGCGCAGGGCGTCTTCGTGCACGTCGCGCAGGATGTTGGTGAGCTGGAAGGCCATGCCCAGGTCATGGGCGTAGCGGGTGGTCTGGCGGTCCTGGTAGCCGAAGATCTCCGCGGCCATCAGGCCCACCACCGAGGCCACCCGGTAGCAATACAGGGACAGCTCCGTGAACGTGGGGTAGGCGTCGTAGTCCAGGTCCATCTGCATGCCGTCGATGATCTCCCGGAAATGCTCCTCCGGGAGATTGTAGCGCTCGATGGCCGGCAGCAGGGCCTTGCCCACCGGGTGATTCGGGTTGCCGGCAAACACCCGGGCGATCTCCTCCCGCCACCAGTCCAGTTTCCGGCGCGCGATGTCCGGCTCCTGGCATTCATCCACCACGTCGTCCACCTCACGGCAGAAGGCATACAGGGCGGTGATGGCCCGGCGCTGTTCCTCGGGCAGGAACAGGAAGCTGTAGTAGAAGCTGGACCCGCTGCGCGCGGCCTTGTCCTGGCAGTACTGTTCCGGTGTCATGGTGTTCTCGCAGTGGCGGTGCGGGCGGCGCGCGCCGGGAACAGGGCACCGCGCAGGATGACGGCGTAGTCGGCCAGGCGCAGACGGGGCCGGGAGAACAGGCTCGACTGCTGACGCTTGAGATGCCAGAGCACCCGGGCACCGGCCAGGGTGATGAGGCGGATCTCCAGGCCGAAGCGACCCTTGAGCATCCCGCCCAGGGGCGCGCCGGAACGCAGCAGCCGATCGGCGCGGGTAAACTGCAGGTGCATGAGGCGCTGCATACTCATGTCGGAGATGGCCTCGGCGATGTGCCGTTCGGTGACGCCGAAGCGGGCCATCTCGTCCTGGGGCAGATAGATGCGCCCCATCTCGTGATAGTCCTGGCTCAGGTCCTGGTAGAAATTGATCAGTTGCAGGCTGGAACAAATGGCATCGGACCAGGCCAGGGAACGCTCGTCCGTGTGACCCACCAGGTGCAGCAGCAGGCGCCCCACCGGGTTGGCGGACAGGCGGCAGTACTGCATCAGTTCGCCGAAGTCCGCATAGCGCTTCTTGTTCACGTCCTGGCGGAAGGCATTGAGCAGGTCCTGGAACAGGGAGACAGGGAGTCCATGGCTGCGGATGGCATGGGCCAGGGCCACGAAGCCTGGATCGTCGTCCGGCCGGCCCTCGGCGGCGGCCAGCAGCTGCTGCTCCAGTGCATCGAGGGCACGCAGGCGTGCCTCGGCGGGCAGCGTACCCTCGTCGGCCAGGTCATCGGCACGGCGAGCGAACACGTAGATGGCCGCCACGGGACCGCGCAGCCGGGCCGGCAGCAGGCGTGAGGCCACGGGGAAATTCTCGTAATGGGCCCGGGCCTTGTCTATACACTGGGCATAGGCCCTGCGGATCTCACGGTCGGACGGGGCTGGCATTGCGAAGCGGGTGCCGACGTCGCGGCACGGGAACGGGAGGGAAACGATGAGTCAGCATGGGCCTCTGCATGGGGGGCGAGTCTACCACAGGACACCCGGTCTCAAGCTCCGGAGGGCGCCCCATGGATGAACTGGAGATCTACCGCGACACCCTGCTGTACCTGTTCCTGCTGATCGTCGTCACCCTGGTCACGGTGGTGCCCGCGCTCATCGCCCTGCGGCGCATGCGCGCCCGGGCCCGGCGCATGCGCACCGCGGGCAGCCGCCAGGGCTTCGAACCCTGGCCTGGCCAGCAGGTGCTGCTGCTCAAGGAACTGGTGCGTCTGGGGGTCATCGAGTCCATCGAGGCGGGCATGGTGTTTCATCCCCAGTACCGGGAGGAGGGCGGTCGTCGCTGGTGGCTGTTCGATCTGCTGAGCGGCCAGGCCCGCTGGCGGCGCTACCTGCTGCGCGATCGCGCCGCCGGCCCCATGCGCACCGTGGTGCTCATCTACAGCGACATCCTGGATGCGCCCTATCTCATGGTGGAGCCGGAAAATCCCCGCTTTGCCGCCTTCGGCCACCTGGCCGACCGTGTGGAGACGCTCCATGACCTGGTGCCCCTGGAACTGCCGCCGGGCGTGCGGCCCGTGCCGGGTCTGCGGCTGCGTACCCACCCCGGCGAGAAGGATGAAGCCCTGCGGGTGGTGATGGAGTCGGGGGTGCTGGAGAGCCTGCGGCGGGAGCATGACCTGGCCCTGCGTGCCAGCGCCCGGGCCTTCGCGGTGATCCGTCCCCTCAGTCCCACGGAACCCCGGGAGATCGCCACGCTCCTGGGCAGCGCCGAGGTCCTGGTCTCGGAGCTTGAAACCGCGGCCCGCAGACGGGAGAGCTGAGGGTCATTCCCGGCACGATTCACCCTTGGTCACCCGCCCCGTTTTGTGGCTAAATGTTCGCAAACAAGAGAGCTGTCCGACCTTCCATGGCGAATCCCCGCCCCAAGCGGCAGACCCTGAGCTTCCGCCCCCTGCAGGAATCCGACTTCGCGGCCCTGCCACGGCTTACCGTGGACGAGGCCGAGGCCGCGCTCGTCTACTGGGAATGCAGCGAGCCCGGCAAGGCCAGCGCGGTGCGCGATCTGTTGCGTTCACGTCAGGACGTCACCGTGGCGGAGTTACAGGGCCGTGTGGTGGCGCTGGGTGCCCTCTACGAGGTGGAGGAAAGCCGCCAGGGCTACCTGGGTCCGCTGGTGGTGGACCCGGATTTGCGCAACCACGGCGTGGGCAGCGAGCTCATGGAGCATCTGCTGTACATCGCCTTTCGCAAGTATCGGCTGCGCGAGGTCCGGGTGCGACTGCTGGGCGAGAACGAGGATGGCATCATGCTGTGCTCGGAGATGGGCTTCCTGCCCTACAGCAACGAGGAACACCTGGGCTTTGACGGGCGCAGGCACGTGGTCGTGCAGATGCGCATCAATCGCAAGCAACTGGAAGACCTGGACTGATCCGTCTGTACCGCCGCGCCAATGCACAGCGGGCTAGCTTCCGTTGTCCTCTTCCTGGATCGGCGGCCTGGGGGCCTGTTCCAGCGGCACGGGCTCTTCCATCTGCTTTCTCGCCTGGATGCCCAGTTCGGCGAAACGCCGCGCCCCGGGCATGACGCTGCGCTCGAGCGAACCCACTGCCTTGTTGTAGTGGTCCACGCTGCTGCCCAGGCTCTTGCCGATGCGGCCGAGGTGTTCAGTGAACGTGGCCAGGCGTTTGTAGAGTTCCTCGCCCAGCTCGCGGATCTTCTCGGCGTTCTCCGCCACCGCCTGCTGGCGCCAGCCGTAGGCCACTGCGCGCAGCAGCGCCACGAGGCTGCTGGGCGTGGCGAGGATCACCCGGTTGGACAGGGCGTCCTCCAGCAGGGCCGGATCGTGTTCCAGGGCGGCGGACAGGAACTGGTCGCCGGGGATGAACAGGATGACGAAGTCCGGCGATTCCTTGAACTGGGTCCAGTAGGCCTTGCTGGAGAGTTCGCGCATGCGCTCGCGCAGCTTGCGCGCATGGGTCTTCAGATGCTGTTCCCGGTGCTTGTCGTCAGGGGCATCCACCGCCGCCAGGTAGGCATCCAGCGGGGTCTTGGCGTCCACCACCAGTTCCCGGGCGTCGGGCAGGCGCACGATCATGTCCGGGCGCATGGCGCCGTCCTCGGTGGCCCGGTGGGTCTGCTCCTGGAAATCGCAGTGCTCCACCATGCCCGCCAGCTCCGCCAGGCGCTTGAGGGTCATCTCGCCCCACTGGCCGCGCACCGTGGGACGTGACAGGGCCCGGGCCAGGTTGTGGGTCTCGTTCTGCAGCCGCTGCTGACCCTCGGCCATGATGCGCAGGTGCTGGGTCAGGGAACCGAAGGCCGACTCCCGGGCCTGCTCCATGGCGCGGAGCTGGGCCTCGGTCTTCTCCAGGGTCTCGCGGATGGGTTTCACCAGACCCTCGAAGGACTTCTCCTTCTGGGTGAGTTCGGCGCTGGCCTGCACCTGGAAGGCCTTGAGCTGTTCCTGGGCAAGCCGCAGGAAGGCCTCGTTGTTCTGGTGCAGGGCCTGGTTGGCCATGGCGGAGAAACTGTCGGCCATCTGCCGGCGGGATTCCTCGAAGGCCGCCGCCCGTTCCTCGCCCCGGCGCCGCTCGGCATCCAGTTCCGCCTGCAGCACCGCCACCAGCCGCTGGGCGCGCAGGTGCGCGATGCCGTAACCGAGCAGCGCACCGGTGGCGAGGGCGATCAGGGCGGCGATGATCAGGGTCGTGTCCAAGGTGTTTCCTGGTCAGGGATCAATATCTACCGCGGAGGCGCAGAGGAAAGACGGAAAAAGATTCTGACAGGATTTACATGATTAACAGGATTAAACCACTAGTGTCCGGTTAACTCTGATGCATATTCGCATAACAATATGACTTTTAGTCATATTTTTCTGAAAATTGGTGGTGTCGACTTGAGCGCGAGGTCGTGTTCAAGGGATCGTACAAGGGGTATTCCATCGAGGACCCCCTATGTACACCGGAAAGACCTTGTTCGCGCAGTTGATGGACTTTCTGCCTTGGACGACTTTCGCCCGCATCGTCACACGCTATGGCGGAGATCACCGCGTCAGGACATTTC
>NZ_KB898951.1 GCF_000377945.1 Thioalkalivibrio sulfidiphilus
CAGGCCACGGACGGCCTGTCAGCCGACCTCCCCGGAACGCCCCCGCGCGCAGGGCACCCCGCAGGGGCGAGAAAGTCGGGTGTCTTTTCTTTGGTTACTTTCTTTGGACAAGCAAAGAAAGTAACCCGAGCCCCGTGCAACGGGGATCGGAAGCCTTTGATCTTGATTCCGTTTGGGAGTGTCAGCCAACAACACAACTGTTTGCCAGGCACGGTCGATAAACTCACGCATGGCCAAAACAAACGCAAGTCACTATCCCTCAACATCCACCTTCACCAAAACCGCCCCCGCATCCCGATCCCTGCTCCGCTGCGTGCCGATGATCCGCTGATCATCCACACGCGATCTCCCGACTGTGCCACCCAGATCCACCCATTCTCCGGGCTCGATCGTCACCACGGTCTCAAGCCCGCGGGTCTCGATCCGCCCGCCACCGGCAGGGCTCTCCCGCTCGGCGATCTGAACGATGTGCAGGCGGACCCGTCCATCGGGCATGAGATGCGGCGTGACCACGAAACCACGGTCGAGGCCCTGGTAGTCCACGCCACCGACCAGCGTGCCGTCGCGGCGCAGGTAGGCGATGGTGGCCATGGGGATCACCTCCCCTTCGCGGATGTGGGCCTGCTGGCCCTCCTGGACACGCACCCATTGCTCGCCGTTGCGGCGGGTGGTGGTGTAGCGGCGCACCACGCGGCCCTGGGCATCGATTTCACCGGCGGGATCGATGCGTTGCTGGTCGCGCTGAGCACTGTCCTCTACACGTACCGTGAGGCGCAGCTGGCGCACGGGCTGGTCCAATTCGGCGATCACTTCGCGGATCTGGTTCAGGCGGCCGGGGCTGGTGCGCACGATCAGGCGATAGCCGGTGCCGGTCAGGGCATCCCGCGGGCCGAGCAGGGGCTGGATGTGAGGCATCAGTTCATCGGCGCTGCGGTGCTGCAGCTGGATGATCTCGATGGGCACCTTGTCGTCCGTCTCGGCCTGTACGACACCGCTCCAGAGCATGGGCATAAGCAGCAGTAAGAGGGAGATGTGTTTCATCGTTTCGTGTTACCGGGATGGATTGGGTGGTATCTCCTGGGCTCGTCGTCGTAATGCCTCAAAGAAACAGAAGTGCGTTGACAGGATTCACATGATTAACATGAATAAAGGCCCGGAAGTTTTTAACAGGCTGTTGAAAAACCCTCGGGCGGCGCCATGCAGCGTTGGAAAGCGGCTCAAAATGCTCATGTACCCGCATGTACACTGCGCTTTTTCGCCGCTTTCCGCCTTGCCTTACATCCGCCGGAGGCTTTTTCAACAGCCTGTTAATCCTCTAAATCATGTTAATCCTGTCCATTGCTTTTTCTTTGAAGTCCGTCCGGACCCGGGTGTGTCAGATCTTCAGCCGGCGCAGTTCCGGGTCGGGCATGGCGTGGGTCCAGAAGGTGCGGAAGCGTCCTTCCAGGGTCTGCACCCGGGGTGGGGCGTAGGCATCCGCCATGGCCACGGGGTCGGCGGCGCGGCGCTGGTGCAGGTAGCCGCCGCTGTCGATGAGCACCATGGACTCATCCAGTCTGGTCTCGTCAGGCGGTTGACGGCGCAGGTGGATGCGGCTGCTGATGCGCAGTGCCAGATCGACCAGGCGGTGTCCGCCGCTTGGCAGGCTGCGGCTGTCCTGGATCAGGATGCGCACGTCCGCATGGCGGCTGCGCCGGGCCAGGGCCGAGACGGCGTCCACCAGGTCGGGGTCGTTGTAGATGAAGGCGTCGAGATCTGGGCTCAGGATCCAGAGACGCCTGCGGGCCTCTGCGACCCGGTGATGAATGAACTGACGGATGGCCTCAAGGCCTTCCAGGCGCACGAGGCCGGATTCCCGGTCGGTGCTATCGGGGTTCGAGTTCGGATTCCGTTTCAGGGGCATGGCATTCGATCCTTTTGACCATGCGGATGTGAGGGATGCCGGCATCCATGAAGACCTCGCCGGTCTGCTGGAAGCCTGCCTTGGCATAGAACGCGCTCGCATGGCACTGGGCGTTCAGTTCCACTTTAACCATGCACAGTTCCTTTGCAAGCTTGATGGCCGCATCCAGCAGTGCCATGCCGACACCGCGGCCCCGCCAGGCAGGGAGTACGGCCATGCGTCCGATGCGTCCGTCCGGAGCAAGGCGCGCAGCGCCGATGGGGTGGCCGCTGCTGTTTCTCGCCAGCAGGTGCAGGCAGGCGATATCCACGCCGTCGCGCTCAAGTTCCAGGGGCACGCCCTGTTCTTCCACGAAGACCGGTTCGCGGACGCTGCGAAGCGCCCCGGCATCCCGGGGCCAGAGGGCCTCGCTCACCGTGAAATCCCTAGGGACGGTGTGACGGGGCATGGAGGGTCTGTCTTCTTTATTCGGCATCGGCGCGTAGGGTCCGTGTCGGTTTGGGCTGGGAACATCCTAGACATTGCACCCTTGTGTCAATACTGACCGGGGTCAAGTGATCGTTGGATGGTGTCAACGGAGCCGACAAGCGGATGCTGCAGTGCACACTACGGCACCGTGCGGTGCATCACATTACTGACCCAGCAAGGCGTTGCGCAGGTTGCTGGACAGGGGCTCATCGCCCAGCCAGATGCTGAAGTAGGCCCGCGCGAAATCCCGGCCTTCCACGGTGACCAGTGGCTCGCCGTTGAGGCGCAGCACCGTGCCCTGGTCGGGCAGGTACTCCATCACGTAGCGATCGCCGGGGCGCACGCTGCGGTAGGCATCGTGCAGCTGGCGTATACGGGGTCCCAGGGCCTGAAGTTCCTCGGCGCTGAGCTGTCTCTCGAGGATGGTGTTGGCGGCAAGCACCAGGTCGGAGGCCTTGATGTCCACGAAGTACTCGATCTCCAGGCGCTTGGGCTCGCCACGCTCGAGCAGGCTTGAGGCGGGCACGCCCTCGGGGCCGTAGAGTCCGGCGCCGTAGACGCGGATGAACACCGCGTAGCGGGCCAGCCCGGTACCTTTGAGCTCCAGGGTCTTGCCTGCCTCGTTCTGTAACTGGGTCGGGAACCGGGCATCGCCCACGGTGACCACGCTGGCCTGCGCCGGCAGGGTCGGGATCAGGAACAGCAGCAGTGCAGCGACGAACAGGATCATGCGGTCCGTGCAGGTGCTGCGATTGGGCTGCGCGAGCGTCCGCGCGCGCATGTAGGTATGCAGGCTAGACATAGGCGTTGTCCTCCAGGATCTCGACAGCGTTGCCTTCGCTGTCCTTGAGATAGATGGATGCGGTGCCGTCCCGGTGCGTCTTGAGTTCACCGAAGCTTCTGGCATTGGGATGCACCACGCCGATGTGCGGCGGGTGCTGTCCGGGGACCACCAGGGCGAGACTGGTGTTGGCGAATTTCAGCAGTGCCCAGGTCTCGTCCTGATAGGCGATGCGCACCCGGAACTGGTTGCGGTACCAGTCCACCGCCCGCGCCACGTTCTCCACCGGAATGGCCACGTGGTGGAGGGCGTCCAGATCCGCGTCGAAGACCTTTTGTTTCATGTGTCGTGTCCCTCCTTCTTGAAGAACAGGGTGACCTCACCGAGACGGATGCCGAACTTGCTCATCTCGGCACGGTTGATGAGCACGCCGTCCTCGTGCATGAACATCCAGTCGTTGAAGTTCACGCGCCAGGTGCGCTCTCCCACTTCAAGCATCAGGGTATAGCGGAAGTTGAATGCCTGGCCATAGAGCACGCCGGTGGCGACGCCGTCCACGTCGTCGGCACGGCCCTCGAAGCGATGTTCGTCCAGGCGCCTGAGACGCCACACGCGCCGGCTTTCCTCGCCGTCGCTGTAGATGAAGTCTTCTTCCAGCACCAGTTCGTCGCCGTCCATGTAGCCGAGGATGTCCACGGTGAACTGGCGACGGATCTTGCCGCTGCGATCCTGGAAGATGCCCCAGGCGCGCACCTGGCCGGTGAAGTAGGCCTCCAGGTCCAGGGTCGGGGTGGTGTCGCGGAAGTCCTCAGGCTTCATGCTGGCGCACCCGCTGAACAGGGCCGAGACGAGCAGCAGCAGGAGAAGACGGCGAAGGGATCGGCTCATGGGGAGACTCCGTGGCGGTGTCGAGGTGATCGCGCAGACGCGCGTGGGCGCCCGCATCGATGGGAAAACGCCACACCAGGGCGGTGGCGGCGAGCTTGAGCAGCACCGGCAGTCCCGCGTAGAGCAGGGCCAGCCACATCAGGGCCGAGGCGCTGTTCTCGGCGCCGGCATCGAATCCGGCCAGCTGCAGCAGCGGGAAGGCGATACCCACAGCCAGCGCCAGGGCGAGCTTGGTAGCCATGCCCCAGAGACCGAAGAACACCCCCGCGCGCTCGCCGCCGCCGTTGGCGGTATCCAGGTCCACCACGTCCGCCTGGATGGCCGAGGGCAGGGCCAGGTCCACGCCCAGGCTCAGGCCCGACAGCAGGCAGATCACGGCGAAGGCCCACACCTGCCCCTCGGACAGGAACGGCACCCACAGGAACACGGCGCAGGCCCAGAGCATGGACAGGGTCCAGGTGCGGTGCTTGGAGGTCACCCGTGCCAGGCGCAGCCACAGGGGCAGGGACAGCACCCCAGCGGCGAAGTAGACGAGCAGCAGCAGGCCGGCCATCTCCGGTGCGCCCAGCACATGGCCCACGAACAGCAGGAACAGGGTGGCGGGCAGGGCGTTGGCCGTGCCGTTGAGCACGTAGGCCAGCAGCAGGCGCTTGAACGGGGCGTTGCCCAGCAGGATGCGCCAGCCCTCGGACCAGGCCACGGGGGCACGCCGACGTTCTGGTTCGCGCACCCGCCAGAAGAGCATCAGCAGGCTCGCGGGGATCAGGACCCAGAGCCACAGGGCGAGACTGGCGAGCGTCGCGCCGGTGTCCTCGCCGTGGCCCAGCAGCACCGGGGCGGCGGCGGCCAGCAGGGTGCCTGCGATCACGAATCCCTCGCGGCTCGCGGCGATGCGCGAGCGCTGGTGGTAGTCGGGGGACAGCTCGGCACCCCAGGCGGTGTAGGGCAGGGCCACCAGGGTCCAGCCCAGGTAGGTGATGAGACTGAACACCAGCAGGTAAGTCGTGCCCGGAGATCCCGCCGGCAGGAACAGGAATGTCACGCCGATCAGCAGCAGCGGCGCACCGGCCAGCATCCACAGCTTGCGTCGGCCGAATCGTGATCGTGTGTGGTCACTCAGATGGCCTACCAGCGGGTCGGTGATCACGTCGAACAGGCGCGCCACCAGCAGCACCGCGCCCACGGCGGCAAGCCCGAGCCCGAACGCCTGGGCATAGAAGGCGGGCAGGAACACGTACAGTGGCAGCCCGAGCACGGCCAGCGGCAGACCCGGCAGGCCGTAGGCCAGCAGGGTGGTCGTGTTCACAGTGTCAGGCTGTGTGCTCATGGCTCATGCTGTGTCTTGGAAGCCTTACCGCAAAGTGCGCGAAGGTATGCGCGAAGCTCGCCAAGGAATGATTGATTGAAAAAACTTCGCGCCCTTCGCGGTCAAGCTTTTCATCAAGCCGGCTTGTGCAGAAGCACCTGCATCAGATCCGTGCGCCCGGTCCGGAAGCCCGCCTCGCAGTAGCTCAGGTAGTAGCGCCAGGTGCGCAGGAAGCGCTCGTCGTAGCCGAGCGCCGGCAGCACGTCGGCGTGGGCCATCACCTGGCGGTGCCACCGGGCCAGGGTCTCGGCGTAGTCCAGGCGGTGGAAGCTCTGGGCGCCCACATCCAGGCCCGCGGCCTCGGCCGCGGCGTTGAAGCGCTCCACCGAGGGCAGCATGCCGCCGGGGAAGATGTAGAGCTGGATGAAGTCGGCGGACTTGCGGTAGCGCTCGAACACCGCCTCGTCGATGGTGATCACCTGCAGGGCGGCCCGCCCTGCGGGGCGCATGACCCGCTCCACGGTCTGGAAGTAGGTGGGCCAGTACTGCTCGCCCACGGCCTCGAACATCTCGATGGACACCACGTGGTCGAACTGCTCATCCAGATCCCGATAGTCCTGCAGGCGCAGGTCGACGCGATCGGACAGACCGGCGGCGGCGATGCGCTGTTGCGCGAAGGCCAGCTGCTCCCTGGAGAGGGTCAGGCCGGTGACCCGGTAGCCCTGGCGGGCGGCCAGTTCGGCGAAACCACCCCAGCCGCAACCGATCTCCAGGATGTGGGCGCCGGGCTCGGCATCGAGGCTGTCCAGCAGGCGCTGGTACTTGCGCGTCTGGGCGGTCTCCAGGGCCTCGTCCCTGGCCGCGAATATGGCGCTGGAGTAGGTCATGGTGCCGTCCAGCCAGAGCTTGTAGAACTCGTTGCCCAGGTCGTAGTGGAAGGATATGTTTGCGCGGCTGCCGCGCTTGCTGTTGCGGTTCATCAGGTGACGCAGTCTGCCCATGAAGGCGCTCAGCCGGTTGACCTCGATCACGCCGGACAGGCGGTGCTCGTTCATGGCGCCCAGGGTGAGCAGGGCGCTCAGGCACGGTGTGCTCCACTCTCCCTGCATATAGCCTTCCGCGAAACCGATGTCGCCCCGTGTGAGCAGGCGGCGCAGCAGCCGCAAGGGACGGTGGATCTGGATGCTGGCGGAGGGGCCCGTGTGCTCGCCGGTGAGGGTGTGGCGATTACCATCGGCGGCGATCAGGGTCAGTTCGCCGTACTCCAGCTGTCCCAGGCGGCTGACCAGCCAGCGCAGGGGCAGGGGCAGCTTGGGAATGCTCAGTGCGGAGGCAACGCGGTCGGATGGCGTGGACATCAGGACATCTCCTCTCGGGGCGGGGCGGGCTTGCTGTGGTATCGGGCGCCCTTGAGCCAGATCTTCAGGGCCTGCCAGTGGATCATGGTGATGACCTTGAAGGTCATCAGCGGCATGCGCAGCCAGGTGCGCAGCAGCTGTGTGTCGGTGAACGGGCGAGCCTCGCCGGTCTGGGTGGCGACCAGCATCAGCTCGCCCTGCTGGTATTCGTGGATCAGTACCCGCAGCTTCTCGTCGGGCACGGAGATGCGGAAACGGTACTCGGCGTCCATGTCGATGAACGGCGAGACGTGGAAGATCTTGTCCCGCTGCTGCCGCACCGGGTTCTGCATGGGCCGGCCCGCCTCGTGCAACAGATAGTGGTGGTGTTCGCCGAAGGTGTTGCTCACCTCGCAGATCACCGCGCGCAGGCTGCCGTCGCGGTGATGGCAGAACCACACGCTCAGGGGGTTGAAGGCATAGCCCAGTACCCGGGGCATGCACAGCAGCCGGATCGCCCCACCCTCCAGGCGGATGCCGTGTTCCGCGAGCTTCGCCTCCACCCAGGGGCGCCAGGGGTTGCCGTCCCGGGGGCCGTGATCGCGGCTGCGCACGCTCAGCAGGTTGAAGCGCTCGAAGGAGAACAGGCGTGATTCCCGGCTGGTCTCCTCCAGGCGGTCGATGTCCAGGAGCAGGCTGAACACCGGGTACACGAAGCGATAACCCACGGGGAAACGACGCTGGTGCATCACCTGCGTGTGGTAGATGCGAGCTGCGGGCTGGGCGGTGTTCACGCCGCCGCCACCCGGTCGGGCCGGGCCTGAACGTGCGCAGGCTCGCGGGATTCGCCGAGCCACGGCGGACTCACGCCCAGGCGCCAGGCCACCGTCTCGGCGGACTTGAGCCCGTCCTCGTGGAAACCGTAGCCGCACCAGGCACCGCAGAACCACAGGCGGTCCGCGCCCTGGATGCCCGGCACCCGTTTCTGTGCGGCCATGGCGGCGGCATCGAACACCGGGTGCTGGTAGGTCATCTCGCGGATGATGGTTTCCTCCCGGGGTTCGGTGAGCGGGTTCAGGCTCACCAGGTAGGGGCCCTCGTTCTCCGGCAGGCGGTGCAGGCGGTTCATCCAGTAGGTCACGGAGACCTGCGGGCTGCCGTCACCGAAATCCTTGGCCAGGTAGTTCCAGGAGGACCACACCGCCCGGCGCCTGGGCATCAGGCGGGCATCGGTGTGCAGCAGGGTGCGGTTGGGCTGGTAGCGGAAGGCCCCCAGCACCTGGCGCTCCGCCTCCGTCGGGTTCTCGATCAGGGACAGGGTCTCGTCCGCGTGGCTGGCCATGACCACTTGGTCGAAGCGTTCCACCCGGCCATCTGCGCAGCGCACGTGTACCCCGTCGGGCCGGCGGCGCACCTGTACCACCGGGGAGCCGGTGTGCACGTCCCCGTTGAAGGTGTCCAACATGCGGCGCACGTACACGCGGCTGCCGCCGGTGACGGTGCGCCACTGGGGCCGGTCGGTGACGTTGAGCAGCCCGTGATTGCGGAAGAAGTTCAGGAACGAGATGAGCGGAAAGTCCAGCATCTGCCGGGTGGGGCAGGACCAGATGGCTGCGGCCATGGGCAGCAGGTAATCATCCCGGAAGCCGGCGCCGTAGCCTTCGGTGAACAGGTAGTCCCCCAGGCTCACGTCCGGCACCCAGTTGGTCTCCAGCAGTTCCTTGCCGTGGCGGTTGAAGCGCAGGATGTCGCGCACCATGCGCAGGAAGCGCGGCCGCACCAGGTTGCCGCGCTGGGCGAACAGGGTGTTGAGATTGGTGCCCGCGTACTCCATGCGCCCGTCGCCGATCGAGGCGCTGAAGGACATGTCCGTGTCCTGGGAGGCGATGCCCAGGTGGCGGAACAGGCTGGTGAGCTCCGGGTAGTTGTGCTCGTTGAACACCACGAAGCCGGTGTCCACCGGCACCGGACCCCGGGGGCTGTCCACCGTCAGGGTGTTGCTGTGGCCGCCCACGTATTCATTGCGCTCGAACAGGGTGACCTGGTGGCGCTTGTCCAGCAGCCAGGCGCTGGCCAGACCGGAAATGCCGCCGCCGATGACTGCGATGCGGGAATCTGCGTGGATCATGGGACGCTCCTGGGCGTGGGGTTATGGCCGTGTAGAAAGCCGATGCAATACTTATACACCATCTGTACAATTTTTGTAAATTGGTGTACAACTATCTCGTGCTCGAGACCCGGGGTCTCAGATGAAGGAGTGATTGCCATGCGCCGAATGAGCTTGCTTGCGATCCTGACGCTGCTGCTGGCGATGCCCGCCGCGCAGGCCGCCTGTCCCGACTACCTGGACGTGAACAAGCGCCCCCTGACCGGGGGCGAGGCCCTCAACCTGTGCGAGACCTATCGCGGTCAGGTGCTGCTGGTGGTCAACACCGCCAGCAAGTGCGGCTACACCCGCCAGTTCGAGGGCCTGGAGGCCCTGTACGCCCGCTACCAGGACCGCGGGCTGGTGGTGATGGGCTTCCCCTCCAATGACTTCGGTGGCCAGGAGCCGGGTACCGAGGAGCAGATCCTGGAGTTCTGCCGCCTGACCTACGGGGTGCAGTTCCCCATGTTCGAGAAGACCCATGCCGCCCGGGGGCAGGCTGATCCCCTGTACCGGGGGCTGGCCCGGGAGGCGGGGGAGTTTCCGGCCTGGAACTTCCACAAGTACCTGATCGACCGTGAGGGCCGCGTGGTGGGCAGCTTCCCGAGCCGGGTGACCCCGGAGGATCCTGCCTTGATCCGGGCCATCGAGGCGCTTCTGTGAGCGCACAGGCCCCCGTTCATCCTGCAGGCCACAGCCCTGCCGCATGGGTGGACGAGGCCCTGTCGGGCGCGGAGGTGGTGATCTTCCGCTCCCGGCTCACGGATGTGCGGCCGCTCAAGACCTGGCTCTCCCGGCACCCAGAGGTGCGGGTGCGGGAGGTGCTGATGGAGATGGGTAGCGGCGAGCAGCGTGAGCGTTTCCAGGGGCTCAAGGCACGCACGCACTGGGAGACCCTGCCCCAGATCTTCATCAACGGACAGTTCGTGGGCGGGCAGGTGGAATTCTTCGGCCATCCGCTGGTGACCGGACGGGACGTGACCCCGGCGACCCCCGGGGCCTCCCTGCCGTCGGCCGCCCTGGTCAAGGCCCTGGGCTACGCGGGACTCGTGCCCTTCGGAGTGGGTCTGCTGATGCTGCTGTTCGGGATGCCGCTGCCCCGGTCCTCTGCCGGCGCCTGGCTGGTCGCCTACGGCGCGGTGATCGCCACCTTCCTGGGGGCGGTGCACTGGGGACAGGCCCTGGCCGGACGCTTCCCGGCGAGGCAGGCGGGCAGGGCCATGGTCTGGGCCGTGGTGCCATCCATCCTGGCCTGGCTGACGCTGCTGTTGCCGGTGATCTGGGCCCTGCCCCTGCAGGTGGTCCTGTTCGCCCTGATCCTGGCGGTGGACGGCCGTTTCGGTGCGCAGCTGGGCTGGCCCGGGTATTATCGCCGCTTGAGACTTATCCTGAGTGCGGCAGTCATGATTATCCTGGCCACGGCATGGCTGATTCTGTTGGTAACCCCTTAAACGCATCAGGAGTGAGACGACGATGAAAGCACAAGCGAAGGAATACCTGATGAGCCATCACGACTGCTGCGAGCAGGAAGACGATTTCCCGAGTGCCGATGCCGAACAGCGCATGGCCGAGGACTACACCCGCATCATTCGCGGCCTTGGGGAGGATCCCGATCGCAACGGCCTGATCGGTACCCCGCTGCGCGCGGCCCGGGCCATGTCCTACCTGACCCGCGGTTATCACCAGAGCCTCGACGAGCTGGTCAACGGCGCCCTGTTCGAGACCGACAACGACGAGATGGTGCTGGTGCGCGACATCGAGTTCTATTCCCTGTGCGAGCACCACCTGCTGCCCTTCCTGGGCCGCTGCCACGTAGCCTACCTGCCCAAGGGCAGGGTGATCGGCCTGTCCAAGATCGCCCGCATCGTGGACATGTTCGCCCGCCGCCTGCAGATCCAGGAGACCCTCACGCGACAGATCGCCGAGGCCATCGAGTCGGTGACCGACGCCCGGGGCGTGGCGGTGGTCATGGAGGCAAAGCACATGTGCATGATGATGCGCGGCGTGGAGAAGCAGAACTCCACCATGACCACCTCCATGATGACCGGCACCTTCCGCAACGATGCCCGCACCCGGGCGGAATTCATGGGCTTGATTCGTTGAGGCGGGAAGCCAGAGGCGTGAGGGGTTAGGCGAAAGGCGAAAGGCGAAAGGCGCTTTGCCACAGAGGGCACAGAGGTCACAGAGATAATGCATTGATGCAGGAGGCCCGACCTCGGGCCGAACGGCGGTGGTCAGCCGGGCATCGATGTTCGGGGCGAGGTCACCCCTCCTACATGGGTTTTCCCTCTGTGACCTCTGTGCCCTCTGTGGCTAAAAATCATCCTTCATCCCTTTGATCACCTCCCACATCTCCAGCGCCTGCCGGCGGCTTTCCGCGAGATCAACGATGGGCCGGGGATAGTTGCCACCCAGGCGTACACCCGCCGCCTTGAGGATCGCCTCCGGCGCCTCCCAGGGCCTGTGGATGTATTTGACCGGCAGCTTCGCCAGTTCCGGCACCCACTGGCGCACGTAGTCGCCGTTAGGGTCGAAGCGTTCGCCCTGAAGCACGGGATTGAACACCCGAAAGTAGGGTGCGGCGTCGGCGCCGCAGCCGGCGGTCCATTGCCAGCCCAGGGTGTTGCTGGCCAGGTCCGCGTCCACCAGGGTGTCCCAGAACCAGCGGGCCCCGGTGAGCCAGTGGGCGCCCAGGTTCTTGGTGAGCAGGGAGGCGACGATCATGCGCACCCGGTTGTGCATCCAGCCGGTGGCCCACAGGGCGCGCATGGCGGCGTCCACCAGGGGGATGCCGGTGCGGCCCCGTTGCCAGGCCCGCAGTGTCTCTTCGTCCAGTTTGCGCCAGGGCAGCTTGAGAAAGCGCGGGTCCAGGGGCTCGTCGCTGGTCCGGGGGAAGTGGTAGAGCAGGTGATGGGCGAACTCCCGCCAGCCGATCTCGCGCAGGAAGCTGTCGATGCCCTTGTGGGCCGCCTTGCCGCCATGCCGGTCCTTGGCCACCTGGCAGGCGGCGGCCGCCTGGCGGGGGCCGAGCTCGCCGAAGTGCAGGTAGGGGGAGAGGCGTGAACTGCCGTCCCGGTCGGGGCGGTTGCGCATCTCGTCGTAGTCCGCCACCGCCTCGTCCATGAAATCCGCAAGGCGCGCCAGGGCACCCGCCTCGCCGGGCTGCCAGAGTTCGGTAAAGCCTACGGCCCAGTCCAGTTCGGGCAACAATCCGAGGGATTCGAGGGTCTCGCTCGGGGGAAGGGTGGCGGGGGTCCTGATGTGCTTGGGAGCAGGGGTCACGTCCACCGGCACGCCCAGTCCCAGGCAGGCCTTCCAGAAGGGGGTGAACACCTTGTAGGGGGCGCCGTCTTGCTTGGCCACCGTCCAGGGCTCGAACAGCAGGGCGGCATTGAAGCTCTCTGCCCGGATGCCCTGATCCCGCAGTTGCTGCTTGATGCCGGTGTCCCGGGCAATCAGCGCCGGTTCGTAGAGCCGGTTCCAAAGCACCTGTTGGGCCCCCGTCTCCCGGATCAGGCCCTGCAGGGTCTCAAGACTCGCACCCTGGCGGATGACGAGATCCGCTCCCCGGGCGCGCAGGTCTTCGCCCAGGGCCGCAAGGCTGTGGTGCAGCCACCAGAGGCTCGCGCCGCCGGGTGCCCAGTCGCCTTCCTCCTGCGGGGCGTGGATGTAGACGGGGATCACCTCGCCGTCTTCCAGCGCCCGGGCCAGCGCCGGGTTGTCGGTCAGGCGCAGGTCGCGCCGGAACCAGAGCAGGGTCCGCATCACCGGGCCCTCACCATGGGGCGCACGGCGGTGAAGCCGCCGTCCACGGGCAACACCTGGCCGGTGATCCAGTCGGCTTCCTCGCAGACCAGCCAGCAGGCGGCCCGGGCCAGGTCCTCGGCGGCGCCGTAGCGGCCCAGGGGGTATTGGGCGCGGATCTGTTCCTCCGCCGTCTGGGCGGAGAACAGCCGCTCCGTGGCCGCCGTGCGGGTCAGGCCCGGGGCGATGGCGTTGATGCGGATGCCCTGGGGGGCATAGGTGGCGGCCGCCGAGCGCACCAGGGCCTCGATGCCGCCCTTGGCCATGGCGATGGCCTCGTGGTTGGAGACGCCCACCCGGGCCACCACGGAGCTGACCAGCACCACCTTGCCCGGCCGTTTCGCCGTAAGCAGCGCCTGCACATAGGCGCGCAGGGTGAAGAAGGCGCTGTCCAGGTTGGCGGCCAGGGTCTGGCGATAGGTGTCTTCGTCGGTGCGGTGCAGGGGGGCGAGCAGGGTGCTGCCCACGGCGTGGATCAGGGCGTCGGGTGGTGCGCCGAAGGTCTCCATGCAGGCGGCGAGCGCCTGCTCCGCGCCCGCGCCGGTGGAGACGTCTGCCTGGATGGGCAGGAACTGTTCGGATGCGCCGGACAGGCGTGCGGCATCCCGGCTCACGCCGGCCACCCGCCAGCCCCGGGACTGCAACAGGGTGGTGGCGGCCTGGCCGAGTCCGCCGGCGGCGCCGGTGATCAGTGCGGTGCGGGTCATGTTCGGTCTCCGGTGAGGGTTGTGCGGATGTCTTGAGCTTTCTGGCGGATGGCCGCCAGGCGCTCGGGGGAAAGTCGGTCCAGGTTGCGCCACTGCAACGCGGTGCGCGGATGCTTCGAGAACCTCGCCCGGTGCCGGTCCAGGAAGTCCCAGTACAGGGTGGTGAACGGGCAGGCCTGCTCGCCCAGGGCCTCCTGCGGTTGGTAGCGGCAGTGCTCGCAGTAGTTGCTCATGCGTTTGATGTACTGGCCCGAGGCCACGTAGGGCTTGGAGGCCATGCGCCCGCCGTCGGCGTACTGGGACATGCCCAAGGTGTTGGGCAACTCGACCCATTCCACCGCGTCCACGTACACCGCCAGGTACCATTCATGGAGCGCCCGGGGTCTGACACCCAGCAGCTGGGCGAACAGGCCGGTGACCATGAGCCGCTGGATGTGGTGGGCATAGCCGAGTTCGAGCGTCTGGCCCAGGGTCTCGGCCAGGCAGCGCATGTCCGTCTCCCCGGTCCAGTAGAAGCCGGGCAGATCCTCCCCGGCCTCCAGCGCGTTCCATTCAAGCCACTCGGGCATGTGCTGCCAGTACAGGCCGCGCACGTACTCACGCCAGCCCAGGACCTGGCGAATGAAACCCTCCACCGAGGCGAGCGGCGCACGGCCATCCCGCCAGGCGGCCTCGGCGGCCTCGATCACCTCCCGGGGGGAGATGAGCTTGAGGTTCAGGGCCGCGCTGATGCGCGCGTGGTAGAGCCAGGGCTCGCCGGTCCACAGGGCATCCTGGTAGGGGCCGAAGGCAGGCAGGCGGAGGTCGAAGAAGTCCTTGAGCGCCGCCCGGGCCTGTTCCGGGGTGATCGGCCAGTCGAAGGCCCGAAGCGATCCCGGGTGGTCGGGGAAATGGCGTTCCACGTCCGCCATGGCCTCACGGGTCAGGGCATCGGGTTCGAAGCCCAGGGGTGCCGGCAGCATCCCGGGTCCGGTCTTGGGCAGGGGCTTGCGGTTCTCGGTGTCGAAGTTCCAGCGGCCGCCGGCGGGCTGGCCGTCTTCCATGAGCACGCCCAGCTGTTCGCGCACGTGGCGGTAGAAATGTTCCAGCCGGGTCTGTTTGCGCCGCCCGGCCCAGTGCCTGAACGTCTCCAGCGAGACGAGAAAGTGTGCGTCTTCCCGGATCTCCAGGGGCACGCCGGCCGCCTCGCAGACCCGGGTCAGGGACTGTAGCACCCGATGGTCGCCGGGCTGGGTGAGGATCACCCTCTCGGGGCGCAGTCGCGCCAGGTCCGCGCCCAGGGCCCCGGCGAGCGAGCCATGGGGATGGTGGCCGAGGCGGTGATACACCAGGGGCCGGCCGGCCTGCCGGCAGGCGTCCCGGAAGTGGCGCATGGCGGCCAGGAACAGGGTGGAGCGGGCCTTGTGGGACCAGACGTGGGTGGACTCTTCGGCCACCTCCGCCATCCACAGGCAGTCACGGGCGGAATCCAGCTCGATGAGCGGACGCGCGCGAGGGTCGAGCTGGTCACCCAGCACGACGATCAGGTGTCTGATTGGCGGACCAAACTCAGACCTGGACGAGGCTTCCATGAAGCCGTCTCGCGGCCTTGTCCGGCTCGGTGCCCAGGGACTGGGCGCCGATGAGTTCCAGGGCGGGCGGCAGCGGGTCGAAGCCGGGACCCATGGCGAACACCGGCAGGCGCTCGCCACCCGCCTCGGCGCCGGGCCAGTGGGCCAGCCGGGCGCTGTGCTGCAGGGGGCTGTCGCTGTAGAGCACGATGGCGCTGGCGCCGGCGCGCCGTGCCAGGGCTTCGAGCCCGGCCACCGGGGCCCCCGTGGTGAGCAGGTGCGCATGGATGCCCCGTTGTGCCGAAGCCAGGGCGAACAGCAGCAGGCCCAGGTCGCCCGGGGATTCGTGCATCGGCACGGCGAGCACGCGCAAGGCATCGGCACTGCACTGCTGATGGCGCAGGCGGGTGTCCAGGGTCTGGCGCAGCCAGCGGTTGAGGAAGGCCAGTTCGGCACCGGCCACCACGTCCGTGACAGGGCGTTCCTGGAGCATGCGCTGCAGGGGCAGGGCCAGCTGCTGGATGACCGTCTCCAGGGAGAACAGTGACAGGGCGTCTTCCCAGGTGGCGCTCATGGCGGGGACATCCAGGCTGCCGATGGCCTCGCGCAGACGCATGCGGTACTCGTTCCAGCCGCGGCTTTCGCGTCCCGGCGGCGGGGTCTGCGGCGCAGCCGTGCTCTCGGCGGGCGGGGTCTCGGTGCTCTCCAGCAGTTGTCCCACCTGGCCGATGGATACGCCCTGATCAAGCAGTCGCAGAACCCGGTTGATGAGTTCGATGTCCTCGCCGCTGTAGAGGCGGTGGCCCTTGGGTGTGCGCTTGGGTCGAATCAGGCCATAGCGGCGCTCCCAGGCGCGCAGGGTCACGGGATGAACGCCCGTCAGTGCACACACCGTGCGGATGGGGAACAGCCCTTCCTCGGTCGGCAGGTCTTCAATGGAGTCCGTGGTGATCGCCATGGAAATAATTGTACAACAATTGTATAAAGGGTCCAGTGTTTCGCGTACAAATATTTTACAGGTAATCCGGAGGGTTTCCATGGAATCACCCGTGGCATGGCTGATCGGCGCGAGCAGCGGCATTGGCGCCGAGCTGGCGCGGCGCCTGGCCGAGGCCGGCTGGCAGGTGGCGCTGACCGCCCGGCGGGCGGAGCGCCTGGAGGCCCTGTGCCAGGCATCGCCTTCGCAGTTATACAGTTTTCCCGGGGATGTCACCGACCCGGAGGGGCTCTCTGCCCTGGCTGCGCGTATCGAGGCGGAACTGGGGCCGGTCGAACTCTGCATCCTCAACGCCGGCGACTACGAGCCCATGGGTCTGGACGACTTCGATGTCAACCTGTTCCGACGGCTCATGGAGGTGAACTACCTGGGCGTGGTCCATGGCCTGGCCGCCGTGATGCCCGCCATGCGTGCCCGGGGGCGGGGACAGATCCTGATCACCGCGAGTCTGGCCGGTTACCGGGGGCTGCCCCGGGCCGCGCCCTACGGGGCCACCAAGGCGGCGCTGATCAGCCTGGCGGAATCCCTGCAGCCGGAACTGGCCGCCGAGGGGGTGCGCCTGCGGGTGATCAATCCGGGCTTCGTGAAGACCCCGCTCACGGACAAGAACCGCTTCGAGATGCCCTTCCTCATGACTACGGAACAGGCCGCAGAGGCCATCATGAAGGGATTGCACAAGGATGCCTTCGAGATCCGCTTTCCCTGGCGTTTCGCCCTGATGATGGGCCTGCTGAGGCTGTTGCCCAACGGCCTCTACCTGCGCATCGCCCGGCGCATGGTGTCGGCATGAACGGCCCCGTGGATCTCGCCGAGCGGGTCCAGGACTATGCGGAGTTCTTCGCCACCCTGACGCCGCAATCCCTGGACAGGCTCGTTGAACTGTTCGCCCCCGATGCCTGCTTCAAGGACCCGTTCAACGACGTGACCGGCGTGCCCGCCATCCGCGCGGTGTTCGAGCACATGTACAGGGTCTGTCCGGCGCCCCGCTTCGAGGTGCGGGAGTGGGCCCTGAGCGGGCAGACCGCCTTCATCCGCTGGCGCTTCACCGACGGCCCTGCCGCCGGGCGGCGCATGGCCCTGGACGTGGACGGCATGAGCCGCGTGATGTTCGACGAGGCGGGCCGGGTGGTGGAGCACGTGGATTACTGGGACCCGGCGGCAGCGATCTATGATCGCATCCCGGTATTCGGCGCGCTGCTGCGAGCCTTGCGGCGTAAACTGTCCGCGGTGTGAACCCTGGCCGGATGCCGCATCAGGGCGGCCGACAGCTCTGTGTACGCCTCTATCGCGCGTAGGGCGGCCCGTGGCCGCCGTCAGCCGCAGTGTCGCGGTCAGCAGGCGGGCACGGCCCGCCTTATGTTTCTCCTGGAAGCCGGCGGCGTGAGACAGGTCGTGCGACCACAATCAACCGTAGGCCCCGCTGCCCGCAGTGCGGGAAGGATCCGGCCGTCTGGCGCGTCGGTTTACTGATAGAACAACACATACAGGCGCGAGCCACGTCCTCGTGCCACCACAGGACCACCGAGGAGTGTGCATGAATACCGTCCGACCCCTGTTTCTTGCCCTGTCCGCCCTGCTGTCCCTGGCGCTCGTCGCCCTGCCGGCCCAGGCCGAGACCCTGGGCATGGAAAACCGCATGGCCGAGAGCCCGTCGCCTTACCTGCGCCTGCACCAGGACGACCCGGTGCTCTGGCAGGCCTGGGAGGACGCCACCCTGGAACTGGCGCGGGAGAGCGACCGGCTCATGTTCGTGTCCGTGGGCTACTTCTCCTGCCACTGGTGCCACGTGATGCAGCGGGAGAGCTTCAAGAACGAGGGCATCGCCGCGCGCATCAACGCCGGTTTCGTGCCCGTGAAGGTGGACCGTGAGCTGGACGCGGCCCTGGACGCGCGCCTGATGAACTTCGTGCAGGTGACCCGCGGTTTCGGCGGCTGGCCCCTGAACGTGGTCCTCACCCCCGATGGTTATCCGCTGGTGGGCATCGTCTACATGCCCCCCGATGAGTTCGACGGTTTCATGGAACGGGTCCACGCCCACTGGATGTCCGACAAGGACAACCTGCGCGAGATCACCCGCCAGGCGGCCCTGGAACTGGCGCAGCTGGAACGGGCCCGGCAGGCCCCGGTGCAGGGCATCAACGTGGACGAACTGCTGGACCGCTTCATCAACGCCAGTCGCGGCCTGGCCGACAAGATGAGCGGCGGCTTCGGCAACCAGAGCAAGTTCCCCCAGGCGGCGCAGCTGCTGGCCCTGCTGGAGGCGCGCCAGTTGCGCGACGAGCCCTGGCTGGACGAGTTTCTGACGGTCACCCTGGACACCATGGCGAGCCAGGGGCTGCGGGATCATCTGGGCGGCGGTTTCTACCGCTACACCGAGGATCCGGGCTGGCAGGTGCCGCACTTCGAGAAGATGCTCTACGACAACGCCCTGCTGGCCGAGGTCTATCTGCGCGCCGCCGAGGTCTTCGGGCGCGAGGACTACCGACGGGTGGCCCTCGATACGGTGCATTTCATGATCGATGGCATGGCCACGGGCCGTGGAGATTACGTGGCCAGCCTGTCCGCCGTGGACGACCAGGACGTGGAGGGCGGCTACTACCTGTGGTCGCCGGAAGAGGTGCGCGGGATCATCGGCTACGAGGCCTGGCAGGTGGTGCAGCCCGCCTGGGGTTTCGACACCACGCCGATCCTCGAACATGGCCACCTGCCCATCGTTGCGCGCAGCGCGACCCAGGTGGCCGAACTGCTTGGCATGGAACAGGACCGGGTCGAGGCACTGCTGGAGCAGGCGCGCAGCCAGCTGATGGAGGCCCGGGCCTCACGGGTGCTGCCGGTGGATGACAAGGTGGTGGTGGCCTGGAACGGCCTGACCCTCTCGGCCCTGGCGGCGGCGGCCCCCCACGACCGGCGCGCCGCCGAGGCCGGCGCCGCCCTGCATGCACGCATGATCTCCGCCATGTGGCGCGACGGCGGCCTGCCCAGGGCCCTGGACGCCGCGGGCGCGCCGGTGGGCGAGGGCGAGCTGGAAGACTACGCTTTTGTGGCCCGCGGTCTCGCGGACTGGGCGGCGTTTACGGGTGATGAGAAGGTCTGGTCTCAGGCGAGCCTGGTTGCTGAGCGTGCCTGGCAGCTGTTCCACAACGACGATGGCTGGCGTCCCAGCCGTCAGCCGGTGCTGCCCGGCGCGCCGCGCCTGGTGCACCTCGAAGACACGCCCCTGCCGTCCACCAGCGCGAGCCTGAAGCGCACGACCGCCCGCATCCTGGACCAGGTGGAGCATCAGGGGCTCAGTGAGCGGTCGAGCCGCGCACCATCCAGCCTGACCCGCAACCTGGTGGAGACGCCGTTCGTGCATGCCAGCCAGATCCTGTATCTGCATGGCCTGGAAGGTGTTGATTCGAGTCCGTCTGGCGCGAACTGAGTGAAAAAACGAACCCCGCCGTATGGCGGGGTTCGTGAGTGTGGCTGCGTCACTCAACAAGGGACAGAGACTGTACTGTGCTTCAGTCCCTCTATATCTTGCCGTCAGAAGGCGTCCAGGGTCTCCTGAACGATCTCCTCCAGCAGTTCCTCCACGGCCATCAGACTTTCCCTGGAGGCATCGTCACCCACGGGAATGGGACGACGGTAGGAGACGTAGACCGTGTTCGGCTCCGCCTCGGTGACGTAGACCGCCACGATGTAGGGGCAGAACACGATGTTGTGGATGTCCGCCTCCATCATGCGCCGGGAGATCACCGCGCTGCAGAACTCCAGGGCCTCGCCTTCCTGGTACAGGGGCTTGCCGCCCACGTCGGCGGCGGTGCGCTTGAGCATGTTGCCGATGTAGGCCACGTTGTTGATCACGATGCCGCGGTTGGTGATGGCCATCTCCAGGGCCTCGCGGTAGGTGGCGAACTCCCCTTCGATGCTGTAGACGCGCATGTGCTCGGTCTCCAGCAGCGGTTCCTTGGCGAGGGAAGCCTGGGAGAACAGGCACAGGCAGGCGGCGAGGGCGATGAGGATTCTGGATTTCATGGTGACTCCGGAATGCAGGTTTTTTTGTGGGGTTATGAAGCGTTGGAACGTGTCGAACCTGGAGGGTTCCGGTCACGCTGATCCCGGTAGTTTAACCGTTTGCTGGCGGGATCAGTCCGGAAAGTAATGGCCCACGTGCAGCAGGCGGGGTGCCCAGTAGGGATTGTCCAGGCGCTCGATGCTCACGTGGCCGCCGGAGGAGGGGGCGTGCACGAACTGGCCGTTGCCCAGGTAGATGCTCACGTGGGAGGGCTTGTTGTCGTTGATGCGAAAGAACAGCAGATCTCCCGGCTGCCGGGCCTGGGCCGGTACCGGGCGTGCGTGGGCGGCCTGATCGCCGGTCTGCCGAGGCACGGGGATGCGTGCCGCCTGGTGGGCATACTGGACCAGGCCGCTGCAATCGAAGCCCCGGGGGGTGTCGCCACCAAATCGATAGGGTGTGCCCAGTTGCGCCAGCGCGGTGTTGATCACCTGCACCCGGGCCGGGTGAAGACTGGTTTGATCCGGCAGCACAGGAGGCAGGCTCGCGACAGGGCGCTGCGGCGCGGTGCTGGCGCAGGCGCCGAGCAGGCTGGCCAGCAGCAGGGCTGCGGCGAGACGCCCGACACCTGTCAGCCTTTTGAGCACCGGCGGTGCCATCTCAGAACGGGGCCACCGGCTGGTAGCCTTCCGGGATCCTGAACAGATCCGCGGAGAGTCGCTCGCCGGAACTTGAGACCAGGGTGACCGTGGACCCGTCCGCCATGTTCCTGACCTGCACCGGGATGCCGTCCACCACCGGCAGCATCTCGGCGCCGATTTCGGCGGCCGCCGGGCCGCCCATGGACAGGGCGATGTCGGACAGGCTCTGCATGAACTCGAACAGGTTTTTCAGGGTGGCGAAGTCAGCGCGGCTCATGCCGATGCGATCGGGGGGCGCGACGCAGATCTGGTTGGTGACCCTGCCCTCCAGCAGCACCTCCATGTGATCGCAGCGTACACCGTTGATGGTGCTCGTCTCTCCGGTCTTGCGGGTGGTGAGCGAGGAGGAGTCCCGGATCGGTGCCTCGCTGCCGGCCATGACGGCAGGGTCAAAGCCCATCTGGATCAGTTGCTGCTCCATCTGCTGACGCATCTCGGGGGGCATCTGGGCCATCTGTTCGCGCATCTGCTGCACGAACTCCTGCTGCACGGCGCGCATCTCACCGGCCTGTGCCTTGAGCCCTGCCTCGGTCAACTCGCTGTAGCTCTGCTCCTCGTCGATGACCATGGTGAGGGTGCGCTTGCGGCTGTCGTAGAGGCTGTAGATGACGCTGCCGTCTTCCGCCTGTTCCTCCATGCGCACCAGCTCGCCCTTGATCATGAGGCGGCTGCCGGTGGCGCCGTCGGAGTCTGTGAAGTGCAGGGTCATGTCCGCCAGCAGTGTGGGGCTGGTGCTGGCGACGGCCAGCCCAAGAGCCAGGCTGAGAGCAGGGACGGCAAGACGGGAACGAGGGCGCATCAAGGACTCCGGACGATGAGATGATATCCGGATCATAGCCCAGGGGCGGGCGGATGTACCAAGCAGGCCCCGACGGAACCGGACGGATTCGAGACCGCTGTCACGACTCCGGTTTCTTGCGCAGGGCATCAATGTTGATGGGCACCACCGTGTCGGTCTTTCTCGGTTCATCCGCGTAGCGGGGGCGCATGTTCATGTCTTGCCCCAGGGCCTCGGCCAGTTCCTGCTGACGCGCCGTGATCAGGCTCAGGCAGTCGCGGATGTTCTGGATGGTCTTGTCACTCAGGGGATGCTTCATACCGGGTGGCGCATGGGTGTCCCGGGCCACGTCGGTGAGCACCGACTGCATGATGCGCAGGATCTTCTGTTCCTTGGTCAGTTCGGCGTGGTCGTCGTCGCGATCGGTCATGGGGATGTCCTTTGGGGTTCGCTCTGGGACCACAGTATGGACTCGAAGGGGGACCAGTTTGATACCCGTAATGGGGTAGTTGCACCCTCGAATCATCGCCATCGCCTACGTCTACAGCTTCCAGGACCCGGCGCTGCGCTTCGAGCACCACCTGTTCCACGAGGTGGCCATCGGCATTGCCATCGCCCCGAGCGCCTTCGCCACCTACGTCACCTGGCGCTGCTACCGTGCCTCGGCCGAGGTCTTCCTGCGCTGGCTGGCCCTGGGAACACGCTCGCCCGGTGCTGGTGGGTCTGGAGACCGGCGCCATGCTGCTGTCCCTGGCGGGCATCCTGGTCATGGCGGTGTGGCGCACCCGTTCTCCCCTGATGACCGTCTACATGGTCTCCCTGGCGGCCTTTGCCCGGGCCTCCCTGGCATTCCTGCTCGCCACCCCCTGGAACCACCTGTGGTGGCTGGGTCATGGCATCTTTGCGGCCGGTTTCTTCATGCTCAGCTACGGCATCGTACAGGCGTTCCACACCACCCGGTCCTTTTCCACGATCTACAGCCAGATGGACATGATGGCGCAGCTGCGCGAGCAGCAGGCCTGGACCCAGGAGGCACTGCTGCATGTCACCGTCAGTGTGGGCTGCGCGCAGCTGGGGCCGGACGGCGCGGACATGAAGTCGCTGACCCACACGGCGGATGAGCGGCTTTACCAGGCGAAGGCGCTGGGCAGGAATCGGGTGGTGATCGCTTAGGTCGATGCAGATGGGTATGTGAGGTCAGACTTGCACATCTCGTAGGAGGCCCGACCCCGGGCCGAAAGGGGTTCAACCGCAAGTCGCTGTTCGCGGCGAGGTCGCCGCCCTACGCAAAGCAAGACCTTTCAGGCCATGAGCCGCCCGATGGCCTCAACCGGCACATCCGTCTGCGTGTCGATCACCATCACCGGTTCATCCGCGCCCAGGGCCTGCGCACTGGCCAGCTGATGCTCCAGCACCTCGATGCCCGCATCGGAGGCATCCCGGTCCGCCGCCTTTCGCGCCCGGATGCGCGCCCGCAACACGTCCTCCGGCGCCTGGTAATCCAGGACGTGGAAAGGCACGCCCAGATGCCTGGCCAGTGAAGCGAACCGGTCCCGCTGCGCGCGCTTGAGAAAGGTCGCATCGACGATCACGGAAAACCCCGCGCCGAGCACAGCCGTCGCGAGCCCTTCGAGCCGCGCATAGGTGCGTTCCCCCATCTCGCTGGAATAGATCCCGCTGCCTACGCCGCCCAGATCCCGTTCCCGGCTGTCCATGCCGGCGAGGCGCTTGCGTTCCACGTCGGAGCGGATGCGGATGAGGCCAAGCTGCTCCACCAGCGGCTGGCTGGCGGTGGTCTTGCCGGAGCCGGAGAGGCCGTGGTTGATGAACAGGACCGGGCGCGCGGGCCGGGTCAGGCGTTCGGCCAGGTCCAGGTAGCCATGGCAGCGGGCCTCCGCCTGCGCGCGTTCGGCATCACCGATGCCCGCCTGGCCCAGGCGGATGCCGCTCACCTTGGCGCGCACCATGGCGCGGTACACCTGGTAGAAGCGCAGCAGCGTCAGGCCGGAGTAATCGCCGCTGCGCTCCAGCCAGGCGTTGAGGAAACGATTGGCATGGCTCGGCGCGCCCCGGTCCATCAGGTCCATAGTGACGAAGGCCACCTCGCTGATGATGTCGATCCAGCGCAGGGCCTCGCTGAACTCGATGCCGTCGAAGATGAGCAGGTGCCCGTCGATGTGGGCCATGTTGCCCAGGTGCATGTCGCCGTGGCACTCGCGCACGAAGCCCTGTCGGTGGCGTTCATCCAGCGTCGCGGAGAGCGCCCGGTGGTGCTCGAGGGTCCAGGCCTCCAGCCGGTCCAGCTGTGCCAGGCGATCCTTGGTGTTCACGAGTGGGCGCAGTTGCCTGAAGTTCTCCGTCATGGGCGCCAGCACCGCTTCGGGGGTGCCGTGGGCATCATCCGGAGTAGCACTCGGAATGCGGCCATGGAAGTCCGCCACGCAGTCGGCCAGTTCGTCCATCCATGCCAGGGGCAGGGCGTTGCGCTCGAGCAGCGCGTCCAGTTGCCGGTCCCGGTCGAAGCGTGCCATGCGCACGGCGTATTCGAACGCCTGCTCCTGGCCGTTGAATGACGGGTGGTCCGGGTCGCCCGAGAAACCCACCACCGCCTGGTACAGGTCCGGGGCCAGGCGCCGGTTGATGCGCAGTTCCTCCTCGCAGAAAAAGCGTCGCCGCTCCAGGGTGGAGAAATCCAGGAAGCCCAGGTCCAGGGGCTTCTTGAACTTGTACGCGTAGTCGCCCGCCAGCAGCACCCAGGAGATGTGGGTCTCGATGCATTCCACAGAGTCCACCGGATGGGGATAGTGCTCGGGGCGCTGGAGCGCCTCGATGAGTCGCCGCTGGATCTCTGTCTGTGCGTCCATGGAAGTCATGTCATGTAGCTCGGGGATGCAACGCAAAGGCACAAAGTGATTGATCGAATTGCATTTTTGCGGCCATTGCGTCTTTGCGCCTTTGCGTTGAGGCTTTTGGGGATTTCCCAGGATAGGCCCCCCATGGTAACGCATCACCCCACTGCTACGGGTGCACGGATCAAGCCACCGAAAAACCTGTAGAATCCGGGCCCCATGGCACGCCGCAAACCCAGCAAGAAATCCTCCGCCCGCCGTCCGGCCAGGTCCCGCCGCCGCAGCTCATCCCGCAAGCCCCTGCGCCTCTGGCGGGGGCTGTTCCTGGTCATGCTCGTGGGCCTGCTGGGCCTGGGCGGATACACCGCGTACCTCGACTACGAGATCCGCAGCCAGTTCGAGGGCAAGCGCTGGTCCCTGCCGGCGCGGGTGTTCGCCCGGCCCCTGGAGATCTACCCGGGACGGGAGCTGGATCGCGCCCAACTCACCCGGGAACTGGAACTGCTGCACTACCGCCGCGGCGATGCCATCCGCAGCGGCGAATTTAGGGAGCAGGGCGGGCGCCTGATCCTCAGCACCCGGGGCTTCCCCTTTGCCGACGGTGCCGAGCCGCCCCGTCGCCTGAGCGTGGAGCTGCGCGACGGCCAGGTGGCCGCCGTGACGGAACTGGAGACCGGCCGCCCCGCCGCCCTGGTGCGCCTGGAGCCGGCCCTGATCGCCAACATCTACCCGCGCCACGGCGAGGACCGGGTGCTGGTGCGCCTGGACGAGGTGCCGCCCCTGCTGGTCAGTGCACTGATCGCCGTGGAGGACCGCAAGTTCTACGAACACCACGGTCTGGACTTCTCCGCCATCGCCCGGGCCGCCTGGGCCAACTTGCGCGCCGGACGCACGGTGCAGGGCGGCAGCACGCTCACCCAGCAGCTGGTGAAGAATTACTTCCTCACCCAGGATCGCACCCTGCGGCGCAAGTTCAACGAGGCCATCATGGCCCTGCTGCTGGAATGGCGTTACGAGAAGGACGAGATCCTGGAGGCCTATCTCAACGAGGTCTACCTGGGCCAGGACGGTGACCGGGCCATCCACGGCTTCGGCCTGGCCAGCCAGTTCTACTTCCAGCGCCGCCTGGACGAACTGCATCCCGAACAGATCGCCCTGCTGGTGGCCCTGGTGCGCGGGCCTTCCTTCTACGACCCGCGCCGCCGCGCCGAGCGCGCCCAGGCCCGGCGCGACCTGGTGCTGGACATCCTCGAGGCCCAGGGCGGACTGGAGCGGGAGGTGGTCGCCCGGGCCAAGGCGCGTCCCCTGGGCGTGGGCGCCCGTCCGCCCTCGGGCATCACGCCGTTTCCCGCCTTCCTGGACCTGGTGCGCGAACAGCTGCGCCGGGACTACCGGGAGCAGGACCTGCAGACCGAGGGCCTGCTGATCTTCACCACCCTGGACCCGAGCATCCAGCTGGCCACCGAGGCCGCCGTGGCCCGGCGCCTCGCCCAGATCGAGCGCGCCCGGGGCATCGAGGCGGGCAGCCTGCAGGCGGGTGCCGTGGTCAGCGCCGTGGACAACGGCGAGGTGCTCGCCGTGGTGGGCGACCGCAACCCGCGCAACGCCGGCTTCAACCGGGCGCTGAACGCCCGCCGCCCCGTGGGCTCCCTGGTCAAACCGGCGGTCTACCTCGCCGCCCTGTCGCGCCCCCGCCAGTACACGCTGGCCACCCTCCTGGACGACGGTCCGCTGACCCTGACCCTGGACGACGGCACCGAGTGGAGCCCGCGCAACTACGACCGGGAGTACCACGGCATGGTGACGGCCCTGGACGCCCTGGTGCACTCCTACAACATCGCCACCGCGCGCCTGGGCCTGGAGGTGGGGCTCAATGCCGTCATCCAGCAGATGCAGCGCCTGGGCGTGAGCCGCAACCTGCGCCCCTATCCCTCCCTGCTGCTGGGGGCCGTGGAGCTCACGCCCCTGGAGATGACCCACATGTACCAGTCCCTGGCCGCGGGCGGTTTCGAGACCCCGCCCCGGGCCATCCGCGAGGTCATGGACGCCAACGGCCAGCTGCTCAGCCGCTATGCCCTGGACCTGCGCCAGGCGGCCGACCCGGCCGCCGTGTACCTGGTGACCGCCGCCCTGCACGAGGTCACCCGGCGCGGCACCGGTGCGAGCCTGCGCAGCCTGCTGCCCGAGGACCTGCCGGTGGCGGGCAAGACCGGCACCACCGACGACAACCGCGACGCCTGGTTCGCCGGCTACGCCGGGGACTACCTGTCCGTGGTCTGGGTGGGCCGGGACGACAACGCCCCCATGGGCCTGACCGGCTCATCCGGTGCGCTGCCCGTGTGGGCGGATCTGATGAAGGACATCAGCCGCCGCGGCTTGGAGCCCATCCGGCCCGATGGCGTAGAATGGCTGCTGATCGACCCCGCCAACGGCCTGCGTGCCGTGGAAGGCTGCGAGGGCGCCCAGTGGATGCCGTTCATCGAAGGTTCGGCACCCGCGGGGATGTCCCCCTGCGCCGAGGGGGTCCCGGCCGCGGTGCGGCGATCCTTCCGCTGGTTCAGAGGGCTGTTCGAGTAATGCAACGATTCCTGCGTCCGGTGCCCGCCCTGGTGGCGGTCATGCTCCTTGCCGCCTGTGCGCCGCCCCAGGCCACCCGCCCCACGGCGGGAGAACCCGGGCTCGTGGAGGAGGGCGTCGCAGCGCCGTTGCCCGCCCCCGACGCCCGCCCTGCCATCGCCCGGGACCCCGCGCCTGCCGACAGCCGCGCGACCGGCTCCGACGCGGTGGTGGCGCTCATGGGCGAGGCGGACCGCCAGCTGGTCGCCGGCAACCCCGACGCGGCCGCCGCCACCCTGGAACGGGCGCTGCGCATCGATGCCCGCGATCCGCGCCTGTGGCAACGTCTCGCCGTGGTGCGTCTGCAGCAGGGCCAGCCCGCCCAGGCCGAGGCCATGGCTGTGCGCTCCAACGGCCTGGCCCGGGGCGACCGTGCCCTGATGGCCCGCAACTGGCGCATCATCGCCGAGGCCCGGCGCATGGCTGGCAACGCCGCCGGTGCCCGCGAGGCGGACGCCCGCGCCAACCAGCTCTCCGGCGAGCCCGGATGAACCCCAGCGCCTCCGAGGTCCTGGGCCCCGACGGCCCCCTGGCCGAGACCCTGAAGAACTTCCGTCCCCGCGCCGCCCAGCAGCAGATGGCCGCGGCGGTGGAGCGCGCCCTGGAGGTGCGCCAGGCCCTGGTGGTGGAGGCGGGTACCGGCGTGGGCAAGACCTTCGGCTACCTGGTGCCGGTACTCATGGACGGCCGGCGCACCATCCTCTCCACCGGCACGAAGAACCTCCAGGACCAGCTGTTCCAGAAGGATCTGCCCTTCGTGCGCGACGCCCTGGTCGGTGCGGGCCTCGGACGGGTGCCCCGGGTCGCCCTGCTCAAGGGCCGTTCCAACTATCTGTGTCGCCATCGCCTGGACCTGGCCCGTGAGGACGGCCGCCTCGGCGCCGCGCAGACCGAGCAGCTGCTGCGCGTGGTGCGCTGGGTCTCGCGCACCCTGCGCGGCGACATCGGCGAACTCTCCGGCATCCCCGAGGATTCCCCCCTCTGGCCCCAGGTCACCTCCACCCCCGACAACTGCCTGGGCCAGGACTGTCCCGAGTACGAGGACTGCTTCGTGGTGCGCGCCCGGCGCGAGGCGCAGGAGGCGGACCTGGTGGTCATCAATCACCACCTGCTGATGGCGGACCTGACCCTCAAGGAGGAGGGCTTCGGCGAGATCCTGCCCTCCGCCGACGCCTTCGTGCTGGATGAGGCCCATCAGCTGCCGGACGTGGCCTCCGCCTTCTTCGGCCGTTCCGTGGGCAGCCGCCAGCTGCTGGACCTGGCCCGGGACGCGGTGGCCGAACAACTGCGCGAGGCCTCGGACATGGGCGACCTGCGCGATGCCGCCGACGCACTGTCGGTGGCGGTGGCCGCCCTGCGCAGCGAGCTGGGCGCGGCCAGCGGCCGCAGCCCCTGGACCCGCCACGAGCAGGACACCCGGATCAGCGGGGCCATGGACACCCTGGTGGCGCGCCTGGAGACCCTGGTCATGTGGCTGGACACCGCCGCCGACCGGGGCAAGGGCCTGGAACAGTGCGCCCGCCGGGCCAACACCCTGCGCGCCCGCCTGCTGGCCTTCATGAAGCCCGAGCCCGACACCGTGCGCTGGGTGGAGACCTTCACCCGCGCCTTCGCCCTGCACGCCACGCCGCTCAACGTGGCCGAGCGTTTCGGCGAGCGCATGCGCGCCTATCCCAGCGCCTGGATCTTCGCCTCGGCGACCCTGTCCGTGGGCGGACGCTTCGAGCACTTCACCGGCCGCCTGGGCCTGGAGCAGGCCGAGACCCTGATGCTAGACAGCCCTTTCGACTACAGTCGCAACGCGCGCCTGTACCTGCCTGCCAACATGCCCCAGCCCAACGCCCCGAACCACACCGCCGCCGTGGTGGAGGCCGCATTGCCGGTGATCGAGGCCAACCCCGGCGGCACCTTCATGCTGTTCACCAGCCACCGTGCCCTGCGCGAGGCGGCACAACTGCTGGAAGGCCGCCTCGAGCGCGAACTGCTGGTGCAGGGCACCGCCCCCCGGGACGAACTGCTGGCGCGCTTCCGCGCGGCCGGGGACGCTGTGCTGCTGGGCGCCCACAGTTTCTGGGAAGGGGTGGACGTGCGCGGTCGTGCGCTCTCCTGCGTGATCATCGACAAGCTGCCCTTCGCCGCCCCCGACGACCCGCTGCTGGAGGCCCGCCTGCAGGCCATCCGCGACGCCGGCGGCAATCCCTTCATGGACTACCAGCTGCCCCAGGCGGTGCTGAGCCTCAAGCAGGGCGTCGGGCGCCTGATCCGCGACGTCACCGACCGGGGCGTGCTCATGCTCTGTGATCCGCGCATCCGCACCAAGGCCTACGGCCGGCTGTTCATCAGCAGCCTGCCGCCCATCCCCAGGCTGGACAACCTGGCCGAGGTGGCCAGTTTCCTGATGACCGAGGAACCCGAATTCGACGAGGTCGCTGGCCCCCTATGAAACTACTGAGCATTGAGACCGCCACCGAGGCCTGTTCCGCCGCCCTGTGGCTGGACGGCGCGCTCACCAGCCGTTTCGAGATGGCGCCCCGGGAACACACCCGTCTGATCCTGCCCATGATGGACGCACTGCTGGCCGAGGCCGGCGTGCGACTGGCGGACCTGGATGCGCTCGCCTTCGGACGCGGACCCGGCGCCTTCACCGGCGTGCGCATCGCCGCCGCCGTGATCCAGGGCGCCGCCTTCGGCGCGGATCTCCCCGTGGTGCCGGTCTCGACGCTCGCCGCACTCGCCCAGCAGGGCCTCGACGCCGGCGCGACGCGGGTGCTCGCGGCCCTGGACGCCCGCATGGGGGAGGTCTACTGGGCTGCCTTCGAGGCAGACTCGGAAGGACTCGCCGTCCCCGCCGGTCCCGAGCAGGTGGTTGCCCCCGATGCGGTGCCGGTGCCCGAAGGCCAGGGCTGGCGCTGCGTGGGTTCCGGCTGGGGGGGTTACGAACAGGCGCTGCGTACCCGCCTGGGTGGCCGCGTCAGCGACATTGATTCATCCCCGTATCCCGCCGCCGCCGAGGTGGCCCGCCTCGCCGTGCGCGACTTCGCCGCCGGCCTGGCCGTGCCTGCCGAGCAGGCCCTGCCGGTGTACCTGCGGGACAAGGTGGCTGAGAAGCCGAAAACCTGACTTCTGCCGCAGAGGCGCAGAGTCGCGGAGACAATGGCGTGAGAGAACCCCATCCAGATGTCCTCCGCGTCTCCGCGTCTCTGCGGCAATCCCTTCACAAGACTTAGCCTATTCATGACAGATCCATCCGATTCTTCCTCTGCGCCTTCGCGTCCCTGCGGCCAGTCTTTTACGCATCCCACCGCGCCGCCGCTCTTCGAGGCCCGCATCCGCACCCGCCCAGAGGACTTCATCGTCGAGGAGCTCTCCGCCGCCGATCCCGATGGCCGGGGTGAGCATGTGTGGGTGTTGCTGGAGAAGACCGGCTGCAACACCGAACACGCCGCCCGTTGCCTGGCCCGTGCAGCCAACGTTTCCCGCAGCGCCGTGGGCTATGCCGGTCTCAAGGACCGCCACGCCGTCACCACCCAGTGGTTCAGCGTCCAGCTCCCCGGCAAGGACGCCCCCGACTGGTCCGCGCAGCTCGGCCCCGAGTTCAGGGTCCTGCGCTCAGTACGTCACAGCCGCAAGCTCAAGACCGGCTACCTCCTGGGCAACCGCTTTCGCCTGACCCTGCGCGAATGCCGTGGCGATCGAGCCGGTCTGGAACAGCGCCTCGAGCAGATCCGCAGCCACGGCGTACCCAACTACTTCGGCCCGCAGCGCTTCGGCCGGGAGGGCGCCAACCTGGACAAGGCCCGCGCCATGTTCGAGGGCAAGATGCGGGTGCGCGACAGGAAGCTGGCCGGTCTTTATCTCTCCGCCGCCCGCTCCGAACTGTTCAACCGGGTGCTTGCCCGTCGCGTGGAACAGGGCAACTGGTGCCGGGCCCTGCCCGGGGACGTGATGATCCTGGATGGCAGCCGCAGCCATTTCCTGGCCGAGGCCGTGGACGCGGCCCTGGAAGAGCGGCTTCGCATCGGCGACGTGCATCCCAGCGGACCCCTGTGGGGCAAGGGGGCGCTGGCGACCCGCGGCGAAGTGGCTGCACTTGAGCAGGCGGTGGCGGAGGCTGAGCCGGTGTTCGCCCAAGGTCTCGCTCGGGCCGGGCTCAAACAGGAGCGGCGCGCACTGCGCATGCGGGTGAACGGCTTGAGCCATCAATGGCTCGACGAGGAAACCCTGGTGCTGGCGTTCGAGCTGCCTCCGGGTGGCTACGCGACCATGGTGCTGGCGGAGATCGCGGCGGTCGAGGATGCGGGCACGGGGGCGATGGAGGAGTAGCCCGGAGTCAGCGAAGGTTTGTGGTCGCTCGGCCTGTCTCACTAGCTTATAGGGCGGCCCGTGGCCGCCTGCTGACCATGAACCTGCGGCTAACGGCGGGCACGGCCCGCCCTATGACGACTACAAAGCTGATGAGGCCGGATCAGGAAACAGGACGATGCGCGCAAAGGGAAGAATTCATGACTGGAAGGATGATCGCGGTTTCGGCTTCATCAGGCCGAACGCGGGGGGCAAGGAAGTCTTTGTCCATCCTGCTCAACTGCGCAGCACTGGGCTGGCTGTTGTCTCCCATGGTGGCTGAGCTTCGCGAGCTGATGATCGCATGGCCCTGATCACGGGACTGCCCTAAAGGTTTCGCAAGGCCTCGAATCCCCTTTGGCTGCCCTGATGCCCCGGATCCAGGGACAGTGCCCGTTCGTAGGCGGCCTTCGCCTCGCGCAGTAGGCCCAGGTCCCGCTGCCGATCTCCCGCCTTGTGATGGATCAGGCCTCTCAGGTAGTGGGCATAGGCGTTGCGCGGGTTGTAGGCCAGGGATTTTTCCACCACCGCCAGGCTGCGGGCGTCATGACCCTCCTGGTGCAGCCGGAAGGCCCAACGGTTGTAGTGCTGAGTGGCCGCTGCCTCGATGCGCTCGGCGAATGCAGCGAGAGAATCCTCGCTGCCGCCCCGGAAGGGGGAGAGTCTGACCGGGGCTTCGCCACTGGCCGGCACCAGCACGTAGAAGGAGGGATAGCCGGTACCGCCGTATTGTCTGAACAGGGCCATCTCCTGGGGGCCCCGTTCCGGGTTGATCTCCACCTTCTGCATGCTTGAGAGCGTGCTGCGCACCGCGCCGTTGCGCAGGTAGCGCTCATTGAGCTGGCGGCACCAGGGGCACCAGTCGGTGTGGAAGTACACCACCAGGGGTTGTTCTGAGCGTTGCGCGTCGGACAGCGCGAGGGTATGGCCGGCCGCACCGTGACGCCAGTCGGACCAGGCCGCCGGCTGCGCGAGGGCGAGCGCGGGCGTGACGAGGGTCAGGATCAGGAGCAGGAGCAGGGTGCGGATAGGTTGTGTTGTCATGAAAATCCCTTTATGGCGAGGCATGGCGTCCTGGTGGATGCGCCGCAATGGCGCGTATCGAAATATGCTGGATTTTGTTCATGATCTCAATGGCATCCTCAATCGTGCTTCGATTTGGATATGTGCCGGAGACGTGCAGGTACTTCTTCTATTACAAGGACATGAGAGAGCGGGGCTGGGGAACGCTATACCCTGCGGTTGGGCGAGAAAGCAAGGCGTGATCAAGCCGGTGGCTGTGTTTTTCACAGGGTCGACTATACACAGGTGAAGTTCTTCACCGATTCGGGTTCTCCACATGCCGGACACCCACGACAACACTGCCCAGGTGGCGGAGGGTATCCGCCGCCTGGGTTTTGTCCGCTGGCACGAACGCACGCTCATCGTGGCCCACCTGCACCTGGTCACCTGCTTACTGGGCCTGCTGCTCATTCCCATCGGCATGGAGGCCTTCAGCGACCCGACCACTGCCTGGGAATGGATGCAACGCTATGGCCTGATGATCGGCGGTGCGCTCCTGGGTTTCTTTGGTCTGAACCGTTACGTGATCAACATCGTTCGCGCCTGGCAACGTTCCGAGCGGGCCCGGTGTCCCCAGTGCAATGCCTACGGGAAATTTGATGTGCAGACCTACGGCGTCGATTCGGCCGCCGAGGGTGCCGGCAGCGGGCCGCGGGACCCGGGGGGAGGGTGGATACGGGTGCAGTGCCGGAAGTGTGGCGAACAATGGAACATCTAGCGGCGTCAGATGAAGGCTTTTCCGGTCAGTGGGCTTCACGGTGTGATCTGTCGTAGAGTGAAAGGAGCGTTTCTGGCGTCGTACACGACGTTGACCTTCCTGGCTCACCCATCAGACCCACTGGCGGCATTTCATGATCGAATCCATCCTGCTCAGCGCGACCCGCATCTCCACCTTCAACGGACAGCAACTGCTTACCAACGCCAGTGGCTTTTTCTTCGCCCGTGACGGGCGGCTGTTCCTGGTCACCAGTCGTCACGTGATGCACGATGAACCCAGCGGCCATACCCCGGATCGCATCGAGATCGAGTTGCACATCGACGCGGACAACATGGCCCGTTCCACCGGCTTTTCCATACTGCTCTACCAGGACGGCATACCCCAGTGGCGCCAGGCGGTGGACACCTCCGGCGAGATCGACGTGGCAGTGATTGAGATAAACCGGGCAGCATTGCCCGATACGGTCATCTATAACGCCTTCACTCCGGACCACCTGCTGGGTGAGTTCGACCAGGTGGAGGTGGGGACCTCGTTGGTGGTGGTGGGCTTTCCCCTGGGCTTTCACGACACCCTGCACCACATGCCCGTGGTGCGCCAGGCTGCTGTGGCGTCTTCTTTCGGCTTGCGCTTCCAGGGTCAGGGCTATTTCCTGACCGATGCCCGCACCCACCGCGGCACCAGCGGCGCGCCGGTGGTGATGCGTATCACGAATCCGATACGAGCAAACGACGTGCTGCCCTGGATGCTGCTCGGGGTGCATTCGGCACGGCTGGATGTGGGCACCCGGGACTTGGTGCTCGATGAGGCCCTTGGCCTCAATTGTGCGTGGTATGCGGATATTCTGATGACACTGACACAGTAATGAATGCTGCAAGACAGGATGCGGGTTCGCATTAACGGGGGCGCAATTTGCCCCCCCGTTTGTGTGTTTTAGTTTGTGCCGCTGCTCAGAAGCGGTAGGAAACCCCCAGGTTGATGACCGGATAGAACTTGAAGTCACTCAGTTCATCCTTCAGGGACTGTTCCTCACGGCGCAGGTCATCCTCGAAAGTATCCTGCAGCGTGCCGTCTCCAGTGGCGGAAAGACGGACATCGGGAGATCCTGTGAACATGACGCCGGCATCCAGGGCGAAGGAGACGCGGCCTCCCCGGACGGCGTTGCCATAGCCGATGCCCAGGTAGGGGGCGAAGTCGTTCCAGTCAATGGTGGCGTCGAGGCGCACATCATATTCGCGTTCTCCGATCTCCAGGTTGCCTTCGGCGCGACCCTTCAGCTCGTTGCCGTTGGCAAAGGCACCAGCGGTGACCCGGAAGCCGCGACCGCCGGGGTGCCAGTCCACCATCAGGGCGGCGCTGCGCAGTTGCAGGTCGCCCTGGTAGTCGATGCCTTCTTCCTCGAAGTCATAGCCGTATTTCAATCCATAGACCCCACCGCGCAGGTTGATGGTCTCGGTCATGCCCAGCGTGCCTTCAAGGCCGAGACCGGTGGTTCCCACCTTGGCACCCAGGGCAAAGCCATCAGCGGCCGCATTGCCCGTGCTGAGGCCCAGGGCCAGGGCAAGCACGATCTTGGTCGAGGTCTTCATGAATGATCTCCCTGTAATGGTTCGCTATGTAGAGTTGCTCAAATTCTAAGTGGTGTCGGCCGATGTTCGGTGACGGTTCATCGGTTATATCTCGCCGTTTACACAGGGTCAGTGTTTACCCAATCATTGCATAAATTTGACGCAACCAGGTTTCAGGCTGCTTGCTTCAAGGTATTCAGGTAATGCAACAGCTCGGATTTCACGGCGGGGTTAGCGCTCATGGTCAGCGTCAAGGCGCCCTGGGGTCTTGTCAGGCGCCCGGCGCGCTGGATCAGTTTGCGCCGCAGGGTGCCGAGTTGTTCGAAACACCACAGCGGCGCGCGCTTCTCAGTCGTGTTGCGGACCTGTTCATGACACAGCATCTGCATTTCCCGGTTGAGATTGTGCG